>JBFWMM010000006.1:55710-81676 GCA_050251615.1 Phycisphaerae bacterium
CTTAAAACTTAAAACTTAAAACTTAAAACTTAAAACTTTTTCAGTACCCTTTGTGAGCTGGTCAGGCAGACGTAGAGTACAGTTTAAGAGGAAAGATAGATGGCAGGAAAATTATTTACAAGTGAATCGGTAACAAAGGGGCATCCCGATAAGGTTGCCGATCAGATTTCGGATGCGATTCTTGATTATATGCTCTCAAGCGACCCGAAAGCCAGAGTAGCCTGCGAGACGATGGTTTTCACAGATACGGTCATCATTGCCGGAGAGGTTACAACGAAAGACGGAATCGATAAGGACGATCTTGTGGAGCTCGTGCGTGATACCGTTCGCGCTATCGGCTATACCGATGGGGCAATCGGCTTCGATGCCGATACTTGCGATGTGCAGGTCAAACTTATCGGCCAGAGCCCCGATATTGCGATGGGTGTTGACAGGGCCGGCGCAGGCGATCAGGGCATTATGTTCGGCTATGCCTGCCGCGAGACTAACAGCTTTATGCCGCTCACGATAAACCTGGCGCACAAGCTTACCGATCGTCTCACCGAGGCGCGCGAGACGGGCGAAATCGCTTGGCTTCGGCCCGACGGCAAGAGCCAGGTAACTGTTGAGTATGGCGCTGACGGCATGCCCGCACGCATTCATACTGTCGTCATCTCCACACAGCACACTGAGGAGGTTGTAGAGGATGGCCTGTTTACAGACAAGGCCAGAGAAATAATTAAGGAAAAGATAATTATACCGTCTCTGCCGGCGGAGCTTGAGGATGAAAGCATAATTTATCACATCAACCCCACCGGCAAGTTTGTTGTGGGCGGGCCGCACGGCGACTGCGGGCTCACCGGCCGCAAGATTATCGTCGATACGTACGGCGGCCACGGCAGCCACGGCGGCGGAGCATTCAGCGGCAAGGACCCATCGAAGGTTGACAGGAGTGCATCGTATATGGCACGCTACATCGCCAAGAATATCGTAGCTGCGGAGCTGGCTGATGAGTGCGAAGTGCAGCTGTCGTACGCAATCGGTGTGGATGAGCCGCTGAGCGTGCTCGTTGACACGAACGGAACGGCTAAAAACGATGAGCGCAAGATTGAAGAAATCGTCATCGAGCTGTTTCCACTTTCACCGAACGGAATTATCTCGTATTTCGACCTTAAAAGACCTATTTATAGCGTTACGGCACAAAACGGTCACTTCGGCAATCCGAGCTTCCCGTGGGAGCAGACGGATATGGTTGATAAACTCAAAGCCGCTTTCAGTCTTTAATGTTCGATTTACACTAACAAAGCCTCTTGTTTTCAGGGCTGAGGCTTGTTCAGAGCTGTGCCACATTATAATTTTCTTATCACGTTTGGCGAACGTATTTGCAAAAATGTGATACAATGATTGTGAGCGAATGTCAAGGGCAAATTGCACCTGTCGTACGCAGACGGAAATGGTTGATAAACTCAAAACAGCTTTCAGACAAAACGCGGGAAATGCCGTTGGAGCAGTCAGAGCCGCGATTTACGCTGAATCTGCCTTGTCCGCAGTGCGTGCAAAATCATTCATTGGCGCCGCCGGAGCAGTTGAATTATTTGCGTATTGGTTTATACTACTCGAGCTATGGAAAAAACCGGTATAACAGTGCTGATAGTGGATGAGAATTCACGCAGGGCCGAGAGGGTGGGTGAAATGCTTGAAGGGCTTTGTCCCAAGGTATATTACGCCGGCAGTGCGGAGGACACCGCCGCGATGCTTTCGCGGCGCAAGCTCGACCTCGTCCTGACGGACATCCTTGCCGGCAACGACATTGACGGCTTCGAGCTGCTCAAAGCCATCACCCGTAAATATCCTGATACGCAAGTGGTAATGCTGGCGCAATCTCCCTCAATTGAGGCCTGCAAAAAGGCGCTTCGTCTTGGCGCGCTCGACTTTCTGGAAAGGCCGGTCAGCAGGGGGACGCTCGAAGAGATTATAGAATCGCTTGGCAGGTCTTTCAGCCTCGGTAGCCACAGCGACGTAAGCACGCTGCAGAAGCGAGCCGGCGGTGAGCTTATTTTTGAGGGCATACACAGCAAATCGCCGGCAATGAAAAACGTAATCAAGGTGCTGCGCAAGGCCTCGCCTACGGATCTCAGTATTCTCATAGAAGGCGAATCCGGCACGGGCAAAGAGCTTACGGCCCGTGCCGTGCATCTGAACAGCCGCCGCGCGGCAAATGAGTTTCGCCCGATAAACTGTGCCGGCCTCAGCGAGACGCTCCTCGAAAGCGAGCTGTTCGGGCATGTCAAAGGCGCTTTCACCGGCGCCACCGCAGACCGCAAAGGTTTGTTTGAAGTGGCCGATAAGGGGACGCTGTTTCTCGATGAAATTGGTGATATGCCGCTTTCAATGCAGGCAAAGCTTTTGCGTGTGCTTGAAGACGGCGTTATCGTTCCGCTCGGCAGCACAAAGCAGGTGAAGGTGGATGTGCGGCTTGTCAGTGCGACCAACTGCGATCTTGCCGGGCTCGTTGAGGAAAAGAAATTCCGCCAGGACCTCTACTTCCGCATAAAGGGCGTTGGGATTGTTTTGCCGCCTCTGCGTTCAAGACGCGAGGATATCCCCGTCCTCATTCATCACTACCTCGATCTCACCTGCCGCGAAATAGGCGTTCCTATGAAAGACATATCGCGCCAGTGCATGGAGGTACTCATGGCATACTTCTGGCCGGGCAATATCCGCCAGCTGCGCAATACCGTGCGTGCGATGGTGGTTATGAGCGATGGTGAGATGATAGAGCTCAGCGACATCCCCAACGACATCAACGCTCTTCCCCAGCTCACCGCCGGCCCGCAGCCGGAGGCAAGCCTCGGGGGCCAACCGCTTGCCGAGCTTGAACGGCAGGCGATACTGGAGACGCTCGAACTTACCGGCGGCAATCGTGAGAAGGCCGCGAAGATTCTCGGTATTGGCGAGCGCACTCTCTACCGCAAGATCAAGGAATATGGCGTGGACTGAACTCCCGCTTCTCACATACAACGTAAATCAAAGCAGGCTAATCGCCTCTTTTCAATTAGTGAAAGTTGTTCCCTATGACAGAATACATCCCTAAAATCGCTGCCGAACTGAATGTGAAGCCGGCGCAGGTTGAAGCTGTTGCCGCACTCTTTGCGGACGGCTCCACCGTACCCTTTATCGCCCGCTACCGCAAAGAAGCCACGGGAAATCTCGATGAAGTTGCGATTACGTTTATTCGCGACCGCCTTGCGCAGCTTGCCGAGCTTGACAAGCGCCGCGATGCCATAATCAAGAGCATTGATGAGCAGGGCAAGCTCACCGATAAACTTCGCGAGGAGCTTGCTTCCGCGGAGACGCTCGCCAAACTCGAAGATTTTTATCTGCCGTACCGCCCGAAGCGCCGTACGCGTGCTATGATTGCGCGTGAGAAGGGGCTTGAGCCGCTCGCTGAAACGCTGCTTGCTCAGGGAGATTTCGATGTGGTGGCAGAGGCTGAAAAATTCATCGACGCGGAAAAATGCGTTGAAGATGCAGCACAGGCGCTTGCCGGCGCGCGCGATATTATTGCCGAGATTGTCAATGAAGACGCCGCAGTGCGTGAGGATATCCGCCTGCTCTACCGCACGAAGAGCAGGTTTGTGAGCAAGGTGGTTTCGGGGATGGAGGAACAGGCCGCGAAATACCGCGACTACTTCGACTGGTCGGAGCCGGTGAAGGATGCGCCCTCGCACCGAGTGCTTGCGATGCGCCGCGGCGCCAACGAAAAGATGCTTATGTTGCGGGTGGAAGTGGAGCAGGAGGCGGCAATTGCTCTGATGGAACAGATGTACATTACTGCTGAAACACCTGCCTCCGCGCAGGTGCGTATGGCTATTGCAGACTGTTTCAAGCGCCTGCTTTCTCTCAGCATGGAAACTGAAATTCGCCTTGAGAGCAAGCATCGCGCAGATGAAGCGGCGATAGGCGTGTTCAGCGAGAACCTGCGCGAGCTGCTGCTTGCCGCTCCACTCGGCGAAAAGGCCATTCTCGCTCTCGACCCGGGCTTCCGTACGGGCTGCAAGCTCGTGTGCTTGAGCAAACAGGGCGCTCTGCTTGCCGATGATGTGATTTATCCGCACAGCGGTGCAGGACAGAGAGAACGGGCCGCCCGCAAACTGCGCGACTACTGCGAGAAGTTTAAGATAGAGATTATCGCGTACGGCAACGGCACGGCAAGCCAGGAGACCGCGGAATTTGCATCTTCGGTGGATTTGGGGCGCCAGATACCTGTTGTAATGGTGAATGAGTCCGGCGCGAGCATTTATTCTGCTTCCGAGGCCGGCAGGGAGGAATTCCCCGATAAAGACCTCACCGTCCGCGGCGCGGTATCAATAGGCCGCAGGCTGATGGACCCGCTCGCGGAGCTCGTGAAGATAGACCCCAAGAGCATAGGCGTCGGGCAGTACCAGCACGATGTCGATCAGAAGAAATTGCAAAGCGGCCTCGATGACGTGGTGATAAGCTGCGTGAACAGTGTGGGGGTGGATGTGAATACGGCGAGCAGCCGCCTGCTGATGTATGTTGCGGGCGTGGGTAAGAGCGTTGCGGGCAATATCGTTAGCTGCCGCGATGCAAAAGGCCCGTTTGCAAGCCGGAAGGCGTTGATGGATGTCAGCGGAGTGGGGAAGAAGCTGTTCGAGCAGTGCGCGGGATTTCTGCGCGTGCGCGGCGCGGCGAATCCGCTTGATGCGAGCGCGGTGCATCCCGAATCGTACGGGATTGTCGAGCAGATGGCCAAAGACGCAGGTTGCAGCGTGAAAGAGCTTATCGCGAACGAAAAGCTCGTAAACAGCCTTGATCTGAGCAAATATGTAACCGAGCAGGTGGGTCTGCCGACGCTTGTTGATATAAAGGCCGAGCTTGCCAAACCCGGAAGAGACCCGCGCGAGAAGTTTGAGCTGTTCAGCTTCTCGGACGCAGTGAAAGAGATAAAAGATCTTGAGCCGGGTATGAAATTGCCCGGAATCGTAACCAACGTTACGGCGTTCGGCGCATTCGTGGATATTGGTGTGCATCAGGACGGGCTCGTGCATATCAGCGAGCTTGCCGATAAGTTTGTGTCAAATCCTATGGACGTGGTCAAGGTGCAGCAGAAGGTTTCGGTTACCGTTCTGGATGTGGACGTGGACAGAAAGCGTATCTCGCTCAGCATGAAGACCGGTGCAGACCCCTCCGCGCCGAAAAAGACAAGGCCCGCCGATAAGCCGCGCCCGAAGAAGAACAGGGATAACCGGCCTCAGCGCCCGAGCCGCGATGAACCTTTCGGCCAGAAGCTTAATATTCGTCTTTGAAAACTTCCCCCCATTGCGGTATAATAAAAGCGTCAGCCTGAGTTACCCTGCAGCCGGTGATATGTGAATGAATAATCTATTGATAAAATCGGACAATCTGGCAGCCCTTGATTACCTTATATGCGAGAAAAAGCTTGCAGGTAAGGTTGATTTGGTATATATCGACCCGCCTTTTGCCACGGGAATAGAATTCAAGGTTTCAGAGGGAAGGGTATCGACCATAAGCTCTCAGCGTAATGGGAAAGTGGCCTATTCCGACAAGACAAAAGGCGCCGATTTTATAGAGTTTCTAAGGCAGCGCCTTGTTTTACTGAGAGAACTGCTCTCCGACAGAGGTTCGATTTATCTGCATATAGATTATAAAATCGGGCATTATGTGAAGGTGATGATGGATGAAGTTTTTGGAATCAACAACTTCAGAAATGATATAACACGCATAAAGTGCAACCCGAAAAACTTCGCGAGGGTTGGCTACGGCAACATTAAAGATATGGTGCTGTTCTACTCCAAGGGCAGCTCGCCAATATGGAATGAACCGATAGAAGGCTATACGGAGGCCGATATTAAACGTCTCTATGCAAAGATAGGCTCTGATGGCAGAAGATATACTACTGTTCCAATACACGCTCCTGGCGAAACAGAAAATGGCGCTTCAAGCCAGCCGTTTAAGGGGATTCTGCCTCCGACAGGACGGCACTGGCGAACAGATACCGCCACGCTTGAACAGTGGGATGAACAGGGGTTGATAGAGTGGTCTTTAAACGGAAATCCACGAAAAAAGATATATGCAGATGAAAGCGACGGAAAGCGGGTTCAGGATGTCTGGGAGCTTAAAGATCCTCAGTATCCAAGCTACCCAACAGAGAAGAATATGCAGATGCTTGAACGGATTGTGCGAACTTCATCCAACGAAGACAGCATTGTTTTAGATTGTTTCTGCGGTTCCGGATCGACTCTCCGAGCAGCAAACAGGCTGGAGAGAGCGTGGATTGGAATCGACAGCTCAGAGTTGGCAATTGAAATTACCGCAGGCAATCTGGCTCTTGATCAGAATGAGATGTTGCTTTTCGGGAGTGAGCTAAGTTACGATTTTATTGATTTAGAAAATGTGGCAGTGCCGCACTGAGGCAAAGATGGCAGATAATAAAAAGAGTTGGCAGCACAGGCTGAAGAATGCGCCCGATGAGCTCGCGATGAATTTCGTTGAATCGCTCTCTTACGACAGGCGCCTGTATAAATATGACATACAGGGCTCTATCGCGCATGCGGAGATGCTCAGCGAGCAAGGGCTTATCACGGCCGGGGAGTTCGGCATAATTCGCGAAAATCTTCTCGCCATCGAGGCGGACATCGAAGCGGGTAATTTTAAGTTTGATGTGGTCTATGAGGATATTCATATGGCCATTGAGGCGGCGCTTGTCGAGCGGTGCGGCGATACCGGCCGCAAGCTCCATACGGGCCGCAGCCGCAACGATCAGGTTACGCTGGATATGCGGCTGTGGATGCGCGAAGAGATAGATTCGCTCACTGCCCATATTGTGGATGTGCAGCGCGCGTTTGTTACGCTGGCCGAGAAATATACCGATGCGATTATGCCCTCATACACGCATCTCCAGCGGGCGCAGCCGATTGTTATCGCGGCGTACCTGCTGAGCTTTGTTGAGCAGTTCGAGCGCGACAAGGGCAGGCTTGCCGATCTTCGCGTGCGCGTGAATGTGTCTCCGCTTGGTAGCGGGGCGGTTGCCGGCTCCACTCTCCCGATTGACCGCTTCAGCACGGCAAAGAAGCTCGGCTTCGCAGACATCACATACAACAGCATCGATTCTGTTTCAGACCGCGACTACTGCGCGGAGTTCGCTTTTGCCTGCTCGATGATAATGACACATCTCTCTAAGCTGGCCGAAGACTTTATCATTTACACTACCACGGAGTTCGGCTTCATCAGGACGAGCGATAAATACTGCACGTCTTCAAGTATGATGCCGCAGAAGCGCAACCCCGATATGCTCGAGCTGATTCGCGGCAAGAGCGCGAACGTTTACGGCTCGCTGAGCGCGCTGATGATGATGCTGAAGGCGCAGCCCAGTACGTACAATCGCGACTTGCAGGAAGATAAGATTCACATCTTCAACGCCGCCGATTATACCGCCAACTGCCTTGATATGGCCGCGGCGATCGTCTCGAACACGGATTTCCGCACCAAGCACATTGCAAAGGACATAGATGAGGGTTTCCTCGATGCGACGAGCCTGGCCGAGTACCTCGTGCGCAGGGGAGTTCCGTTCCGAGAGGCGCATGGCATCGTAGGGCGGATTGTGGCCTGGTGCGAAGAAAAAGGGCAGAAGCTCAGCGAGGTGAGCCTGAGCAGGTATCAGGAGTTCTGCGGGGCAATAGACTGCGACGTGTTTGAAAATCTCACCGCCGCCCGCGTTGCCGCGCAATACACAAGCCCGGGTGCCGCAGGCAGCTCGCAGAGCAAAGAGAGAATCGCGTACTGGAAGAAAGAACTGAGTTAAGGCGCATCAAGCCGGAGAAAAGCAGTCATGGATAAATTTAGCGTATCAGATATGTACAGGCGGGCGAGCAGGGGAGAAAAGTTCTCCATGATCACCTGCTACGATTATACAATGGCCCGTATCCTCGCGCGCACCGAGATTGATTCGCTGCTCGTCGGCGATTCTGCGGCGCAGATGATGCTCGGCGCCCGCAACACGCTCGGCATCACGATGGATATTCTTCTCGCCCTCACATGTGCGGTGCGCAGGGGCGCGCCGGAGAAGATGGTCATAGCGGATATGCCGTTTATGTCGTATCAGCCATCGCTTCGCACGGCCATGCAGAACGCGGGTCGCTTCGTTTCTGAGGCCGATGCCGACGTTGTGAAGGTTGAAGCGGGCAGGGCACAGCTCGACACCATCAAAGCCATCGCAGACTGCGGGATCAGCGTGATGGCACATATCGGCCTGCGGCCACAGGCAATCGGGCTCAAAGGCGTACTCAAAGCCGAGGGCACAAACGCCGCCAAGGGCTATGAGCTGATAAAGCTTGCGGAGGATATGGAACGCGCAGGCGCAGGCTCTATTCTGATTGAGGGCGCGTGCTGCGAGGTGGTTGACATCATCTGCGAGAACGTAACCGTGCCGACGGTCAGCTGCGGTGCGGGTGCGGCCTGCGACGGGCAGGTGCTCGTGATAAATGATGTGCTCAGCCTGCATGACAGCTATATGCCAAAATTCGCCCGCAGATACACTAATATCTCCGAGAGCATCGAGAAGGCGATTTCACAGTACCATCAGGATGTTCTGTCGGGTGGCTATCCCTCCGACGAAGAGAGCTACCATATCCGCGCTGGTGAGCTGGAAATCCTCAAGCGTATGATGACAAATTGATGTTCGCAGGCGTATCGCAGTGGTGCGGTGCCGGTCAGCCGAGCCGGCAGACTTTCGGCACCGGCTTGATAAACTCCTGCCGCAGAGACCATGTGTAGGCGCCTTGAGAAGGGACAAGGAGCAAATCGCCTTCTTCGATAGCGGCGCCAAAGTATGAGAACCCCCACACATCATGCGGCGTGCATAGCGAGCCAAGCAGGTGACAGGGCCGCTCGGTGAGTTGCGGGCGGGTAAGATTTACCACGGGAAACACATCGCTTTCGAAGCGCTCCCAGCCGATTGCGTTCGTGCCTGCGTCTGTAATGACCAGATCCGGCATTTTTTTGTCCGTAACGCGCATAATCAGGCTCATCGAATCGCTACAAAGCCATCTGCCCGGCTCAATGAATACTCTCTCCAGAGGCAGACAGCCAAGGTATTTTTCCACGGCATCGCCGAGCTCTTGGGCAAACTGCTCTATCGGTACGGCTGGCGTGAATGTGCGCTTGAATTCAGCGGGGTCAAAATCAATCAAACCACGCTTCATAATCATCTGCGCCTCACCATCCGCCCAGCATAGCTCGCCCGGCTCAGGCCAGTACCCCCCGCCAATATCGATTATGCGAATCTTTTGGCGTACGGGCTCCGGCAATGGCGAAAGTTTTGCGCCGAGAGATTCGATAATCGCCGTTTGTGCGCGAGCGTCCATATTCCAGCTTGAATGGAAGTGTATGCCGCAGAAATCAAGAAAGGGGCAAAGTTGCGCCTTGTGAATGAAGGCGACAAGTTCGTTTATGTCAATCCCGAATTTTCGCCAGAGACCGTCCGGCTGTATGTTCAGCCTCGCCCCGATTCTCACGGGTGTTTTTGCTTCCTGCGCGGCACCGGCAAGGCGTTTGAGTTCGGTGAGGCTGTCGAGCCAGATAATCGGCTGAACTTCTGCACTCGTGGCTGCTTCAAGCTCCGATGCCGTCTTACCCGGGCCGGTAAAGATAATCTCACGCGCACCCGCTTCCAAAGCGAGAGCAAGTTCAAGGCCGCTTGATATGTCGAGCCCGATTCCTTGAGCGACAAGCGCCTTGCTGACATACGGATGATTGTTGCTTTTTACAGCATAAAAGGCGCTCACGGGCACGGGAAACTTCGCAAAGGCCTGCTTCAATCTCTCGCAGCGTTCAATCAGGAGCTGTTCATCAAATACATAAAGCGGCGTGCCGAGCTGCCCTGCGAGCGTGGCAAATTTTTCACGCCGGCCGAGAACGTCTCCGGCCATTTCCGTGAGCAAATCGCTTATCAAAGCTCCATTTCCTCTATATCCACGTGCAGAGCGTTTGTCAGCTCATCACACTGCTCCATAAAGTCACTCGCGTTATTCGGACGAAAAATAACGTTTGCCAGAAGCCATTTGTCGTAGCTTTTCGGGGGCAGGGCCACAATATCCCCCGCCTGGCGCTTTGGTTCTATGTCAAGCACGCGAGCGTCCGCTTCGAGCGCCGAAAAATCCAGATTCTTTATAAGCCCTTCATTGCGAGCGAATATGCGCAGACCGATATGTCTTGCGCAGGCGATGCTTGCGTTTTCGCAGCTCTGCCCCTCGGCCACGTTCACCGCCGCAGAAATTACATCAAATCCAGCAGCACATCTAAGCAGGGCGGGCAGGCAGTCGCCGCCGGGGCGTGGCGTAATCTCCAGCAGCACAATCCCCTGCTCGGTTGCAAGAAAATCGGTCATAAATATCACGCCGGAAAGTCCCAGAGCTTCTGCGGCCTTGTGGAGCTGGCGCGTAATGTCCGGCAGGCTTATATGCTCGGGCAGTTGTGCGGGGTATATGTATCCGCGGGTAGTACCGAGTGGGGCGCCGGTGAGGTGGAATTTTTCGGTGAGGCGCAGAATACGAGTTTCGCCGTTTTGCCAGATGGCATCGCAACTGAATTCCCTGCCAGAATAATATTTCTCCGCAAGAATCGCTCCGCTGAAATCTTCGTACATGCGGCAGTGGCTGCGTCTTGTCAACAGGCGCATTATCTGCGCGAAGTTTGCTTTGAGCTGTTGCTCGCTATTGCATCTGAACACATACTCGCTCCCCGAACCGGATACGGGCTTGAGCACAATATCTTCTCCGCAGGCGTTGAAGAATTCCAGCGCACTTTCCATATCACTGACCCTTGCAAACCGGCCCACGCTCACGCCTGCCTGTGCGAGAAACTCCTTGCTTCGTTGCTTGTCTCTTGTTATTGCGATCGCCTTACGCGATGGATACGGCAAGGACAGGCTCTCTGCAAGAAACGATGCGAGTCTGAGCGATTCGCAGTCGTAGCAGGTGATTCCTGTTAGTCTGATTCGCGAGGCTGCAAGATGAGATTTCAGAAAACGCAGCACATCCTTAGGCGATGATAAATCGCAGAAGAGCTCATCTTTGAGATCGTCTTCGGAATCGCAGGCAAAGGATATGTCGGTGAGAAAAAGCACTTCCCCCTTGCTCGTTTCGCGCAAATGCTCTACATAGTCGCACGTTGTCCCGACGACAAGCACAAGCTCACGGCTACTCATATCATGCACTCCTCGGCAACGGGCAACTGCACGGCAATCTTCTCACGGCTGAGCTTATAGAGCGGTTCGGCATGCAGGGCGAATTTATCTTTCCAGCCGAAATCACCGCATAGGAAATCCACGCGGCCCAAGCGGCTTTCCAACGCCCACTTGATATGATGGATGTTGATATGCTTTGCTATGCCCTTGAAGAGCGGGTTTGTGCCGCCTGCGAGGACGGTGTGCCGGTTCGCATGCGTTACCCCCACGTCCACCGCGGCAATCTGCCCGTCAACGAGCATCGTGGTTACGCGGAGCGCCTCCATATAGCGTGCGTAACCGAGCATACGCCTGAATCCTGCCAGAAAGCGGCTGTCCGCGAAGTAGGAATGGCTGCCGAAGTTTTGCAGATTCAAATCGAGCATGGCGTCTATGTCGGCGAAATTGTTCAGCCGCACCTCCGCATCAAACTGCCTGAGTTCGCGCAGGAGGTTGCGGCGGTATTTACCGTCCATACCGGCGAGGTATCTGTCAAAATCGTAATCAAGCGCCGGCGGCAGGAGCGAGTAGTTCAGCTCGTCCTCATCGCAAAATGTCTCCAGAAGGCCGCCTGCGGCACGCAGATAGCGCACCTCCCCCTCATTGGGGAGTGCGCCGAGAAGCGTTTCAAGGGCTCTGTGGCTTGAGGCGTATATTACGTTTTGTTCAAGCCATGTGCGGCCACCGTACAGCTCGCCTGGAAAAAACGAAACACCCTTTCCGCTGCCGTTGCGGCAGAGGGCGAGAAGCCCGCAGAGCACACCGTTTTCCTCAGCCGTTACGAAAAACGGCTCGTTACCGAAGGTTAGGTGGAAGCACTCGCGCACTTCCCACAGGTTGAAAAAACAGTCCTGCGGGACGTAGCGCCGCCACAGCTCGCGGCATTGTGAGATGTTTTCGGTGGTACGAAGTTTCATTTTTGTCAACGACGGAAGGTTACGTTTATGTTGCTCGAATTGCCGCCGAAAGCGCGAACGGCAAACGCACGCACTACTTCGGGGTCGTACGGTTTGCAGCTGAATACGTCGAGGTAGGTTGCGTTGGTGAGGTTGGCGAA
Source organism: Phycisphaerae bacterium (assembly GCA_050251615.1). Lineage (GTDB taxonomy): Bacteria > Planctomycetota > Phycisphaerae > Sedimentisphaerales > Sedimentisphaeraceae > Sedimentisphaera. Next base: position 68,013 of record JBFWMM010000006.1, read on the forward strand.
GTGCGCGCTGATGAGGGATGTCTCAATCAGCTGTACCATCGAATACCCCGCGACTTTCTCGTCCTCGCCGAAATGTACAACCTGCGTCTCACCGAAGCGTTTCATCTCGATGAGATCGCAAAGGTCGATTACAAACTGCCTGATGTACTCGGCCGAGCGGATAAGCTCGGGGGCGCAATCGTAGATGTCTATGCTGGAGGCAATCCCCCAGACTTCGCCTTCGGTTTCAAAACATTGCTTCGGTGCTTCGCAAAGCATTTCATTCATAGTGTCCGCCTTTCTTGCCTGTCTGAGCAGGAGTTTTGTTATTCTTCTTCATTTTCTTCGATGCGGTCGTACTCCCGTTCGCTGCGCCGGGGTTTCCTATCCCTGTTTTTGCGCCTGCGCTCATACTGTCGCTCGTATTCTTCTTCTTCGTAATCGTTGTATTGCTTATTTTTGCTTTGCTTCATCTGATATAACCTTAAACAAAAGAACAATCCAATGTGCTCTCATAGTACAACTGGCGTGCCAAATGTGGGTAAAAATAATTAAATAACTGTAAAATACTTTAATTAAAGGACTTAGCCGTGTATTGTGTCTAACTGAAAGTGTAGAAAGCAGAGCGTTTTTTGTTTGCTTGCTGTAAAAAACGCGTAAAAAAATACCGTTTACGTCTGTTGGGCCTTCAAACAGCTGTATTCGGCTTGCTTGCTTGCTAAAACGAGTATAATAATACCGTCTTTATGAAATTCAGTATTTATTTACGGAAAGAGTGCCATGATACTTAGATTGAGCATCTGCCTGACAGACAGCAGGTTTCAAAACAGCCTTTGCCGCCGTCTCGCTGCGGGGAGCGACCTGGTAACGAAGATTCGCCCGAGCAAGAGCATCTGGAGACGGCTCATCGGGGAGGCGAGCGATGTTATTATTATTCATGAATCGCTTGTTTCGGGGCCTCTGGAGCAGTATATCACTATTTTGAACGAGATGCCGGAAATGCCGACAACAATCGTCATTACCGACAGCGCCGAGCCGAGCGACAGCGCCGAGCTTATCAGCTGGGGCTTTGATACAGTTCTCTATTCCGGTCTTGAACAGCAGCAACTCTTTGAGGCCATCGAGGCGACAATCGACAGCCGCCGTCAATTTCTTCTGCACGCGTTCGCGGAAAACTCCGGTGAAAGGACGCCGCAGCTCTCGGATTTCATTTCGCGAAGTCAGGAGATGCAGATGTTTATGCATACCGTCGGGCGGGTGGCAGGGTCTAAGAGCACTATCCTGCTGCTCGGCGAAACGGGTGTGGGCAAGGAGCATCTTGCCCGCGCGATACATGCTGAGAGCCCCGATTCAGACGGGCCGTTTTTGGCGATAAACTGCGCGGCTTTGCCCGAGCAACTGCTTGAAAGCGAGCTGTTCGGCCATGAGAAGGGCGCATACACCGGCGCTGCCACGAGCCGCCGCGGCGCGTTCGAGCTTGCACATGGCGGCGTGCTGTTTCTCGATGAGATCGGTGAGCTGCCTCTGCACCTTCAGGCCAAGCTACTACGGGTTTTGCAGGATTTTAATGTCAAACGAATCGGTAGCGAGAATTCGGTGCGCGTGGATGTGCGTCTGATTGCAGCATCGAACAGGGACCTGGAGGAGGAAGTGCGCGAGAAGCGGTTCCGCAGCGATCTCTACTTCCGCCTGAGCGTCATTGAACTGGAAGTGCCCCCTTTGAGGCAGAGAAGGGAAGACATCCCCGACCTGGCCCGCAGGTTTACCGCGGCGATCGGGGTCAAAATCAAACGCGACATTCGCCACATCTCCGATGAAGCGCTCAAATATCTGATAAAGTACGATTGGCCTGGTAATGTGCGCGAGCTGGCGAATGTCATCGAGAGGGCGATGCTGCTCTGCGAAGGCGACATTATAACCCGCACAGATCTGCCTGATGCCATCAGCCACCTCAACCGCGAAAGACTGCTTGAGCCTGCCGCGCTTGCCGGACAGGACTGGGAACAAAAAACGCTTGCGCAGGTCAAGGAAGATGTCTGGGGGCGTGTTGAGAAGGCGTATATCAGCGGCATGCTCACCACAACAAAGGGGAAAGTCTCTCTGGCCGCAGAGAGGGCCGGCATACACACCAGAGGCCTGTATGGCAAAATGCAGAAGTACGGCCTGCGCAAGGAAGATTTTAAATAGGGGGGGGTATCGTGCGCTATGATTTGCGGTGCTATTGAAAGCGGTGGGCTTTCCTATATGATTAACTCTATGGCAAAGAAACAGGACAATCCCCGCAAGCCGGTTTACGTTATATACGGCAAAGACAGCTTTCTTGTGAACAAGAGGCTTGAGGCTCTGCTTGATGAGCTGCTCAGCCCCGAAGAGCGAGATATGGCGCTTGTCTCCTGCGATCCGGACAGAACCGAGGCTGCTACGGTTCTTGATGAACTGCGCACATTGCCGTTTCTCGCCGATCGCAAGGTTGTGTTGTTGAGAGACGCGGATAAATTTCTCTCGGCCAATTCCGACCTGCTTTTGAAATACTTTGATTCTCCCGCCCGAAATGGAGTGCTCCTGCTTACGCTTTCAAGCCTGCGCAGCAACACGAAAATCGCAAAAAAACTTGCTTCGGCCGGGCAGGTCGAGAAGATAAACGAGCTGCGAAAGGGTGATATGGCCGGCTTCGCCGCTCAGGTAGCTAAGAATGAGTTTGGCAAGAAGCTGAGCGCCAACGCCGCGAGAATGGTGGTGGAGTATGCGGGGGATGATGTCTCTATGATCAGCAACGAGATTGCGAAGCTGTCTGTGTATGCGGGCGATGCCCCCGAAATCACGCCGGCGGACATAACCGCTCTCTGCGGCAGCAACCGCAACTATGATGTTTTTAACGTGATTGATGCGATGACCGCCGGCAGGACGGACGAGGCCGTGCGCAGGCTACGCAATATGTTCTCTTCCGATAAAGACGCTGAATATACCGTTGTCGGGGCCTTCGCGTTCCACTTCAGGCGTATGTTCAGAGCGCGTGCAATGATGGACAGGCGAATCGCCCCCCCGCAAATTGCCTCGGAGCTTCGCATTTACTACGGCAAGGAGCAGTTCTTCTCAAACCTTTCAGTGTGGAATCTGCGTACCATTGCGGAGGTTATCAAGGCGCTTGCCCGCATAGATTATGAGAGCAAAACAGGTCGTGCGAGGGTGCCCGTGGAAGTGGAGCAGCTTGTAGTCAAGGCCGCAATACGCAAAAGGCGAGGTTGAAGTGGTCTGCAAGCCCGCGGCTTTTATCACTCGGAACAGTGATTACTGATAATATCCATCATCCCTTTGAGGATGAGCTTTTCCTGCCAGGGTTCGAGGCCGAGTATCTTCTTGAGGTGCGTGATATTATTCGGGCACACTTTCGTTGCCGCCTCAATTCTGATTCGCTTAGCCAGCATACTCGGCTCCAGAGCGTTATCCTCTGCCACTTTCCCCACATAATCGCGCAGTTTCGCCGTGAGCTCTTTGTCGATCGGTTGGTACTCCTTGCGCGGGAGGTATTTATCGGGCCATTCGTCTTCGGGCAATTCTTCGGCTCTTTTGATAGCCTCGGCAAGTTGTTGCATATATTTCGGTCTGATGTGCTTTCTGATTCGCCTGAAGCAATATACGTCAAATGAGGGGTCGGCGCAGGCCTGCTCGGCGATTTCGATAAGGAAGTTGTTCTGCAGCACCTTGAACGGTGGCCTGTCCATATCCCTCGCGACGCCATCGCGCCAGAGCCACAACTCACGCAGAAAACGCAGCTGCGCTCGATCGAGATTTCGCGAGCCCTTTACGCGCCACGGGTCTATCACTTCCTTCTGCTTGTAGCTTCCGGCGCTTGCCGCTATCTGGTGCATTGATTCATTGTACCATTTGAGCTTATCGGCTTCTTCGAGCATTTCTGTCATACGCAGCGAGAGCGGCCGCAGGTACGCAATATCGTTTACTGCATAGCTGAGCTGTTCGGGGCTGAGAGGGCGGATGGTCCAGTTGGAGAGCTGCTGGTCTTTGGGCAGGTCGATATCGAGCACCTCTCTGAGCAGGTCGTTGAGGCCGATTTTCTCAAGCCCCAGGAACATCGCCGCTTTATGTGTATCAAAAACTTTCCCTGACGGGTTGAAGGCGAAATCCTTCTGCATCATACGCAGGTCATAGTCGTAGCCATGCAGTATGAGATCTGTCTGTTCGAGCACGCGCATAAAGGGTGCGAAGTCAAGCTTTGCGAGTGTGTCAAGTACGTAGCAACCGAAATCCGTGGCGAGCTGCAAGAGGCACACGCACTCAAAATATTTATAGAGGCTGTTGCCCTCGATATCTATCGCGGCGTACTGAGCATCCGGCATCAGTTCTGTGAGTCGGTCGAGATCCACCTGATTGTCTATGTATTGGTATTCCTGCTGATTCATTGTTTATATCTTATCGGGAATGAGTAAACGAGCAAGTTTTATTGCGGAATAGGTGAGGTAAAACCACAAAAGCAGGGAGGAAAGAAAAAAAGAGGCGACGGTGGAATTCGAATCCACGAATATCGGTTTTGCAAACCGACGCCTTAGACCACTTGGCTACGTCGCCTTGAAAGAGGAGAAATCGAATGGGCCCACTTGGACTCGAACCAAGGACCGACGGATTATGAGTCCGTAGCTCTAACCGACTGAGCTATGGGCCCGACTTCTCAGCCTGCCGCAAACGCGGGCAGTTTCAAAAGACGACCCCGATAAACGTTTGCTTTACCGGGGTCTCTTAATGGGCCGAGTTGGATTCGAACCAACGTAAGCTTTCGCTAACGGGTTTACAGCCCGTTCCCTTTAGCCACTCGGGCATCGACCCTTTTCCTCTAAGGGATTAGGTATTGTAGTCATTTGCCGAAACATTTCAACTGCTAAATTTGAAAATTAAATGATTTTCGTGCTTTTGCCGTTGTGCCGCATTTGCGCCGGCGTAAGTAAAAAACGGGCTCCCCTTGTGAAAGAGAAGCCCGCTATGTTATCTGAAATTAAGCGAGTCTGCCGCATGCTCTCTTGAGCAAGCGGGCAATCGGCATATTGTTGGGGCAGGCACTCTCTGCGCTTGCGAAATTGCCGGTGAGGAAGTCGGCGCGGTATTTTGCGGGGATTTCCGCGAATACCTCTCTCGCCATCTCTCTCTCTCCGTAGGAATCGTGGTACATCAGGCAACGCATAGCGTCTGCGATGTACGGGTTGCCGCTGGCCTTGCCGCACTTATCCGCGCAACCTGCGCAGTAGCCCGTGCAGGTCTTCTTCGCGATCTGGTTCAAGCGGCTGTGGTCATCGAAGGTTAGAGTCTCTTCGACCAGCGCAATCTTCAGGTTTTCACTGAACTCGCGTACGTTGTTCATACCAACGCAGGCGCTCGCAAAGCGCTTGTCGGAGAGAACGGCGCAGATCTTGGCCTGTGCGGGCGTGAGTCCCTTTTCGAGGAAAGCGCCGGCGATCTCTTTGTCGGCGTCTGTTTCGATGTTGGCGCGGCCGGCCATCGCCTTCATAGCTACAAGCCCGATACCGGCCTTGTTTGCCGCTTCAACGGCCTTCTGCATCTTCTCATCCTGCATGAGGCGGAAGTTGTAGCTTGTCATAATAACATCAATATAGCCGCACTCCGCGCAGGCATGGAGGCATTCCTGCATATTGCTGTGAGTGGTGATGCCGAAGTACTTAATTTTCTTCTCTTCCTTGGCCTTCTGAGCCCATTCTTTCAGCTCATTTGTGAGCTGGTCGGGATTGCCCATGCCGTGAATGCCGTAGTAGATGTCGATGTAGTCGGTGCCCATGCGCTCAAAGGAGGTTTGCAGGCAGTTGTCTCTGCCGGCATTGTCTCTGGCGCCGGATGCTTTTGAAGCGATGATGATTTTATCACGGACAGGGTGTTTCTTGAAAAATTTGCCGATGCCCAGCTCGCTGTTGCCGCCTGCATAACCGCTGGCGGTATCCCAGTATGTTGCACCCTTCATTACGGAGGCAAGCAACACAGACTGATTGTCAACTGTGTTGTACATCAGGCCCGACGCAAGCACCGGAGCCATAAGCTCCGTCTTGCCGAGCTTTCTCTGTTGTACGGCAGGCTTCTTTTCTTCAACTGCCTCGGCGGCCTCAGGCTTTGGAGTTTCCGGTAGCGATTCTGCGGCAAACGCCGCGCCAGCAAGCGAAGCAAAGCCGACGGCCTTGAAAAAACCTCTTCTGTCAAGTTCACTCATTTTTAGTTCCTTTTGCGTTAAAGCATTATATAAGCCCCGGCGGTTACTCGCCGCCGAATCACTTCTACTCATCAGCCCCGACCGCCTCTATAGCGTCTCTGCTTGCCCTGCGCGCCTCCTGTCGGAGAAAGCAGCAACCTGCTCGACTCATCTCGCGATTCGCCCTCTGAAGACACTCTTACACCTCTTTTACCGCTGACAGGGCATTCGTGTTCGCAAATTCCGCAGCCGATACATTTTTCTATGTCGATAGCCGGCTTCTGCAAGCGTACATGCAGCTCCACATTATCGCCTGATTTAAGCTCGCTCACCCTTCCGTTCACCTTCGCTATCATTCCGGCGCAGTCGGTTATCTGGTAGCGATTGCCCGCAGCGAATATGTAGTAGTCGCCTGTGGCGTAGCCGGAGCCGATCTCTGAATCAAGCGTCAGGATGGTCTGGTCGTCTTCAAACTGCCCCGCGGTTACCGAATAGTTGAACCTGCGCACGCGCTCGAATTCATCTATCGTATAGATGGCTTTCGGGCTCACGGGACAATTCTCCTGGCACACGATACATGGCTTGTTCATCGCCCAGGGCAAACAGCGTGAGCGGTCAACAAACGCCGTGCCAAGCTTTACGGGGCCGAATTCCTCGAACTCGCCAGTTCCGTGTTTCTCATCGAGCGTAAGCGGTTTTATCGCACCGGTGGGGCAGGCATACCCGCAAATCGAACAGTTAAGCTGGCAGCCGCTTTTGCCTATGCGGTTGTTAAGCACCGGCGTCCACATCATCTCAAGCCCCTTGCCGACAGATGCCGGTTGAATCACGTTTGACGGGCAGACCCTCATGCACTGGCCGCATTTCAGGCACTTATCGAGAAACTGCTTCTCGGGAAGTGAGCCGGGCGGGCGGATGATGCTGTTGTCGTGGTTGTCGCCGGCAATTTTGCGCGAAGCACGCAGCACAGGCGCCGCAGTGAGGCCGCCGGCCAGTGAGATAAGTACGCCGCGGCGGCTGATGTCCGGAGCGGGCTTATCCTTGCCCGAGCCTGCCGGCAGGTAGCCGATGCAGTCGTCGGGGCAGTTCCTGCGGCAGTTGAAGCAGAGCATGCACTCGCTGAGGCGGGTGGCTGTCTGCGGGCTCGCCGAACCGTGGCAATTCTTTTCGCACAGACCACACATCCTGCATTCATCCTGTATCTTCTCAACCCGCATCAAGCTGAAGCGGCTGAAAGTACCGAGCAGTGCGCCTGTCGGGCAGATAAACTTGCAGAAAAAACGCGGGCGTACGAGGTTGAGCAGGCTGAACGCCGCAAAGACAATCAGCAGGCCCAGTGTGAAATCGTAGCCGCGATGGAAGCTGCCGCTCTTGAAATAATTCACTGCAGGCAGCATAACCATATTGAAGGAGCGCGTAAAGAGCGGTATCGGGTCGAGCAGGCCGGTCAGCAGCGTACTTTCACCGCCGGCAACAGCCATACCGAGGAATACAAATAAAATCACGTATTTAGCGCGTTGCCATTTGTTGTAGCGCTCGGCTTTGATCCGTTCGCTCGCCTTGCGATTGCGCCAGAAGAGATGGCTTATAATCTGATGCCACGCGCCGAACGGGCAGAACCACCCGCAGAAAAAACGACCGAAAAAAACTGTCGCAACCAGTATTAAAACGCCCGAAATCAGCCCGATATGCAACGTACCGGAGGAAAGGACTGTACCGAAGGCCACGAGCGGGTCGGCGTTGAGGAATAAGTTTACCGGCCAGCCCTGGAGGTGCCAGAAACTGCTGCCAATATCGCTTACCGTGCAAAACCAGATGAAAAGCCCGAGGAACAGGGCCTGTGAAATCTTTCTCGCCTGAACTATCTTCATATCACACCTTACCCTCAAGAAGACCCAGCTTGTTGAAATCGTTTATTCCCACTCCACTGTCCTGCGCCATCGAGATGTACGCAAGAGAAGATGGCTCGCGCTCAAGCAGCCCGGCCCCCAGCGTATCCGCGGCGACCATATCCGTGCTCACGATAATGCGGCCGGTGTCTTTGAGGTCTGAGAAGCTGCCGCCCGTCGGGCCGTTGCGCATCATCGAGACGACCCCGTCCAGCACAACGAACGTCGGCTTGACGAACTGTGCCAGCTCGCTGATTATCCCGTTTATGTTCTGGTGGAATATATTGCGGCGACCGCCAAGCAGGCCGTACCAGTTTTTCATTGTCATAGAAGCGCCGCTGCGGTGGTGGTCTTTCACGGGAGCAAGCCCGATAAGTTTGTCAGCGCGTTTGAGAGGGCTGGTAAATACGGGCCAGTTCTTTATCAGAGCACCGCCATCGAGGTTCATCTCGCTGAACATACTCTCCGCCGGCACAATCACCTTCGCGCCTGCCTTATGCGCGGCGTCCGTAACACCGCTGATTATAAAGCAACTTGCGGGGCTGTTGATGGGGTTGTCGAAGACAAGCACCTCTTTCGCGCCCGCCTCGAAACAGAGCCTTGCCATCTCATAGACCATCTCGGGATTGGTCGTGGCGCCGAGCGTTGCCGGGCTGGCAAACGCTACATTCGGCTTAATCGCCACTACATCTCCCTTGTCAATAAAGCGCCCTATTCCACCAAGCATATCCATCGCCATCTTGAGCATAGCGCCACGCTCGGAGCCGGTAACCGTAGAAATTACCTTGCCATCAACCGGCTCAACGCCGAAATCCGGCATTGTGAAACCGATGCCTTTTTTCGAAGTGTCGCGGCCGTAAAAAAAGCCGGCTCCGCCGAGAAGCGCTGCGGCTGTTATACCTGCGCCTGCGGCCTGCTTGATAAAGGCGCGTCTTTCCATCTCTGTCATTTACCATCTCCCGTAAGCATTGCTGAAAGTTTATCGATTCCCGTTTTTGCCGCATCAACATCAACGGCCTCATGCACGCCGACAAACAGCTTGCCCTTTACCGTAAACAGCTCATAAACCCCGAACATATCATAGAGGCCGGTGTTTGCATCCGCCGAGGTGTTTTCCATGCCCATATTTGCCATAAATCTGGTATATACGCCGAAGCATTCTTTCGCTTGCTCCTCGCTGTCGCAGAGCCGCCAGAAGAATGTGTCATCGCCGCTTTGACCTATCATAATGCGGTTGAGCCCTTCGGCACCGAAGGTGTTGAGCATGCTCAGCTTGATGCTGCTTCTGTCGAACATATCGCTCTTTTGCAGGGGGGCGAGCGCCGCGGGAAGGGCGCTGTCCGCGTTTATATTACGGCCATACTTCATCATGGCGGCCATTAGCTCATCGGAGGCCTCCGCCCCCACAAACTCGCAGTACTTATCTCCTGCGAAGCGAAAATAACTGTTTTCCGTGCGGTATTCGATGAGTGCATCCTCTATGCCGTCGTATATGGCCTCAGGACGCCTCTGCACGCTGAACACGTAGAACGCAGATTCCGGCGATGACATCGTAAAGATTTCCGCCTCGAACCACTTGTTCGTGCCTTCGAGCTGATAGCGCGTTGCGTCAAGGCTCACAAACCCTGCGTCTGTGTAGAGGGGTGCTTTGCCGTTGATCTTTTCGTAGAGGGTGTCGGGGTTGTAGGTTTCTTTGGGGGTGTAGATTGCGAGGCCTTCGATACCCGACGACTGCTGCTCAGGCTCGCTTTGTACGCTGCTGTTTTCGCCGAAAACCGAGCCGGTATCAACGGCGTGTATTGTAAACACATAGACAAAAACCCCAAGCACTATAGCCAGACAAAGCGTGGAGAGCACCGATTCGCGTTTTCGATGTTTTTGTATTATGCCCATAAAGTTCCCTTCAGGAATAATGTTAATGAACCTATATTATCAAAACGGTGGAGTTTTGCAAGAGCTTAACAATGCGTTATGGAAAGTCAAGCGGTTACAAGGGCGCGATGAATGGCGCCCCTACATTTGGTTTGAATTCACCGGCATTGGTGGGCGTTTACGTTACCATTTTTTGGCGGGCTTATTGCGAAGCTCCGCTCTTCGGGTGGGCTGTTCGCGCGTGAAATAATTCTCATCTGCACATAAAGCCAGCTCGCGCAACAGCGGAGGCGCGCGAGCGCCCCGCTAATAATACAATCTCCGAAAGCGCCGGCGGCAGTGAAGTCTATAAATATCTAATAGAGATAAAAAGTCGTGCCAGAAACCTTAAAAAAAATGCCAAAAAATGTATTTACCTTGATGGTTCAACAGGCGATAATGGCATAATGCTGGAAACGCCGGCATAACTTGATGTCTGCGTTTCCGCAAGATCTGATTTATATGCAGAGGCGCTTGTTTCTGCCGGATGAATATCGGGAGCTGCATTGTGAAGTGGTCTGTGCTGATTTGGGAGCGTGAAAGAGTTTCAGGAATCACGGCCCCGCATACAGTCATTTCAACAGCAGTTTTTCTGAATGGAAATAAACAACCGCAGCGGTGTTTTGGTTTAAGCCGCATGATGCGTTGCTGATTCATAAATTGCCGGTTCGTTTGCCGGGGATTGGAATGATAGATTTGTGTTTTTTATTTTCAGGAGACATTGCAATGAGAAAAATTAGAAGTTACCTTTTGTTTTTGTTGGTCGGGCTTGGAGGCCTTGCCTCGGCAGCCGTCTGGACGGTTTCGCCCTGGACGGATGACGCCTCAACAGGAATTGATTCCTCCAAGACCTACACTCACGCCCTCAATATGTCGTATCAAACAGCTCCGGTTGTGAACGGTGTACAGTTTGTGCTTTGCTGGGGCGATTTTGTAAACGGTGGATGGGACGGTAACGGAGCGATTGACTGGGACGACGGCAACAACATTGCCGGCGACAGCTATGAGCTCAGCAGAGACTTCCGTTACTTAAACAGCTATATTGATCTCACCGGCCTCACCCCGGGCGGCGTATATGAGCTTACTTTCCTCAGCACAGGCTGGGAAGACGGCGACCGCCCCGTATCGCTGACCGATCAGTACGATACATTCATATTCAACCAGGATGAGTACGGCCTCGACAACGGCATCAAGATTGTAGGCGTTTATGTCGCAGACGCAGCAGGCGAGCTACATCTGAAATTGACAGGCAATTTCCATATCTACGCCTTCGCCAACTGCGAATACACAGGCGAAGTGCCAACGGTTATCAACCCGATTTATCCTGATGAATTCAATGGTGGAAACAGGTTCGCGCTTGATACTGACCTCGAATGGGCAGAAGAGTTTGCAGGAAGCCTGCCAAACCCCAAGTTTGATGTTTATATGGACCCCAACTCTACGAAAGTGGAGCAGTTGGATCCCTCAACGCTCGTAAGCGAAGGCCAGCTCGAATACAGCTATAGCCCCGCGGCTCTCGCAAACGGCTCAATGTATTCCTGGCGCATAGTGGCTTATGCGGACGTCTCTGATGTTGAACCTGTTGCAACAACCAAGTTGAGGACCTTTATGACGGTTTACGAAGTCGAGCCGTGGAGTGATTCGCATTGGAGCGATGATTCTGATTCAGGAATCAGCGCAGGCAAGCTCTACACTCACAAGGTGAATTTCAACGCCAGTGAGGCGGCTACGACAGTGATTAACGGCGTACCGTTTGAAAATGATACCGACCGCATCGGCAACGGCTGGACTCTGGAAAATGCACTTGGCGCAGCCACGGGCACACACCAGGTCGGCGGCGACGGCGGCTCTCTGGCCAGCTCCATTTACTACGGCAAAGACCCGCTCGCCGTGCTCACGCTTACAGGCCTTGAGCCCGGAACAGAGTACGTTATGACCCAGTACACCCGCGGTTGGGGTGATACGGGCGGCCGCGAAGTCAGGCTGATTACCAGCCCCGACGGCCTCACGACAACCCTTGACGGCAATCTCGAAGGCAACGAAATAGGTCACCTGTTTAAGTACAGATACACCGCTCCCGAAAACGGCGAGATGTCCATTACGTTTGACCCTGTTACAGAAGACAGCTGGCACCATTACGGCTTCAGCAATGAAGTTTACCTGCCGGTCTATGCAGACCCTACGCCTCTCCCCGGCGCGCAGGTCAATTATGATGTCGAGCTGAGCTGGGTTGTAAACGGCGAGGTTTCAAATCCGAGTTATAACCTGAGGGTTGCAACAGACCCCAATATGATTGACATCGCAGTTAATCAGACGGGTCTCACAGAAACTGCCCTGACTCCGTACCTGAACTCCGATACTAATTACTTCTGGCAGGTGGATGTGCTTGACGGCGCTGAAATCGTTTACACAAGCCCGATATGGGATTTTATAACGAAGCTTCCGCCGGATGCGGAGAAGGTGCTTGAATGGAAATTCGACGATCCGAACGGTACTGATGTCGTGCAGACTGGAACCGCAACAGGCGGCGACGGCACTATGAAAGAGTTTAATGCGCCGGAATCTGCATACGTTGCCGGTCTCAGTGGCAATGCGCTTAAGCTTCAAGGTAACGGCGAGTATGTTGACGTAAGCGCGGCCTCAGGCTTCATGCCGACGGGCGATGGTCAGTCATTCGCGATATCCGGATACATGCGTACCTTCGCCAACTACGGCCCACTCTTCAGCATGCGCAACTCGGAAGACGATAACCCGATTATCGACATCTGCCTCGGTGATGACGGTGCTCAGAGACGCCCTGGAAGGATTTGCATGCTTGTTCGCGACGAAAGCCGCATCGCAAGCTTGACCTACTCCAGCGTTGCAGTTAACGATGGCCGCTGGCACAACTTCATCGTAACGCGTACAGCGAGCAAATGGACAATGTATGTTGATGGCGAGGCTGTCGCGGCGCTTAACGGCGCGGCAACGGGAGCTGTTGATCTCAACCTGCTCGGCATAGGCGCGTCTCCGAGATGGATTATGGACGATCACTATCTCGATACAACTATCCTCTTGAATTACGGCGGCCTTCTCGATGAGTTTACCGTATGGAACGGCCAGCTTCAGGCGCACCAGATTCAGGAGCTTGCGGCGATCGTTCCTCCGAAGGGCGATATCGACTCCGACCTTCTCACAGACACTGCCGATCTGGACCTCTTCGCAGCAGATTGGCTTGCCGATGTAACTATGCCGGTTCAGGGAGATGCGGTTCTTGAGGATATGGAATCCTACGACCCCGCAGACCCCAATTCGCTTGACGCAAATTGGCCCTATATACCGGAAGACAACTTCGCTGACCTTGTTACGACCATCATCGACGATCCGAACGGCCTGTATGGTCAAGTTATGCAGATGGACTACGACTTCAGCACAGGCGGTCTGCACGGGCATATTAGTACGACCGTGCCGAATCGCGGCGTGGATATGGGCCTCTATGACAATGTAGTTTTGCGCGTCAAGAGACTCCCCGGTTGTGATGTAGTGAAGGTTATCCTTGACTTCCTCGATGGCCGCGGAAAGGAAGCGCCCGCAGTGGATGAACTTTACAACAAAGGACGTATCACTGTGGACTTCCCTGACGTACCCGTGGGCGAATGGGCAGACGTTGTTGTTCCGTTCCCCGCAGATGATGACCTGCTCAG
>JBFWMM010000007.1:0-7089 GCA_050251615.1 Phycisphaerae bacterium
TGCTTATCTCTCCGTTAGACAGTGCATGCGAGGGCAAGTTTGCATTCTCCTTTTCAGGGCAGATAAAGCCGGCTACGAAGAAGAGCTCTGCCGCGGAAGAAACAATCAGCAGGTTAGGCCTTGACATTTCCAGACTGCGAGAATCCCGCAAGGCGGCCGTAGATACTTTCACTGATGAAAGCTTGTCGCAGGAAGACTTTAAAAAGTTCGTCGCAGGCTACTTGAAGAAGGACGCTTCAGGGAAGATCTCTCCCTTTTGGACAACCATAAAATTTCTATTTGGCGACAATAACAGGGCTTAACTCACTGCTTTGTTGTGCACCGGCTCCGATTGTAAGCGGCAACATCATCGGGTGCTTGCGCAACAGCCGGCCTTCAGTACAATTACGGCGAACTGTATTTAGTCGGAGCGCGCATGAGTAGAGCAAAGAAGAAATCAATATCTCCCAAGATCTTATTTGCCATATTCCTGGCAATGGGGCTTGTGATGTCGTATTTCCTCACGTACCGCCCGTTATCGCAGCTCATTGATTCGAGGGGATGGGCAGAAACGCCCTGCAAGATTACATCGGCAAAGGTCGCCAGCCACACATCAAGAAACAAAGGCCGCACCAACACCACATACAGCATAGACATCGAATACGCCTACAACTTTGGCGGCACTGCCTACCACGGCGAAAGATACGACTTCATCGGCGGCTCTTCCTCAGGCCGCGGCAAAAAACAGGCGGTTGTGGATAAATACAGAAGCGCTGAGGCTCCGATATGCTACATAAACCCCGAGAAGCCAGGGCAATCTGTTCTGAACAATCAGCCGCATGCCGGCTACCTGCTCACGATGATTCCTCTTGTCTTTCTTTTCGTCGGGCTGTTCGGCCTGATATTCTCAGACAAAATCGACGATATGCAGAAACGCAAACACGAAAATCGGAAGCCCGATAACAAGCAGGAGATAAATGAGCTCGGAGAGATTTGCGTTGGCGGCAAATCGAAACGGGGCAGCTTCTTCGCGATACTTGTCTTTGCTCTGCTATGGAACGGTTTTGCCGGCGTGCTCGTAAGCAACAGCATATCGAATATGAAACACGGGGGCGGGGCTTTCGCGTGGGGCAGTATGCTCTTTATCATTCCGTTTGTACTTGTGGGTCTGCTGCTGCTTGTGATTGCGATTTCCAGCTTCCTGCAACTGTTCAATCCGTGCATCACGCTTATCTTGAGCAGCGGCGAGGCAAAACTCGGCGAAGGTATCGTAATTAAATGGAAGATGAACAAGGGCAAGGTAGAGCGTATAAGAAAGCTCAAACTCACCCTGCAAGGCGTTGAGAGAGTGAGCTATAGGTCGGGAAAGAACCGCAACACCGCGAAGTTCAAATTTTTCGACATGGACTTCTTCAGCACCGACAACAAGCACGAAATAATGAGCGGCGAGACGGTACTCCTGCTTCCCGACAACACAATGCACAGCCTCGACCTCGGCGATAAGCAGATTATCTGGACTGTGAAGCTCAACGGCGACATAGCAAAATGGCCGGACGTAAACGAAGAGTACAAGATCAGGGTTTTGCCTGCGGGAGGTGAAAAATGAGCCTGCTTACCATAAAAACGACAGACGGCAAAACGGCTTTTAAGCCGTTTGAGCAGATCAAAGGCAAAATCAGCTGGCAGCTTGATAAGCAGACAGATTCGCTTATGCTCTCTCTTATCTGGCAGACTTCCGGCAGAGGTTCGGTAAAGACAACCGAAGTCAGCTGCCTGGAGATAGAGAATCCGCAGCTGATTGGCGAGAAGGAATTTTCGTTCGAGGTACCCGAAGGGCCGTATTCCTATATCGGAAAATTCCTGCAAATACACTGGCGCCTTGAGCTGAAAGCCGGACGCAAAGACAAAGAAACCAAGGGCATCATAATCGGCCCGAACGGCGTTGCTATAGACTGCACCGAAGCGATAATAGATAAGATTGGAAAGTGAGAATAGATGGAAGAAGCGAAGGTAGCCGCGCTGCTGGCGCAGGTTAAAGAAGGAAATGTGAGCCCTGAGCAGGCGCTTGAAACGTTGCGTACGTTGCCATTCATACATACCGATACCGCCTGTATAGACACGCACAGGGCAATCCGCTGCGGTTTTCCCGAGGTGATATACTGCCCGGGCAAGAGCAATGCGGATATTGTAGAAATATTCGGCAAGCTGATTGAAACGGATGTGAACGCGCTGGCTACGCGCGCCGAAGGCGCTGTCTGGGAGGCGGTTCGCGAGGCAGAGCTTTGCCCAGCGGGAAAAATCAGTTACGATGAACGCGCCCGCACAATAACATATCTCCGCGAGCCGTTCACAGAGCTTGAGGGCGATATTGCCATCGTAACCGCCGGCACGGCGGACGTACCCGTGGCAAAGGAGGCGCTCAACACCGCGCTTGCAATGGGGCAGAACGCAAGGCTTATAGCGGACGTGGGTGTGGCGGGGATACATCGCCTGCTCAGCCGCATCGAGGAGATTCGCAGGAGCAATGTAATTGTGGTCGTGGCGGGGATGGAGGGTGCGCTTGCGAGCGTAGTGGCGGGGCTGGTGGACGTGCCGGTTATAGCCGTGCCCACGAGCATCGGCTACGGCGCAAGCTTCGGCGGCGTCGCGGCGCTGCTGACAATGCTCAACTCCTGCGCAAACGGCGTGAGCGTTGTGAATATCGACAACGGATTTTCCGCCGCATACAGCGCCTCGCTTATAAACAGAAGCAAAGCCAGAAGGCAGGCAGAGAGGGAATGAGATGAACCGCGTTACAGAGCTTGTAAACCTGCGGCCGAGAGAGAACTCCGGATACAAAAACCGCTACGGCAGATGCCTTGTGATAGCGGGCTCCATGCGGATGCCCGGGGCAGCCGTGCTCGCGGGCAAGGCGGCTTTGCGCGGCGGTGCGGGGCTCGTGGAGATGATAGTGCCGCAATGCGTGCATGGAATCATCGCAGCGCAGGAGCCCTGTTATATGGTAACGCCTGCCGCCGGCGATGAGCTTGGCAGGCTCAGCATCGATTCGCTCGACGATATCCTCGCATCCGCCGAGCACGCAGATGTGATTGCAATCGGCCCGGGGCTCGGCGTCAGCGACGCCCTCCAGCAGCTGCTCTGCGAGCTCATCGCTGTACCGCAGTTCAATCTCGTGATAGACGCAGACGCCCTCAACAACCTCACCGCCCGCCCCAACTGGCCATCCTCGGCAGAGGCAAACATCATCCTCACCCCCCACCCGGGCGAGATGAAACGCCTCTCCCGCTCGCTCAATCTGGAGACGAATCCGGCAGAGCGCGCCAAAAGCGCTATCGAGCTTTCGCTTGTCTCGGGGGCGATTGTCGTGCTCAAAGGCGCGGGAACTGTTGTCTCGCTCGGTGAAGACTGCTACATCAACAACACCGGCAACCCCGGCATGGCGACAGGCGGCTCAGGAGACGTACTCACGGGCCTCATCGCCGCGATATGGGCGCAGATGATAAACGAAAGCCCTTCAGAAGACCAGCTCAAGCGCGCATTTGATGCCTCTTCGCTGAGCTCGTATCTACACGGCCTCGCCGGCAACATCGCCAGAGAGCGCAGCGGCTGCATCTCCATGACGGCAACCGACATCATCGAATGCCTCGGCGAGGCGTTCAGCACCGCAGGAATGTAATTTTTTGGCTTGTCGCCGATTTCTGCTTGAAAACACTTGCAGTTTCCGTATAGTTTTGCGTTCCAGAGTACTTGGGGTATAGTGTAACGGTAGCACGACTGACTCTGGATCAGTTAGTTGGGGTTCGAATCCCTGTACCCCAGTTTTATAAAGCCTTGCAAGCTGTCGGCCTGCGGGGCTTTTTTCGTACAGCGCTGCTTGATGACACTATTCTATGCCGAAGCTCAGCTAATTCGCGCAAGGCGTTCGTAACAAAATCTCGTTTCGCGCGCAACGTGCAATAATCCTTTTTCAACAATGCTTGCTTTATACGGGCGGTTCCCGTAAAATTGCGGTTTTGGAAAACTTTGCCCCAATGACAGACAAACTTAACATAACCGCCGTTTTGCCGGCGTACAACTGCTCGGCTAATATCGCCCGTGCGCTTGAAAGCGTGCTTGCGCAGAGCCGCAGACCCGATGAGGTTATCGTTGTAAACGATGGCAGCACAGACAACACAGCGGAGATTGTACGCTCGTTCGGGGAGGACGTGCGCCTGATAGAGCAGGCCAACGCAGGCGCAAGCGCAGCAAGAAACGCGGGGATAAAAGAAGCAAAGGGCGAGTGGATTGCCTTTCTTGATTCAGATGATGAGTGGTTGCCTGCGCATCTCGAAACGCAGGAGCAGATTATACTGCGCAACCCGAATCTTGTCTGGAGCGCCGCCAACCATATCAACTTCCTTGAGAGCGAAAACAGGCGCTTCCCATACGCGAGCATAGAGAAGTCTCGCGCGCTTCTTGCAGGCAAAGAATATCACGAGAGCTACTTCCATGCGTTTCGCAGCCTCGCAAGCGGCTGGACGGGAACAATGCTCGTCAAGAAAGATGTGTTGATAGAGTGCGGCTTGTTCCGCCTCGAACAGAAGATCGCAAACGACCTTGACATGTGGTTCCGAATTGCGCACCGCTACCCGGAGATCGGGTACAGCCCCGAGCCTGCGGCTGTTTATCACCTCGACACAAACGGCATCAGCAGCCGGCTCTGCACGGTTGATGAGTTTGCAGACCTGCTCGAAAGGCATCTTGCCCACTCAATCGAAGCGGGTAGCGTTGATGATTTCGCCGAACATATCGGCTGGCAGGTCCCCGCGTGGGTGCGGGCGTGCCTCTTTGATGAACGCGCCTGCGATGCGAGGCGTCTGGCGCTGCGCTTCAAACCGTACATTCCCAAAAAGAAATTTGCGCTTATAATGGCGCTCACTGTTTTTCCGCGGTTCACGATGCACAGCCTTCGGGGATTGTCGAAAATCGTGCGTCTGACAGGGCTCAGAAAGAGGGCTATCCGCCCGCCGAAGAAACTGTAATGGTAAACGAATACAAAGTATCAGTTGTTTTACCCACCCGCAACAATGCCGAAACGATTGCCGATGCCGTGCGCTCTGCGCTCAATCAGAGCCTCACACCGGTAGAAGTAATTGTGGTTAATGACGGTAGCACCGATGAAACGCCGCAACGGCTCAGAGAGTTTGGCGATGATATTGTTGTCGTTGAAAATGATTCCAATATCGGGCAGGCCGCCTCGCGAAACAAAGCCATAGACATCTCAACCGGCGACTGGATCGCCTTCCTTGACGGCGATGACATCTGGCGAACCGACAAGCTCGAAAAACAAACCGCCTTCCTCAGGGCAAACCCGTCTCTGAAATGGTGTGGCACAAACTATATAATCAAACGTGATGACGGCAGTGAGAGCTTGAAAACCGCCTCACGCCACGATGTAGTCGGTGAGTATTTCAGCCTGATGGAGAGCGGAGTCGTGAGCGGTTCCACAATCACCCTCATCATAAAAAAGGAGCTTCTCGAAAGGGCAGGCCGCTTCAACGAATCGCTGCGCCGCAACGAAGATATAGAGCTGTTCTGGCGGATGGCGCTTATCGAGCCGCAGTATGGCTGGCTTGCCGAGCCGCTCAGCGAGCAACGTATGAGCGCGGGTTGCGAGGAAAGCATGCGCCTGCGCGTAATGGGCAAAGACGGCCGCTATCTCGCGCCCGTACTGAATAAATGCCTCGCAATCAGCCGTGGCAGTGCATCGGAGAAACAATTCCGCAGGTATGCCGCTCGGGTACTGCGCAACGCGGGACTTTCGATGGCGTTTTTGAGCCTGCGCACGCCTCTTGCCAGGATGCTTCGCCGCTTTGACGGCCTGCTTGGCCCGTTCTGGCGTCTTTTTCTATGGCAATGCGCTGTTCTGCCGTTCAGCGGCTTGCTCATCAGGATGGTCTGCTGGTCTTTTGCGAGAATAGGGGCATCTGTTGACGGGCGTAATTTCGAGTATTGGAATTACATAAAGAAAAACGGCTTTCCGGGGAGTGATGAAGAGTGAGCATGGCGGTTGGCATACTCACTTTCAACCGCGCCGAGCCGCTACGCCGCGCGCTTGATTCTGTTTTGGAGCAGGGCATTGAGCCGCTTGAGGTGATTGTTGCAGATAACGGCTCCACCGACGGTACAGCGGAAATGCTCGCGCGCGATTATCCGCACGTGAAGCTGATAAGGATAGAGCAGAACATCGGCGGGCCCGCCGGCAGAAACGTGATCTTCCAAAACTGCTCCTCCGATTATATTATAAACCTCGATGACGATGGCTACCTTGCCCCCGATACGATTGAGAAGGTGCGAGAGGCCTTTGAAGCCGACAGCGAAGCTGGCGTTATCGCTTTGCGCCAGTGCTTTACAGACGAGCCCGACAAAGGGCGCAGCTTCGCCGAAGCAGGCGAGGAGGCCGTGCATTTCTACGAAGGCGTATGCGCTTTTCGTATGGCGATGCTGGAGGAGGTGGGGTTGTATCCGCAAGACTTTTTCCACCACCACGAAGCCCTCGACCTCGGCATCAGGATCCTTGATTCGCGCTGGAAAATCATCTCTCGCCCCGACATCATCATGTGGCATCCACGCCTTGGCGGCGGCTCAAACGCCGACCGCACCCGCTGGGATTTCCTGCGCTTCCGCAACTACCTCTACGTCGTAACGCGCTATTATCCCGCGCCGCTGAACCTGTACTGGTTTGCGCGAAAGAGCCTGCTGTATCTCTGCTACAGCCTCAAAAGGCGAACGCTTACCAGCTGGTGCCGCGCGATGATGGCCGTGCTTGCAGGCCTGCCGAAAGCTGCGAGATACAAGAAGGTGCGCGCGGAGACTGTCCGCCGCTATTACCGCGAAATGAAACGTACCGAACGCAAACACTTCAGTTGAAGCTTCCGCTGAACAAAGGCCACAATTGACTTTTCAAAATATGATTCCATTATTCAATTCGCATGAATCTGAAGGACTCTCAAAAATTGTCATTTAACCCAAAATTTACAATCACCAACCGTATGACTTCTGCGATAACGCAGATTGAGCGGGCGCGCGGCTCGGAAGGCAGCAAGGGCGCGATGAACCCGAGCCCCTACA
>JBFWMM010000007.1:7189-78316 GCA_050251615.1 Phycisphaerae bacterium
GACTCTCAAAAATTGTCATTTAACCCAAAATTTACAATCACCAACCGTATGACTTCTGCGATAACGCAGATTGAGCGGGCGCGCGGCTCGGAAGGCAGCAAGGGCGCGATGAACCCGAGCCCCTACAACTCGGTTTGACTTCACCGGCATTAGTGAGTGTTTACGTGAGCATTTTTTTCGCATTTCTTGCGAAATTGCGCTGTTTGTGGTTTGAATTCTCCGGCATTGGTGGGCAAAAAACAGCGGAGGCGCGCAAGCGCCCCGAAATTGAAAGTTAAACCCGTTGCGCTCTTCGCATTGCTTGCGCAATGGCGCTGTTTGTGGTTTGAATTCTCCGGCATCGGTGGGCGAAACACAGCGGAGGCGCGCAAGCGCCCCGAAATTGAAAGTTATATCCGCAGCGTTCTTCGCATTTCTTGCGAAATTGCGCTGTTTGTGGTTTGAATTCTCCGGCATTGGTGGGCAAAAAACAGCGGAGGCGCGCAAGCGCCCCGAAATTGAAAGTTAAACCCGTTGCGCTCTTCGCATTGCTTGCGCAATGGCGCTGTTTGCGGGTTTGACTTCACCGGCATTAGTGAGTGTTTACGTGAGCATTTTTTTCGCATTGCTTGCGCAATGGCGCTGTTTGCGAGGCGTAAAATGACAGAGCGAAGGCGCGCGAGCGCCTCGATAATGTTGCAATTTTCAATTATGGCAGGCAGCGCAGGATTGTACTGCGCAGGAAAATTTCAATCATCAGTGCGGCGAGCGCGGCGAATGCGAACGGCTCGAATTTTTCGGAGTAGTCGTAGTATGCAACGGCTTTTATCTCGGTCTTCTCAAGCTTGTCTATGCGTTCGTAGATTGATTTCAGTGCTTCGGGGCTGTCAGCTCGGGCGTAGAAACCGTTTGTGAGGGTGGAAATATCGGAGAGAAGTTTCTCGTCGATTCCGTTTCCGCCGAGCATATCAAATATGCCCTTGTTTATGTTCGAGCCGATACCAATTGAGTAAATCTTTATGCCCCAGTCGGCAGCGAGCCTTGCGGCGTCCGCGGGCTGCATTTCGCCCTGATTGTTCACTCCGTCAGTCAGCAGGACAATCACCTTGCTCTTTATCTTGAACTGTTCGGTCTCTTCGCCAGTAATCTGCGAAGCGGACTTGGCGATGTCTTCCTCGGCTTGATTGAGCGCAGCGGCAGCAAGGGCAAGCGCATCGCCGATAGCCGTGCCGTCTTCCTCTTTTATCTCAACCGTCTTTGACTGTTCCACGAAATCAACGAGTATGTTGTGCGAGTGTACAAGCGGGCAAAGCCTGTCAGGGTAGCGGGCAAACGTTACCAAGCCGATCATATCGCCTTTGCGTCCTGCGAGGCGTTCGCCGTCGCCGAGGATAAAATCCCGCATAACCATCTTCACCGCATCATAGCGCGTGATTCGCATGCCGTGATATATCATCGGCTCATTCATACTGCTGGAGCGGTCAACGACAAGTTGCATGGCAACGCCCTCCGTCGATACGTTGGACAGCTCGGTGCCCATTCGCGGCCTTGCTATCGCGCAAACCAGCAGTACAAGCGCAAGTACGCGAAAAAAGCTCGGCAGCCAGAGCAGGCGAACCCGCCACGGTACAGGGCAGTCAGAAAAGTGTGAGATGTCGGAGTAGGTTATCCGTGTTGTACGGCGCAGGAATATGCGCACACAAACCGCCAGAGCAATCGGAATCAAAAGCAGAAAAAACCACGGGTATTGAAACTCAAACATAAAGCTCCCTCACTGCTTCGGCAAACAGTTCGCCCTGCTGCTCAAGCACCATATAGTTGTAGTCTTCGGTGGAGCGGACAAACTCCCTTGCCACTTCCATCAGCTCGTTGGCCTGCTGGAGTGAGGGAGAGAAGCCGGCGAATTTCACCATATCCGTGCTCGTGAGGAAGCCTTCGAGCGCCCGCTTCTGCTCAGCCGAAAAAACATTGCGCGATGAAACATCGGCGAGAAATTCATCGCTCGTCTGTTCGGTTGCCGGCAGGGAAAAGCGCAGTTCAATGTAGTTGCGAAGGATGCCGCAGAGGACATACACATAACGCTTCATCTCACCCTTTGCCGGCAGCTCCGCGAAGCGGAGGTCGTCGAGAAGACGATATGCCCTTTTATGCAGTACCTCGAACCTGGGCGCCTGCGCCGCGCGCCTTTTCGCGCGAAGAAAAAGCGCGATTATGCCGACTGCGAGTGCAAGGGCGGCTACCGAAATACCACATATCAGCGGCCAGTTGAGCGGAGGTGTAAGCGGCTCGGGCGCGGGCGTAAAGGAATCGGCAAGCGCCTTTGCGCCCGCAGATGCGATAACCGCGTTATCCTGCTCGTCCAGAGCCGAGACAACCCTAATCTTGAGTTTGCCAAATGGATACACAACCTCCTCGCCGGCCTGCCCTTCATAGGAAAGGCTGATGAGCGTCTCGATGTTGCCCATCTTCTCCGGCTCAATCTCGTATTCAAGGCGTCCTGTTGCGCTATCCTTCTCAATCAGCACAACATCCTCGCTATCAGCTGTGAGCTTTGGCGAAAGCACCGCCTCGCCCGCCTCGTACTCGGCAACAGCTTCGATTCGGCTGCCATAGGTTGTTTCATCGGCGGAAGTTGTGAGAGTGGCGCGGAAATTCTCTGCCTCAATCGAAAGCTCCGCTGCAAACGCGAGCGGGGCAAGCAACGCACAAACAAGCAATCGCCTCATCTTCTCTTTCTCCTCATCCTGAAAAACTTCACAATGTCGTTGATATAGGGGCGGCCTGTTTCGATATCTATATGGTCCACTTTCACCCCGCGAAGCTCCATCGCCAGCTGCTCATCACGCCTCAAAGCGCTTGCCGCAAAACTGCTTCTCATACGGCGGCTTGACGTGTCTATGGTAAGCGGGCGGCCTGTTTCGGCATCCTGAATTTGCATAATGCCCGCCGCGGGAAGCGCTGACTCCATCCTGTCGCGCACCCTCATCGCCACGACATCATGCCTGCGGCGAAGCAGGCTGAGCGCGGTGATGTAGCTGTCTTCGGGAGACGGGGCGGGGAAATCGGACACGAGAAAAACCGTAGCGCGTTTTTTTGCGATGCGGCCAATATAATCAACAGCGCCGGTCATGTCTGTCCGGCGGCCCGCAGGCTCAAAACCGAGCACTTCGCGTATGATTCGTAAAACGTGCTTTGTGCCTTTGCGTGGCGGAACGAACAGCTCGATGCGGTCTGTGAAGATCACCAGAGCGACCTTGTCGTTGTTGCGGATTGCGGCAAAGGCAAGCACGGCCGAAATCTCAGCGGCAAGCTCCTGCTTCGTGCGAACGCGCGTGCCGAAGGCGCCCGAGGCGCTCATATCCACCGCAATCACCACCTGATTCTCGCGCTCCTCCACAAATCGCTTCACGTACGCCTTGCCCTCGCGCGCGGTTACGTTCCAGTCTATATCGCGCACGTCATCACCAGGGACGTAATCGCGCACGTCCTCGAACTGCATACCACGCCCTTTGAACACGCTCTCATACTCGCCTGCGAAGCTCGCATTGACGAGGTGGGAGGTGTAGAACTGTATCTGCTTTATTTTAGCTATCAGGTCTTTATCTAACATAAGATCCAGGCTTTAAATTGTAAGTTTTTTCAACCGCAGAGTGCGTTTCTTGGTTCATAAACCTTGCTCGCTACAGTTTTTTATTTAACCGCGAAGGCCGCCAGGAGCACGAAGAGAATATAATTCTACCGGCGGCGAATCAAACGCGCCTTTCCTGAACTAACTCGTTACTGACTAAGGGTTTATACATATTAACACGGAGTTTACCGAGATACGGAGATTTTTGAATCTTGAATTTTGAATCTGCAATTCTCTCTGGGCCCTCCGCACGCACAGCGGCTGCATTTCCCCTACGGCACTTCCACACTGTCAAAGATCATATTAACAACGTCCTCGCTGGTAATTTCCTGTGCCTCAGCCTCATAGCTCACGATTATTCTGTGCCTCAATACATCCATCCCGATTGTCTTGATGTCCTGCGGAGTAACATACCCGCGGCCCTTGAGGAATGCCTGCGCGCGTGAGGCAAGGGCCAGAGAGATCGTTGCGCGCGGGCTTGCCCCGAAGCTGATAAGGCTCGCAAGCTCCTCGCTCACCTCCCCCGCAAAGCGCGTCGTATGTACTATTCGTACGATATAATCCTTGACCTTGTCGTCTATGTAGATGTCCGAGATGACCTCGCGCAGCTCAAGAATGGTCTCCGGCGAGATAACGGGATTTATCAGCTCGTTTTTGGACGGATTCGTTTTAAGCTCCAGAATCGCGCGCTCTTCTTCGATTGTGGGGTAGTCAACTTTACATTTCAGCATAAACCTGTCGAGCTGAGCCTCGGGCAGCGGGTATGTGCCCTCCTGCTCGATGGGGTTTTGCGTGGCAAGCACGAGAAACGGCGCGGGAAGCGGATAACTGGTATGGCCGATGGTAACCTGCTTCTCCTGCATAGCTTCGAGCAATGCGCTCTGCACCTTTGCGGGCGCTCTGTTTATCTCGTCGGCGAGGATGATATTCGCGAACACCGGCCCTTTTCGCGTATAGAACTCGCCGTCAGACTGCCTGAAAATCTGCGTACCGGTGAGGTCTGCGGGAAGCAGATCGGGTGTAAACTGGATGCGGCGGAACTCCGCCTTGATAGCTTGGGAAAGCGCTGTCACAGCCGTTGTCTTGGCGAGCCCGGGCACGCCTTCAAGCAGGATATGCCCGTCGCACAGAATCGCAATCAGCATACGTTCGAGCATATACCTCTGCCCGACAACCGCCTTGGAAGCCTCGCTCAGAAGCAGCTCCACGATGTTGCTCTTTTCGCGGATAATTTCGTTCAGTTTCTCAATATCAACTGCCATTTACAGTGTCTCCGTAATGAATCTTTTTCTGGATTATACGAAAGATTATAAGTACCGTTCGTGCATTTTCAAGCAAAGCATCAATGGCAGGCGGCATTGCCGCCGGCGTTTAACGGGATCTCAAGTATCAGTGCCGGTCAATAAGGCTTGCCGACAGAAATTTTGTCTCCCGAATCATCCATTTCAAACAGCATGGAGTGCGAACAGTCATCCCGTTTATTTTCTGATGGTTGTGAACGGACATCAGGAGCTTTCCATCGAAAGTTCGGAACAACATTCCTTGCCCACCCTATTGTATATTATAATAGGTCGATGTGTTTTTGTATGCTAAAATACTCGGATTGCTCAGGCGAATGGAGTCTAAAGAGGTTGTGTAAAATGTTTTCTGTAAATTCAAAGCAGTGCTATTTATCCGGCTGTAGGCGAGCGTAGCGAGCCGGAGGCCGGATAAATAGAAGATTTTGCTTGAAATGGCGGGTACATTTCGTTCTCCTATTAGAAAAACTAAAACCAAACGGAGACACAAAATGACCCACCAGCAGTATTGTAACGAATTCAGTGGTGCAATGGAACTCTTAATTGAAAATGGATTTGATGGAATGGCTGGCCGGTAAAAGATATTTGAATATGAACGTGGAATATGAGGACGAATCGCTATCCGACATTTCAGGCAAAAAAGAATTTTACAGAAAAGGTGTTGCATGATCAAAAAAGAGAAAAACTAATTGACATACTGAACATTTATTCATATAACGAGTATAGGTTATCGGCACAGAACAAGCATTCTATTGTTTAGTCCAATTTGGAGACATATCATGGGTAAGACCAAATTGCCTCGCAAGGAAAGAGAAAAACTCTTGCATAGAGAGGAGATATTGGAAACAGCACTAAGCCTTTTTTCCAGCAAAGGTTTTCATAATGTTTCTATGCAGGATATTGCAAGTGAATCAGAGTTTGGTGTCGGTACGCTATACAATTTTTTTGACAGCAAAGAACAGCTTTTCGTAGAGCTAATGAAAGCTGGTATTGAAAAAATTGGCCAATTACTTCTTCCGATTTTAGACTCAAACCAGCAAGAGCAAAAAAAGTTGTCAGAATTTATTCGTGCGCATGTTGACATAATCGAAGGCAATGTAGAGTTCGTTAAGCTATATATTTCCCAGTATGGAATGAGCACATCAGAAAATCCAATGCTTAAAGATATATCAAATTTGAAAACGACTGTAGCCGCGAAGCTTGAAAGTCTCATAAAGGCTGGTGTACAAAAACAGATATTCCGATGTGTTCACCCTGAAATTGTGGCATTATCTCTTCGAGCTACATTGGAAGCATTTGATTTTGAATCTTCTGAGCATTTCGATAAAGCAAAAGTAAACGATGAAATCTTGATAATAGAAAGATTTTTCATGAATGCCCTGCTTAGGAAAGAAACAGATAGCGAATCAAAACAATCTAATTTGACCTAATTTGGAGAATAAAAATGCAATGTAATATAAATTCTCATTCTTCTCGACTAACTGCCCCCGAAGTAACATCCGGCGGAAGGTATATACAAGCTAAAGCTGGCACCAACAACTCTTTTTCCGCAATCCTGTTGATGGGAATCTTCTTGCTGCTTTTGACTGCGAGCGGTTGCAAACAGAAAGACGGACCGCCGCAGGGCGGCATCCCGGAAGTGGCCGTTGTTACCGTACATCCGGAGCGGGTGGTCATCACAACTGAATTGCCCGGCCGTACATCAGCCTTTCGTGTCGCTGAAATCCGCCCCCAAGTCAATGGACTCATTTTGAAACGGGCATTCGAGGAGGGATCCGATGTAAATGAAGGAGACTTGCTGTACCAAATTGACCCTGCTCCTTATCAGGCGGCTTATAACCAGGCTAAGGCTGCAGTCACCATGGCCGAGGCCCAGTTGCCAGCCCTGCGCGGGCGGGAAAAACGCTTCAAAGAACTGGCCGAAAGTCATGCGGTTGGACAACAGGATTACGATGACGCACTCGCAGCCATGCGGCAGATGGAAGCACAGTTGGAAGCCAGCAAGGCGGCCATGGAAAGCGCAAAGATCAATCTGTCTTACACCCCCATCAAGGCTCCAATTTCTGGCCGCATCGGTCGGTCCAATATAACAGAAGGCGCTCTGGTGACAGCGTATCAGCCCATAGCTTTGGCAACTATTCAGCAACTGGATCCAATTTATGTGGATGTGCCCCAATCTACCACCGAACTGCTGCGACTACAAAATCATTTAAAAGGTGGCCGTCTTAATCAAGATGGAATGAATCAGGATAAGGTAAAGCTCATCATGGAAGACGGCACACCATATCTTTCGGAAGGGACGCTTCAATTCCAAGATGTTACAGTTGACCCGACGACAGGGTCAGTCATTCTGCGGATAGTCTTTCCAAATTCAGAAAACATTCTTTTGCCGGGCATGTTTGTGCGGGCGGTTGTTACGGAAGGTGTCAATGAACAGGCTATCCTTGTACCACAGCAGGGAATCTCTCGAAATCTGAAAGGAAACCCCGTCGCTATGATTGTGGATACTGAAGACAAGGTACAGCAACGGATGCTCACACTCGATCAGGCGATTGGCGACAAATGGCTTGTTTCGTCAGGTCTTAATCCAGGTGATAGAGTAATTGTCGAGGGTGTTCAAAAAGTCAGGCCCGGTGTTTCTGTGAAGGTCGTCCCGTTCGATGATGGTCGCAAAGATAGCCCAGCAGCTGAGAAGACAGTTCAGCCATCTGCAAATACGAATTAAACGGAGAAGTCATATGTTATCGAAATTTTTTCTTGATCGCCCTGTTTTCGCCTGGGTCATCGCCATTTTCTTCATGCTGCTGGGTGCACTGGCTATCTACAACTTGCCCATTGCCCAGTATCCGCCCATTGCCCCCCCCTCGATCGCCATTGATTCGTTCTATCCCGGCGCCTCGGCAGAAACGGTCGAGAACAGCGTAACCCAGATCATCGAACAAAAAATGACCGGCTTCGACGACCTGCTATACCTTTACGGAACGAGTGATGCCGCCGGAGCTTCGCGTCTCGAGTTGATGTTTAAGCCGGGAACCGATCCGGATATGGCGTGGTCGAAGGTGCAGAACAAGCTGCAGCTCGCCATGGCCAGCTTGCCGGAGGTGGTTCAGCGCTCCGGCATCAAAGTCAGCAAATCCACGAGGAACTATTTGCTTATTGTGGGGCTGGTCTCCGAGGACGGCAGCATGGACGGCGACGATTTGCGCGACTATGCCCAGTCCAGCCTCGAAAAGGTTCTGTCGCGTGTGCCAGGCGTGGGCGAGGTTGAAAATTTCGGCTCGCAGTATGCTATGCGCATCTGGCTGAACCCTGATAAGCTGACCAATTATCACCTGACCGTGGAAGATGTTATCATGGGGTTGCGTGCCTACAATGTGGAGGTCTCTGCCGGTCAGTTCGGCGGACTCCCTGCGGTGAAAGGCCAGCGCCTGAACGCCTCCATCATTGTTCAGAATCTGCTCAAGACCCCGGAGGAGTTTGCCGCGATCCCGCTGCGCACCAACCCCGACGGCTCGGTTGTGCGGATCAGCGATATCGGCCGGACCGAGCTGGGAACCGAGTTTTACGATATTGACGCACGCTACAACGGGAACCCCTCCGCCGGCATGGCCATCCGGCAGGCACCCGGCGCCAATGCGTTGGATACCGCCAATGCCATCAAGTCAAAACTAAAAGAGATGAGCCGCTATTTTCCGCCGGGAATGAAGGTGGTCTATCCCTACGACACCACCCCGTTTGTGAAAGTCGCCATTGGCGAGGCGGTCAAGTCCCTGCTTCAGGCGATTGTGCTGGTGTTTCTGGTTATGTGGCTCTTCATGGGAAACATCCGGGCCACGCTGATTCCCACTATTGCGGTGCCCGTGGTGCTTCTGGGAACCTGTGCCGCGCTGGGGGCGTTTGGGTATTCCATCAATATGCTCACCATGTTCTCCATGGTGATCGCCATCGGGCTGCTGGTGGACGATACAATCGTGGTGGTGGAGAACGTGGAACGGCTCATGAGCGAAGAGGGCCTTTCGCCTAAGGAAGCGACCGCCAAATCCATGGAGCAGGTCACCAGCGCCCTGATTGGATTTCTTCTGGTACTGACAGCTTTATTCGCTCCCATGGCGTTTTTCAGCGGTTCCACAGGAATCATTTACCGCCAGTTCTCTGTAACTATCGTATCAGCCATGGTGCTGTCCGTGACGGTGGCCCTGATTCTGACACCGGTGCTGTGCGCGAATATTCTCAAGCCGGTTGCCAAAGGGCACGAGGCGGCGGAGGGCGCGATCCGGCTTCTGCGTCCGTTCTTTCTGTGGTTCGATCATGGTTTCAACTGGTTCCGCGACAGGTTTGTAGCTCTCGTTGGTTACGGGCTTGCCCGGAAATTGCGTTTCGTAGCTGTGTATATTCTGATTGTGGGAGGATTGCTCTGGATTTTCAAGGGGATGCCGTCCGGCTATTTACCGGACGAAGATCAGGGAATACTGCTGTCCCAGATCATCATGCCGGCGGGCGCAACGCTGGAGCAGACTCAGGAGGTCGCTGATACCTGCCGGCGCTATTTTCTCGAACAGGAAAAAGACGCCGTGGAATCGTGTATGACGGTTGCTGGGATGTCCCTTTCCGGACGCGGGCAGAACAACGGTGTGATTTTCGCCAAACTGAAGGATTGGAAGCAGCGGAACCGTCCCGACCTGCGGGTCAAGGCCATTGCGGACCGTGCCATGGCGGAGTTTTCAAATATCCGGGGAGCCACCGTCTTCGCCTTTTCGCTACCGGCTGTGATCGAACTGGGGAATGCAGCGGGTTTCGACTTTCAATTGGTTGATCGCGGCGGGATCGGGCATGCGTCGCTGACGCAGGCCCGCAATCAGCTTTTGAGCATGGCGGCACAGGACAAGAGATTGACGAAAGTTCGTCCCAACGGTATGGAGGATGTGCCTGAATATCGGATTGATGTGGATTGGGAAAAGGCAGGCGCGCTAGGTGTGCCCATAACCTCAATTCATAACACAATCTCAGCGGCCTTCGGCGGTGCTTACGTCAACGACTTCATTCAAGCCGGACGTATCAAAAGGGTGTACGCTCAAGCGGATGCTCCCTACCGCATGTTGCCTAAAGACCTGGAAAAACTTTACGTCCGCAATACCGCCGGGAAGATGGTTCCGTTTTCTTCGTTTGCCTCCGGCCACTGGACCAGCGGTTCTCCCAAGTTAGAGAGATTCAACGGCTTTCCCTCGATGAATATCTGGGGCGAACCAACACCGGGCAGGAGTTCCGGCGAGGCCATGGGAGCCATGGAAGAAATAACATCTAAGTTGCCGAAGGGAACCGGTTATGACTGGACCGGGCTTTCTTATCAGGAACAGCAGTCTTCATCTCAGAAGGGTTTGCTTTATACGTTCTCCATTTTGATAATGTTTCTTTTTCTGGCGGCTCTGTATGGGAAATGGGACATTCCTATCTCGGTTCTGCTCATCCTGCCTTTGGGGGTCATAGGCGGCTTTATTGCTTCGGCAATGCGGGGATTGTCGAACGATGTTTATTTCCAGATTGGTATGATGAACACGCTGGGGCTGACTACCAAGAATGCCATTCTGATCGTCCAGTTTGCCAAAGAAGGGGTAGAGGAAGAAGGACTGGGATCAATTGCAGCGGCGTTGCGTGCGGTGAAATTGCGGCTTCGTCCGATTCTTATGACTTCTTTAACGACCGGCATTGCCGTGCTTCCAATGGCGTTCAGTACGGGTGCGGGTGCGGGTGCCATGGTGGCCATTGGTACGGTGGTGTTGGGAGGCATGTTTACCGGTACGATTCTGGTAGCTCTGTTTGCCCCGCTGTTTTATGTGATGATTGAGGAAACTTTCGGCAAACGCAGGAAAAAGGTAACTGTAG
Organism: Phycisphaerae bacterium; assembly: GCA_050251615.1. GTDB lineage: Bacteria > Planctomycetota > Phycisphaerae > Sedimentisphaerales > Sedimentisphaeraceae > Sedimentisphaera. The sequence goes on from JBFWMM010000007.1 coordinate 17,975, forward strand.
AATATGTTAATGATAATCCACCAGAGGTTCAATGATATGAGTAAACAATTGTTATTTTTACTGGTTGGAATAAGCCTCTTTTTGGCTGGTTGCTCCATGGCGCCGAAATACACAAGGTCCCAAGCACCAGTCCCAACTGACTGGCCGGAAGGTTCGGCATACCAGAACAGCAATTCTCCGCAGGATACCCCAACCGCTACGGATCTCAGGTGGCAAGAATTTTTCACCGACAAAAAGCTTCAACAGATTATCGACACGGCTCTGAATAACAACCGAGATTTGCGGCTTGCTACGTTGAACGTTGAAAAAGCAAGAGCTCTCTATGGTGTTCAACGGGCAGAGTTATTCCCAGCGGTCAATGCAACGGGAGCCAAAAGCAGGCAACGCAGTTCCACAGATCTTACATCTCCAGGACTATCAAGAACAACCGAACAATTTAATGTAGATCTTGGAATAACTTCGTGGGAAATTGACTTTTTTGGCCGCATCCGCAGTTTGGAAGAACAGGCGCTACAGGAGTACCTGGCCACGGAGCAGGCCCGTTGCAGCGCACAGATCATACTGGTATCCGAGGTTGCCAGAGTGTATCTGACACTTGCTGCAGATCGTGGGAACCTCAACTTGGCCCAATCCACCCTCAAGACGCAGCAAGGTGTCTATGATTTAATCAAGCAACAATACGAAACAGGCATTGCTACCGAATTAGATCTGAGCCGGGTGCAAACTCAGGTCGATACTGCCCGTGGAGACATTGCACGCTATACGCAACTGGTGGCGCAGGGCCAAAACGCATTGAACCTTTTGGCTGGTTCTGTTGTGTCGGAAGAACTCTTGCCTCCTGATTTATCAAGCGCTAGTCCGCCTATGGATATTTCCCCCGGCCTACCTTCTGAAATACTCCTTCGGCGACCGGACATTATGGCAGCCGAAAATCAGCTAAAAGGGGCTTATGCCTATATCGGTGCGGCTCGAGCGGCTTTCTTTCCTCGCATTTCACTGACCACTGCGGTAGGAACAGCGAGCGATGAACTGAGCGGTTTATTCGGTTCCGGCAATGGCACCTGGAGCTTTGCACCGCAGGTTGCTATACCGATTTTTGACGCCCGCACCTGGGCTGAATACAGGGTCAGTAAGTCGATTCAGAAAATCGCGTTGACACAGTATGAAAAGGCTATCCAGACGGCATTCAGGGAAGTAGCCGATACCCTTGCCGTACGCGGCACAGTAGATCAACAGGTAGCGGCGCAACAGTCTATAGTAAATTCCACACAGAAAATCTATAGCCTCTCAAATAAACGCTATACAAATGGGATTGACAGCTACCTGAGCGTCCTTGATGCTCAGCGTTCGCTTTATGGTGCACAACAGGGGCTTATTTCCCTGCAATTAGCCAAACTCGCCAACGAGGTGAGGCTTTATGCGGTGTTGGGCGGCGGCGGGGAATATTTGGATGCACCCGAAACTTCTGTGAAGAAATAGCTGATTGAAGGACAGGGAGTACAACCATCTTAGAGAATAAGGAACATACTGAAGGGGTCAAGGCACTACTGGGTGATCCCAAAAAAGCTATCATCAAACTTTCTATACCAATGGTCGCGGCTTATGTCAGCCCAGACAATATATAACCTTACGGACGCAATATGGGTCTCAGGTAAAGGTCTGGAGGCTCTATCTGCAGTGGGGTTTATTTTCGGTTGTGTAAAATGTTTTCTGTAAATGAGTTTTAAACTGAAAGGCTCCGCGGGGCTACATTATTGGTTTTGAACCGATACGCGTGCCGACGAAACCCCATCCGATGAGGCTGTATTCTTTATCAGACCTGCCTGATTTTTTTCGCTGCATAACAAGCGCAATTTCTGTTTATTTGATGTAATTTTGTAAAAATCCGGGTAAATCGCCATGTTCTGATTTGTGTTGCCGGAAGCATCGAAGAGGTTGCCCCAGCGGGGAGAAGTGGCTTCCCATATAAAGGTGCCAAGCCCGAGGCCGAAGGGAAGTTGATGGACTATCTCATTTACCTCTTTGCGTTTGTCCTGGTACTCAACCACAACGATTTTCTTTTTATAGCGCTCGGCGAGACTTGTGAGATTTTGTCTGAGATCATCAAGCGTGCCGTGCCACTGAGTATAGTAAGACTGTCCGATGACGTCAAAATCAATGCCGTTTTCCATTATGGAATCATAGAACCATACGGAGTGCTTGTTGTCTCCGCCCTTTGCGATATGAACCATAATCTCAATGGCGGGGTCAACATCTCGCACGGCCTTTCCTGCGCTGCGAAGAAGCGCGTAGAACGAATTGCCCTCCTCGCTCAGCTTTCCTGCCGGCCAGAGCATGCCGTTGTTGATTTCGTTGCCGATCTGAACCATATCGGGTGCTGCTTCCTCTGAGAGGAAGCGCTCCAGGGTTTCTTTCGTGTAGCTGTAAACCTTTTCCTCCAGTTGCTCTCTGCTCAGCTCTTTCCATGCCGAAGGAGTAAATTGCTTGCCCGGGTCGGCCCAGGTGTCGCTGTAATGGAAATCAAGGAGGAATTTTAACCCCGCCGCCTTCACTCGCTTTGCCATTGCGATGGTCTGCTCAAGGCCACAGTAGCCGTCTTTGGAGTATCCATTTTCAGCCTCCGGCTCGACAAAAAGCCTCAGCCTGATCCAGTTGAATTTATTGTCTTTCAGGATTTCAAGTACGTCTTTTTGAACGCCTTTATCTGAGAAAACCGTGCCTTGGTCTTCCTGCGAAGGCACCCAGGATATGTCCGCACCTATCGCAAACTCCTGCTCCGTTTTGGAGGAGAGAGTCGATAAAAACTGCGTCAACACTTCCACAGTGCTCTCAAGCTGGTCGTGGTGGAGGTTGTGCCCTGAATTATCAATATGCACGAGCTTTCCATTCTGTATCACCTCAGCGGCTTTCAGATTCGCCTCGCGTCCCTGTGGCGAGGTGTCGGCCTTCAACACAAGCGCAGGCACGGAGATTTTCGCCAGTGAATCGCCTACATTCATAGTGCCGCTCATTACCTGCCAGGCCTCATTGCTGTATGCGCCGTGATACTGTTTCTTGGATAAAGCCCAGTACTGAACATCCACAATCCCCCATTTCGGGTTCTGGCGGCGCCCGAGCGCTATCAGATCATCATAGCTGTAGTTGTTCTGCCGCACGAGGGTTTCAGGGTCGCCGAACATATTCACAGATATGCGATCGGAAGGTGCCGAACGGCGTGGGGCGGAGGTTGGCGCGGCGTTCTGCTTTTCTGGAGCTTTCTCTTCAGCCTGCCGGTTTTCAGGCGCTTCCTCTGCTTGTCTCGGGGCTCGAACTCTGCCGCCAAGCAGGGGTGGGTCCAGCATTACAATCGCTCCCGCCAGAGCGGGAAACTCTGCCCCTGCGCGCATGACGGTGGCCGCGCCCATGGAATGGCCCATCAAGATAGGCATTTTAAAGCCCATAACCTGCACAAACGCCGCTAAATCCTTGACGAGCGTATCGCCGTCATCGGATTGCGTAAACGGGTCGGACAATCCGTGCCCGCGGGCATCGACCATATATATGTCATATGAATCCTGCAACTTCCATGTGAGGGTGGTCCAGCAAAGGCCGTTGTCGGTTATCCCGTGAGCCATTACAATCACGGGCTTGTCCGGTTGCGCAATTGCATGATAATAATGCAGACGGATTCCGTTTGCATAAACAAAGCCGTCCGACCAGCCATCGGGAATCTCAGGCGGAGTGGCAGCGAATACCGCAGCTTGAAGCAAAATCAACAGACTCAGCAATCCAGTGAACACAGAAGTAATTCTCGTTTGGCGCATATTATTCTCTCTTGGTTATTAAATTGTGTTTAATTTTCCGTGCAGTTGCCGAAGTAGCGTAATAATCATCATAATCATCACGCTACTTAAGCAACTGCTACTTCATCAGCCTTGTTCAGGGGATATTTTTCTTTTCAGCTTTCCAGTCGGGCATCTGTGCTACCCCGCATTCTTCGCCCGTGAACATTTTTGCCGCTTCGTTGTCTCCCTTCAGTTGCCACTGATACCAGGCCGTAGCGACTTTCGCAAACTCTCCGCCATGCGGACGGGCGTAAGTACCGCCATGCCCGACGTTCAGGTTTGCCGCGAAGACAGGAACATGGTTGATGCGGCGGAAATCGTCCATGCCGTTGTTATAGGCTATGTCTGATTCACCGCCCAAAATGTATATTGTCGGCGAATGGAGCTTTTCAAGTTGATCTTTTGTCAGAGCGGGCATGCCCGGCATACCTGCTCCGAGGTCGGGCAGAATGCCGCTGTTGCAGATAACTACGGTTGTGACGCGCGGATCAGGGGCAACTTCCAGAGCCTGCAAACCGCCGCAGGACATTCCGCAGACCGCTATTTTTGTTACATCAATCTTATTGTAGTATTGGCTTGCTTTATTGTCGTTTTGCGCAATGGCCCAGTCAATCGCATCAATCAGCTGCCAAGATTCCGATTTGTCGCTACCCACATGGCCTTCCTGAGGCATTGGCCCGATTGCAACGACCAGAAAACCGTGCGAAGCCACTTCAGAAAGAAAGTTTACGTGTTCCCACGGCGAATTTGCGCAGGCGCCGTTGCCCCATGCGATAATAGGCATGGGGTTCTGCCTGTCGAAAGCGTTCAGGTTTTTCGGCCTGAATATGGTATGCGTGCTCAGGCTACTGTCGGACACCATCACGGCAGGCCATGGGCCTGTGCCGCCGTCTTCCACCGTCTTGCGGGCTGTTTCGCCCTGATTCGTTTTCAAGTGCTTTGCGAAGAATTTCTCAATTGCAGGATCTGTTATTTCGAGTCGTTCGGCATAGGCAAGGCCATGTCCTGCCCCGTCAACTTTCAGGTATTCTATATCCGCACCTGCGATACGCATCTTTTCCACAAAATAATCGGTCAGTACGGGGCGAACGATATTATCGCTGCCGCCCTGCACGAGGAACAGCGGGGGATGCTCTGCGGAGATATACCCGATCGGCCACCATTTCGGATCCGACATCGGCGTATTGCGGCCCAGCTCCGTGGGCGGCGAACCTGCCGCGGCCACATTAACCCTGCTTGAATACTCTTTCCAGCCGCCATCGCCTTCCAGACCGTCTTTCTTGGACGTCATTGCGAGCATAAGCGCAAGGTGTGCGCCGGCGGAATGGCCGTATGCGCCGATTCTGTCCGGGTCAACGCGGTACTCTTCAGCATGGGCGCGTAGCCAGCGGACGGCGCATTTGCAGTCTTCGATACAGGCGGGGAACGGCGCTTCGCCCGTCAGGCGGTATTCCACATTGATGGTTACATAGCCTTTGCGGGCATAGTCGGTCATCATTTTCTGATAAACATCAACGGTTTTTGACCCGCCTGCCCAGCCGCCGCCATGTACTATGACAAGCGCCGGACGCAGACCTTCGCCCGAATCAGCGGGAAGGGCCATATCAAGCTTCCAAGCGTTGCTGTTGCCTTTGCGGTAGGAGATGTCTCTGGTTATTGTGATTTCTTTCGGCTCTGAATCGCCGGCATCAACTGTAACGGCAGGGGTTGCCCTCGCATTGCTTAGAGATGCAAGCAAAATCACCATCATTGCCAATACGGCCGGTAAGACTCGTTTTCGCTGGTATTTCTTCATGTTACATAACTCCCTTAATAAAGTAACCAGTGATTATGGAAATGCAATTGTCGCAGTACTGTCGTACTCAAGTTGCACATATACGAGAGCAGTCAGCAACTGTCAAAAAACGCATATCTCATATTCTTTCCCATTTTCCACTTTATTTATCAGCAAGCCTCAGCTCACAACGACCGCTGAAGTGTTCTCGGCCGGGCTTGACATGATTTGAGCAAGGCGGGCGAGAAGGCTTGTAAGAGCATCCATTTCATCGGGGCAAAATGATTCCCGCATAATCAGATGCAGAGGCTTGAGCCGATCTAATATGTCAATATAGATTCTGCGGCCTTTGTCTGTGAGTAGAACTTCCAGCGCGCGGCGGTCGGTCTTGTGCGGCCTGCGCTCAACGAGTCCGTTCTTCTCCATCAGTAGAAGCATCGCACGAACCGTGTTGGGGTCGGAGGTAGCTCTTGTTGAAATTTCCTGCTGGGTTATGCCGTCTTGACGGAACAATACTCCCAGAAGTACAAACTGTTCCGCAGTAACACTGAATGAAGCGAGAAGAGCATTTGTCCGGCGGTGCATCGACAAATACGCCGTTCGCAGAGAATAAGCCAATTCGTGAGCCGATGTCAAAAACGCTGCCTTTCAATTTAATACGTGTAAGTAGTAAATGTATCAGTAATTTTTTTCGCGTCAAGAAAAAAATACTTGTGCAAGCGGCGTGCCAAAAAATGCCCGCGCAGGGTGATATACCAATTCGTAATGAGCAATGTCCGCGCCCTTGACTTTCTCAACTATTCGCGATAATGAACCGATATAGATAAAGTGTAGCGCCTTGCAAAAGCCGCAATAGAAGGGAACCCCGGAATGCATAAAAAAACGGTCTGCAAACGAATCCATATTGCCATAGTCGCAGCAATACTGTTCTTGTCCTTATCGAACGTAAGCGCGAAGGAATCCATACTCTATGGCGGCGGGCCCTTTTATAGCGGCGCAGCCTCAAACCTGACCAGCATACGCAATTCAGGTTTTACAACGCTCGTTCTCTGGACGATTCACGTCCATTCAGACGGCGACCTTGTACTCAACGATGTGAAGCTGATCGATGACGGAGTGTATGTGGGCAAGAGTAGCTGGCCGGATGAGGTGCTGGCGTTCAAATCCCGCTCCACAAGCGTAAGGCGGATCGAAATTGCGATTGGCTCCTGGGGCGTTCCAGATTTCGAGACTATGGAAAGCTTTATCAATGCCGAGGGCACCGGCCCGGGCAGTACGCTTTACGAAAACTTCAAGGCTCTCAGAGAGGCGATTCCCGCAATCGATGCAATCAGCTACGATGACGAGAGCAATTATGACATTGATTCGACCGTTGCGCTGTCGTTTATGCTCAACGACCTCGGCTATAAGATTACGCTTTGCCCCTACACCTACGGCTACTTCTGGGGACAGCTGTTCAGCCGGGTTCAGAGCGAGCGGCCGGGCATTATAGACCGCATCGACCTCCAGTGCTACGCGGGCGGCGCCGGCAACGACCCGAGGTCGTGGAAGAGCTACTTCGGCAACCTTCACGTTGCTCCCGGGCTTTGGTGCTACCCGACAGGACAGACGCCCGGCCAGATCGCCGAGCAGTTAAGTTCGTGGAACAACTCCTACAATATCTCCGGCGGTTTTATCTGGCTGTATGACGAAATAATCTCCTCGCCGTACACTATTTCGCAGTATGCCTCCGCCATCAATGAGAGCCTCAGCATAGACCCGTCCGACAACATCATTCTCCGCCTGCATCAGGACTGCGACTACGGCGGCTGGCGCGCAGATTTCGACCTCGGCGACTATACAACAAACGATATCTGGCGAGCGGGGGGCAATGTCCCCGATGCGTCCTCGCTGACAATCCTGCCCGGCTATAAGGTAACCTTTTACGATGGCGACTACCTCACCGGCGAGAGCCTCGTTAAAACTACCGATACCGCCTGCCTTGTAGATGACGGCTGGAACGACAGGATTGCATCGATGAGCGTTGAGGTGAATCCGACTATGCTGGGGTACTGGAAATTCAACAGCGCCGGCGGCATGGTTGTGCCGGATACTTCAGGGTACGGTCATGATGGTGAATTAGTTAATATGACCGAAGACAGCTGGACTGACGGCATACTCTATGGCGGCCTGAATCTTGACGGCGTGGACGACAGCGTGAGAATCGCCGGCTTCAAGGGAGTTGCAGGGCCCGTCGGCCGCACCTGCCAGGCGTGGATAAAGACGTCTCAACCGAGCGGAATTATTATGGCATGGGGCAGCGTAAACTACGGAGGCAAGTGGATTGTGCGCGTTGATGAAGGCGGCGCCTTGCGTGCCGAGGTGCAGGGGGGCTATGTCATCGGAACAAAGCTTATCAATGACGGCAAATGGCATCATATAGCGGTTGTCTTGCCGGATGACGGTACGCCCGATATCTCCGAGGCGTTGCTGTATGTGGACGGGCGGCTCGATGAGAGCGGCGCGGTATCGCCCGAGCCTGTCAATACAAGCCCCGAACAGGACGTGCATATAGGGTGGTTCTCGCTGAAAAACGAGAGGCATTTCGAGGGCACGATTGATGAGGTCAAGATTTACAACTATCCGCTGAGCGCCTCGGAGATTATCACCACCTACAGCGAGAACGCCTTGATAGCCGATGTAGAGCAGGACGGGGATGTGGACCTGGTAGATTTCGCCGCCATCTCAGGCGCCTGGCAGAAAACTGATTGCCTGATAGACCTGACGGGAGATTGCGTGATTGATCTGGACGACCTGGCTGTGTTTATGGCCGAATGGCTGATGGATTGATTTTAGATATCTGCGGGGCGCTTGCGCGCCACCGCTCTTCGCGAGCAGGCATTACTTTACGTAGAGGTGAGAATCATTCCGCGCGCGAACGACTCACACGGTTTGTTACTTCAATAATGAAAAAGACCCGCCGTTTATCGCGGCAGGCCTTTTGTTTAATCTGATAAAAAGGGGCTATTCAGCTTCGTCTTCTTTCTTGTACTTATCAATGATCTGTTGCTGAATTTGCGGTGGAACCACATCATAGTGGCTCAGCTCCATAGTGTAGCTGCCCTGTCCGCCGGTAACGCTCTTGAGCTGGCCGTCGTAATTGACCACCTCTGACAGCGGCACAAGCGCGCGGATAACCGTCATACTGCCGCTGAGCATATCCTGCCCGCTCACACGGCCGCGTTTGCCGGCAATATCGCTTGTGATGTCGCCGATAAACTCCACAGGAATCGTGATTTCCATCTCCACAATAGGCTCAAGCAGAGCCGGTTTGGCCTTTGCAAGCGCGTCGAGGAAAGCTCCCTTGCCTGCCGCTCTGAAGGCGACTTCCTTTGAGTCAACGGGGTGATGCTTGCCATCATAGATGCTCACTTTCACATCCTGCACGGGGAAGCCCGCGATAAAGCCGGTTTCCATCACATCTCCGATACCCTTAACGATGGGAGCCTCGAACTGATTTGGAATAGAACCGCCAAAAACATCCCACGTAGTAATTACTGCCGGATCCTGATCGCGCTCACCCGGCTCGATGCGAAGGTAAACTTCGCCGAACTGGCCTGCGCCGCCGGACTGCTTTTTGTGCCTGTAATGGCCTTCAGCTTTAGCGGTAATTGTTTCCTTGTAGGGTATTCTCGGCGGTTTGGTGTTAACGTGAACTTTGTAAGACTTTTCCATTTTAGAGAGCATCACCTTGAGATGCATCTCACCCATACCTCGAATTACAAGTTCTTTCGTATTTGGGTCGTGCCCTGCCGCGAAACAGGGATCCCCTTCACAAAGCCGTTCCAGAGCCATGCCGATTTTGGATTCATCACCCTTACTGGCAGGCTCTAAAGCGAGAGCAAACATAGGCTTGGGCAGCTTCGGTAAATTGAAGCAGCCGTGCACCTTACCATCGGAAATAAGATCACCGTATTTCAGGTCATCGAGTTTTGCAAGACAAATAATATCTCCGGGGCCCGCGCTTTCGATTTCGGTGGTATCGGCGCCTTGAGGCTCAAGGATATGTCCGGGGCGGAGCGCCTTCTTATCATCATTGTGATAGAGAGACGTATCCGATTTCAGAGTACCGCTGAAGATGCGGATGTATGAGAATTTCATGTGAGTTTTCTGATCGACGCCGACCTTGAACACGACACCCGCAAGCGGGCCGTCCGGGTCTGCGTTGAGTTCGATTTCGTTCTCGCTGGAGGTAAGCACTTTCGGCTTGGCCTGGTCAGGAGAGGGGGCGCTTTCAAGGATAACATCAAGAAGCTCGTTTATGCCGGCTTCCGTACGGGAGCTCGCAAAAACAATCGGAATCACGCTGCCTTCCAGCATCGCACTGACAAACACTTCCCCGATCTTCGCCTTGTCGATTTCTTCGCCGGCGAAATACGCTTCCATCAACTCATCATCACTCTCGATAATGCTCTCGATGATCTGTGTGTGCGCGTCTTCGGCGGTGATAAAGGATTCGCCCCTGTCATTCATCACGCAGTCTATGACAGACTTATGGTCGAGCGCGGGCAGGTTTGCGCAGCGGCACTGCGAACCAAAGGCCTCCTGAATGTTGTTTACAACCTCTGCATAATCAACGCCGTCCTGGTCGAGGCGGTTTACCACTATTATCTTGCAAAGACCTGCCTCATCGGCGGCCTTGAACATTCTTCTCGTGTTTACTTCAACGCCGTTGGCGGCATTGATAACGATAAGCGCGGTTTCAGCCGCAACGAGAGAGGGGAGAGCTCCACCGAGGAATCCGGGGTAGCCCGGGCAGTCGATGAAATTGATTTGTTTGCCTTGGAACTTGGTGTGGGCGATTGCCGCCTGTGTTGAATGCTGGATTTCTTTTTCTTCTTCGTCGTAATCGCAGACTGTGTTCTTCTCCTCGATCGTGCCGAGCCGGGTGATTTGTCCGGTTTTGTGCAGAATCGCTTCCACCAGACTTGTCTTCCCCGAACTGCCATGGCCGAGGAGTACAACGTTTTTAATATCGCTTACTTTCGCCAAAATTGCCTCCGTGTTAGGATTTATTTAGTTTTGTATCAAGGCATTCGTTGAACTTCCAAAGAATACATAAAAAAATAATGTGTGCAAGCCAAAATAACATTTTTTTTCAAGCTGTCGCATAATAGCCGCTGTACAAGCCGAAACACAGGACTTTCCTTGTTCAAACGAAACATTAAAAGTTGCATTGGTTCAGGCGCTACCGTGCGAAAAACCTCTTCGCAAATGCCGGCCAACGCAGGATAAGCCAAACACCGCAAGAGCGGAGCTTCGCAAGAAAACCGCCAAAAGCAACGGTGCAAATGTGCCGATGTCGTGAATGTCCATCGTATTGCGGCGCAGAGTTATTCTTCTTTGTCTTTCTTGCGGCGCCTCTTGCGTGCGGCAGGGTCTTCAGGGCGCTTCGGCAAGGCGTCGGGATTGTCGAGAAACGTTTTTCGGCGCAGGATGTGGTGGTAATGCTGTGCGAAGCGGTGCGACTCATCACGTATGCGCTGAAAGAGCTTTCGCACGGGCGAATTGGCGGGCAATCTTATCGGCTCATCAAAGCCTAAGACGTAGATAATCTCCTCACGCTTTGCCAGTGATGCGAGGTATGGCTTGGGGCCGTCAAATTCCTTCAGCACCGCCTCTACTGCATGCAGCTGGCCGATGCCGCCGTCTATCAGTAGCATATCGGGCAGAATTTCACGGCCGTCCGCCGCCCTTTTGTACCGGCGGTATATCACTTCCTGCAAGCTGGCGTAATCATTTATGCCCTCAACCGTCTTTATCTTGAAGCGGCGGTATCCCGGCTTGAACGGGCGGCCATCAATAAATTTGACGAGCGAACCGACTGTATCAGTGCCGCCGAGGTGGGCTATGTCGAAACCTTCTATCGTGCGGATGGGGGAATCAGCGCCGAGCATATCGGCAAGCTTTTCGTTTGCCTCGGCCAGGTTTTGCACAAACAGCTCCGGCTGCACATTTTCCGTAACGCTGCCGCGTCGGTCAAGCCGTTCAATGAGGCGGATGCGGTCGCGTAAGGCGGCGGCTTCCTCAAAGCGCAGCTCCGCGGAAGCGGCTTTCATCTTCTCAGCCAGTTCGCGCAGAATTACAGAGCGCCTGGAGCGCAGAAACTTCGTAAGGTCGTCTATAATCTCGCCGTACTTCTCTCTGCTTATCTTCGCCGCGCAAGGCGCCGAACACTGGTTTATACTGTATAACAGGCATGGGCGAAAGAATCGGCGCTTCTTATCCGACTCGGAGATCTCAAGCCGGCACGTGCGGAATTTGAAGATTCTCTGCAACACCACAAGCACCTCGCGCAGGTCGCGGATGCTGGTAAATGGCCCGAAAAGCCGCGAGCGCTTATCGCCGGGCGTACGGGTGATGTAGATGCCGGGGTACTCGTCACTTGTGGTTATCTGGAGGTACGGGAATGTCTTATCGTCGAGCAGGTCTGTGTTGTACGGCGGGCGGATATCCTTTATCAGCCGCGCCTCCTGCAAAATCGCATCGACCTCGCTCTCCGTTTCGAGATAGTCAACGCTCGCGGCCTTTGCCACCATCTCCACAATCTTCGGCCCGCGCGTAGAGGCGATATCAGAGCTGACCTGAAAATAGCTCGCCGCCCGCGAACGCAGGCTCTTGGCCTTGCCGATGTACAAGACGGTATCGTGCTCGTCCTTAATGAAATAAAGCCCGGGACCGGTGGGAAAGCTTTTGATCGCTTCCCTGATTCTGTCTATTCGCTCATCAGTCATCATTAGAGACCGCATTGAGGTTAAACATACCTTCCGAGCCACGCACGTAAGGAAGTGGTGCCTGCAAACGCAAATAGCACCGCTCATTTACATTCGCGGCTCCGATTATCATTCGCGGCACAATTCGGGTTGGCATTTGGCGTTTTCCTCATTCATAAACGAGCAGATATGAACTCATATAATGCACGGCTGGATAGCTCGCGTTCGGTGCGGCCGGGTCAAACTCGGCCTTGTATGGCTGCGGGATATATTCCAGATTCACGCTGCCCGCACCCTGCTCCAGCGGTACATTCGCAATCCACGGCTCAACAACGCAGCCGGGGCGCCAGCCTGCGCGGTCAATAAACCATGTGCCGCCCTGATAGTCTATCGGGTTGAAGTTGTTATCCGCCCACCAGAGATAGTTTTCGGTTTCGGTTTCGCCGCATTTGAGCCTCCGCCAGACCTTCATAAACTCGGCGCCGTTGTCCTTGTTGCCGGCCCAGCCGTGGCCGGTTACCACGCTGTAAAACTTAGCTGCTTCAGCGCTTTCGGGCAGCCCTACATCGATGGGAGAAACGCCCGCAAGGCCATCGGTACCAGGTGGGCCGTAGAGGAATTCGCCATTCCAGAGCGGGACAACTTTATCGGCAATCCGATCGGTTTCGCCGCGGTAGTAGCGCAGCACAAACTCACCGCCAAATTCGCCGCGAGTCTTGAGGGTGAGTGTGCGCTCGCCTGCGAGCAGGGTTGCCAGAGGCGTTACATCAAACAGCCACCTGCCGCCGGCCATATTGTAGCTTGTGATTATGCGGGCAAACTCAAATCTCTCTTCGCCATCGCCGACATAAAGCCTGGAAACTCTATCCCATGGGTCTGAGGCGGGCTTGAGGCGCCAGTCAAGGACTACCCTTCCAATGTTGTAGAGGGTTGGCAAGCGCTTGGTCACGCTGACTTCATCCCAATTACCGAGCGCTTTCCATTTAATCTCAATACAAGGCTTCTGCTCAATCGCGGGGGCAAGTGATTCGGCCTGAAAATCCGATATTGCCGCGCCGTCTGAGAAGCTCACAGCGGTTATAGGATACGTGCTACCGAGGACGGGGAAGGCATTATAGAACGGGTGAACCAGGCCATCGATTGTAAGCGTGAGCTCGCGGGCGCCGCAGACCTCTTTAAGCAGAATGTCAATTTTCTTTTTCCCTTCAAAGCGCTGCTCGCTCGGGCGCTTCTCCAGGATAACATTATCGCTCGAAACGAGCACGGCAGAGCGCTTAAGCTCGCGGTCATTCTTTTCGGTAAGACGCAACGCCATGCCAAGCGAATCAGGCAGAGCGGGTGCGGAATCGGCAACGTACTTCGGGGCCTTTGCGCCGTGGAAGAGAAACCCCATATCAGAGCCTGAGCTAAAATCGGCGGTAAAGGACACATGCAACTCACCGGATTCAGGGACGGCCATAAGCTGCGGAGCTTCAGGGGCAAACTCGAAGGCAAACTCTTCATCTGTTTCGAGCCGTTCAGCGATGACAAGCCTTTGATTTTCGAGTAAGTCGGAGGCGCCAATCGCCTTTTTGAACAGCATCCTGTCGAAGAGATTTATGTTGGTGAAGAGGCATTTTGCAAGCCTTGGCAAATCAGCCGCGCCAATATCAATCGCCATAAATTCGGGCTTGAACTCCTCTCTTAATTTGTCAATAAGCGGCATTGTTGCAATATGCAACTCAATCTCACTTTCGCTTGCCTTATAGAGGAACATGGCGGTGAGGTTCTCCTTTTGAGGCGTACGCCCGTCAATCAGCAGCATCTTGTAGCTGCCGAGGTCTATGCTGCGCGCCTTAACGCTCTGCCCTGCGCCAACAGTGCTTTCCCAGAGCTTCGAGCATTCGCCCAGCGGAGTTATAATCAGATCCTCGCGGGTGTAGGAGACGTTGAACAGTTCATCGAAATAATCGCCTGCGGCGACCCAGTTGCCGTAGAGCGAGCGATCAACTTCTCCGCGCTTCCAGAGTACACCATCATTCTTCATCGGAACGCAGCCGGAGAGCAGAATTAGCGAGAACAATCCAAAAATCATTTTTTTCACTGTGCGGCCCCTTCGCAACATATTAATAAAGAAAAAACCATCAGCGATATTTTACCACTTGAGCATTTTTTCACAAGACGCTTTATACCGGCGTATAAAAGCACGCATGACCTAAGCGAACAAACAAACAGACGTCTGCGTAAACAGCGATATATGTACTTTCAGATCTTTACAAGAGCCTTTTATAACAACTACTATTTTATAAAGGAACAAAAAAATGAAGCAAAGATTATCAACTCTTCTGTTGGCAGCGATGTTAGCATTGCCTGCCTGCTCGTTCGCTATCCCCGAATCCTTCGCTCCGATTGTGGATAAGGTGAATCCGGCAGTGGTCTATATTGAAGTAACGCAGGAGCGACAGGTGCAGAACCCTATCTCGCTGTTCGATCTCTCCCCCTGGGGCAGAGACCTGAGACGGTACAGGGAGTACAGTGAGCCTCAAACGGAAATAGTGCGGGGTAGCGGTAGCGGAGCCATCATTGACGCGAAAAATGGCTATGTCCTCACGGCGGCGCATGTGATACAGGACGTTGACGCGGCGGTGGTACATCTGCCGGACGGGCGCGATTTTGAAGTCATTGATTTCCTCTACGACTCGCAAACGGATGTAGGGCTGGTTCAGATTGATTTCGGCGATGAGGAGCTGCCGAGCATTTCTCTGGGCGATTCCGACGAGGTGAAAGTGGGCGATTGGGTTCTTGCGATGGGCTCCCCGCTCGGCAAGGCACTTGCAAACTCCGTGAGCGCGGGTATTGTGAGCGGCAAGGAGCGCAAAAGCGGCATACTCGGCACGCTCGGCATCGAAGATTTCATCCAGACCGACGCCGTAATCAACCGCGGAAACAGCGGCGGTCCACTGGTTAACATGGACGGCGAAATCATCGGCATAAACTCCAACATCATCAGCCAGTCAGGCTTCAACGCAGGGCTCGGATTCGCAGTCCCCAGTAACATCGCCAAGGATGTTGTAATGAAGCTCATAGAGGACGGTGTTGTAGTGCGCGGCTGGCTCGGCGTAACCGTTGCCCCGATCGAAAGCCTCGCTGAAAGCAACAAGGACATAGAGATTCCGGAGGAAGTAGTGGAAAATGGCGGCGCCCTTATCGTAGATGTGCTTAAAGACGGCCCTGCGGATAAGGCGGGCATTATGATTGATGATTTCATCATCGAAATCAACGGAAAGCGCATAAGCACTCCCGGTGAAATGATCAGGATTATCAGCTCGAATGAACCTGATACAAAGGTGAAATGCACCGTACTGCGCAACGGCAAAAAGAAAGTACTCACCGCCACTCTCGGCGTTCGCCCCGGCTCCGGCGAAGGCGGCTCCAATGGCGCAATCACAAGAAGAGACCGTACCAGCAGCGCATACAAGAAGCTGGGGATAGCGGTTGAGAAGATTGACAGCAATGGCAATAGGCTTGAAGGCGTTGTTGTGAAGTACGTCAAGCCCGGCTCACTGGCAGAGCAGTTCGGAATAGAGCCCGGAGATACGGTTATTGAGGTTGACGGCGAGAGCTTCGAGGATACCGCAAGCTTCTATGACCTGCTCGATGATGCGAATGTCGATAAGGGCGTACTGCTGACAGTCAAAACAAAGCGCGGAAAAATAAGAAAAGTCTATATAAGGGACTTCGACTGATAACACAGCAAGCAACACACTCCTGATAAAGGGCGCAGGGTTAGTCCCCTGCGCCTTTTTTATTTTACACACGCCGCTGTTATGCTCGCATGATTGTCATTCCGTATGCGCCGGCGTTTTTGGACATTGCACATTGGCGGAGCGCTTGCGCGGCTCCGTTGTGCCCGATTATCATTGCGCGGGTGAGGCGCTGCGGCACATTCCCACAATGCGGAGTATCAGCTCAGCCTTGCGTACGCTTTTCGGCTTATGCTCGGAGGAATGAAGGTCCGTTTCTATCGTGGTACGGGCGCGTTGCACGAGCAGCTCCAGCTCGCTTTCTTCCATATCTGCCGGCGAAATCACATCATACGCCACAACAGCAAGGTCGTTATCCGCAATGCGTGCAAAGCCGCCATCGAGGAGAAAGTACCTATCTTCGAGCATATTGTATTCCGAATCCACAAGCCCTTTGGCGCTCATTATGCCGAGCCCGAGCTGAATAACAATCGGGCAATGCCCGCGAAGTATGCCGACCTGTCCCTCGCTCCCCGGCACAATAACGCTGTTGGCGAGGCATTCGAGCGGCGTGCTTTCACGCGTCTGGAGGGTGCAGTTAAATCTGGTCTGACCGATCATCTCAGAGCCCTTTCGCCTTTTCCGCCGCCTCTTCCACATCGCCGACATACATAAACGCCTGTTCGGGGAGGTGGTCCCATTTGCCTGCGGCAATCTGGCGACAGCTCTCAATCGTCTGCTCGGCGGAAACATACTTGCCTTCCATGCCGGTGAACTGGTGCGTTACCATAAAGGGCTGGGAAAAGAAGCGTTCGAGCTTTCTGGCACGCGAGACCATCTGCTGGTCTTCCTTGCTCAGCTCGTCCACACCGAGGATTGAGATGATATCCTGAAGGTCGTTGTAGCGCTGGAGAATTTCGAGCACCTTCTGTGCCGTGTGGTAATGGTCCTGGCCGACTGTGTTCGGGTCGAGGATGCGCGAGGAGCTTCCCAGCGGGTCAACAGCGGGGTATATGCCCTTCTCCGCAATGGAACGCTTCAATACGACAGATGAATCGAGGTGGGTGAATGTCGTGCTGGGGGCGGGGTCTGTGAGGTCGTCCGCGGGCACATACACCGCCTGTACGCTGGTGATGGCACCGGTGGTGGTGGAGGCGATTCGTTCCTGCAAGAGACCCATTTCGGTTGCCAGGTTGGGCTGATAGCCCACGGCAGAGGGGATTCTACCAAGCAGCGCGGACACCTCGGAGCCTGCCTGCGAGAAACGGAATATATTGTCGATAAAGAGCAGCGTATCACCGCCGCCAAGCTCGCAGAGGTATTCTGCCATCGTCATGGCGCTCAGTGCAACGCGCAGCCTCGCTCCGGGCGGCTCGTTCATCTGGCCGAATACAAGGCAGGTCTGGTCGAGTACGCAACGGTCGGTATTGCCGATAGTGGTCTCTTTCATTTCTCGCCAGAGGTCGTTGCCTTCGCGCGTACGCTCGCCGACGCCCGCAAAGACCGAATATCCGCCGTGTTTTGTGGCGATGCGGGCGATGAGCTCCTGGATGAGGACTGTCTTGCCGACGCCTGCGCCACCGAAGAGGCCGGTCTTGCCGCCCTTAACGAACGGACAGAGCAGATCGACAACCTTAATCCCCGTCTCGAATACCTCGCTCTGCGGGCTCAGCTGAGTAAACTCGGGCGGATCGCGGTGTATGGAGCGCTTGAGGGCAGTATGCACTTCGCCGAGGCCGTCCACAGGCTCGCCGAGCAGATTGAACACGCGCCCGAGCGTTTCCTCGCCCACAGGCACGGTTACAGGCGCCCCCGTATCGAGCACTTCAAGCCCGCGCCGCATGCCGAGCGTGGCGCCGAGCGCAACCGCGCGCACCTTGCCACCTCCAAGAAGCTGTTGCACCTCACCGACAAGCCGCGACTTCTGCCCGTTAAATTCAAATTCCACCACGAGCGCATTATAGACGCTCGGGATTGAGTTCATTCCAAACTCGGCATCGAATGTGCTGCCGATTACCTGCGTAATTTTTCCAAGATTCATATTTAATCCGGTTTATCTTTTTATTAACCGCGAAGCTCGCGAAGATTTCTTATTTCTGGCCAAGCCGAAATTTCAGCTTCATTATTAATTCCTGCACGTTTATCTGCTCAGAGCAAATCTTTTAAGCCCGTTTTTAAGCAGCTTCACATTAAAGTTTATTAGTAATCCCTCTTCTATGCCTGAGAGTTTCATATACGATAAAACCTGAGCCACGTGAACGGAGTTGAGTTCATCTACACTTTTCAACTCTACAACGAGATTCTTCTCCACTACGACATCCATCCTGTAGCCTCAATCAAGCTTGCAGCCTTTATAAATTACCGGTAAAGGTTGCTCCATCTCAAACTTTATCCCGTTGATAGCAAGCTCGTGGCACAAGCACAGGCGATACGCGGACTCAAGCAAACCGGGGCCCAGTGCTTTATGGACTTCAATAGCGCACCCGATAACTCGCTTTGACAGCTCGCTGAACTCAGATTGGTCCAACATATTTTTCCTTTCTTCGCGCTCTTCGCGTGCTTCGCGGTTAATTAAAAACTTCGCGGTTAACCTCAAGGCTATTCCAAAGCCAACGTGCCGCCGATGATGTCTATAAGGTCGTTTGTTATGCTTCCCTGGCGGGCTCGGTTGTACTCGGCGTTGAGATCGGCGATCATATCTTCGGCGCTGTCGGTCGCGCTCTTCATTGCCACAACCCTCGCCAGATGATCGCTGAGGGCCGAATCCACGAAGCACTCGGCCACTGCCGTACGTATCATTATGCGGGCAAGCGCTTCAAACATATCTTCCGAGGCGGGCTCTGTCTCAAAGCTACTTGGCTCGGCGGTCCAGGGCCAGATAACTGTAGCGCGGGTGGTGAGGTCGTCGATGAGATCCGCCACGGGCAGAATGCTGAGCGTCTGCGGCTTCTGCGAAGCGAGCGAGTAGAAATTCGTATAGACCACGCCGAAATAATCGATTTCCTTCTTCAGGTACATTTCAATAAACTCATCACTCATCGCGTCTGCCTGTTCGAGCGATGGTATGCCGTCGATACCCGTAAACTCCTTCTCGGGCTTAATGCCGCGCTGCCTGAGATATTGCGTGGGCTTCTTCCCGCAAACATAGAGCTTCAGCTCCTTGCGCAGACGTTTGGCACGCTTTATATGCACCTCAATCATGTGGTTGAGCTGGGAATTGAAGCCGCCGTTGAGGCCGCGGTCTGCACCGATTACCAGCACAGCGAGAACGCCTGAGTCGTTGCTGTCCACAAGCGGGCTCTCTATGTTTTCGATGCCCGTCAGCATAAGGAACGCAAGCTCGGCAAGTGAGTTGTAGAAACGGCGACCACTTCGGTATCTCTGAAGATACTTGCGGTAGCGCGAGGTGGAGATCATCTCCATCGTGCGCGTTACCTTGTGGATATTGGAAACCGCCTTTTTCCTTTGTAGTATCTGCCTTATGCTCGCCATCAGCCTATCAGACTCCGAACGAGAATTTATAGATGTTTTTGTACATATCTATTACGGAGAGCAGGCCTTCGGACAGCTCATCGCTGATCTTGCCGGTCGTTTCGATTTCTTCGAAGTACTCGCCTGCCTCAAGCCTGATCCAGGCCAGCATATCGCGAAGGAAAGCGGTAACGTTTTCCACCTCAACATCATCAAGCGCACCCTTTGAGCCCGCGAAGATTGATATAACCTGCGCCGCCACGCTCATCGGCGAAAATTGCGGTTGTTTGAGCAGCTCCACCATCCGATATCCGCGGTCGAGTTGCGCCTGCGAAAAGGAATCGAGGTCTGTGCCGAGGCGGGCAAAGTCTTCCAGCTCGCGAAAGCTTGCAAGGTCAAGGCGCAGTCTTCCGGCCACTTTCTTCATCGCGGGCACCTGCGCATTGCCGCCCACACGGCTCACGCTTATGCCCACATCAATCGCCGGCCTGATACCCGCGAGGAACAAATCGCGCTGAAGGTAGATCTGGCCGTCGGTGATGGAGATCAAATTCGTTGGGATGTACGCAGAAACCTGCCCCTCGAGCGTTTCAATAATAGGCAGAGCGGTCAGGGAGCCGCCGCCAAGCTCATCGCTCAGCTTTACGCCTCTTTCAAGAAGCCGGCTGTGGAGGTAGAAAATATCGCCGGGATATGCCTCACGCCCCGGCGGACGCCTCAGCAAAAGGCTCATCTCGCGGTATGCAACTGCGTGTTTGGATAAATCGTCATAAACGCAGAGCGTGTCCGTGCCGTCTTCATACATAAAATACTCGGCAATCGCGCACCCGCAATATGGAGCGATGTACTGGAGCGGCGCGGTGTCTGCGGCGGTCGCCGCAACGATTACGGTATATTCGAGAGCGCCGTGTTTACGCAGCACCTCAACCACCTCTGCGACGGTTGATTCCTTCTGGCCTATGGCCACATATACGCAGATAACGCCTTTGCCCTTCTGGTTGATTATTGTATCCAGAGCGATAGCGGTCTTACCGGTTTTTCGGTCTCCGATGATGAGCTCTCTCTGGCCGCGACCTATCGGAATCATCGCATCCACGCTCGTTATGCCGGTGTGCAGGGGCTGCTTCACAGGCTGCCGGCCGGCAATTCCCACGCTTGCCGCATCAACGAGGCGATAGCTCTCGGCCTCTATCGGGCCCTTGCCGTCGAGCGGTGTACAGAGAGGGTCAACCACTCTTCCCAGCAAACCTCTACCCGCCGGAACCGCAAGCACTTTACCTGTCGCCTTGACGGGCGAACCCTCGCTGATTTTGGAGAAATCACCGTAGATAACAGCTCCTATGCCATCTTCCTCGAGGTTGAACACCTCTCCGGACACTCCACCCTCGAATTCGAGTATCTCGCCGGACATCGCGTTGTCAAGGCCATAGATTCTGGCGATGCCGTCACCCAGCTCCGTTACCCTACCGACCGTTGAAACATCAATGTCCTTCCGGTAGGAACTGATCTCTTTCTTTATCAGCGAGCTTATTTCCTGAACGTCTATTTTCATTTTACGTTTACTTTCACGCAGAGGTCCCGAAGCGCTTTTTCACACCCGAGAGAATCTTGTTCATATTGTTGCGAACGGAGTTGTCGATAACAGTGTCGTTATGCTCTATTATCACGCCCCCGAGAATGCCGGCATCTATGCGGTACTCGAAGCAGGCCTTCACCCCGACAATCTCTTTCACGGAGGCCTCAAAATCCTGCTTCGCCTCTTTGCTCAGCTCCGCAGACAGGGTAACAAGCACCTGCTCAACTCCCTCGATCCTGGCAAGCAGAGCAACATAAGCGCTGAGCACCTTGCCGACGAAGGAAACGCGCCTGCGCCTTGCCATACTCACAAGCAGGCCAAGGGTATAATCGTTGACGCGGCCTTGGAGCGTGTTTTCAAGCACCTGCTTTTTTTCGTGAAACTGCACAAAGGGGCTGTCGAAGAAGGCTTTTTCCTCCTTGCCGAGAAAATCCACACACGCCTCAAGCTCATCATGGAGCTTCTCGACAAGATCGTTTTCCGAGGCGATCTCAAAAAATGGCTCGGCATAGGCCAGCGCAATCATCTGCTCTCTGTTAATAGCGCCCAATGGCTCATTCCTCTCCGGCTCTGGCCAGCTTAAACTTCTCCACAGCCTCGCTGATGAGCTTTTCGTTATCTTCAGGCGTTATCACTCGGCCGATAATACGGCTGCCAAGCATGCAGACAATATCGCCTGCCTCGTCAATGAGAGCGCTTCGAGCAAGCCCTGCGGCTTTCTGCGCATCTGCTCTTGCCTTCGCCTTGATGGCATCGGCCTCCTGCATGGCTTTCGTGATTACATCGCGACTCTTCAGATCGGCCTCGGCAACCCTCTGCTGAACAAGCTTCTTGCCCTCGTTTTCCGCTTCACTCAGTTTCGCCTTATACTGCTCAAGCGTGCCCATGGCCTCGGCGTTTGTCTTCTCGGCCCTTGAGATTTCGCCCTCAATATGCTCCTGCCGCCCTTTAAGCGCCGCAAGCATAGGCTTCCAAACAAACTTGCCGAGAATGAGGATTAAAAGCCCGAACCAGACAAGCGTCCAGACAGACTCGCTGAGGTAGCCGCTGAAAAGATTCAGCTTCTCCTCCGTCTCGCCGGCAAGCTCTGCGGCCTGCTCGGAAGCAAACACGGCGCGCGAGATGAACAGTAAAATTATAATCCTGATTTTTTTCATAAATCCGCAATCCGGTTGCGTTCTCACATGAAGAACAGCGGCAGCATACAGATAATCAGGCCGATAAGCGTAGCGCCTTCGATAAGTGACGCGGCAATGAGCATACAGGTAAAGATCCTGCCGCCGGCCTCGGGCTGCCTTGCTATTGCTTCTGTTGCCCGGCCGGCGAGATTGCCGATACCAAGCCCCGCCCCGATTACAATAAGCCCGCAACCAAGCAGGCCGCCGAGCATCACAATCCCTTTGTCGTCAATGTCTATATTGACTTCCGCCAGGAGCGCCGGCAATGCTAAGAGTAAATTCATAAAAAACCTTTCTGTTTAATGGTCCTGGTGAATTGCCATACCAATGTAAATCGTTGTGAGAAAAGTGAATATATACGCCTGCAGGAACGCGACAAACAGTTCCAGCATACTTATCAGAGTTGCCACCGACAACGAGACCGAAGCGGCGAGTATGTTCTTGAAGAAGAAAATAAAGCTCAGTATCACCGCGAGCATCATATGCCCCGCGAACAGGTTGGCGAAGAGCCTTATCGCCAGAGAAAACATCCTTATAAACGAGCTTAGCACTTCAAGCATCATTATAAAGGGGTATATCACTATGGGCACCTTGGGGCAAAAATTTTTGATGTAGTTCCAAATGCCGTTCTCCAGGATGCCGGCGGTGTGGAAAAAGATAAAGGAAAACAGCGCCAGAGCACCCGTAACGAAGATGTTGCCCGTTGCCGCGCCGACGATATGGTTTTTCTTGTGCGTGATGATGAAAATAATCTTGTCCAGCGGCACCATACCGAGGAGGTTCATCGTGAGGATGAAGAAGAAAAGAGTCCAGAGAACGGGGACATACTTATCGGTCTGGGCGTACAGGAATGGGCGGGCCATATCCTCTCTGATATACTCGCATATTGCCTCTACGGCGTTGCCGAAGCCCCTGCGCACGAGCGGTTGGCCGGAACAGGTGAGCGGAAGAATGACAAGCAGCAGAAGCGAAGCAATCGTTATCATCACCATGTGCGAGGTGAAGACGAAACCGCCCCAGCGGAAAAGCTCCTTTGTAAGTATTTCCTCAAGCGGGTTTGCTATCATCAATAAGTATGTCATTATCGTCTTTCTCAAACGGGCTTAACGGCTTGAAGCTGAGCCCGCTTATCTTTTTCGCAAAATAAAATGTCTCGGGGACGAGAAAAACCACATAAAGCAGAAGCACCCAGAAAAGAAACGGGCGCATATTCTTCACTATCTTGGCAGAAAGTATAACAGTACCCGCGACAGTTAGCAAGAGGCGGATAAAAAAACCTGCCATGAACAACAAAACTGTCTTGCCCGCGCTGTTCGCCCGAACAAGCCAGGCAGGCAGAAGCGACAGCAGATACCCCGCCCCCACAAGTGCAAGCGCGAGGCAGTACTCGATATGCTGCGGGGGGTAATGCGCCTGCGCTACCCTGTAACACAGAATCACAATGAACAACAAACCCGCGGTTGTGAATATCTTCTTAGCCAAGTCTCAAATATCCATAGCAAGCGCCGCCTGCAAATCCGTGTAGAGGTAGTCTATGCCGTACTTATCACATATCTCACGGAATCGCCCCACGGCAAACTCGCTCAGCTCCGATTGCAACTGTTCGTCTCTGCGGCACCCGAACACGCGGCAGCCGGCAAAGCGATATTTATGCACGAGGCACCGGTTATCCTCGCGGTACGGGCAGACGCCGCCTGTCATGGAGGTCTTTATCGGGACATAATGCCGGAAGTACATCAGCTCGGGAGTGGTAACGAAAAGCCTGTGCCCGAAGGCGCCGAAATCGCAGCAATCCCCGCACATATCGCAGTTAAAGCCGTTTTCGCAGCCGAGCCTGCGCTCTATCGCCTCATACACCAGGCCGACTTCTTCAAGTATCTTGCGCTTATCCATTACTCGCGAACCACCATTCATCGCTTCTGCGAATCGCCTCGATTTCCTCAAAGCTGTAACGCCTGCCGCGGTTTATCCCCTTGCAGCGCCTTGCGGCCATATTCCACATCTCAGGGCTCTCAAGATTGAGCTCCCAGAACGGCCAAGTGCGGCACTGATTCGGGCGCACGTGATAGATCGAACAGCGGCCTTCTTTGAGGAAGACGCAATCCTTCGTCTTTTTGTCTTCGCAAAGGGATTTCATAACAACGTATCTGTTCGCCTGCGATTCGCTAATGTCGGCGAACGACGGGACATACACATCCAGATCTATCGGCTGGGTGTATTGTTCTATAAATTTCGCGCGCGGAATGCCGAGCTCCGCCGCGATGAGCGTTATCTCCGTATCGCAAAGCCACACATAACCCTCCTCGGGGCCCATACAGCATCTGCCGCATTGCGTGCAGCCGAAATTCAGACCATTCGCGAATGAGTACCAAGTTTGATCGTACATATCGTCCTTTCTATTCCAAAGGCGCGATTATACCATATCAGGCGCATTGTTTCAATAAGCAGTAACAAAACATCGCGCGTAATGCAATATGCGATAGAAAACTCTTGCAATCAGAGGTGTTTTTTGCGATAATACGCATTTTATGTCTAAGCACTTAACGGCAAGGGCATATCAACGAATATTCGACCTTCGGCGGGAGTGTGTCCCGGCCGGCAAAGGGTCGTTATTAAGACTCGCTCTGCGCAACGGTTGTGCAGCAGCCCCGACGAAGTGATGCGCAAACGCCTCGACGGTGAATATTAGAGTTAACTGTTTTGCGTGAAAGGTATTATATACTTATGGTAGATTTTAACATTTACAAAAAACTCGGCATCACAGCCGAAAGCATTGAGCAAGAACTCAGCACGATTTTCACAGATGACCATGTTGCTCTCATCAACGGCGCGCTCGACACAAAGGCCGCAACCCTCACCCCCGGCACAATCCTCACAGGTAAGATTGTAGAACAGATAGGCAACGACGTTATCGTTGAGATCGGTCTCAAGAGCGAGGGAATCGTTGACGCCGGCGAGTTTGATGATCCTTCTGAAATCGTCAAGGGCGCAGAAATTGATGTCCTTCTCGAAGAAGTTGACGCAGCTGACGGCATGATCCTGCTCAGCAAGCGCAAAGCAGACCGCATCAGAGGCTGGGAAGAAATCGTTCGCACACGCAGCGAAGGCGACATCGTCACCGGTAAGGTTACCCGCCGAATCAAGGGCGGCCTCCTGGTTGACATTGGTGTTCCGGTATTCCTGCCCGCTTCGCAGGTTGACATCCGCAAGCCCGGCGACATCAGCAGGTTTATCGGTGAAGACATTGAGTGCATGATCCTCAAAATAGATACGGACAACAACAACATAGTTGTTTCGCGGCGTAAAATCATCGAAGACGAAAGAAAGAGCAGCAAGGAAGCCATCCTCAACACAATCGAGATCGGCCAGTTGCGCAAAGGTATCGTTAAGAACATCGCAGACTTCGGCGTATTCGTTGACCTCGGCGGACTTGACGGTCTGCTTCACATTTCCGACCTCAGCTGGGGCAGGGTTTCACACCCAAGTGAAGTTGTTTCTCTGGACGAAGAGATCGAGTGCGTTGTTATCGGCGTGGACAAGGAGAACGAGAAGGTGTCTCTTGGTCTAAAGCAGAAGAACGAAAGCCCTTGGGAAAACGCCGAAGAGCGCTACCCCGTTGGCAGCAAGGTCAAAGGTACCGTGGTCAATATAATGAACTACGGCGTCTTCCTGCGCCTCGAAGAGGGTATCGAAGGCCTTATCCACATCAGCGAAATGAGCTGGACAAAGAGAATTGTTCATCCGAGCGATATCTACGAACTCGGCAACGAAATCGAAGCGGTAGTTCTGGAAGTGAACAAGGACAAGCAGGAAATCAGCCTGAGCGTCAAGCAGCTTGAAATCAACCCGTGGTCAATCGCGGCTCACAAGTACCCCGCCGGCACAGTCGTATCGGCTACGGTTACCAGCCTGATGAACTACGGCGCCTTCGCCACAATCGAAGAAGGCGTTGACGGCCTCATACACATCAGCGACCTCAGCTGGACAAAGAAGTACAACCACCCGAACGAAGCTCTCACAAAGGGCCAGAAGATCGAGTGCGTGGTTCTTGAAGTGGACGAAGAGAAGCAGCGCATCAGCCTCGGTGTCAAACAGCTCACGGAAGACCCGTGGCTGCACGCTATCCCCGATACATACAAGCCCGGCCAGGTTGTCAAGGGCACCGTAACAAAGATCACCAACTTCGGCGTGTTTATCGAGCTTGAAAACGAGCTTGAAGGCCTGCTTCACATCTCCGAGCTCGCAGACCACAAGGTCGAAAAGCCCCAGGATGTTGTCAAGGTCGGCGATGAACTGGAAGTCAAGATCCTTCGCGTTGACACTGACTCCCGCAAGATCGGCCTGAGCCTCAGGCGTGTTCAGTGGGCGGCAGAGGATGCTGAAACCGAGAAGAAGGGTTCTTCTGAAGATGTCAGGGGAGAGTCCGACAATGCGGACCTTCGCGGCGGCGGCGAGCAAGGCGGCCTCAACATCGACTTGAACATGTTCAAGAAGAACTAAAAGCCCGTCTCAAAGCATAATGAACAAAAGACCGGCAGGCCGTTAAAAGCCTGTCGGTTTTTTATTGTTCCAAATGCCATCGAAGAGCAAAAATAAGCACTGAGGCGGCGTTTTTGATTGACAGCCCCAGAGGTCTAATTATACTTTTGTAGCTGACTTTTTTGTTTTTATACAAGGCGAACCTTTACGGAGTCGATTGATGTCGAATATGATTAAGAAAACATTAGCTGTTACTGTCTTTCTCTGCGCTGCCCTTTCGGCTGCGACACTGGAAGAAAATTTTAACGATTTTCTGCACTACACTGCAATCGGAAGGTATGAGATTGCCGCGAGCTATGCGGATAGAATCATTGCGAGCAACCCTGATCCGGTTGAGATGCTTGAACTCAGTCAGGCTAATGAGCGCGGGTATTCAATCCTGCTCAAGCTGTACAACGAAAACGAACAGCTAAAAGATGCGGCGTCTGAAATACTTGACATCATTGAGAATGGACGCTTCATCAAGCGCACCGACCCCGAAATCATCAACGCGGAGATCAGAAGGCTCAGCACAACCATCCGCGGCAGAATAGCAGCGGAGCAGAGGCTCAAAAATTCGGGCGAGTTTGCAGTACCCTATATGCTCAGCGCTATCGCCGATGAATCACGCAAATCCGAAATGCCCTATATCAGCGCAGCCCTCGGCAAGATGGGCCGTGATGCTGTAAGGCCGCTTTGCGCCGCGCTTCAAATGGATAATATAGCGGTTAAAGAGGAAGCTATAAGAGCCCTCGGTAGCATCGGGTATCCCGAAGCACTGCCGCACTTGAGGTTTGTGGTTGAAAACGAGGAACATGCTGAACTCGTTGAGCTGGCGAGGAAAAACATCGAGAAGCTCAGCCCGCAGGCAACTACCATCCCCGCGGCAAAGCTCTTCTACGACCTTGCCGTAAAGTACTACTACCACGCCGAATCGCTCAACGCAAATGCCGACTTCTCTTTCGCAAATGTATGGTTTTGGGACGCTACACAGAAGATGCTGCGCAGGGAAAAGGTTGACCGCGGCTACTTCTACGAACTTATGACAATGCGCAACTGCGAATGGTCTCTCAAGGCCAATCCCGACACGGGCGAGGCGATCGCTCTTTGGCTTGATGCGTATTTCGAGATTGAACGCACTGAAATAGCGCTTCCCGAATACTTCGGCGCCGGCCATGCTGACGCTATGACCTATGCAGTAACAGCGGGCCCCGAGTACCTCCACCAGGCACTGGCAAGGAGTATCAAAGACAAAAACAGCTACATCACGCTGAACCTCGTCGAAGCGCTGGCAAAGAATTCCGGCGAAGCATCCCTGCTCCAGAGCTATGGCGCAAGCCAGCCGCTTGTGAGCGCGCTTGAATACGACTCCCCTGCCGTTCAGCTGAGCGCGGCGATTGCTCTCGGCGGCTCGAAGCCTGCGAGGGCGTTTGTCGGCAGCACTCTGATTATCGACAGGCTCAACAGCGCGATTACCAGGGAACTTGCCGATCAGCTCGGCGATGACCTTGCCTATGACTACGCGAACCGCGCGTTTGTCGTGCTTAAAACCCTCGCGGTATCGAACAACAAGGTTGTTGATATTGCCGGAGCGCGCGACGCCCTTATTAAGGTTATTACCGGAGATGATGACGATATGCGAATCAGCGCCGCACAGGTTCTGGCGTATCTTGGAAGCGAGGATTCTCAGCGTGCTATTGCGGATGTCGCCCTGAGTAATGATTTCAATATTGATGTGCGCATTACGGTATTTGCAAGCCTGATTGAATCTGCGAAGATCAATTCAAACAAGCTTACCGACAAGCAGATTGATACGCTCTACCAGCTCACCGCCGCAAGAGATATTGAACCGGAACTGCGCGAAGCTGCCGCAAGCGCCTATGGCTCTCTCAACCTGCCAAGCCGCAAGGTTAAGACACTGATCCTTGATCAGGCTCGCAGCTGAACCGGACTTTTCTTTCGACAATAACAACAGCGTGCCTGCCTGAGACGTCTCGGACAACACGCTGTTTTTTTTATGCTTAAACTGAGGCGATGTATGCCGAAAAATAAAAAAGCGAAACGTCAAAGCCCGTACGTCTGGTACTCGATAGGGCTTGAGTTTGCGGTAACAATGGGACTCGGCGCATTTTTCGGCTCTCTACTCGACAGGATCCAGAGCACACAACCGGGATTTATCATCATCGGCGCACTCGGTGGATTTGCCTTTCAACTCTACATAGTCTTGAAACGGGACAAGGCCGAACAGGAAGCTGATGAAGATGAGAAAAAGAATGGCAAGTAGCGCCATCGCCCAAGTAACGCGAAAAAACGGAATAGCAACACTTCCGATTGCATTCCGTATGCGCCGGCGCTTTCGGAGATTACAACATTAGCGGGGCGCTTCGCAAGAAGCCCGCTAACACCGGTGAATTCAAACCGACATGTAGGGGCGCGATTCATCGCGCCCTCGTCTTATGGCCCACGGATAATATGCGTTCGTAACAGGGCATGAGACGCAAGATTTTGCGTCTCTACAATTCTCGCGCGGAGTGTTATATCGATCCGGAGATTGTATTATTGGCGGGGCGCTTGTGCGCCTCCGCTCTGCGCGAGCAGGCTTTATGTTCAATTGAAAATCATTCCACGCGCGAACAGCTCGCACCAAAGGCCCAAATCAATTTTGTTGCCTCAATATCCCACGGCGTGAGCCGTGGGATCGCGCACGTCCCCCTCCCCGCCGCATCGAGCGGCGGAGAGGGGATTGTGGATTTTTGGGACTACGGTTTACACCAAGCTCACGCTTGGTGCTAAGCTTCTGTATAGAAAAAGGCGCAGGGAAATAACCGCTGATGTTGTGAATGCCCGCACAGTTACGGTATCAGCGTGCGAACATATTGAGAAAAAGATATGCGAACGGCGCAGAGAACACGAGCGAATCAACGATGTCGAGGATGCCGCCGAAGCCCGGAAGTTTGTGTCCGGAATCCTTGATTCCCGCATCTCTCTTGAGCATAGATTCCATCAAATCGCCGTACTGGCCGATAAACGCGAACACAATCCCGAAAACAGCTCCAAGCTTCCAGTCCATTATGTGGAAGCCGGCAGACATTGAGGCGCCTGCGATTGCACTGAACAGCGCCCCGCCCGCAAGGCCTTCCCATGTCTTCTTCGGGCTGATTATCGGCGCGAATTTGTGTTTTCCGAAGAGCTTGCCGAACGTATAGGCGCCAACATCGCAAAGCTTCACAACAGATATAAACAGTATAAGCGCAAAGATGCCGTGGTTGAGTCTTATCGCGAGGAAAAATGAGGTGAGAAAGCCCAGATACATCACCGTCAGTATGGTTGCGCCGCAATTGAGGATTGTGCCTTCGTTGCCGTGGTTGCGTCCCTGCGTAAGAAACGAGAGCGACATCGTTGAAAGAACCGCCACAATTGATATAACCAGATGCATTTCCTCAAGCGAGCAAGGAAACGGGAAAAATACCCAGAATTGCCTGAGAAAGTAGCCGAGGGCAAGGAGTGATGCGCCTGTATATGCGGCAAAGGGGAACACCCTGGCTCCTTTATCACGCGCCAGAGCAATAAACTCTTTGACGGATACTATCAGAAGCACTTCGACAATAAGCGACCATATTATGCCGCGAATTTCCCAACCGGCAGCCCTGAACACGAGTACATTATCAAGCCAGCAGAGAAAGATCGCCAGCGAACCCATTATCAGGCCGAATATGATACGTTGCTTAACCATTGCGCTCCTGTGGTAATAAGACGGCCCCATGCAGAGGCCGCCGATTTGATTCGTTTTCTCAGCCGAGCATTTTTTCGGCTATCTGAACCGCGTTGAGCGCGGCGCCCTTGCGAATCTGATCACCGCAAACCCAGATGTTTATCCCGCGGTTATCCGGTATTGATTCGTCCTGCCTGATACGACCGACATAAATATCATCCTTACCGTCAGCATCGATGGGCATCGGGAAGCGATTGTTCTCGCGGTCGTCTATAATGGTAACACCTGGGGCCGTGCTGAGCAGCTCGCGCACCTCCTCGGGAGTGATCGGATGCGTGAATTCGAGATTGATGCTTTCGCTGTGAGCACGCATTACCGGCACGCGCACGCAGGTGCAAGTGATTGCGATTTCGGGGCAGGCGAAGATCTTGCGCGTCTCGTTGACCATCTTCATCTCCTCTTCGTTGTAGCCGTTGGGCTTCATAGGGGAGTTGTGGCAGAACACGTTGAACGCGATCTGATACGGCAAAGCTTCGCAGACCGCATCCTTGCCTTCGAGGATGTCAGCAGACTGCTTCGCCAGCTCGTTCATTGCAGCAATTCCGGCGCCGCTGGCCGCCTGGTACGTGCTGCATACCATCCGCTTTACGGGGTTGGCGCGGTGCAACGGCCATATCGGCACGAGCGCGATGATGGTCGAGCAGTTCGGGTTGGCGATGATGCCCTTGTTGGCGCTGATAGCGCCCGGATTAACCTCCGGCACCACAAGCGGAACCTCCGGATCCATACGGAAGGCGGAGGAGTTGTCTATCATAACAGCTCCCGCATCTACAACGGCCTTCGCAAAACGCTTGCTCTGCGAGCCGCCGGCGCTGAACAGGGCGATGTCAACGCCCTTGAAGCTGTCGTCTGTCATTTCTTCTACAGTATATTCTTTGCCCATGAAAGCTATCTTCTTGCCCGCTGAACGAGCACTGGCAAGAAGCTTCAGTGAATCAAACTCAAAGCCCCTCTCCTCGATAAGCTTGAGAAATTCCTGCCCTACCACGCCGGTAGCGCCGGCAATAGCGATATTACATTTCATTTTTGATCTCCATTTATCTTTCATTCATACAAGGCTCGATAGCCAAAATACGTACAAGACGATGATTATACGGAAACCACTCCGAAACGCAACTGACGTGGATGCCGCTGTCGGCAGAGATAGGCTGGAATTATGTAATCGGCGGCTGAAAATGAACGGCCGCTACGCCTTTCGGGACTT
This sequence comes from Phycisphaerae bacterium, assembly GCA_050251615.1. Lineage (GTDB taxonomy): Bacteria > Planctomycetota > Phycisphaerae > Sedimentisphaerales > Sedimentisphaeraceae > Sedimentisphaera. Next base: position 49,766 of record JBFWMM010000007.1, read on the forward strand.
CCGCAACATAAGGGCCCCCATCCCCATAAGCGCAAGCGTCGCAGGCTCCGGCGTTTCGGTGATTTTCATGGCATTGATAATGCCATACTGAACATCTACGTTTGAAATAGTAACAACAAGATCGCCGTTGCCATCAAGCACTACTCCGTCCCAGACAAGCCAATCGTCAGAATGGCTTGTCCAGTGAGAAAGCTCATTTTCATCAGTAATGCCGGAATTGCTGTGGTCTGCAAAAAGGGAATTGACCAGTGCCGCAGTTTTTATCTGAGTAAAATTCGCTGTATGCGAGGCGACAATCTCAACCTTATACTGCGAAGCCGAGGAGAGGCCGGAAATTGTAAATGTCGAACTGGAATGGCTGACTAAGTCAAAATCATCCACTGCCGATTCATCCCATGCAAGTCCCGCAAAGTCTGAGCCGGAAAGTGAATTGAGCCAAGCATCTGAATGGGCAGAAACTCCAGATAAGGCGCCACCATTTGAATCTACTATTGAAAAGTAGTCGCCACCTGTGCTTCCTATGGAGTTCCAGCCGGTAGCGGGATCCATAGCATTATTACCAAAATCAAGATAGACAGTAACGGCGTGAGAGACAGCAAGAGGAACCAACAATAAGACAAAAAACTTTTTCACAATACCACCTTTTACATATAAGAGTCAAAAAATGCGATAGAAAATGCCTTTCCCCTTATACAATATTGAAAAGCGAATGTCAATAGCTATCTTAAAAAATCTCGCTATTTTTCGTTATTTTTTGAAAAAATCTATCGTTTCTGCGAGTCCGGAGTCAAAATCGGCCGTTGGTGTAAACCCCGTGCCGAGCAATTTGTCCACGCTTGCGCGGCTGTGTTTCACATCACCTGCGCGCTGCGGCGCAAAGCGAATCTCCGAGCTTGAGCCGGTGAGTTTTATAATACGTGCGGCGAGTTCGGCGATTGTGATGCTGCCGCCGTAGGCCACGTTGTACACGCCGGCGGGGGCATCGGACTCAGCGAAAAACGCATTCGCCGCAACGACATCCTTCACATAGACGAAGTCGCGCGTCTGCTCGCCATCGCCGAAGATCGTGATTGGCTCGCCTCGCAGGGCTTTGTGGATGAAGATGGGCACCGCGGCGGCGTACTGGCTGCCGGGGTCCTGGCGCGGCCCGAACACGTTGAAGTAGCGCAGGCAGGCGGTGTTGAGGAGCCCTTCGCCGCTGAACATACCGCAGTAGTACTCGCCATCGAGCTTGGTGATGGCGTAGGGGCTTTTCGGCTCGGGGTACATTGTCTCGACCTTCGGGACGATTGGATTGTCGCCGTAGTTCGCGGCGGACGTGCTGAAACAGAGCCGCTTGACGCCGGCATCCGACGATTCCTGCAAGACGTTGAGCAGGCCGCACACGTTTATATCCACGCACTCATGCGGCTTCTCCATAGACTCCGGAACGCTTATCATCGCCGCCAGATGGAACACATAATCGCATCCGCGCACCGCATCGCGCACCGCCTGCCGGTCTGTTATCGAAGCATTCACGAACCGCACGTCGAAGCCGCGCAGATTCGCTTCGTAGCCCGAACGCAGATTATCCAGAACGACAATCTCCGCCCTGCCGCTGTAATGTTCGACTATATGCGAGCCGATGAACCCCGCCCCGCCTGTTACCAGGATCTTCATTTGAGATTCCTTAACTCTGCCGGCATTTCAGGCATACCCTTGAACATCTTTGCAACATCCAAACTCGGCTTTACGATTGCGAGAGCCGTCGCAAAAATCAGTTTGAAATCAAGCAGGAGAGATTTCATCTCTCCGTACCAAGCTTCAAGCTCGCCCTTGTAAGCCATTATCGCCGTATAGAGCTTGTCGCGGTCTTCCGCTGCATCACCCATAATCGCCTCTTCATCTCTGAATACTACCGAGCCGATGCCTGTTATTCCGGGCCTCAGCGATGCGATTTTGTCTTTGAGCTCATCAGGAAAGAAATTGAAGCATTCCTGCGTTTGCGGCCTCGGGCCGACAATAGCTATATCACCTCGAAGCACATTTATAATCTGCGGTAGCTCGTTTATCTTAGTTTTGCGCAAAAACCTCCCGACTGGCAAAACGCGCGGGTCGTGCTGAAGGGTGATAGTACCCGTACCGATATTCGGACTGTTTTTGAGCATCGTCGCAAATTTCATCACGTTAAACGGCTTACCGTCTTTGCCCACTCGCTCCTGAAGATAGAACACTTCACCTTCACCGCTGAATCTCAGTATAATGATTATCACAAGAAAAAGCGGGGCGAGAACTACCAATGCCAAAAGCGCCAGCAGAAAATCAATCAAACGCTTCATAAAGAAATACATATCTGCCTCACATCTTCTGGTCGAGATTTTTGCCCGTCTCGACATGGCTGAGCGTTGGAACTATTTTAATCATAGCCTCGACATAATCGCGCTTCGTCACATCGGGGTTTGCCTTGGCGGCTCTTGTAAAGCTCAGAAACTCTTCAAGAGCTTTCCGCTCGCAGAAGTGCCCTCTCTTTATCACGCCCACATTGCCAAAGCGCTCCATGTCAAGCGTTTCGTCTTTCACGTAGAATTCCTCATAGCCTTTTTCGCCGGAGGTATCTGTCTTGAAAAAATAACAAGGCCACTTACCCTGCGGGACAAGCTCCTCGACACGTGCCTTAGCCTCTTCCTCGCTCGCACATTCCACCGGTTCAAGCCCCATCTCATGCAACAGGTCAACCGCTATCTGCGAGAAAGTCTTCTCATCCTCCCCTGAAGAAAGCTTCGGGAAGAACACATCTCTGTTATCACCGAGTATCGCCGAAAGTACACATAACTCGCCGGCCTCTCTGTGTGAAATAAAATACCGCTTCACATCATTCGGCGCCGAAAGCGGCTGCATCTTGTTGAGCCTCTCATGGAAACCGTGCGGCAGGCTGCCATCGGAAAACGCTACATTCGCAAACCGTGCAGTTGAGAAAGGCTGCTCTTCAGAGTAGTTCATGAGCACTTTCTCCATCACCATCTTGCTCGCCCCCATCATATTGGCAGGGTTTGCGGCCTTGTCAGACGATACGGAGAACACCTTTCGGAACTTGTACGGAACTGATTCAAGAAAATCGTTCAGGAACACCACGTTTGTGTCCAGCATACGCATCAGGCAGTATATATCCTTCTCAGAACGTACATGCTTTATGGCGGAAAGGTTGAAGAGGTAATCAAAGGGCTCAGTCTCAGCGAAGTACCTGTCAAACTCTGTGCTTCCCAGCCCGATGGGCATAGTTTTGAAATCCGCGGGAACTGTAACTCCATCGGAAGACCTCAAATCTCTGACCACCTCAACAAGATTGTTCTCGCTGATGTCAATCAGAGAAACCGCAGACGGATTAAACCTCAGAAGCGTCTTTACAACAGACGAACCGATAGAGCCGGCCGCGCCTATAACCGCTATTCTGCTACCGCCTATCGCACCGGCAAGCTCTTTCGCGTTGGCTTGAATATCACCGGCAAAAAAAGATTCCTTGCGGCCCGTAATAACGTACTCGTATTTAAGATTCATTTTCTATCTTTCCGCAATCTTCAAGCACCTTGCATACTCGTTCAATTTCCGCATCGGTGATGCCGCTTGAGCAGGGAATGTTGACAACATGCTCGAAGTAGTATTCGGCTTTCTTTATGTCGTAGGCAAGGCAATCTTTATACGGCTTCTGATGGTGGTTGAGGTTCCAAACAGGCCGCGCCTGTATATTATTTTCGGTAAATATGCCAATGAGCTCATCTCGGCTGAGCGGGTAGCTGTCTTCAATGAACAGCGAATAGAACCAGTAGTTCGAATCGCAGTAATCGGGAATTTCAATGAGCCTCAGGCCGTCAATTTCGCTTATTGCCTGCTTGTATTTTTCGTAGCTCGCCTTTTTGTGAGCGATGAAATTATCGAGCTGCTCCATCTGGCCGAGCCCGATTGCCGCCTGTATCGCGGTGAGCCGGTAGTTGTAGCCAACCTCATCGTGAACATAGTACAACGGGTCATCTTTGGCCTGCGTGGTCAGGTATCTGGCCTTGGCAACCTTATCCTTACCCCGAGAAACGATCATCCCGCCTCCGCCGCAAGTGATTATCTTGTTGCCGTTGAACGAGAAACAGCCAAAGTCGCCGATGGTACCGGCATACTTGCCGGCGTATCTGCCGGAATTGACTTTGGAACCGAGCGCCTCGGTAGCATCCTCCACTACGGGCAGACCATACTGCCGCGCAGAATCCATTATCGGCTCCATGTTGCAAACTGAGCCGAATATGTGTACAGGCACAATCGCCGCTATGCGCTTGCCGCTTGCCTTATTGTAAACACCGCCGTCCCTTTGTTCGCAGCCCTCCGACAGGAATGCGGCGAGGTTCTCAGGCTGCATGTTCATGTAGTCGTCGCAATCAACGAACACAGGCTCGCAGTGCAGGTAACGCACGACATTGATTGGAGCGATAAACGTCAGCGCGGGCACAATAACCTCTTCGCCGGGCTTTACGCCACACAGCAAAAGCGAGATGTGCAGAGCGGATGTACCGTTGACGCAGGCGCAGGCGCCGCCTGCCGAGCCTACGTAATCGGCGAGATAATCCTCAAACTTGGAGACATAGGCGCCGGATGTGGACACCCATTCGCTCTCCATGCAGTCGTTTACATATTTCTTTTCATTCCCGCCGAAATACGGCGCGGAAAGCAAAATCAAATCATTCATAATATGTACCGGTTGGTTTTAACCTTAAATACTCTCCGCCATACATCAGCCGAGCAATATCAGATTATCGCTAAACGGCAGTAAATATCAATTTACTTACGCAATAAAACCGTACTATCCCAGCCAATCAAACACGTACTTGCTCGAAGCGAGTGATAAAATCAACGGTTTTCCTCGCAGTACGCTCACTCACCCTCGTATGCAAAGGCAGATTCACGGTTTGCGCAGAGGCCCTATCCGCTTCAGGGCACATGCCTATCGTATATCCATATTTACCAAGCGGGGTCTCGTGAGGATGCAGGGCACATTCAAACCAGCTGCCAAGCTCAATACCATGCTTTGAGGCGGCTTCTAACGCCGCTTCTTTATCCGTTATCCGAACAGGATAACGAACCATAACAGGATCCTGTACTGATTTGTCATACTGTCTCGGTTGCCAGCCATGGCCGGCAAGGAGCTTATCGTAAAGGTTGGCGATTTCCCTCCTGTGCGCCATGTTCTCCGGGAGCTTTTTGAGTTTGCGCACCCCCTCTGCCGCCTGAACATTGCTCATAGCTTTGAAGAACCCTTTCGGCATAACCGGCTCAAATTCTTCATTAGAGGAAGAGCCGACAACAATCCCTTTCCGCGTCAGCCATCGGAAGATTTCTTGAGCAAGCGCAGTCGTCCTGGGATAGATAAACATCTTGTAGATAAGGAGTTGCGCTTGAAGCATTGCAGCCTCTTTGAAAGACGGCTGTATCAACTCTGCCAGACAGAGCTTCTCGATGGCCTCAGCTGTCTCAGGCGAACTTGTAGCCGCGATACCCCCGATTCCGGTAGTGTAGGGCTTATTCCATTGGCCGGAGAAATACGTGGCGGCGCCGAACGTTCCGGCGAGCTTGCCTTTGTATGTCGAGCCAACGCACAGGCAACAGTCTTCGATGACCGTAATACCTTTCGCCTGCGCAATGGCCATTATCGGCTCCATATCGCAGACGTATCCATAAGTATGCTGCGCTATAATCAGCTTGGTACGCGGGGTAATCGCAGCCTCAAGAAGATTGACGTCCATATTGAACGTATGCGGTTCAATATCCACATACCTGGCCTCCGCTCCAACATACTTTATGGGATTAACATCCATAACGCAGGTGTATCCCGGCAAAATAACCTCATCACCCTCACCAATGCCAAGAGCTCTAAGAATGGCATACAGCGCCACCCGCCCTTTCCAGAAGGTAAAGGCGTTAGAATGATCAAAATTACCCCGAAATATTTCTGTGTATTTTTTCTGTCCGTGCATGATACCCAATTGTTAGTTAAATGTTATCTATCTTGAGGCCTGAAACTCACTGCTGTGTGGCAGACCCGCACCCCTAAGCAGGACAAATCGAACAATCCCCCAAATCATTCCAAAACCATAACCGAAATGCAATATGACCAATATGAGTGGTGTCACCAAAGCATATTTAAGCGATGCGTTTCTTGCCACCGTAGCAAAACCATATGCTATACCGAGCAAGTAAATCAGGACCTCTGCAATCAGCAAATAACAAAACACAGGAAAGATAGCTGTCATAATCGCAAGTACTCCCAAGCTTACAACGAGCCCCAATGGGGCAAGTTGCCTCAACGACATTACTGATTTGTGTTTTTGCATTGTTTTGATTCTCCAAAAGCCATATTGGGAGTACTGCCGCCAGAGCTTTTTCAGTGAACTGCGAGAGTAATAGATACTCTTAATTGAACTTGAAAGCCATATCTTGCCGCCTGCTTTGAGAATTCTGAGATTAAAATCATCATCTTGATTTCTCACGAGCCCTTCGTCAAAGTAACCTATTTTGTCAATAATCCATTTGTGATGGGTTCCAAAGGCCAAAGTATCGACCCAGCCCTCATATCCGCCTCTGCGAAACATAGAATTGCCAACACCAACGCACGTCTGCATAGCCTGCGAGATGGCTTTGCCTATATAGCTTGATGATACTGTAGTAATCGCACCACCGGCCACCCAGGCTTCCTTGTTTGCCTGAAGACATTCTACCGTTTTTCTTATATAATCAGCTGGAAACTCAGCGTGTCCATCGAGCCGGGTAAACATATCACCCTTCATTTCACGAAGTCCGATATTCATTGCGTGGGGAACGATTTTCTGCGCGTTGTCAATCAAGCGTACACGAGAGTCAGAGGCGGCTATTTGAAGAACTATCTCCCTTGTCCCATCATCGCTCATACCATCAACTACAAGCACTTCCATCTTGTCTCGTGGGTAGTCATTGCTCAGAACGCTCTGAATAGCAGCTTTTATAAAGTCTGCTTCATTTCGAATGGGCATAATGACGCTGACAAATGGATATTCCGCAATTGATTGACTCATTAACTATGTTTCTCCAATACAGCCAACACTTTCGAGGCCGCACATTCCAATGAAAACTTACTTTCCGCCAACTTTCTGGCTTTGACCGCACAAGATTTTAGCAATTTTGTTTCCTTTTTCAATCTGAGCAGGTTATCCGCAAACTGATTCAGGTTATATTGCTCGCATCCAAGCCCTGCGCCGGCGGCCTCTATCAGTTCCCGTTGCCAACCTGAATAGTTCAGCAGAACTGGTTTCCCCGCGGCAAGAGAATCGAAAAACTTGTTCGCCGAGTTATGCTCTAAAATGGGATAATCCGCAAATATAACAGCAGACACATCACAAGCGGCAACATACGCCGGCATCTGCGCTTTGGGTACGTTTCCGGTAAACTCAACATTATCCAGAGCAAGCTCTTCTACCATCTTTTCCAATGGCAATTTTGTTGCTCCGTCCCCAACGATCACAAAGCGAATATCTTCATGCTCCCGTAAGCAATGAGCCGCTTGCACAAGAAAATCAAGGCCGTTTGCCTTTCCCATTGAGCCAAAGTGCATAACGATGAACTTGCCATTCCATCGCTTTTCTCTGCGAACAGCAGAACCATCTATGTGAGGCCCGAACCGTTCAATATCAGAGCAGTTCGGCGCAACAACCACGTTCTTATGCGTCCGGCCGAGAACAGACACTACCCCATCTCTCATTCCGGGGGAAAGGGCAATGATTGAAGAAGCACCTCGATAAATAGCTTTTTCAAGCCGCCTGGCCACGAATATCACCACAGGATTCTTCAGTATTCCAAGAGCGACCGGCACCTCAGGCCACTGGTCACGAACCTCAAAGATATAGGGGACTCGCTTGAGAGATTTAAGCACCATGGCAGGCACGCCCACTGTAAGAGGGGTACTGGTCGCATAGACCATATCCACATCTCGTTCCTTCATGCCGGCGATAATAGCGCCGAACATAAATGACACAAACGAACATACGCGCCTTAAAAAACTCTGCTTATTGCTGTACTTGCCTCCCACCATCACCACCTTGATGCCATCAACATACTGCGGTTCGATTGAATACTCAAGGCCACCGATGTCATAATGTCCTGTTACTACAGTAACTTTATGGCCGGCCGCAACCCAGCGCCTGGCAAACTCATACGAGCGAGTTCCCGTACTGCCTGCCGGTGTTGCAAAATGCTGATGGATATAGAGGATCTTCACTTTACGGATTGCTCCATGAAGCCAATAATTGACCTGGCTCTAACATCTACATCAAACGGTTGAGATCGCTTCAATGATGCAACAGCTAATCTCTGACGCAAGGAAGGATTCTCTTTAAGAATGAGTATGGCTTTCGTGAGACCATCAACGTCTTCTGGATCTACTCTAATAGACATTTCTTCTGAAAGCAAGTCATCATTGAACTTTCCTTTGGAACTAACCACTGGCAATCCGCACGCCATAGCCTCAACAATAGCGTTACAAGACCCTTCACCCTTTGTAGGGAGTACGAAGATATCGCTCGAAGAAAGCAAATGTGGAATTTCAACAGGCGACATTGAACGACTCAGCAGAACCTTTCCCCTTTCTTGATAAGGAAGGTTTCTCCCAGCAAAAACAACGCTGACGTCATCCAGAGATTCAACTGCCTTTAGTACCCTGTCTTGCCCCTTCCTGTCGCTGTAGTGCCCAACACAACAGACGATAAAAGCTTTCTGTGGTAGTCCAAGTTTTGCACGGCTATCTTCTCTATTTCTATAGCAGAATTTTTTGAGATCTGTTCCATTGGGCAACACCTTTATTTTCTCAACAGGATACTCTGTAATCTTGCTAACTGCGCTTGCCAAGAGAGAAGAATTCACAATTACACCGGCGGCTTTACGAATCTCTCTTTTTGCAAGCTCCACTCCATATGGATCAATAGACCAGATGCTGTCAGTACTATCTACACTTTCCCCCATACCGGGAAACGCAGGAATACCCAACTTATTCCCCAATCTTATAGCTGAAACACCGCCTGTGTATAGGAAATGTCCATATAAAAAATCAAATCCTAAACCCTCCTTAGACATGGTCTTTTCTACAGATTTTGTGAAGCTGTTCAACATCGCAAGTTGAGGATTCAAAAAACCTAACCTGACAAGTCCGCCTCGGCCCCAGTATTGAATAAATCGGGGGCGGTAAACCCGAATTTGCCCACCACCCTCAACGGACTCAATAGACATATAAGGATACCGCGCACGCCGAACAGACTTTCTAACGTTTACGGGTGAAAAGACCGTACAGTCAACGCCTACCCGTGAAAAGGCATGAGCAAGTTGTTGTACAAATGCATAGTTTGATGGATTAGCCGGAGATGGGTATCCGCCTGTAATTATGCCAATTCTCTTTTTCGCCTGATTCTGCAAACTATCTGCCTGTAATCCTATCGTAAAGTTGAATCAATTTGTGTTTATGCAAATCCCAGTTGTAGCATTCTTCAAACGCCTTCCGGCCATTTGCGCCGAGTTTCTTAAGGAGTACTCTATCATAGTATAACTGTTCTATCTTCTCTGCTATGTCCTCAGGGTCATCAGGTTTGACAGTAAGACCTATTTCCGTGTCAGCGACAAATTTATTGAGCCCCGGAAAATTTGAAGTTATAACAGCTATGCCAGCCGCCATATATTCCTGGATCTTAACCGCATTCTCTCCTGTACAGTATAAAAATGATGGAATAGGTTGATAGGGCGCCACCCCCAAATGAGATTTCTCATAATATTTATGGAGTTCTAACCATGGCACACGGCCAAGGTAATCGACTCGGTCATCACTTCTCATTAAATCAAGTATCGATTTATCGCAACAATTACCGATTACGATAAAACGTATATCAGGTTGTGGTAGCAGTCTTAGAGCTTCAACTATCTTTGGAACGCCTCTATAATTAGTTACACCCCCTACGAATATCATGTTGAATGTGTTTTCGTGAGAAGTATCTGCAACCCCTGTAAAGTTTAGAGGTGGTGAGTTGCTCAGTACTACAGGAGATTTCCATTTAAATTTTTGTTCTAAATGTCTATCAGCAACAGTTACACCATCAAAATACTTTGTTAAGCTCTTTTCGTAAAACCACCACAACTTAGACGCAATATATGCCAAAGGTTTACCAAATTTATACATGATGGTCTTGACGGTTGCTTCATAATCATCATGGATATCATAGACGATATGTTTACCCATAAGTTTCAGTAATACGCCTATCTTAATCATGTCAGGGTCATGAATTGCGTAAACTGAACAATCTCTATCAGCAAGAGCATAACAAAGTAGTCTGCATGGAGCTGTTACTCTTAGCAGTTTCCCTTTTAGACTACTAGTGCTTGGGCATGCAACCACTTGAACTCCATTTAGTTCAGTATTGCAATTATGCGGACCTGCTACTGAGCTTATATACCCGGCATCGCTCAAGGTCTCAGCCATCAGATTAAGTATTCGGTTATCAGTAACTGCGTGCCGCGTAGTTAACTGACACACTGCGATTGAGGATGTGCCATTTACATTAGCTTTCGCTGTGCTATTCAAATCTTTATTCATATTCCTTGTATCTCACATATGGGTTATTGAGCTTAAGCGCATACAAACCTTTACTCGTTTCATCGCGATTACAGTTCATGGCGTACGGTGCTTTCACCGGGGCTGGATAGCATGCGGACAATTCCTCCCCAGTACCTATAATAAGAAATGCAGGGACAGAGGTGTGCTCCGGTGGAAGTTGTCTCGCGTACTCACAAACGGAGGCGTAATTATTTTTCCGAATTTGCTCAAATCTGCTTAGATTGCGTAAATTGAGCATAGCATAAGCCGCAGATATTTTATTAATGGCTTCAGGACAGGTATTGTAGTGAGCTGATGTACATTCAGAAAACTCATATCCATCAGGAACACTATATAGAGAATTGCGACTTGTTAGAAGCCTTATCATCAAGCATAAATCTTTGCTCAACCGCTTCAGCATTGCACATAAAAATGATAACGTAACCTTTACACTATTTTGAATTGAGTGATGTTGCGGTTTCAGCAACATGTTATCTAAGCAGACAACCCCGCCCCCCATAAGCCCTGGACAGGTCTTATCGTTAAAACTAAACACTATTGCGCGGTTACTGCGAAGTAAAACAGGGGATTGACTTACTAAGTTCTGGCATTCGTCGGAGATAACAAAAAGTTCAGGGTGGGCATTTTCAAGCTCAACCATACCATCAGACAGGACAGGGCATGCTCCCATCATTGAAGTAACAATCAATATAGTATTTTCATCTTCTTTAAGCAATTCACCTAAATCTTCCCACAGTGGCATAAGATTCTCGTCGGTTGGGTACTCAGACACGGAGAGACCTGCATCACTGCACGCTTTATGGACTACATTGCATATGTAGTCCGGCACCAGCACCCGCTTTCTACCATCTTCCATCGCTAAATATTCAACCAAACCTCTCATGGCTGAGCGTCCGCTCTTAAACAGAAACACCTTGTTGGGCTTGCAACAAAAGACTCTGTTTGAAATATACATTTTTATACGTCTCTCAAGAAAGCTTTTAGGCAAAAGCAAAAGGAATGGTACAGCAAGATAGTGCGCCAAGCACCGAAGTGCCTCACCGGCCCGAAGGCTTTCTCTGCAACTAATGTTGTTGCAAACGCAGCTACTCATTTCTTTGCCACCATTTTACCCAACACATGCAAAGGTGCATACCAGATTGCCTGCAAAAGACCGTACGGAGCCCAGGTATCTTTCTGTAAGTAATATTTTAGCGGGCCAAATTCGAATTTCAAAGCTCTATAAAGGCACTGCACTGTATTAACCCAATACTTTGGTTCATACTTTGAAGTAGCGAGGGGTTCCTCACCAATATACCTCCTCAACAAAGCATGCCCGCTAAGTTGCTCTATAAGTCCATGCTGCATCCAGAATCGAGGATTTATCTCGATAACCTTATATTCGCCGGAGTTGTCGTCAAAGACAAACTCAAGCTCAAGTGGACCCTCGTACTCAAAAGCTCTAAGAATAGCCACGGCCTGCTCCATCACTCCAACAGGAGGAGCAATCCTTTCACAAACATCTCCCGAGCCTACACCCGGCGGATGCTGAAAGCGTTTCCTTAAACAGTACAGATGTTTGTTTTCAAGATCAAACCAACCTCCTATTGCAACAGCAGATTCATTCTCGATAGAAAGCAACTCCTGAAAACATAATTTATCTAAGCCAACTCCTCGAGATGCAAAAGATTTGATTGTTTGAGCGAAATCAGACCGATCTCTAACAATCTTGACTTCTTCACGGTGGGTCGTGCTTTGCCAGGACTCTTTAGGGCGCACAACAAACTCATTTCCAAATACCGATAACGGGTCTGACTCACCAGAGATAGTCTTTGGCACATGAGCCAGCTTATTTGATTCTATGAACTTATAAAACTCAAATCTGTCTATAATTTTGGAGATATTCTCAGGTTTGCCAAATCTCACATTTATATTATCATCGGGATGCCCTATTTTCCAATCCGCAAAACTGTGATGAAATCGTTCGTTGGTAAACGCAACATAAACAGTCTCACCATTAGAAAAAGTTTTGCTAATCTTCTCAGGCAAGAAATCGTCTTCAGCCTCAGATAAAACCCACTTCTCAATTCGAGGATTCAACCTGTCAGCAAGCAATATGGGGTCTTTTGAAGATCTCACCATTATGACTCTTCCGCCAAAGCCAATATCTTTAAGGCTTTGTATTAACGTATGAGCGTTTGTATGATTGCCGCAAACTATAAAAACACTGTTTTGAGTTGACTTTATCACAATTCACACCCTTAATTAGTACACACCGTACTATGCTTTTTCAAATAGTCAACAATGCTTTTAACGTAAAGTTCCTCTTGCGTACATTCATCTTTGTCAACCCAAGTCCATTTGCCGTCCACTCGTGTACAATAGTTATTGCAGTAGTAAATGGTAGACTTGCCAAAATGCATCGCCTGTATTTCAATTATGTACCCTTTATTGCCATCATAAGCAAAATCAACAGATAAATTGGGGACATCGGTTTTTTCAAAAATGCCTTCCACATAATCAAGCATTTTCATTGGGAAATCAGCCTGTTTGTCAGGCGAAAACAAACCACTTCCGCTTGCTCTAAAATCATTAGGCCTATTGTTTCTGCGCAGAATATAGTATCTATTAGAATAGATGAGTATTTTCCAATCATTAGTTAGTCCATTAATCATAGGCTGAACAATATACTTATTTTGAAAACGAGACTCCTTTTGGTAGCCCTTAAGTTTAAACTGCCTCAGCCAATCTTTAATTTCCCTCCTCATATGTGGCGTTCGAGAAAAACTTTTGGCAACCTTTGTCAACTCTGCTTCATATCTTGCACAAGAGACTCCTTTACTTTGAGCCCCCTTTGCCCTTTTTATTACGCAAGGAAACGAAATTTCTCCAGCATTTACTTTCTTGCCGAGTTCTTCGTAGGTACCAAATACCCTACTACTAATATTGCTGTCATTACCATACAAAGTATGTCTAAGTAATTCCATAAACACTTTATTGTTATTCGCGCGAAGAAACTTGAAAGAGGGAATCACCCACGCACCTGAAAGCTCAAGAGAATATACAACATCTTCTATAAAGTCCTTATAGTTATAGTCGATTTCTTCTGATGAAGTGTAAACAACTATTCTCCCACTCCATTCCGAAAGGTGTTGCGGGAGTATATCTGCAAAACTAACCAATACTGTTTCAAATCCATGCTCAGCAAAGTGCTTTTTAACAAGCTCTAAGTCATAACCACTTCTATAAGGCATATCTCTCCATTTCAGCTCGAAGTACCCCTTGTAATCAGTCAACAAATAAATCTTCTTCAAGTCAGCACCTCTACTTATCTTTAGTGTAAGTTAGAATTGGCCTTGCTGGATTGCCCGCCGCTAAAACCATAGGTGGCAAACTATTACTAACTACGCTTCCCGTTGAAACGACTGTTCCTCGCCCAATTGTAACGCCAGGTAATACAGTTACATTTGCACAAATCCAAACCGAATCCTCAATTATAATTGGCCTTGCGCCACCATTCGTATTTATTCTATTATCAACATCATCAAAAGACAAATCATGGCCACTACAATCAATAATATTGCAGTTAGCTGCAATCAAACATTTTGAGCCTATCTTAATACTACTATAGGCATGTAAGCATGAACCATGTATTCTTGTTTTATCACCGATTTCTATTACAGCTTCAGGTCTATCTGCAAACAATTTCACTGGGCCATACATGTTGAGATGGTAGCCCTTATTGCAGGAGTTAAGACGAACATCATTACCAATTAACAAGCGACCTCCGTTTCGCAGGTCAACGACAGGAACGCCATTAAGGACAACCTTCCCGCAAGTAATGTCAGGCCTGAACTTCCAACTGTAAGCCAGAAATTTAAAGTACATGCTTTTAATGCGCGCTAACAAACTATACCGCATTATCAGTCTTGCCTCCTCAGGTTCTCAAGAATTGTCAGTAATGCCTCTCTGTGAGACTCACACCTTATGTAATTTTCAAGCTTCATCAGATTTGCTCGTTTTTTGATTGCTAACTTCTTCAAATAACTGAGCATACCCAATCTTCTCAATACTCTATATTTAAACATAGTTACACCAAGTAACGTAGCCAAGTACATTTCATTCCTTTCTTCCAAACAGTACTTGTCCCAATGCTTACTTATTACTTCCTCTGATGCAATAGCTGTGCAATATTCAGAAAATCTAACATCAAGCTCAGCTTTTTCATCATTAGATAAACTCACAAGCTGATGATTTTGCTTATCGGCACGAAAAAAATCATACTCAACACTTAACTCAGATGTCATAACATCATACGATACTGTAGCGACAGGAACCTCTAGTAGGCCGCTGTCATCCATTCTAGTGTATATCAACTTACCAAGACTATACAGTATCGCAGAACCTTTATAGAGCTCATACCCTTGTATATAATGAGGGTGATGCCCAACTACTACGGTTGCTCCACAGTCAACAAGAAAACGAAACAATCTTACCGTATTAGGGCTTGGGTAATGTGTAAATTCGCTTCCAGCATGCACTTGGACAATTACGATGTCTGAGTTTCCCTTTGCCTCTTTGATTTTTTGAGAACATCGAACCACATCCAGCCCAAACGTCCCAGGAGAATTGCCAGTCGTTACTGAAAATTCGTTTTCACAGAATGCAATAACACTGACTGGCACCCCCCTTACTTCACAATTCAGAATTGAGCTCGCTTCAACCAGATCACTCCCTGCTCCAACGCAAGCTATTCCGGAAGAACGGCAAGCATCAATCGTATCTTGCAATCCACCTTCGCAATAATCGAGCATATGGTTGTTTGCTAAAGTAACAACATCAACCCCTGAATCTTTCAAAATGCGGACTGATTCAGGATCTCCGCGCTGATGAGAACCATATTTAACCGATGCTTCTTTTCTGTAAGTCAGAGGGTATTCTAAGTTAACAATTGACAAATCAGATGCCCCAAGCGGAATTGCTGCTGGCCCCAATATATCTGCTGGTCTGGTTACTTGTCGCATCCTTTTGCACACACCCTCTTCTGACGGACAAAAGTCACCTGCGAAAGCCAATATTATTTCTGCATTTTTATTTTTCAAAAAACCATCCTACTTAAACACTTCTATGCTAAGCCATTCTTCGTCCTGTAGCAGTTCGCAACGACAGTTCCGCACTATATGTATAAGCTGAAAACAAAGCTAAAAGAGGCATAACATTAACCGATTGAGTCCAAACTGTCCCAAATCCCAGCAAAACTATAATCGATCCGGCAATAACAATCATCCTGAAATGATACACTACTCCCTGCTCAAAAGGCATCTTTGAAAGTCTATAAGCTCTAATTAAAGGAAGAAAAAAAATCCCCTGATAAAGCACGAAGCCCACCAGTCCAGTATTCGCAAGAGGCTCCATGTAATTCGAGTGCGAGTAAAGTCCCGTTGTAGAGTGTATTTTAAATTGGTTAAGACCGAAACCTGCAATTGGGTTCTGTATAAAAAAATCGAATCCCTCTTTGTACAGGTAGAATCGCTTACTTTCTGCTTCCACTAAATTACTGGACACACTCATTTTACTCAACATTCTTTGTCCCGCGGTTGTATTATGCTCCAGAAAATCAATCAGGGGCCCCGCTAACATAATAGACACCAATAGAAAAAGGGATGTCCAAAGAATTGCCTTCGCCCGATACCGCGGAGCCATTGCATAAACGATCCAAGCAAAAAACAAGAAAAGGAATGCCAGCAATGTCTTTCTGGAGCCTGTCCCTAACAAGCTATATATAAATAGAGGCACAATTAAGCCCCCAAAGATTAACACAGTTTTCCTGACAACTCCTGAATTCCGTTTAAGAAGCAACATTATTGCAATAAGGGCCCACAACATCAAAAAGCCAAGTGTGTTGGAGTTTTCACTCAACCCAAGAGCCCTTTCTCCGCTGTCTATCCCACCTAATGAAATTGTTTCACTCCTTGCAGCCACCGCCTGAATAATACCACCAACCAACGTAGCGCACATTACTGCATATAGCGCCTTCTGTTTATTGAGACGTGTTATTCCATATACGGCAAGAACCAAAATAAGTGTCTGTAAAACCTGACTCAAACCGCCGTTCCAGAAGAAGAACTTAGACTCTGCAATAAGAATCCCTGTTGCCGCTGACCATGCACCCCATAAGACAAACATAACGATTTCTGCCGGCATCGGGAATATGCGACCAAGATTGGGCCCCATCATAAGTAATATAAAATATCCTGTCAGAATCATCCCAAGGGTTTTCAGTTGGCCTTCACCTGTCATATACATTGCACCGCAGGCAAAAACAAAAAGAAAAATACAGCCCAAACTTTTAAGCCAGGAAAATGTACCCGCCTCCTCTATCAGATATAAGGACGAATTTCCAGCAATACTGAACTTGCTTTCTGTACAGCCAGTACTTTTAATTGGTTGCCGTTTTTCTTCCATACGTTTCTATTCAGTCCTGAGAATTACTAATCATGAATGCCACTTCAAGATTATAAACATTTATTGCTCTCTGTCAGCAATTTTTCTGAGCCTAACCATTGAGTCAGATGTCTCCGTTGCTTGTAATATATTACGAAACTCAGGTTCCTCGGCCAAAGACTTTCGAAGAGCTACCGCATCTTCGACACCTTCCCTCCATAGCTCCCATCTTATTGACGGAACAATTGGCTCAAAAACAGAGTCCTTAGGGGCCAATTCCCCATCATACACAATACCATACCCCTTGACATAACACTCGGAAAAACCAATCCCGGTTGCTTGCTTTGAGGGTTCTGTGTATACCCAATATCCCGCACCTTCCACACCCGCCGCAACAGCATCCACGGGCCCCATTCTGTAAAACCTACGCTTTGATTGCTCTGTTACATAAGCTCGTTTCGATGCTCCTCCATAGCTCCATACAGCACAGCCGTAACTCTGTAACTCCTCAACATATTCCGGATGTTCCTGTACGTCGCTAATCTGAGGACACCAGATATCAACCAATCCTTTTGCATTTCTAATATCATTTAATCCATTGCCAACCCAGTTCGCAAAAATCTGCACATTGGCGTCAGCCTCTTTAATCACCTGTGCTACTCTTAAGAAGTCTTCGTCGAGCCTCTCATCATATGGATACAAGGCGTAGTCTTCGTATTTAATTCCAGCTTCCTTAAGTACATCTACCAGCTTACGAACATACACCTTGAATGCAATTTCCCAGTCTAACGAGGCAATATCTTCGCCAAAGACATCAGCATTTGTGTGTTTAAAACCTAAGCTGAGAAGCTTAACTCGGGCATAAGGTAACAATTCAAAAACCTTGGTAATCTGTGGATTTACGTATGCGCGGTCAAAAACACTCGATGCGTCAGGATTTCTAAGACAAAACCAACTTGTGCCGACTACTGACACATTAGTATAATGCCTAGCCAGATCATCAGAAGCAAAGTTGATACAGTCAGAGGTAAAGCGATTTCTGTCAGTCAAAAAATCCCAGTTAAGTGTCATAAAATCTACTTCAGCCGGAAACACTTTATCTACTACCTCCATGTTTATATTTATTGTGCACATAGGCTTAGTAGATGAATTATGACATGAAACCATGATTGCTCCGTGATAAATCCCACCTCCAAGCCCTCTTGAATTTGCTTCGATGACAATCTGAACGGTCTCACCTGGCCTGATATTAAAAGTCTTTTTACCCTGTAGGACAAGTGGGTCAGCAAAAAAACCACTGTTTTTAGAATAAATATACAGCGCCCTTCTAGCCAGCATAAACGGCTTTGATGGGATAAAGTCTCCATCTTTGGTCAACGGTGAAAAATCCAAACTGTATTGCTTTTGCGCATCGGAACAATTAACTATATCGAAGGCGGCTATAGCGTTCTCATTTTGCCAAAGATAAAGATCAAGTAGAAATTCTTTTGTTGTTTTTTCGTGAACATCCTGATATTTTAATACATTCATTGGATCCGTTACATCGCAAAACCACTCTTTCTCATAAACGCTTGTATAGTACTCTGCGCGAATCCTATCAAACAATCTTTCAAGAGATAAGAATTTTTCGGTATCCGAAAGTTTTAATGCACACCTTTCGAGTTCTTCAATAAACGCATCTAACTTTTCCACAAACTGAGCTATATCAGTATCGCATTTTAGATACGCCTCTCTGAGAGCACTAACATTTCTATTGAGCTGCCTGTATCTTTCAACAATATCAATTGCCTCACAGTCTGTTACAGCGCCGCCTTCCTTTTCAGCTGATTCAACTCCTGAATCTATTATTTGAATCTCATCAGTAAAAAAAAGACTAACAGGCCTTACCAGTAACCGGATATACCTGCATTTCCCTGCAACCTCTACTTCAAGCACTCTGGAAACTCTTGAATCAGCTCCGCTTTCGTTACCGAATGCCCAGCCATCCGTATCTGCAAATGACATCAGGTTATATTCGGTTCCGTATTGAGAACCAAGCACCACAACATATTCTGGGTATTCAACAAGAGCTCTCCCGCCCCCTACAGTATAAAGCCTTACCTTTGAAATATTTGACACATACATCAAGTCAATTGTAATTTCAATAAGCGACGCCCCCCCCCAACCCACCGTATTACCTCTGTAATCTTCATACCACAGACTTCCTGCTGTTTTTCCATCGGTAAGCTGGATATAGTCTGACGGGTCTGTCGTAAGGCTAAAGTCCGGATTGGGAGCAAGAGTGTACTTCTTGTGCAAAGCAATATTCATTTCTTCAGCCAAAGTAGCTGAAGCCAATAGACAACTGATTATGACAAAGATTTGCAATTTCATGAAGAGGCACATAAATAGACTACTCAGACCTTGAGACTTAACAACACCCAGGAAACTTAACGCCGTGCAAAAACAAATCTCTTGACACATTTCCATATGGGAAACCAAATGAAGTAGAAAACCGCAAATGAAAAGTCATACATAAACAGTTCAAATGAATTCAGATTCTGATATTTCTTCAAATAATAACGATTACCTTTGTGCCTCTGTATGAGACCGTAGTCTGACTTTTCCGCATGGTCATCATGATAAACGGTAACTTCCCCAAGGAAATATACTCTATAGCCCGCGAGCTTTATGCGAGCTGCCAGTATGGGTTCCTCTGCATAAAGAAACGTGTTCTCATCAAACATTTGCGACTCAATAAAAGCTTCTCTGCTTATGACAAAAACACATCCAGCTATATACGCACAATCCCCGGTCACCGGATTCCTTGCGGTTAATGTAAAAAATTTGCGCTTGGCTTCCTTAGGGATTAATGGGTAAAACAACCTCGGTATAACATTTCTCATCCATACCGACTTAATTAACCTGGGGCTCTGATGTTTGCCATTAGCCCCCCTTACATCGGGGCCAATCAGGCCTATATCGGTATTTCCAGCGATAGTTTCAATAAGGCGATCTACGATATCGTCGTCCTTATAAACGAGGTCGCAGTTGGAGAAACAGAAATACTTCACATCGAAATGCTGCAGAAGGAACTTTGCGCCAATATTATTCCCTCTGGCGTAGCCATGGTTTTCCTGCTCGGAGAGAAGATAGATCTTGGCATTCTTATCTATGTTTTCTCTGTCATCAACAAGAACCGCACCGCAGCCGGCTATAATCTCCTGATCGCTTTCCTCTGTTGCAGAGTTGTTTACGATAACAATCTTATTGGGGTAAGAAACCTTTGGAAGCTCCTCATTTATATATTTTATGAGGCGCTCATTGGTCTTATAGTTTACTATTACTATTCCAAGCATATCAAGTCATACTCCTATTTTAAAATCAATTTGCACATAGCAGGACTGAGCATTTTATCGAACTTAAGTATTTCAAGAAGCAAGACTCTATCTTTTCTGTCAATAAAGAAATAAAAACTCACAAAACAGTATAGCAAAGCAAAGCCGCCACCGCATACGAACAGCTTTAATACACTGTCTATGTTATACAATAAGCAGAAATAATTCGTTGCTATTACAAAAATAACACATGGAATCAAGCCGGTTGCTAATGGAAGCCAGACTCTCATTGGATTCATATCAATTAACTTACCAAGGTAAATCGCATTGAACAGCACAGCTTTAATGCATGTACAAACAAACACGGATATCGCCACTCCGTAGATACCCAACCCAGTATATTTTATCAAAAATAATGTCAGCGCAATGTTAATTGCACCCATAATCAAGGTAACTCTTGACGGGACTTTAATTTTATTCATAGCTTTCAAAACATTGAAAACGAGCCCTGGGGAATACATAAGAATGGTTGCAAATCCCATAATTACCAACAGCTTTTGAAGATCGACAAATTCTTCACCCACCCAAAGCGACAGCAATGGCTTTGCAAATCCCGAAACCAATGCCACAAATAATCCATTACCAATAGTTATCAGCTTCGTAAACCTTTGGAGATGACCCTTGATTATTTCCATATGTCCGTTAGAAACCTGTTCAACCACTACCGGCCCAAACAATTTAAGAACAATCATACTGAACATCTGGGCAAGCATCATTGCCTGGAACACTATTCCAAACCTGCCGGCTTCTCCGGCCCCTAAGGTTATATTAACAATCATGAGACTCGATTGAAAATACAGAATGCCGCCGAGCTGGTTAACAAGTACCGAAATACCCATTTCAGCCATCTCTTTGCAGTAAGAGAACCTGAACTGTTTTAAGTTTATTCTAAGTTCAGGCATAAGCTTTCGCGAAACACCCCAAGCTAATACTATGCCTAAGCAGGCAACAAGTATGTTTGAAAGGCCGACTACAGGCAGGCTCAATCTATGTAACATTAATATTATAAAGAGGATTTGAGCAGCCTTTCTCACAACGAGAATTATATCACCCAGGAAAAAGCTATGTTTTATGAAAAATGCAACATTAAATGTAGCGGTAACAGATGACACCAAAACCCCGGCAGAAAGCGTAATGAAATAAATTCTGACCTGCGCAAGAGCGCCATCAGGGATGTCAAAGAAAACGTCAAGAAACCTTGAAACAATTAAAACAACAGCAAACCCAAGCAAACTAAGAGAGGCAAGGGCAATAAAACCACTGGTGTAATACCGACTGGCATCCTCAATATCTCCTTTGTAGAAGCTCATTGCAGTAAATCGCCCAATCGAAGATGAGAATAAGACAGTAAGCAATCCCAAGTACATACCGACCGAACCAAATAAAGGAACAAATCCATAGTACTCAACGCCCAATCTCTTTACTAACATTGAGGTTAAGAAAACGCCAAAGAAGCCGGCAAGACCCACTTGGACAACACTCATACCTACATTAAGCAGCGCATTTTTCTTTGGTTCTTGTGCCATCAACTTAGTTCTTAAAGCCAATTAACAATTTATTAATCAATTCTTCCGATAATCTACAAGTTAAAAAGTCAATATGCTTCACACAGGTCTCGCAATCCAGCTTGCTAAAGTCAATATTCATTAATTTATCTACTGTATCGTTATCGAATCTATACTTAATCACCTTTGCAGGATTACCCCCGACTATAGCGTAAGGAGGAACATCTTTCACAACATGACTTCTTGCAGCTATGACAGCTCCCTGGCCAACTTTTACTCCACTCATTATCCAGGCATCAAAACCTATCCAGACATCACTGCCAATCGTGATTGGCCCTTTTGAGTAGCCTTCCCCTTTTTTTCCCGTTCCACAGAAAGTATTGAATGGAAATGTGGAAAGCCTGTCCATATGATGATTGCCTGCCAGAATAAATTTCACGCCGGATGCAATTGAACAGAAATGCCCTATTTCAAGAAATTCATTGTTATAGTAAAAATCAAGTACATCAAGGGTTCCATACGTAAAATTTCCAACCTTAACTTTTTGAGGATTAAAAACTCTACCGGGCACAGTTCTGTTATGAGAATTAGCTTTACGCCATTGTTTTCTGAATTTTCGCAGTTTGTATTTACTGTCAAGGTAATGCAAAATGCTCATTATAAAATACCTTTAAGACGATTTGCCACATCTACCACCAGGCACTTTTTGTAGCTGTCAAGTTTTTCAATACGCTCAGGCATTTGGGCCGAGATGTTGTCCAAACTTGACACAAAGTTTTTCACTTTCATAATCACTTCTTCAGAAGAATCATTAGTCAATTCGCTCAGATAGCTATAACCGAGCTTGTCCGTGAAGAGGCCTCTAAACTTCCTGCTGTATGCAAGTGGAAGCACCGGCACCCCTGATGAGTATGCCGCGATGCAACAATGCATTCTTGAACCGAGAAGCCCGCCAAGCCCTGAAATAAATGACTTTGCTTCTACCGGAGAATAGAAAAAAGGTGCTATTTCGCATTCAGGAAACTCTCTCTGCAGAGCTTTACAAACGTAATAGTCATCACAACTTGAGCCTGTACTGGGACCATGTATATCGTGACCAACCAAAACTACCTTTTTCCCTGAATCAAGAAGCTGCCCGATAATCTCTCTGACAACTTCCTTATAATCTTCGACCAAGCCAAATTCATTCTTGCCGGTATATCCACCACGCCAAAGCAAACCTGACGGGTTCACCCCGATAGTATCGGCTTCTTTTTCGCGTTGTTGGTATTGCATAAAAAAGGCAACATCTATCGTCTCGAAGATATCAATATCGGATGTAAGTTCTTTAGCACATTTTGAGCTCAGTGGATCTCTTGAATAAACCATGCTCGCTTTTTTCAACAGCTTCGATGCCCGTGCTTCTATTTTTTTATCTCTGAAAGGCCCTATCGTCTGAGGAAAGAGAATTAAAGGTTTCCCGAGCTTTAGCGCAAAATTTAAATTCCTCTGAACAGACTCGAAACGATTTTGTCCATAGATATCACTGAAGCTATCCCCAAAAGCATTGTCTATAAATAAATCACACGACTTAAATGACTTGTAGTCACAGAACCTTCCCTTTAGTTCATGCCTCAAGAACCATTTGAGAAGATTTATAACACAGAAGTGCGGTACACTTCTGCTCAATCTTATTCTCACATCTCTCAACTCAGAAGGCACAACCCCCACTTGATCATTTCCGCATAAGTAATACTGAAAAGTCAAATTAAGCAACTTTGCTACGTCCTCGAGCACTGAAATACTACCATAGGTAAGAGCGTTACACCCCATATTATTAGAAAAAACAGGGCCACTTGTTAAGGCGACTTTATAAGTCTTCATACATTTACCTCTGCTCTTTTGTCGTATATACTATCAGATAGTTCTTTCCTAACAGGGATAACCTTCGGATATTGCTTAACTTGACCTAATGTCACCATTGCAACTGGCAAAAGCCATCTGGGTAAACAAAATCTCTCATTAAAAGCCAAATCTATTTTTGACCAGAAAAGCCAGCACATTCCCAAACCAAGAGAATGTGCAGTAAGGAGCATGTTCTGTATTGCCGCACCGGCTTCTAAATAGCTACAATGTCTTTGCGCAGGTAAGGCGAGTGCTCGCGGGTCAACCAGAATGACAATATTCATTGCAGCTTCTCTCGGAAAGGCGTTGCCTTCTCCAGCTAACTTCTGACAAAACATGACATCTTCTTCTTTATCAATAACTAAGTATTCAATGTTTTGCCTATTACATCCTGAAGGAGCCCATAAGCCTGCCGTTAATATTTTATCCAAATCTTCTTCTGACACCTTATCTGAAGTGTATGAACGGATTGAGCGCCTAGTTTTGATTAATCTATCCAATATAACCGGTGAATTATCATCTACAATTGGTGCGTCTCCGCATCCCCTGTCATCCGCGTAATATTCCTCAAGAATATCATCTGCCCATTTCGATACAATTACATCACTCGCCATAGTCGGCTTAAAGTTTTCTTTGCAAATTTCATAGCCTTTTATAGTAGAACTCTTATCAAACCTCTTTTTGAATAAAAGTACCTTGTCAACCTGATGAACACGCCTAAGGATGTCCTTACAGACAAACTTATTGTCTGTATACTTGGCATTAGAAATACTTTCAAAAAAATCTACTTCATCCGCATAGGTATTTTTCAGCACACGTTTGGCAAAGCTTCGTTGTATGATAGAGTAAGCTTTTTTTCTGATATCTAACTGAAAATAATAAACAGGGCGCAAAACACTCCTGGCAATATCTTTTATCTTCACTACCCAAAACCTTTCCGCTTTTTATGCGTCTTTCTCGCTCAAAATAGGCTCCGCAACCGGCCAATCCACAGCGATAGAAGGCTCGTTCCACAAGATACCTGCCTCGGCGTCCTTGTTGTATTCGGCTGTGCATTTATAGCTTATCATAGCCGTATCGGATAGTACGGCAAAACCGTGAGCAAAGCCGGCGGGGACATAAAGCATCTGTTTATTATCCGAAGTAAGCTCTGCCGCCACCCATTTCCTGTATGTAGGCGAGTCTTTGCGGATATCCACCGCCACATCCCAGATGGCGCCTTCAAGGCAACGAACAAGTTTGCCCTGGGCATGCGGAGCTCTCTGATAGTGCAGGCCGCGAATCACATCTTTGCACGAAAAGGACTGATTGTCCTGCACGAAATCTTCTGTAATTCCATTAGCCTTGAATTCAGAGGCCTTATATGTTTCCATAAAGAAACCTCTATCATCAGGGAAAACTCTCGGCGTAACGAGAATCACTTCCGGAATTTCCATTTTCTTAAACTCAAACGGCATTTCCGTTTTCCTTTATTTCGTATATTATTTCTCTCAGGGGTTCTGTCCAGTGCTCTGCGGGCATTGCAAAATCTCTGTAGGAATCTGTTTTATCTAACATTGAATAGCAAGGCCGTTTGGCGGGCGTAGGATAGTCCGCAGTCCTAATGGGCTTGATTTCAATCTCTCTTTCAAGCAGGCCTGTCTCAACGCCAAGCAACATGACATTATATGCAAAATCATACCAACTCGCAACGCCGGCATCAGACCAGTGATACGTGCCGCACGCAGATTCGTTTAACGCCGCCGCCCAAACTGCTTTTGCGAGAGTCTTAGCGGATGTTGGCGTGCCAATCTGATCGGCAACCACCCCAAGGCTCTTTCTTTCACCCATAAGCCTGAGCATAGTCTTGACGAAATTAGCTCCATGGGCTGAGTATAGCCAGGATGTACGAATTATGGCATAATTATCAAGCTCGCCTGATACGGCAAGCTCTCCTGCGAGCTTCGTTCTGCCGTAAGCGCTGACAGGGCTTGTATTATCTGTTGGAAGATAGGGCCTGCACGAAGTACCATCAAAAACATAGTCCGTTGATATGTGTACAAACCTTGCGCCACAATCTCTGGCGGCATGAGCAAGATTTCTTACGCCGGTGCAGTTGACTGAATACGCTAAATCTTCTTCGGATTCTGCTTTATCAACAGCGGTGTAAGCAGCCGCGTTTATAATCACGTCTGCACAAAAATCGCGCACCGCACTCTCAACCGATGCCTGAGATGTTATGTCCAGCTCCGGCAAATCCATTGCCGAGACTTCCGCGCCTTGCGGAGCGGTCGCCAAAAGCTCTGTTCCAAGCTGTCCTCGAAATCCGGCAATAAAGACTTTCATTTCAGAAGTCCTTTCAGGTATGTCCCATAGCTGCTTTTGCCAAGTGAGTCTATAGCTTTTACCAGATGGTTCTTACCTATCCAACCCTTTTCAAAGGCTATTTCTTCCAAGCATGCAACTTTAAGACCGGTTCTGTGCTCAATGGTAGCAACAAAATTAGCTGCTTCAATCAGGGATTCGTGGGTGCCGGTATCGAGCCAGGCAGCTCCTCTGGAGAACATCTCAACTCCAAGCTCATGCTTTTCAAGATAAGTTCTGTTTATATCCGTTATCTCAAGCTCGCCTCTGGGGGAAGGGGTTATGAACTTAGCTATATCCACAACCTGTTCGTCGTAAAAATATAGACCTGTTACGGCATAGTTGGAACGCGGGTTAACAGGCTTTTCCTCTATTGTAAGTGCATTGAAATCCTTATCGAATTCCACGACGCCGTATCTCTCCGGGTCATTCACTCTGTATGCAAAAACCGTTGCGCCGGAAGTTGCAAGCGAGGCTTTCTCAAGCTTTTTAGTAAGACCGTACCCGTAGAAGATGTTGTCGCCGAGAATAAGGCAGCTTGGTGCGCCGTTTATGAATTTCTCGCCTATAATAAACGCCTGTGCAAGGCCGTCCGGGCTTGGCTGAACGGCATACTCGAGGCTGATTCCCCACTGACTGCCGTCTCCGAGAAGCTCGCGAAAACGCGGCGTATCTTCAGGCGTGGATATAATCAGAATCTCCGTGATGCCGGCAAGCATAAGCGTGCTGAGCGGGTAGTAGATCATCGGCTTATCGTAAACAGGCAACAGCTGCTTGCTGACCACCCGAGTTACGGGATAAAGCCTCGTGCCTGAGCCGCCGGCGAGTATGATTCCTTTTCGTTTCACAGTTTTAAGTTTTCTGTTTTAGGTTTTAAGTTTCAGGTTGCAGAAAGGCGTAACACCCTGGCAAACCCGTATATTAGCTTTTTGACGCTATCTATTTCTACTAACAACTCTTCAATCTTCTCAGTTTCAGCAAATCCAAGCTCTTTTGCTACAAGCAACTGACACTCAACCTCGAAAGCCGAACCGATTGCTATATCTAAAAACCTGACGAAATCAGCGTTACTGCCTCTTCCTGCCCCCTCTGCAATGTTCGAGGAAACAGAAACAGCGGCTCGTCTTACCTGAGAAACCAAGCCGTATTTTTCGTTTTCCGGAAAACTCTGTGTTACTTTATACAACTTCGGGATAAAGTCAAAGGAAGCTTTCCAAGCGGTTATTTTCTTATAGTCTTGCACTTACTACTTATAACTTACTACTTATAACCTGAGACTTATCACTTGTTCCCCAGTCTCTCCCCCGCATATTTACCTTCGCGAATCGGCCTCCACCACCAGTCATTATCAAGGTACCACTGAACAGTCTTCCTGATACCGCTCTCGAATGTCTCTTCCGGCTGCCAGCCGAGCTGCTCTTTTATCTTTGTTGCATCGATGGCATAGCGTTTGTCGTGCCCGGGGCGGTCTGTTACGAATGTAATAAGCTCTCTTCTCGGCTTATCGGCCGGCACAAGCTCATCAAGGACATCGCAAACAGTCTGCACTACCTCTATATTCTGCTTCTCGTTATTGCCGCCCACATTATAAGACTCGCCCGCGCGCCCTTTTTCAAGTACCGTACAAAGCGCTCTGGCATGGTCGTCAACATAAAGCCAATCACGAACATTATCCCCCTTGCCGTAAACCGGCAGGGGCTTGCCGTCAAGCGCGTTGAGTATGATCAGAGGTATCAGCTTTTCGGGGAAGTGGTATGGGCCGTAATTGTTTGAGCAATTTGTAAGCAGCACCGGCAGTCCGTATGTATGATACCACGCCATAACAAGATGGTCTGACGATGCCTTGCTCGCAGAATATGGCGAGCGCGGATCGTAAGATGTAAGCTCGGTGAAGAAGCCTTCATCGCCGAGGCTGCCGTAAACCTCGTCTGTGGATATATGCTGGAAGCGGAAAACTCGCTTGGCATCATCGCCGAG
This sequence comes from Phycisphaerae bacterium, assembly GCA_050251615.1. Taxonomy (GTDB): domain Bacteria; phylum Planctomycetota; class Phycisphaerae; order Sedimentisphaerales; family Sedimentisphaeraceae; genus Sedimentisphaera. Next base: position 77,917 of record JBFWMM010000007.1, read on the forward strand.
ACTGTCATAGTAGCGTTTGGAGATATCAAGCAGATTGTAGGTGCCGATGATGTTTGTCTCAATAAAAGCGGCAGGGCCATCAATCGACCTGTCCACATGTGATTCCGCCGCGAGGTGCATAATCGCATCAGGCTTGTACTCATCGAAGATGCGTTCTATCGCAGGCTTGTTGCAAATGTCAGCTTGGACAAAACTGTAGCGAGGCGAATCTTCGACCTCTTTAAGCGAAGTGAGATTGCCCGCGTAGGTCAGCTTGTCAAGATTGAGAACGGCATGCTGCGTCTCACTGATAAGGTACCTTATGAGCGCCGAGCCGATAAAGCCGGCGCCGCCTGTTACGATGATTCTCTTCAAATCAAGCCTTCCAGACCTTTTTCTTCGCGCCGCGCAGGCCCTCGCA
>JBFWMM010000008.1:0-24760 GCA_050251615.1 Phycisphaerae bacterium
TTCGCAAAATGGTGAGTGAATCTTCGCTTAATGGTTTTGACTGTTTTCTTTAGCCAGCTATACTTTAGAACATCTCAGGTGAATATGGCTGGGATTAAGGGTTATAGCGGTTGCGCGGTTTTATCGTGGAGCCGCTTTTTTCGTTTAAGAAACTCTGACAGGAGATATTTGTGTTTACTATAGGCTACGATTGTGGAACATCCTTCATAAAAGCGTCTCTGCTCGATTTAAGAACGGGCAAAGCTGTTGCCTGCGCACAGTCGCCGCAGGTTGAGATGACAATAAGCTCTCCCGCGGCAGGTTATGCCGAGCAGGAGCCCGAAATGTGGTGGGAGAATCTTGTCAACGCTACAAGGCTTGTGCTTGCTCAGGCAGGCGTAAGCGGGCAGGACATAAAGGCCGCAGGCATATCATATCAGATGCACGGGCTTGTATGCGTTGATTCGGCCTGCAACGTACTTCGCCCGTCTATAATCTGGTGCGACAGCCGTGCCGTGCCTTATGGCAAGAAAGCAGAGGAGATTATCGGCGCGGATAATTGCTTGAGCAGCCTTATGAATCTGCCGGGAAATTTTACAGCCGCCAAGCTGGCGTGGGTAAAGGAGAATGAGCCGGAAATCTTTTCACGCATACATAAAATCCTTCTTCCCGGCGATTACATAGCAATGAAGCTTTCCGGCGAGCTGACAACCACCTTCTCCGGGCTTTCGGAAGGTATTTTCTGGGACTTTAAATCAGCAGGCGTTTCGAAGGAAATACTGAGTGCATTCGGCTTTTCTGCTGACGTTCTTCCCGATGCTTACTCATCATTTGAGCCATCCTGTTGCGTTTCGCGCGAGGCGGCAGAGCAGCTCGGAATAAAGAGTGGCATTCCTATAAGCTACCGCGCGGGAGACCAGCCCAACAACGCTTTCAGTCTTAATGTCATCAGGGCAGGCGAAACCGCCGCAACCGCCGGCACTTCGGGGGTTGTCTATGGCGTGCTTGGCGAGCCGGCCTGCGATGAGAAATCTCGCGTGAACATCTTCTGCAATGTTACCTATACGGCGGAGAATCCCTCTGTTGGCGCGCTTCTGTGCGTAAACGGTATGGGCATACTCAACAGCTGGCTCAAAAACAACATAGCTTCCGGCCTTTCCTATAGCGAGATGAATGACGCGGCCGCAGGCGTTGTCGCAGGCTCTGAAGGCCTTTACGTCTTGCCGTACGGCAACGGCGCAGAGCGTTCGCTGGAGAATAAGAATTTAGGCGCAAGCTTCCACAACCTCGACCTCATCCGGCATGGATTTGCCCATATTCTCAGAGCAGGTCAGGAAGGAGCGGCGTTCGCTCTCAACTACGGCATCGCCGTTCTCAAACAGATCGGTCTGCCGCTGGAGGTAATCAAAGCGGGGCGGGCAAATATGTTCTTGAGCCCCGTATTCGCGCAGACTCTCGCAGATGCGGCAGGCGCCTCAATAGAGCTCTACGACACAGACGGCTCCCTCGGTGCGGCACGCGGCGCGGCGGTCGGTGCGGGGCTGTACAGTGGCTTGGATGAGGCCTTTGAATCGTTCGAGAGGCTTGCGGTCATAGAGCCGGGCGATGATGCGGAAGCTGTCAGGCGGGCTTATGCCGATTGGGAGGCGATTCTCGCTAAAGCGATTGGTTGAGCAGCCACGCCGAGATATTCTTTTCCACTTGCCCGCAGAGAGCTTCAAGCGGCATTTGCCTCAGCTGCGCAATTCTGCGGAAGGTAAGCTCTATGTTGGCTGGTTCGTTGCGGAGCCGGCCATTTTTTAACGTAACGCCGGCAGAGATGATGTCGCTTTTGGTAAACTCCGCGGCCGGTGCCATAAAGGGCGAATCCGTCTCAACGAGCAACCGCGGCAGCGGAACTTCCTTCACGCACTTTATCGCCTTGCTTCCATCTCTCAAGGCGCCTGCGCCAAATGAGAAATACGCCCCGAGATTCAGGAATTCCTTCGCCATCTCGCTCGAACCCGAGTACGCATGCAGGATGAAAGCGGGTAGGTTTTCTTGAGCGTTCAGCACTTTAAGCAGCTCGTTATGGGCCTTGAGGCAGTGAATCACTGCCGGTTTTTTGAGATTAGCCGCAAGGCTGAGCTGGATTTCAAATACATCAAGTTGTCTGCTGAAGTCTGTCTTTGCAAGCTGCTTATCAAGCCCTGTTTCGCCGGCGAATTCCGCTTCGCCAAGAAGGTCTTTCAGCTTGCCTTGCCAGTTGGAGGGCAAGTTGTCAACATACCACGGATGCACGCCATACCCTGCCGTTATCTGCGGATACTGCCGTGCAAGCCGTTTCAGCGCCGGCCAATCTTCGGGAGAAATCCCCGCACAGACAAATCTCTTTACGCCCGCATCCAACGCACGCTTGACAGCCGCATCTCTATCGCCGTTGAACTCAGCGTCTTGCAGGTGCAGATGAGCGTCTGTATAACTCAACATCTGATAAGCTCCCTGACAACTGAAACGAAAGTGTTGATTTTTCCATGTGAGTTTGCGCTTAAGCACAGTGCTTTATCGAGCAGTTCGTCAGCCTTCGCGGCGGCGAGGCCACGGCACCTGTCAATATAGCCTGTTGAGCTTTCGGGAGCTTCGTTAAGCAGTAGCGGCAGAGTTTGCAGACCGTTTTTGAGATCATCCTCTATGTCTGCAATGTCGTTGGAAATCTGGAATGCCATGCCGCAAAGCTCGGCGGCCCGCATTGCCTCATCACCGCAACCTTCAGCGCAAGCCCTGAACAGCGAACCCGTTTTGCCCCGTATTATATCAAGGCTCTCTTCCGCGCTGAATCTCTTCGTTTTAATCGCGAGCTGTTGCTGCAATTCCGCCGCGCACATTGCGTTTACGCTGTTTGAAAGCCCGAGTGTTTCAACATTGCCGCATTCTGCTATGCAAAGCCTGAAAGCTATGCCCATAAGCGCATCGCCGGCAAGAATGGCGGTTTCTTTGCCGTATGTTTCCTGGAACGCAGGCAGATGGCGGCGCGTCTGGCTGCGATCAATAATATCATCATGAATAAGGCTCGCGTTATGAACTAATTCAATGGCAGCCGCGTATTTTAGAGTTGAAGGCGAGGTTGGGTTTTGAGAGCAGAGGCACAAAAGAGGGCGCATGAGCTTACCCGCGGAAAATGGGCTGTTTTCTATCCCGTAGGTACGTAAAAATGCGCTTTTTTCCGTAATGATTTTGCGTACATCGGCGAGTTCACGCTCGAATTCGCCTGATAACTGTTCGTAATATGTTTGCATAACTACCGATACTAAATAAAATCCGCTGAACGTTATGTCCGATATGATAAGATTTGCGATGGAATGATAAAGTACTTTTATGAATTACCTGTTGCTTGTTAAATATGTACCTGATGTGTCAATGATCACTGATTGCAGCTTTGACGCCGAAACGGGAAATTTGCGCCGTTCGACACTTCCCGGCGTTACAAATCCCTGTGATGTTTCAGCGATCGGTCTTCTCGGCAAGCTGATTCGCATCAGCGGCGATGCCGAAAATAAAACCATAGCTCTCACGATGGGCCCTCATACTGCCGAAGCATCACTTCGTGAGGCGCTTGCCTGCGTGGCAGACAGGGCTTGGCATATGAGCGACAGGCGATTTGCCGGCTCCGATACCTGGGCGACTGCGGACTATCTCTCGCGCGTGGTCAAGATGATTGCAGAGGAGGAATTCGGCGGCGAACCCTTCATTATTTTCTGCGGGATGCAGTCCAACGACGGTGATACCGCGCAGGTTCCCGCTCAGCTTGCGGCTGCGCTGAATATGCCGATTGTTGATTGCGCGTTTAACTGCGAGGTCAAAAACGGCGCCGCGGTATTCAGCTGTATAGCGGATGCGGGAAGCAGCGAAGTGCGGGTTGAGGAGCCTTCGTATATGGTAACGGTATCGAGCTTCGAGTATCCGGCGTATCCCGAGTTCGGAAGGTCGCGCTGGGCTCTCAATGAGCCGGTAAAGGTGGTAGATGCTGAGGCCGCCGGCATTGAGACTGACGGCCCGCACAACTCTAAAACGCGCGTGGTTCGCGTATTTGCGCCCGAGCAGAATACCCGCCTTCGCAGCCACATAACAGACATCGACGCCTTTGCCGCCATTCTGCTTGCCAACGCGCGTAAAGCCGTGCATGCGCAAAGTAAGCCGTTTGCAGAGTACAGCCCCTCCTGCGAGAAAGAGGTGTGGGTGGTTGCTGAGCCCGGAGAAGCTCTACAGGATTGCACCGCAGAGCTTCTATGCGAGGCGCGTTTTCTTGCAAAGGAGCTTGGAGGCGTATGTTGCATGGTAAGTGTTTCAGCGCTTTCCGGTGAGGTTGAAACGGAAGCTGCCTCTTTCGGCGCCGATAAGATTTATTGCCTTGCTGATGCATTCAATCCGGATTATCGCGCGGCGGTCAGTGCTCATCTTGCGAGATTAGTGGAAGATAGGAAGCCCGATATTGTTCTTTTCAGCGCCACACAGTTCGGCAGGCTGATTGCCCCGATGACCGCCTTTGTTACCGGCAACGGCCTCACAGCAGACTGCACGAGCCTACGCCTTCAAAAGACAGATGATTCATACGAGCTCATTCAGACTCGTCCCGCGCTCGGTGGAAACATAATGGCAGAGATTCGTACCCGTAATTCCAGAACAACCATGACAACCGTCCGTCCGGGCGTGTTTCAAGCCGCAAGAGGTGGCAAAAGGCAAGCGCAGGTTAAAATAATCAACTGTGTGGCGAAAAATATGCCGAAAATCCACACAAAGATTTCCCGTGCCGCAGCAGGCTACTCTCTTGCGGGAGATGTTGTTTTCAGCGGCGGGCGCGGGCTTGGTTCGAAAGAGGTTTTTGAGAACGACTTAATGCCGTTAGCTCCGCTTGTTTCGCGTTTGAATTCATGTAAAGCGGTTGTGGGCGCATCAAGAGCGGCTGTTGATGCAGGCTTTGCGCCGCGTAAAATGCAGGTCGGTCAGACCGGCAAAACGGTATCCCCGAATCTATATTTTTGCGCAGGAATTTCAGGGGCAGTGCAACATACTGTTGGAATCGAAAAAAGTTGTGTTATAATGAGTGTAAACAGCGACCCGACCGCCGCAATCTTCGCGCACAGCGATTATTACTACGTGGGCGATTCGGCTCTGGTATTGCGTAAAATTCGCCAGATTCTGGAGGGAAAGCTATGACTGATACACAAATGCGCAACAAGGTTGATATGATTATTGTGGGCGCGGGGATTGCGGGGCTCAGCGCCGCCCTTACCGCCAAGACTCTCTGTCCTGAAAAGACTGTATGTGTTGTGGACAAGGCAGACGGCCCGGGCAAGCACAATCTTTCCGGCGCCTCGTTCGAGCCTGAAAGCATCTATGACCTGCTCAACCTCACATATCCGCTTTGGCGTGAAAACAAGCGCATCACGGCGTTTTTGGGCCGACGTGTTGAGAAGGAATCATTCTATATACTCACAAGCCCTGCCAAGTCTTTAAACATTACAGGCCCTGTGCAGCTTGCGGCTTGGCTGAAATGTCCGACAGGCGAGATGGTTTCGCGAGGTGATGTGATTATATCGATCTCGAAGCTCGTTCGCGTTCTTGAAGCGATAGCCGTTGAGAAGGGCGTTGAGCTGCTCTACAACTTCCCCGTCTGCTCTGTCGAATATGACAGCTCCGGCCGCCCTGTGGGCGTTCGCCTTGCTGACAAGGGGCTTGCAAAGGACGGCAGTCATCTTGAGAACTACGCAAGAGGCGAGCTTGTATTGGCCTCGCACATTGTGATTGCTGAGGGGACTGACGGCTTCGTCGCGGAGCAATTTATAGAGTATTCCGAGCTGGAAAGGGATTGTAATCAGCTTTATTCGATTGGACTGAAGGAGATTTTGGAGGTTTCGCAGGAACAGTATTCTCTGCTTGGAGATAATGGAGTTGTGCGGCTGGCGGGCTATCCGATATGGAAGCCGTTTTCCGCTCCTTCCATATTCGGCGGTGGCGTACTCTATCCGATGGGCGATAATCACATAGCCGTGGTGCTGATAACGTCTCTTGATTGGAAGTACAAGAATTTCAATCCGTTCGAGGCGTTCTGCTTGTTCAAGCGTCATCCGGTAGTTGCTAAGTTCATAAACGGTGGCAGGGTGGTACAGTCGGGCGCAAAGATGATACCTGAAGCAGGCTACTACGCCGTACCTCGCAACAAGGTGAACGATGCCATGGCTTCAACCGGGAATGTGGTGCTGGTGGGCGATTGCGCAGGTTTTGTAAATGTGCGCAAGATGAAAGGCGTTTCTAATTCCATCTATTCGGGAATCCTCGCGGGCAAGGCGTTTCATGAGTCCGCCGATAATCCCGATAAGTATGCGGCTTGCTATTCAGCAATGCTTAAGAAGGCTGATTTCATCAAAGAACTCAAAAAGGCTGGTAAATTCAGACAGCTTGTATCGACTGTCGGCGTAACGCTCGGTATGCCACTTGCCAATATAGATTTTATATTGCCATTGTTTCACCCGCACCCCGACAGCAGCTGTGAGATGCGCCAAAGCTATCGTTATTCGGGTGCACCGCTCGATGACCAGAGTCTGTTCATAAAGAACACCGGCGTTCATTACAGGGAAGATCAGCCGCCGCACCTGATCATAAAAGATATAGATGTGTGCAAGTGGGATTGTGCGCGCAGATACGATTGTCCCTGCATAAAATTCTGCCCGGGGCAGGTATATGAGAAAGCAGGCGAGCATGTCATGGCGGCAAACGCATCGAATTGTCTGCACTGCAAAACATGCCAGAGGAAATGTCCTTTCAATAATATAAAATGGGTTGTACCCGAGAGCGGCGGCCCGAGATACACCGAAACGTAACAAAGGAAGCAGAAGAGGATGAAAGCGATAATACAGAGAGTAAAAGAAGCCCGTTTAACCGTAAGCGAGGAGCTTTTCAGCGAAATTGGAGAGGGCCTGCTGGTTTATGTGGGCATTGCTAAAGGCGACAACGCCGCTGATGTCGAGTTTCTTGCGCGGAAAATCGCAAGCTTGCGTCTTTTCAACGATGAGAACGGCCGCATAAACAATGATGTGAAGGAAGTGAGTTCACAGGTGTTGCTGGTGAGCAATTTTACTATCACTGCCAACTGCCGCAACGGCAACAGACCCAGCTTCGACAACGCCGCCTCGCCCGACGATGCAAAAGTGCTCTTTGATCTGCTTGTTGAGGTGCTCAAAGACGAGGGGGTGAGAGTTAAGCAGGGCTGCTTTGGTGCGTATATGGAAATCGAAAGCTTAGCGACCGGGCCGGTAAACGTCATACTTGATTCCGGTGATTGAGCAGTTGACGAAACAGAGCAGGCCTTTCCAGTTTCATCGCCAAACACTGTGCGAAAAGCGGCCGCTACCGACGCGTTTGAGCCGGCGTAACTTTCATTGTACTGCCCGTAGAAGTCCGCAGTGAAGCTGCGGATTCGGGTGGTTCAGCCCCTTTTATCTTCCCGTCCGTAGCGACCGACTTCTTCGGGTTGTGCAAAATTGCATTCTTGTTTTCTTGCGTCTTATTGGAGGGTTTGCGGGAGACTTTGTCTTTGATTTAAGGCGCTGAAAAAGTACAATGTGTGATTATTATAAGGAAGATCAAATACAACAATGGCGCTTGAATTTCAACTAACAGGGCAACTGAGGCAAGAGCTTCAGATGAGGCTTACGCCTGCAATGTTGCAGTCTATGGAGATACTCCAGCTGCCTTTGCTCGCGCTTGAACAGAAGATACTCACCGAGCTGAGTACAAACCCTGTACTTGAGATTGCCGAGCGTGCCGACGAAGACGAACAGGACGAGAGCGAATCTGCCGAAGACGCATACAGCGAGCGCGAGCTTGTCATATCTGATGATGACACAGGTGCGTCGTTTGAGAGACTCGAAGGACTGAAAGAATTTTCCGGCTTCGATTTTGAAGATGAAATATATCGTCCGGCTTTACGCAACGATGACCACGACGCGAAAATGGATGCGTTTCAGAACACCGCAGATCAGAAGCAGTCTCTGCAAGACTTTCTCCTTGAGCAGCTGGCACTGGTGAAGCATGAAGCAAAGGTTATTTCGGCGGGAGAATACATAATCCGCAATCTCGACAAGCGCGGTTTTCTCAATCAGAGCCTCGAAGAGATTGCAGATTCAACAGATTTTACCCTCGACACACTGACCAAAGCTCACAAACTCGTAACCGAGCTTGAGCCTGCCGGCATCGGCGCGCGTAGCATAAAGGAATGTCTGCTCTTGCAGATCTTGCAGGATGAGGAAGCTCCGGATGCCGCGAGGGATATTATTGAAAAGGGCTATGAGCTGCTTATCGAAAATCACTTGCCGCAGCTGGCAAAAAAAGTCGGGCGGGACATCTCCGAGATAAACGATGTGATAAAGTATCTGGCGAGGCTTGATACCAGCCCGGGGCTGTTATTTGGTTCACAGTTTGAGAACGCACCTGTGAAGGCGGATGTGATAGTGGAATACAACGAAGAGGAAGACGAGTACAGCGTGCGGCTTGCTTCCGGCTCCGGCCCTGCGCTGAAGGTCAGCGATTACTACGAGACCATGGCCCACGACAAGCAGGTGCCAGGAGAGACGCGCAAGTATTTGCAGGAAAATATTCGCTCGGCGCGATGGCTCATAGATGCCATCGCACAGCGCCGCGAAACCCTGCTGAAAATCTCGACATATATTGTCAACCGCCAGAGAGACTACTTCACTAACGGACGTATCGGCATGAAGCCGTTATCCATGAACGAAATTGCCGACTATATCGGTGTTCATGTAGCTACTGTTTCCAGAGCGGTGTCAGGTAAGTACGCGCAATGCCCCAACGGCATCATAGCACTTCGCGAATTCTTCAGCACCGGTACACTCGAAACGAGCGGCGATGGTGATGAAACCCTTGGCACTGAATCCGCAAGGGAAACTTTGCGTAAAATAATCGAAAACGAAGACAAGACAAAACCACTCAGCGACGAGAAGCTTTGTAGCGAGATGGAAAAAGAGGGAATAAAAATCGCGAGAAGAACCGTTGCTAAGTACCGCGAGCAGCTTTCTATACCATCAGCAAGAATGCGAAAGAGATTCGACTGATCTTGAATCTGATATTTTGAATTTTGAATTTTGAATTTTGAATCTTAAATCTGGAATTAGAAACTCAAGCCCTGCCCGCCTCTATACAACGCTTCACGATTTCGCTGCTCACAGGATGCGCCCACTGCCTGTCTTTGACATAAGCACAGCCGACTCCCTCAATCAGAGCGAATCGCGGCCAGCCGCCAACGGCCTTTTTATCGTGCGAGAGAAGCGAAAGGATATCCGTAGTTTTCATCTCGGCGGGAATGGCTGTCGGCTGTTTCAGAGAGCTTAAAATCGCCCTTACGCGTTCGAGCCTGTCCTCTGAACCGATGCCGAGCTCAAGCTCGATCATCGCCGCTACTGTCATACCAATCGCCACGCACTCGCCATGGAGCAGCTCGAAACCGCTGAGCGTCTCAACGGCATGCCCGATTGTGTGGCCGTAGTTAAGTATGCGGCGCATATTCTTTTCTGTTGGATCTTTTTCGACGACAGAAGCCTTTATGCGGCAATTGTAACCGGCAAGTTTCACCAGAACTGCTGAATCACGTGCGAGCAGGCCGCACAGGTTTGATTCAAGGAAGGCGAAGTAGTCTTCGTCCATAATTAACGCATGCTTTACAGACTCGCTAAGGCCGGAAAGGTACTGCCTTTCCGGAAGTGTGCTGAGTGTATCAGTATCAACGATAACCGCCGAGGGGTGATGGAAGCAGCCGAAGGCATTTTTGCTTATGCTTGAATCAACGCCCGTTTTGCCGCCGATGCTTGAATCCGCCTGCGATACGGTTGTTGTGGGCACTTGCAACACGGGCACGCCGCGCTTGAAAATGGCTGCTGCAAATCCAGCCATATCACCCACAGTTCCGCCGCCGATGGACGTTATGATGCAGTCACGCCCGAGCGCTGCAGATTCCATCATCTCGACTATCTCAACAACTTTACCGATGTGCTTGCTCACTTCTCCGGGCGGGTTTATCACGTAAACGGGGCACCCTGTGGAGATGCTGTCTATCCAGCCGGCATCCGCTACATTGCTGTCGGTTACGATTATATTTTTACGGCCACCGGATAGCTCGGCAATAAGCTCTGCACTCAAAATACCGCTACCGATTATCACCTCATACGCGCCGGCAACACTTGCCGGCACCGTAACTGATTGTCTGTCAGATTCGATCATATACTCAAATCAGCCTTAATTATTTTACACAAAAAAAGGCCGTAGCTCGCCTACAGGCAAAACACGGCCTTTCCAAAGCTTGTGATGGCATTTCGTCAGACATTCATTCCTGAAATCTCACACTCAAACACCATAACACCATTGACAAAGCCCTGCACCTGAGCCGTATATTTGCGGCTCTTCATCTTGGAGATGTGGCACAGCATATAAAGCCTGTCTCCGGGAACAACCGTACCTCTGAAACGCGCTGATTCGATGCCTGCAAAACCAATAAAACCTTTAAGTCCATATATCTTTTTCATATAGATGCTGGAAAGCTGTGCGGCAGCCTCAATCATAATCACGCCCGGCATAATCGGCCGGCCCGGAATATGACCGCGTACCCAGAACTCACCATCAGTGAGGTCTTTGAAACCAACGGAGTTGTGGTTGTCTTTGTCGTACCATACAACCCCGTCAAGTTGCTGCATTTCGTAGTTTTGCGGGTTGAACTTGAGTATTTCGTCCTTTCCGAAAAGGGCGTTGTTCAAATCAACCTGGTCGATGTTAAATAGTAGTTTTGGAGGCATTATAGTCCTTTAGCTGCTTAGCGGAGGTCGAGAATCTTAGCTCTGATTTCCTGCGCTAAAGCCTTCAGCTCCTGCATAGACTTACGAACCCTTGTGCCGGCAGCCTTGTTGCCTGCTTCTGCCTTCTGAACGTCGGCTTCTGCAGTTTCCACAATACTTTTAAGTGTATCAAACTCTTGCATAAACAACTCCTTGATTTACTCAGGGTGTAAAAAAATAGGTTAAATAACAACGAGTAAAATTTAAGAAGAACGCGCGTTTTGTCAAAGTAAAAAAGCCCTGTAAAGCCCAAAAAAGCCGTTATTTTAAGCTTAAAACGCTATTTTAGGGTGTTTTGCGACAAATAGCTCTGTTTTTTACCGCCGGCAGGGAGATGTTCTGTTGGCGTAAGCGTGTGAGTTTGTTAGAATATGTGTGCGTTACTTAATCTGTTCTTTTAAGGAAAACGGCTATGAATACCGACTTGAGCTGTATGCATCTGCACTTCAAAGATATTATGGATAGACACGAAATTACCATCGACCAGCTTGCCGAAAAGAGCGGCTACGCGAAGAGTACTATATACGAATACACCGGCGGCTCAAAGCAGGGCAAGTATATGATGTGGCCGGCCTTGCTCACGGCTCTCTTCGAGCTGACCGGCGACAGCGAACTTTTTTTGTCAGGGCGCAGGGAAATCGTGTGTTATGAGCAGCCGCGAGACAGCTACGATATGAATGAGATAAAGGTTCTGGTTGAAAATACCCGAGCTCAGGCAATGTTGCTTGAGTCTATCGCCGAAATCTTCGCCGATGGCATAATAGACAAGAACGATGCGGATAATATCCGCAGATTCAATCAAGCGAGTATGGATGCGGTGTGCCTGATTCTCCATACCAAAGAAGCCATAAACAACAGGTTTAACGATGCGATTCGCAAATAATGCGCGGCAATGCCCTGACTTCGGCGGAAATTGTTGTAAACTTTTTGAAAGTGGTGTTTTTGATAGCTTCAGAAGAGTTTTGTTGCCAAGTTGTGTTTGCAGTATCTAAGTTTCTATCGGCATTATCTTTTTCTTTCGTACAACCAGGCTTTCTGAAAAACTTCGAAGAAGAGGCTCGCCTGTTTAACTCTCTTTTGCGGCAAGGAAAGCGGTTGCCTGCAAGAATATTCGCCATATCACAATGGCAAGACTCGCCTATCCCGACAGCAAGCGGAATATGTACGGTAATGCCTGTGTAAAGCATTACAAGCAGATCTGGTAGATTGAGAAGTGCTTCAGGATCAAGCACCCCCCCCCAAGATACGCCCGATCCGGCACCTGGCACCGAAGCGCATAAAGGCGCACATCATCATATGCTTTATCGCTCTGAGCTGTGCGAAAAACCTTGCATACAGGGTGATGCTTCGCTTTGAGGCGATGTCTTTGCGTTTGCATTTCGTTATAATTATCATTGCTCGCGAGTGCGCAGGGAAAATACTTTGAAACAAACGACGTTATGTTATAATTCAGAAATTATGAAAATATCGCCTGCAAAGTCATAGAAGGGATTTGGGATGAAACTAACAAGAAGATCATTTGTAAAGATAAGCCTGCTGGTACCGCTTGTCTGCGCGGGCGGGTGCAATTTTACATCACTCGCACCGTCTCATAAGCGTTGGACAATCGCCGTGATACCTGATACGCAGTACTATGTACGAAACGATGAGTATGCACCGATATTTACAGAGGTAACGCGCTGGCTCGCTGACCACAAACAGGACTACAACATCCAACTGGTGCTTCATCTCGGCGATATTGTCGATAGAAATAACGACCACCAATGGACAAACGCCAAGCGTTCTTTGCAGGTTCTCGACGGCAAACTGCCTTACGTTCTTTCAGTCGGCAATCATGACCTCGGCAGCGGCGTTGGTACTGACCGTTCTACCATGCTCAACGATTACTTCAAACTGAGCGACAACTCGCTTAACGAAAAGATATTCGGTGGTAGCTTCGAGGAAGGCAAGCTGGAGAATGCGTGGTATCATTTTGAGTGCGAAGGCCGCAATTATGTGATTTTCTCCTTGGAATTCGGGCCGAGGACAGAAGTGATACAGTGGGCGAAGTCTGTGGCAGATAAAAACCTCGATAAGTCGTTTATCCTTGTTACTCACGAGTTCATCGATCAGGAGTCCACGCTTTTCAGCGATGACGGGTTTGCCCGTCATACAACCCCGCACACGAAAAATAACCCGCATGCCTACGGCATTAACAACTTCGGAACTGTGCATTGCGGGGAAGAACTTTTTGATGCGTTCATCTCGAAGTATTCAAATTTTGAACTCGTACTAAACGGCCATTACAAGGCGTTTGACAAGACTGGCCCGGGGCCTGATGACGTGAAACACAGAGTAAACGCGCTGGCCGTTTCACGCCGCCGCGACAGCTACAAAGACAGTCGCTCTGTTCATCAAATGCTCTTCAACGCACAATGGGCCCCGAAGGGGGGCAATGGCTGGATTCAGCTGCTTGAGTTTGAACCTGACGGAAAGGTACAGGTTCAAACCATTTCGCCATACCTGATGAGGACATCGGAAGATAAAACTGCCTGCCGCAAAACGGGCCCTGATATGCAATATTCGTTTGTCTTGCCAGCGCCAATACACAAATAGGAGCTACTGCGTAATCGCCTTTACAGCCATTCAATGGTAGTTAAAATGTTGTAAATGGAAAAAGTATTAGCGGTCTGCAAAAAACGCACACAGAAAAACTATCGATAATCTGAGTGCTTTGTGCAAAGTTTCAGCGTTTGTTTGCGCGTTTATCGGCAGAGATTTTCGGGGGTTTCAAGATTTTCGCGGACTCGGTCGAGGAACTGCGCGGCATACGCGCCGTTTACTACCTTGTGGTCAACGCTGATTGTCAGCGCCATCCTTTTAATCGATTCGACATTACGGCCCCTCATCATTAGCTCATCGCGCACGCGTCCTGCGCCTATTGCGTTTGCCTGCTTTGGTACAACAATTGGGATAAACCATTCTACGCCGAGCGCGCCGAGGTTAGTTATCGTCATACAGGCACCTTCGAGATGCTTTGCGGTGAGTTCGCCGGCCTTTGCCTTGCTCACAAGAGATATTCTTTCCGATGCAATATCAACCAGTGATTTGTTTGATGCTCCTCTGCATACAGGCGCGAGAATGGCCTCGCCAATTTCGCTTGTGAGGGCTATGTCAACTTGCTCTGCAAGCAGGATGTCTGTCCCTGCGATTCTGCCGGTCATGTTAGGGTAATCCAGACAGGCCATAGCCGCCGCTTTAATCAGCGCATCGTCTATGGTTACGGCAACCTCCGCAGAAGCGCGAATCTCTTCGATTAGAGCACAAATTGCATCTACCTCGACAATCGTGTTGAGGTAGAAGCAGGGGGCGTTCTGTTTGGAAAAAGCCATGCTCTCTCCGACAATCTTCTGTGCTTTAGAGAGTGGAATTGTCTTACCGGAGGCGGCGAGTTCAGTGGTGCTTACGCTTGCCGCTATTTCTTCCGGCGTAAGCTTTGCGCAGGATTCGGGTTCATATTTTGAAATGCTTTCAATTTGTTTGGCAAGTTCGTTTTGTCCTACAAGGCTGTTTTTCTGTTCATTGGAGAGCAGGAGGCCCTGCTTGTTTGAAAAAACAGCGAGAACCGCTCCCACAGGAATTTCTTCGCCGGATTTGGCGATTTTAGCCGCTAAAAATCCGTTCACAGGAGACTGCACGCCGAGCGCGGCTTTGTCTGTTTCAATCTCGACAAACTCTTCGCCCTCGCGCACTGAATCGCCTTCGTTTATGATGAATCCGGTTACAACAGCGCTTTGCATCGTTTCGCCGAGCTTCATCAGGCGCACAGCCTCAAAGCCCGCCGGCAAACTACAATCATCATCAACTCGAATCCTCAAGAGAGGTGCTCCTACGGGCACAATCTCATCCATCCCGACAAGCACTTCCTCCACAATCCCATTTTCGGGCGAGTCCATATCCAGAGAGGCCTTGCTCGTTTCTATCTCAAATAACTTCTGCCCCTTGCTGACGGTCTGTCCGGCGGCAATCAGTATAGAGACAATCATTCCTTCTTTCATGGAGTTACCCATATCAGGGAGCGTGATTTCTTTTATCATAGCGAAAATATTGTCCGGTTGTTTCTGATTTGGCGAGGTTATTTTTTGTTGTATTTGTCCACGACGGCCTTGATTTGTCTGATGTGTTCGGGTGTCGTTCCGCAGCAGCCGCCTATGATATTTGCACCAGCTTCGATGAGGTTGCCGGTTAAAGAAGCCATAAACTCAGGCGAATCGGGGTAGTTGTCAACGCCGTTGATATTTGTCGGCATGCCGGCGTTGGCATGGACGAGAATCGGCGTCTCAGGCGCCGCGCCGCGAATCTGCCGCACAATTTGAATCATTTTCTCGAATCCGTTGCCGCAGTTGGTGCCTACGATGTCAGCGCCGGCCGCAATTGCTGCCATTGTGCCCTGTTCGGGGGATATTCCCATCATTGTGCGGTACTCGCCACGGACTGTCGGGTCGTAGGTGAAAGTGCAGATGATTTCAAGCGTGGTGTTTTCTTTTGCAGCTTTGATTGCCACAACTGCCTCTTCGATGTCGGTCATGGTTTCTATGCATACCGCGTCAGCGCCGCCTTCTTCGAGAGCCTTTGCCTGCTCCGTGAAACTGTCGTACATTTCCCGCTCGCAGATGTCTCCCATCATCAGGATTTTTCCGCAAGAGCCGATGGAGCCGATTACCCAGCATTCTTCGCCAGCCGCGCGCCTTGACAGCTCTGCAGCGGCCTTGTTGATTACTGCGGCTTTATCGGAGAGGTTGTAATGTTCGAGTCTGATTGATGTGCTGCCGAAACTGTTTGTTTCGACCATATCAGCGCCGGCATCAATGTATGCCTTTGCCACTTCGTAAACAACTTGCGGATTCTCTATGCACATTTTATCGGGGCAGTCGCCGGGCAGCAGCCCTCTTTCCTGAAGCATGGTTCCCCAGGCTCCATCGGATACCAGTACCCGTTTCTTTGCCGCGGCGCTTATTTTTTCTCTTGCCATTTATTTATCCTTTGTTATTGCGCCTGCAGGTCGAACTGCTCAAGAATGTAGTCCACATCTACATACTCTTTAACCATTTCTTTTGTTTTAAGGATTTTATCCGTATCGCTTGCCTGAATCTTGAACAGCAGGTCTTTCATCCTCGCTGAGACGGTATATGTCTCTTCTTGCGTGTAGAGTACGGGTATCCCGCTTGCCACAAGCAACTCAAGTATCTCATCGCCAGGCATAAAACCACCTGTCAGAATGAGCCCGCCGCTACAAAAGCTTTCGTGGTACGCCTTTGTTTTGGAGAGGCTTATCGCCAGCAGTATGTTGTCGAGGCGGTCTCCGGGTGTGATAATCAAAGAACGTGGTTTAATGTATTTCATTGCGTTAACCGGCTCCATTGCCGCGACTACAACATTGTCTATCACGTTTTCAAAAGCGTTGTCTCCACAGGGTCTTTCATAGCCGAATGTCTCGGCGATCTGTTTGATGCGGTATTTTGTGAGAATCTTGTAGTACGGAATTGCACCGAGAAATTTGAGCCCCATATTGCCGAGCCCCTTGCTGACAGTTGCCACGACCTTGTCGTACTTGTCCACGCGCACCTTATTCTGTATAACGCCGATAATTTCTACGTTATGCTGTTTGAACAGGGAGAGAGAGAGGTTGATTTCGTCGAGCATTTTCCCGATACCGCCGGGCGCCACTATTATCACCTTTGCACCCGTGAGCTCGGCTACGCGCGCGTTCGAGAGGCCAAAGCAGCTTCCAACACCAGCATGTCCGGTTCCCTCAATAAGCGTGATTTTGTGTTCGGCATTTATTCTACCGATAGAATCGAGAACCTTGTTCTCAAGACGGCTCTGATCGGGGTTGTTTATGAATGCCTGCGTGAAGCCGCGTTCAATCGCTATCGGCGAAAGGTCTTTCGGCACGGTCGCCTTATGCCCGAGCCCGTCCATCAGCAAAACCGCATCCTCATCAAGCATTTCACCATCATGTATGACGTACTGCTGTCCGACCGGCTTTGTGTAGCCAGGGTCGTAGCCCATATCCTTAAGGACTTGCATGAGCCCCAGCGTTACGCTGGTTTTGCCACAGTCTTTAAGCGTGGCGCTGATATAAATGTTGTTCATTTGCCTTGCCTCCGTTGTTACAGCATTATTGCAGGAGCTGAGTTTCGTACAGATTTTTATATATAATGCAGCTGTTTATGAGCTCGGCGTGTTTGCCCGTCGCCACGATTTCGCCATTATGCATAACGGCTATTACATCCGAATTAACGATGGTTGAGAAGCGGTGTGCGATAACGAAACTTGTGCGCGTACTCGTGAGCTCTTCAAGCGCCTTGTGTATCTTGGATTCGCTCTCCGAGTCAACCTGGCTGGTAGCCTCATCGAAAATCAGGATCTGCGGGTCTTTGAGGATGGCTCTTGCGATAACGATTCTCTGAAGCTGTCCGCCGCTGAGGCCGGCGCCTTCCTCGCCGATCATTGTGTCGTAGCCATTGGGAAGTTTTTCTATGAACTCATGCGCAAAAGCCATTTTTGCCGCGGCTATAACCTCGTCCATAGTGGCATTGTTTTTACTGAAACCAATGTTGTTTGCCACGCTGTCGTTAAACGTAATAACCCTCTGTGATACGATAGCTATTATGCTTCTTAGGCTTGTCAAGCTGACATCTTTTATGTTAATGCCGTCAATGAGGATTTCACCGCTGTCCGGGTCATAGAATCTCGGCAGAAGGTTCATCAGGGTGGTCTTTCCAGAGCCGTTGGAGCCGACTATCGCCACGTTCTGCCCCTTTTTTACGGTGAGGTTTGTGCCTCGGAGGGTGTCCTCACGGTTGCCAGGGTAGCGGAATACTACGTTGCGGAATTCTATGCTGTCGTTAAAGCCGGGCAGTGCCTTGCTCTTGCTGCCATCCGGTTCAAGTTCGCTGTCAAGCAGGGTGAAAATGCGCTCTGAAGCAGCGTTCGCCTGCTGCAAGCCGTTCCATACGTTGCTTGCCTTGCGGAATGACTCGGCGCTTGTGCCGAGAAGGGTGAGCAGGGCGAAGAAGGTCGTTGTTTCCATGTTGCCCTTGAGTACCCAGTTCAGCATAAACATAAAGCCCACGATTCCAGATACGAGCCCGATAAGCTCAAGCAGGGGGCTCGCAAGAGCGTTTGCGCGGGCGATTTTATTCTGCTCCTTGAGCAGTTTGTTGTTGACAGTGGCGAAATCGACAGCGACTTTTCCTTGCATGTTATATACTTTTACGGCCCTGAGACCCGTTACAGCTTCGGTGAGTTTGCCGAGCATCTGCCCCCAGCTCATAAGCGAGCGCCTTGTAGCTTTCTTGATGCTCTTGCCAAGCTTGCCCATCGTATAGCCAAAAAACGGCGCACCGAGCGCGAAGAATACAACAACCTGCCAGTTGAGCATGCAGGCCATCACAAGGCTAACGAGCCCTTTAAGCGGCTCTCTGAGTGCCTTGTCAAATACGATTTTGATTCCGGATCCGGCCTGGTTTGTGTCGTTAAGGAAACGGCTTACCGTATCGGAAGAGCCTTCCCTGCTGAAATGTCCCAGCGGCATATTGACGAGGTGCCTGAATACATCCGCGCGAATGTTGTTCAGCGAGACGTTTACTACCTTCTCACAGAGGTACGATTGCACAAATCTTGCCACGCAGCGCACGACAGTGAGCAGTGCGACAATCGCCATCACGACTTTCATCGCCTCCCTTTTGCTGTTGGCGCTGTTGTCCTCAGGGATGAAGCGTGCTATCGAATAAATCATGCTTGCGTATGAGGGCGGCGCGTTGGCTTTGATCTCGGTAGTATGAAAGGAATCTTCCCCCGTCTGAGGATCCGTAACCGAGTATTTCAGTGTGAATAATACATCCTCGGGAATATGAGACAGCTCTTTTAACATATCAAGAGCTGTTGCCGAGTCGGTGGCTTTGCCCTTGTACGTAACATTAAATATTTTATCTCCGGGTTTCAAACCTGCCTTACCGAATACGCCTTTCTTGTTCACTTTAGTCAGCTGCAAAAAGAGAGAGTAATTCTCCTCCTTGCTCGAAAGGTCTGTAATGTCGGGCATATAAAACCGGACATCGTATCTCTGTTCGGTCAATTTTCGGTCTGCCCAACCGTGCAGGCCTTCCTGCCCCATCATAACTTTGAGCAGCGGGATAAGCGTCAGGAAGCTTGCGGAAAATGTTATCGCAATTACAAGCAGACTGAACACTATAATAATCAGTTTCGGCCACTGTGGCAGGGTGTATTTCAGAAGTCTTTTAAGGTAGTTCACCGTTTATTCTTTCCTGTAAAAAAATACATCTCTCAGCGAGCTGTTTTCAATCTTCAAGCAGTCCCATTTTACGCATAACCATCTTCATATCCTCCCACACACGCACACGATTTTCGTTGCTGTAATTTCTCAGCAGGTAGGCAGGGTGGTAGGTGGGCATAAGAATGATCGGCTTTGCATCTTCAGCTGTTTTGTATTCGTGGAATTTGCCGCGCAATTTGCCGATGGCGGTATCGGTCTTGAGTAGCCCCTTGGCCGCGTGCGAACCGAGCGCGACGATATAATCTGGCTGTATTATGTCGAGCTGTGCTTTGAGGAACTCTGCGCACGCAAGCTTCTCGGCAGGCAGCGGGTCTCTGTTCTGTGGAGGTCGGCATTTTACTGTGTTGCAGATAAATACATCCTCGCGTGTGAGCTTCATGCTCGCAATGATTTTCGTGAGCAGCTGCCCCGCACGGCCAACGAACGGCCTGCCACAGGCGTCTTCATCAGCGCCCGGGCCCTCGCCCACGAATACCAGCCTGGCTTCGGGATTGCCCTCGCCTGGAACTGCGTTGGTGCGGCCTTCGCAAAGACCGCATTTGCGGCAGTTCCGTACGGCTTCCGCTACGGCTTCAAGCTTTTCTTTCTTTGAAAGTGAGTCGTTTATATTCAATGTTTCGTTTTTCGTTTTTATTGTGTCTATCGCTTGTGTTTCAGGAGCACATCCGAGCAATACTGCAGCCGGCAACTCCACAGTGAGCCCGGCGCCTTTTACGCCAAAACTTCCTGTAAAAAACTCGTCAATTTCGAGCAGTTGTTCCAATGCTTTCACGCAGTCGTTCATAACCGTTAAAGTTTAAGCCTGAGCGCCTTTCTTTCAAGTAAAAAGGCGATTTAAGCAGATGCAAGTGAAGTGCAATAACTAATTCACACAGTCAGGCGGACAGAGCCCACCTTGATTGATAAAGCTTAATTCGACTCATCAATGGCTTTTTGCCTAATAAGAGCCATTGCCTCAAGCTTAGCTTTTGTTTCTTCCTCCGAAAGCGGGGGAGTCTGGAATTTATTCTCAAGCTCCTTAACGCGTGCTTTCAGCGCAGCATTTTCCTCTTCGAGCTTCTCCTGGGCAGGCATTATCTTGATAAGCATCTTGGCGTAGGAATCCAGCGAGACCTTATCAATCTCCGCCTGTTGCCGGAAGTGTTCGAGAAGTTCGTCTTTTTCCGCAAGTTTCGCTTCGTAATCAGTTTTGAGTGATTCAAGCGCCTGCTCGTGTTCTATGTTCAATTGTTCAATCTTTTCTGAATGCTCAGCTGACTGAATTTTAAGGTCGTGAGCAAGTTTATTTTTCTCAAGCCTCAGTTGGGAAACGTTCCCGTTTTCGCTGCAACCGGCTACGACAAGTGCAAATACTGCAAGAAGAATAGTTTTTTTCATTATTCAAGTTCTCCAAAGCGTTGTTGTGATAAAAAACAGCTTTCTGATTTTAGCGGCGGGGCGCTGAAATGCAATTAAAATCGCATTTCTTGATAATGGCCGCGCGTTCAATATAATTAGCTTTTATTGATATTTATAAGGAACACTCGAAAGTGTCAGACATACTCCTCGAAACAAAAAATTTGGTAAAGCGCTTCTCCGGCAGAACAGTTGTCAACGGCGTCAGTATATCGGTTGAAAAGCAGAGCATTGTTGGTTTACTGGGTCGTAACGGAGCCGGTAAGACGACATCCTTCAGAATGTGCATCGGGATGATTATTCCCGATGAAGGCGAAGTTGTATTCAACGATGAAAGCATTGGGCACCTTCCCATGTTCAAGAGGGCGCGAAAAGGGATGGGCTATCTCTCGCAGGAGCCGAGCGTATTCCAGAGACTCAGCGTCAAGGACAACCTGCTCGCCATTCTCGAAACGATGAATCTTTCTTCAAGACAGCGCAAAGCGAAAGCTGAAGAGCTGGCGGAGAGGTTCGCCTTGACTGAGGTGTATAAATCGCAGGCTCGCTTTCTCTCCGGCGGCGAGCGGCGCAAGCTGGAAATAGCGAGAGCCATGGTAACAAACCCCTCTTTGATACTTCTCGATGAGCCTTTCAGCGGCGTTGATCCGATTGCGGTTGAAGAATTGCAGAAAGAAATTGATGCCCTGCATAAATCAGGCGTCAGTATATTGATTACAGACCACAACGTAGAAAGAACGCTGGAAGTGGTTGACAAGGCATACATCCTCGACCACGGCAGTGTGATAGCTTCGGGCAAACCGGCTGAAATCATCAAAGATGAGCTGGTGATAAAGAGTTATCTCGGGAAAACATTCAAGGGCGATGAGTTCGATTGAGGACAGTTTGCACGGAACAACTCATGACAGATACAATTGAAACAGTCGAGCCGATTGGCAAGCGTGTATTGATTCGCAAAGACGAAGACAAAAAACAGACGAAGGGCGGCATCCAGCTGCCTGATAATATCGAAATACCCACGATAACCGGTCGCATCGTTGCGGTTTCGTCGGAGATTGAGAACGCGCCGGACATTCCCCTCAAGCAGTACGACAAGGTTCTCTTCAATCCCAAGGGAGCGATCCCTGTTGATTTTGAGGGCGGCAACAGGCTGTTTGTAGTTGAAGTTGACAACATTGTTGCGGTATTCAGGAAGGGTTGAAGCAAATCCAAATTTGCCACGCCTTTACACTCTTCACGCCTTTACGCTCTTTTGGACAGAAACGCAGGATTTCTTAAAAAAATGCTCTGCGCCTCAAAAAAAACCCTTTTCTGAAGCAAAAAAACTTCACTTTTACTTTTTTTGATGTAAGATTCCTTTAAGTTGTTATTTGACATTTTGGCATCTCAAGTTGGAAAGATTGTATTATGTATTTAGGAATTGAAAGCTCCATAATATTCGCAGGCTATATTCTCTGCATCCTCAGTACTGTTCTCTGTGTCGTTTACGGCATTCTCAACTGGAACAAGGGTGGTACGGAACTCGACAGCGAAGATGTAGAGTGGGCGGGGCAGGAAAAAAAGGTCGAAGAAGAATTCTAAAACCTTACACCAGAAATTTTTTTCGCTGTAGTTTTGTGTGGCTACACTGTTGTTTTATTTGTTTAACAAGGAGACTGATTACATGAAGATGCTTCTTTTCGCCGCCATATTTATCGCCCTCTTGCTCGGGAGCAGGGTGCTTGCAGATGGAGATGCAGGCAACTCACTTCTCGACCAGCTTAAAAATCCAATTGACGGCGTAGAGCTCTATGGAGATCTCCGCTACCGCAAGGTTTATGGCGAAGACTGGACTGTCGGCGACAACGCCAAACCCTATGGCGCTGATAAATTAGAGTATGACAGGATTCGTGCTCGTCTGGGCGCTAAGATTGGCCTCGGCGAGGGCGTTAACGCACACGTTCGCCTGACACAGGAATTCAAGGCGTACAGCCAGGGTAAAGAAAATAGCGTTGATTATGATGAGATTATCATTGACCAGTTGAATGTTTCAATAGACAACTTCCTCGATATGCCCGTCAAGGCAACTCTTGGCCGTCAGGATATATTTATGAACAAGTGGCTCATCTTTGACGGCACCCCTGGCGACGGCTCAAGAACCTTCTTCTTTGATGCGGCAAGATTCATTCTTGATCTCGATGCCGGCAAGACTCTTGACCTTGTTTATGTACAGAACAATAACAAAGCAAGCTCTCAGCTGACATTCAGCACTCAAAACAGCAACTGGCTTACTGAAAATGATGAAAAGGCTGCAATTCTGTACTATACAGACAAGTCCAATGCCGACCGGGCAGTTGAAGCATACTTCATCTACAAGGATGACAGCGTTTCTTCATCGCCCTGGAGCGAAGACGCTGAGATCTACACCTACGGCGGCGCCTTGAGCGGAAGCATCAACGAAAGCCTTTCCTATCGCACTGAAGCTGCAATGCAGTTCGGCGAGCAGGGCGGCGAGGCACTTCAGGCGTTTGGTTCGCTCAACAACCTCACATATTCATTTAATGATGATATGGCAAACGCCCTCACTCTTGAATATGAATACGCTTCAGGCGATGACCCCGACACAAATATGAGGGAAGATTTCGATCCACTCTGGGGTGAATGGCCGAGATTCTCCGAGCTCTACGTATATACCATTATGGCTGAAGGCCAACCCATTGCAGACATTACAAACCTGCACCGTATAGGCCTTACCCACACATGCAACCCGATGGCCAAGGTGAGCGTAAGAAGTGCTTACCACCTGCTCTGGACTGCCCAGAATCAGGATACCGGCAGCGGTTCATCTAATTTACGCGGCCAGCTGTTTACAAATCAGATCGCGTACAAGATCAATAAGAATCTCTCTACGCGCCTGAATGCCGAATACTTTCGGCCAGGCGATTACCTCGCTGATCGGGAAGACGCTGTTTTCCTGCGTGCTGAAGTAGTTGTATCTTTCTGATATATCGCTAAAATAGTACCGGTTGAGCCTGTTGTGCACAAGCATAGCAGGCTCTCTTTTTGTACTTAAAGGAAGATATTTCTATATGTGGCTGATTCTCGGAATACTAAGCTCGCTGTTTCTTGGTCTCTACGACCTCGCTAAAAAGCACTCTCTCACTGGCAATGCCGTTTTGCCTGTTCTTTTGTTTTCAACGCTGGCAAGTATGCTCACCGTCGCGCCACTGCTTCTGATCTCTATGTTCAAGCCCGAAATTCTTGAAGGAAGCATCTTCTACATACCTCCAATCAGCATCAATGAACATCTGATGATTGCGATGAAATCAATGATTGTCGCTTCAAGCTGGATTTTCGGATACTTCGCAATGAAGCATCTGCCGATTTCCATAATATCTCCGATACGCGCGACAGGGCCGTTCTGGATGCTCATTGGAGCGGTACTCTTGCTTGGAGAGCGGCCGAATATGCCCCAGCTCGCGGGCATACTTACCATACTGGTTTCGTTCTATTACATTTCAATCGCAGGCAAGCTTGATGGCATTCATTTTCGTAAGGATAAATGGGTGATGTTTACTATCGCCGCCTTACTGCTCGGCACATGCAGCGGCCTGTTGGACAAGTACCTTATCTCGAAACTGCATTACAAGCCGATTACTGTGCAAGTCTGGTTTACGTTCTATATGGTGTTACTTTTCCTGCTGATATACGTCTTTCTCTGGATGCCGACCAGGCACAAGACAACGCCTTTCAAATGGCGCCCGACGATAGCGCTTGTGGGTGTGTTTCTTATCTTGGCCGATTTCTGCTATTTTACCGCGCTTGGCTTCGAAGGTTCTCTGCTTACAATTCTTTCAGCACTGCGCAGGGCGAGTGTCCTGTTTGTGTTTTGGGTAGGCGCGGTCATATTCAAGGAACGCAATATAGCAAAGAAAGCCTATGCGCTTATCGGTGTCCTCGCGGGCGTTATGATGATTCTTTTCAGTTCGAGGTGATAACAGAATGACTCAATTTATACTCGCATCCGCATCTCCGCGCAGGCGTGAACTGCTTTGTGATGCGGGCTACAATTTTGATATAATACCCGCAGACCTGGACGAAAACAGTTTCAAGGCGCAGAGTGCAGATCCGGTTGGTTACACGAAACTGCTCAGTGAAGTGAAAGCCGATGCAATTGCCGTAAAACACCCGA
>JBFWMM010000008.1:24860-68224 GCA_050251615.1 Phycisphaerae bacterium
AAAAAACGCATTTCATGGTTGTGGATGCGGTCAAGTGTTACAGGTGAGTCTTCGGCGGGCAGAGCCGAGAGTCTGTAAGTTGCAAGATGTTGGGCCTCCTCAAGCATCAAGTCGTAATGTGCGGTGCCGTCAGGGCAGTTATGCAGCAGGACAACGTATCTCAAAATCACCCCTTGAAGATGTCTGTGTTGAGGTTGTCAAACTTGTCAAATGTGGTTCTGGTGCTGAGCTTGATGTTCAAAAAACCCGTGAACGACATTGATATGAATATACCGAGCATAATGGCAATCTGGTATTTTATCGCGGTAAAGGGCAGTGAGCCGCCGAGTATCTGGCCTGTCATAATCCCCGGAAGTGACACAATTCCAATCGTACCCATAACTGCCACCGTAGGCATTAAAGACGCCCTCATAGCCTCAGCGACAAACGGCCTTATGGCTTCATTTTTAGTGGCGCCCATCAGAAGATAGCTTGAATACAGCTTTCGATTGTCGTCAAGCTTGTTGTAAAATCGTTCAAGTATGAGTACGTTACCGCGCATACTGTTACCGAGAAGCATTCCTGTAAGCGGAATGAGATAACGAGCATCATACAGAGGCTCCGGCGTAACGACTATGCACATCATGAACGCCGCTACGAAGCCGGTCGATATTGTTATCGCGATAAATATCGGAAGAAAGAAATACTTCCGGTTCAGACTCGCATTTGACATAACGCTCAGGTTTGCCGCCATCAACATGATAAACAACCACCCGATATTCAGCAGAGGGTTGTTAAGTATGAAGATGTATTTCAGGAATACGCCCACAAGCAGCAATTGCAGAGACATCCGCAGTACCGAAATAAGCAGCTTCTTTGTTATGCCGAGCTCGTAATGAATTATGATAGCCAGGGACGGCAGAAGCAGCAGGTACAACGCTGCCAGACGAGGCAACGATATTTCAACGGTACCGTTATTCATACGATTCTCCCCTCATTCATTTCAATTTTACGGTTGCAGAACTCCGTCCAGTCCGGGTCATGGCTGACAGAAAGCACTGTATAGGAGTCGTCAGAAAGCTCTTCAATCAACCGCTGTTTGCTGTGCGGGTCAAGAGCGCTGGTGGGCTCATCAAGCATAAATATCCGTTTGCCCAGCAGAATTGCGCGGGCAAGCGCGACCCTCTGCTTTTCACCGCCTGAAATAATTTTTACGCTTTTATCCAATATTGTTTCATCAAGACCGAGCCTGTAAAGTACATCCTCTACACTTTTGACAGCCGGTCGCTTATTTCTGTTGGCCTTGAAACTGAACGGCATCATAATCGCATCAAGTGCGGTGCCATTGCCGAGATCCGGTTCCTGAGAAACAAAGCCGATCTGCGAACGTATTTCGCTTATGTTGGCATGCGTAACCTGCTCACCGCGAAAGGTGATGACTCCGCTTGTGGAAGGGAGTATCCCTGCAATCGCCATAAGCAATGAGCTCTTGCCTGCGCCTGATGGCCCCGATATGACGTACCTGCTGCCAATCTCAAAAAAGCAGTTTATATTATCCAGTATGACTTTGTCGCCGGATGAGGCGCACAAATCAACAAGCTCAATCATCAAAGCCTCCATACATCTTTAAGTTGTTTGCGGAGAGCAGTTCACGCGCAAGCGCACAATCCTTTTCAATCTGCGAAACAAGTTTTCCCGTATCAGAAAAGGCCTGCTGATTCCTCAATTTGAAAAGAAAATCCATTGCGAGCCATTTACCGTATATCTCGCCGGCAGGAATCGATTCAGTGGAAAGGATATGAGCCTCGGTAAGTAAGGGACAGCCATCTTTGAACGTTCTTGCCCTGCCAATGCTGTACACTGCGGGAAGAAGGGTGGCGGGGCGGTACTTCGTTACGGATTGTTCTGATTCTTCGAGCTGCACGTATCCTGCGTAAACACCGTCTGCAGGTTGCACCTGGTCAACGGGCTCAATGTTTGCAGTAGGGAAGCCTATTGTGCGACCGATACCCCTGCCCTTTATGATTTGGCCGTAAAGCCTGTAAGGGCGGCCAAGCGCAAGGCAGGCGTCTTCGCATTGTCCGCTCTCAATAAACCTTCTTACAAGCGTGCTGGAGACTTTCTGTCTGCCTGAAGAGAAGTCCATTTCATGGAGTTCCACGCGGTGCGTGCTGAAACCGTATTTGCGTCCTAATTTGCTAAGAGTCTCAATGTCACCACTGCGACCGTAACCGAAATGAAAATCGGCTCCTTCCACTACCGCGATGAGGTTGAAGCGGCGAAACAAAAAATCGCTTACAAACTGCTCCGGTGCCATATTTAAAAGCCTGAGGCTGTCGGTTATAATCGCAAGTTCATCCACGCCGGCTCGTTCAAGCAATTCTGCCTTCATATCAATAGTAGTAACGAGTTTCGGCGTTTTTTCGGGATGAAGCAGATAAACCGGATGCGGCTCAAACGTAACGGCAATAACTTTATCTGCACCATGCCAATCCACTATCTTTCGTGCTTTTTTTATTATTTGAAGGTGTCCGATATGGACGCCGTCGAAGTTGCCTATCGTAACCACGCTGAAGCCATCGGGCTTATAATCATCCTGACAAGTAATTTTAATCAATGCGGTATCTCTCCAGGGCTCTCTTCAGAGCTTTTTTTTAATCTTGCTGAGTTCCAAACGGCACATTTCAACCTGCCCCTGCTCATGCAGATTGCCAAGGGCAGCTTGCAGATACTCGGCCGCATTTTCTGGTTTGTTGAGGTAGCGGGAAAGAAGCACACCAAGCATAAGGTCAATGTGTCCAATATATTCATAGTCTGAGTATTTATCACGAAACAGTTTGTACGCTCTTGCCGCGACGGCCGCCTCGCCAAGCTCCATTAGGCAGTTGGCCAGATCGAGCTGTTGCTGCCGAGGCAACACCTCTGCCGGAGAGATTTTGAGAAGCCCCTTATACTCAAGCGCGGCTGTGTTGAGGTCGTTATTATCAATGGCCTGTTGTATCAATGCAACTTTACCATTCACGTGTTCATCAAGTGTAGTGCCTGTGTGTGTTTTTTGTTTTACGACAGACAGCCGCCATTTGCGCTTGTCTGATTCAATTCGCAAACGCGGTGCTAAACTGTACTCAGTGCGGCGTTTAAACTGCTTAAGCATATACAAGATATCAACGCCGTCTCCCTTGAGTATTCCGCTGAGGAGCATTATAAGCGATACGATTATCCCGAAACCGTATCCGCCAATGTGGGCGAGATTAGCAACGTGCGCACCAGCATACTGACCTGTAACATGCAAGTCGAATATAAGTATCTTTAATATGATAAATATAAACGCAGGCAGTTTGAACCGCACCGGTACGGCGGGCGCGTAGAAAAAACTGATATTGCTTTCAGGGTATAGCACAAGGTATGCTCCGGTAACCGCGGCGACGGCGCCGCTGGCACCGAGCAGGTCGGTATCGCAGTAGAACGAGTAGATGAGCCCCGAAACTACAGCGCCGCAGATAAAAAAGCACAAATATGCAACATTCCCGAGCCTGTCGTTGATCTTGTTGCCGAAAATAAAAAGAAAGCATATGTTACCGAGTATGTGCCATATGTTAGAATGCAGAAAGGCGTATGTTATAAATTGCCATAGCTGCGGGCGAGCGGAATGGAGTACAAACACATCAGCCCACGGCTTGAGCGGCTCAATAAAGGTTCTGTAGCCGTACCTTACTTCAACAGGGGAGTATGTGCATGCGAACACGAACAAACATACAGCAATGATTGTGAAGTTCATAAAGGGCGTATGTTTCAGCTTTATATCGCTGTTAATAGGTATCACAGGCGGTCTCTAATAATTACATAAACATATGTACAGAATTGTAATTTGTCAATTATTGTTTTTCTCTGTAAGACAGTGGTGGCAGGGGGTTCGCCCTGAATCAACAGCCTCTTTCAGGTTGTCAAATAATATAAGGTTGTCTTCCGTAATGCGTTTTGCAGACGGGCAGTTTTCAAGGTGGTAGATTTTGCTGTTTTTCGATGCGCAAAACTTCAACACCTTTGCCTGCTCTGATAGCGGCTGCACAGCATCATATTGCTCAGTTTTTTCCTCGGCCCGGATGACAGTTGCCGGCTTATCACTCTTTGTATCAATGGGTTGTGGCGCCTCGGCGGATTCGTGAACAGCGGGCGGGGCGGGCTCAGATTTTTCCGCCAGGGCCTCTTCAATAAGGATCCGTGACAGGTTGAGGCCGTTAATCTTTATATCGCCGACAAGAGCAAACTCCCCTTCACATCGTTTCAAATGATTCAGAGTAATATCAGGGCAGTTTATAAGTAACCTGTCGAGAAAGCGTGAAAGCTGCGTTTTGTAGAAAGGCAGCGATTGCTCATTAACCGTGGCCGGTACCGCAATTCCCCTCGGATAAACGGCAATTGCCTTGCCGAACAGCTCCGGCCATGCCGGTACGTTCACCGAAATTGACAGATTGCCTATGGAACCGGCATATTCACAATGGACTGAATTTGGGTCAGCGCAAAACGCCGACATACCGGCAAACAGAAAAAACAACAGGGCGGTAATCAGCTTCATTTTTCAGCCCCCGAAATTGTCAAGGCTCTCTTTATACGCATTCCAGGCAGTTGGAAACGGCCGAAGTGCCCTCTCAAAAATGCCGAGAGTATATGCGATAGTAAGCCCGTAATTTGTTATGGGTACACCAAACTCACGCGCCTGCATAATGCGCGAAAGCATCTCACGTTTATTCCACATACAGCCGCCGCAATGGATAATCAAACGATAATCCGTTATGTTCTGAGGCCAGTCGCGGCCACGCCAGTGGTCTATTTCAAGCTTGCCGCCGACAAACTGATGTAGCCAGCGGGGTATCTTCACCGTGCCTATGTCCTCGGTTATGGGGTGATGTGTGCAGGATTCGCATATCATCACCTTATCGCCAGGCCTCAAATTCTCAATTGCCATGGCGCCGCGTGCCATTTCGGCAAGCTCTGCCTTATATCTTGCAAAAAGTATGCTGAAGCTCGTCATCGGGATATCGTCCGGAGTGTCCGCGGCAACCTTCAAGAAAGCTTGCGAATCGGTAACGACTATATCAGGTTTAGCTTTGAGCCGGTCGAGTACGCTGCCAAGCTCACGTTCCTTGCATACAATCGCAGAGGCATCGCCGTCAAGCAGGTCGCGGATGGTCTGCACCTGCGGAAGAATAAGGCGACCTTTCGGAGCCTCCTTGTCAATCGGAACAACAAGAACCGCAAACCCGCCCGGAGATACAAGATCGCTCAAAATAGAATCATTTTCAAAAAAATCCTGCGGAGCGGTCGAAAGTATCGCGGAGCGCAGGTTTGAAATACCATCACCGGTCTCTGCACTTACGGCTACAACAGTTTTGTGGCGCGCGGAGGCATTTTCATGCTCGGCCTCTGAGAGGCCGGTGGCATCGATTTTGTTGTAAACGACTATGTACGGAATTTCAAGCCGGTTGAACTCGGCGGCCAGATCTTCTTCAAAGCTGTCCCACCTGCCGGCTTCCGTGATAATAATCGCCAGGTCGGTGCGGCGTACAGTGTCCCTTGTCTTTTTGATTCTCATCTCGCCGAGCGCGCCGATGTCATCAATGCCCGCGGTATCTATAAAAAGAACCGGTCCCAGCGGAAGCAACTCCATCGGTTTCTCAACGGGGTCAGTTGTTGTGCCGGCATAATTCGATACAATGGATGACTCCTGGCCGGTCAACCGATTCAGGATAGAGCTTTTGCCGGCGTTACGCTTGCCGAACAGTCCTATATGTAGCCTGTGGGACTTTGGAGT
This sequence comes from Phycisphaerae bacterium, assembly GCA_050251615.1. GTDB lineage: Bacteria > Planctomycetota > Phycisphaerae > Sedimentisphaerales > Sedimentisphaeraceae > Sedimentisphaera. Next base: position 30,652 of record JBFWMM010000008.1, read on the forward strand.
ACTTTGCATTATCATATCTCTTGATTGTTAAAACAAGCGTTATTATAGTGTTTAGTGGCGGGGCTGTCCAATTATTCCTGTAAAACAAACGCACGATAATTTATGTTCTGTTGCATTAGTGGTGTTAAGAAAAAAACAGCTCTTCTTTGCTGCTGTTTTTTCTTAATGCGAGCGAGAGGAGTCGAACCTCCACACCCTTGGGTACCAGAACCTAAATCTGGCGCGTCTGCCAATTCCGCCACGCTCGCCTGTCTTACTCCGACTCGGTCAGAGTGATGATTTTTTCTTCGCACCGCTTCAGTATTTCTTTACAGTGGGCTATAAGTTTCATTCCTTCTTCGTATTTCTTAAGGCTTTCTTCTAAACCGACTTGCCCGTTCTCAATCGACGAGACAACGTCTTTGAGCTTGCCGATGGCCTGTTCAAATGTCAGTTCCTGTTTGTTTGCTTTTTCAGTCATATTCTTATCCGTTAACTTGAGCCGGCATTATATTGTTAATCAGCTAAAACTCAATACCTTTTCTGGCCGCAATCCCTTTATCGAACGGATGCTTGATGCATTTGACCTCCGTAGCCAAATCCGAAAGTTCAATGAGCTGCTCGGATGCACCGCGGCCGGTAAGAACAATTTCAACCCTCGGATCCCTTGTTTTAATCAGCTCTTTGATTTGCTCAATATCGATCAGTCCTATATTCACGCAGTAACATATTTCATCAAGCACAATCAAATTGTACTCTCTGTTTTGAGCCATTTTGAGGATCATCTCCATTGCCATTTTGATTTGAGATGAAGCAATTGCCCTGTCTCTCTCGCAATTGGGAGAGTTTAGCATATCCCATTGAAAATCAATTACGCCAAACTCTATCGGTAATTCATAGCTTTCGCATAAGTTTCTTTCGGACAATTCAAGACTTGCCGGCTTTAGAAACTGATAAAACAGCACATTGTTGCCGTCTCCCGCCGCCCTGAGGCTAAGGCCGAGCGCTGCGGTTGTTTTGCCTTTGCCGTCACCTGTATAGAGCTGCACAAGTCCCTGTTTAATCATTACACTTGCTCCTTGCCATTGCGCTGAACATATCGCCTCTCTGCTTAAAGTTGTCAAACATATCGTAGCTGGCGCAGGCCGGAGAAAGAAGAATACTGTCCCCTGATTGAGCAAGTCCGGCAGCAAAATCGACTGCCTCTTGAAGGGTACCTGCATAGACTACTTTACAGCGATTCCCTGCGCAGCCTTCAATTAAACTGCCTATCGTTTTTGCAGTTGTTCCGATAAGCACCGCGGCTTTAACTCTTTCGGCAGCAAGCCTGCACATATCGTCAAAAGGAATCTTTTTGTCGTATCCACCTGCTATTAACAGTATTCCGCCATCAAAAGCATTGATGCCGGCTATTGTGCTTTCGGGAGTTGTAGAGATCGAATCGTTGTACCATTTTATGCCGTTTGATTGCGCGACGAGCTCAAGCCTGTGTGGAAGCGCCTTAAAAGCGGCAAGTGAGGAGGCAATAGTCTCATCGTCAACGCCGAATGCCCTACAAATACTGCGTGCGGCGGCGAGATTGCTTTTGTTGGCCCTGCCCGGTAGCGGATATTTCTGATACACCCGCTGCGGCACATCCTCGGCAGAAAACTTCTGAACACTTACCCCCGCAGGCATTTCATTACACCAGCTCGAACTTACCGGGTCTTCAGCGTTCAGAAATGCAAAACCGCCGGTAAGATTTTGAAACATTGTTTTCTTTGCGTTGCAATAATTCTCAAACGTGCCGTGCCTGTCGAGATGATTCGGCGTAAGGTTTGTTATCGCGGCAACATAGGGCGCAAGCCTGAACGTGTCGAGCTGTTCGGCCTGAAAGCTTGAAATCTCAAGCACAACCACGTCCTCTGCCGTGATTTCGTCAAGCGCCGTCATCAGGGGCAGGTTGCCAATATTCCCGCCAAGCCAGGCCTTTCTGAACTCGCAAGCCCCGCTCTCGCAAGCATGCGAGAGAATATGATAAGTGAGTGCGGTTGTAGTGCTTTTCCCGTTTGAGCCTGTGATAGCTACAATTTTCGCCGGGCAACGCTCGAAAAACAAGGCGATTGAAGATGTTACAACCGCCCCGCTGTCTCTTGCAATTTGTATAAACCGGTTTTCAGGGGGAACCGCAGGATTTACAATAAGGACATCGCATTCGCGAAAATCTTCCTCTTTATGTTCCCCGCAGGCTATACTGACATTTGGCAAAGCCGCAAGTTCGTCGATATTGTGTATCTTCTCCGCAGGAGAAAGATCTGCCGCGAGCACTCGTTCGGCAAACCGTGATGCGTATTTAACGGCATCATGCCCCCCGCCAAACTTGCCAATTCCCATGACAAGCACTCTCGCCCCGTCGAGATTTACAGGCATATTATACCCTTCAGCCTTGCATTGCCCTTGTCAGTATTTCATTAGCATCGATTGTTGCCTGTTCGATGCACTTCTCCCAGTTGTCGCCGAATTGATCGGTATAAACAGGATTTTCATATGCGTAAAGTATTCCACGAGAAGAATTTATGAGCGCACCGCTCATATCGTTTTTGCAGAAACGCACGCAATCGGCAGCCTGACCACCCTGCGAGCCGAATCCCGGCACGAGAAACCAGACGTTGGGATATTTTATCCTGAGGTTTGATGTATGTTCAGGGGTTGTACCGCCGATTACCATGCCGATATTGCTGTAACCGGACTCGCCAATCCTCTTGGGCTGGTTGGCTATTTCTGCGGTGATTTCGGCCAATATCTGATAAAACGCTTCGCCCGTTTTGCTGATGGCATCCTGAAGCCTTGCCGCTGAGGGGTTGCTTGCACGCACCCACACAAAAACTCCGTTGCCTGAATCCGTAGCGGTGTCTGCAAAGGGCAGAATGCCATCTGCGCCTGCAAAGCCATTGATAGTTATGGCGTCCGGTGCTACAACATTGAGGCTTTTGAACTTCGGTTCTTTGATGTGCGCATCGGCGTATGCAAGGCACGTGTGCCCGATGTCGCCGCGCTTGACATCACCAATTACCTGAATCCCCATGGATTCAGCCTCGGTAACAAGGCTGTAGTATGCTTCGAGGCCGTCCCAGTAGAACTTCTCGAAATATGCCACGTTCAGCTTAACCGCAGGTACCAGCGGAGCCACAATCTTCAATACTCTGGCGCAGTAGTCGAGTGTTGCGTCGATAACCGCGTCAATGTCGTTGGGGGAATTGCCGTAACGTTTGCGAATTTCTTCGGGCAGTCTGCCGTAAACGGGGTCAATTCCTACGCATAATACGCTCTTCTTTGCCTGTACGGCGCTGTAGAGTCTGTCTCCAAAATGTTTTGCCATTTTCTATTCCTTTTAAATGTTCGCTGCATAATTGCGACCGGCGCGAGCTGCCGAAACAGACGCGCGAATCCATCCTTGAAATATAGTTATTTGACATTATATTACAAGAACGAACTGCCAACAACGCGCAGGAAAGAGCGAAGTACCAGAACATTTATGAAAAAACATTGAGTTACTCTTTGCTGAGCCCTGAGCAAATTTACATAACCTGCGTCTTTTTTGTGTTCAGAGGAGGAAAATACGGTTTTCACTTGAAAGAAAGGCAATTCATCGCAAAATATGTACTTCTAAAAAAATATCGCAGTCTTGGTAGTAAGAGCCACCATCTGTAACGAAAGAATTTGGAGTTATAATAAATGTCAAACATAATCGATGAGAAGCAGGTGCGCGAGGTTGCCGCGCTGGCTCGCCTTGAGCTTACAGAAAGCGAAGTGAGCGAGTTTGCAACGCAGCTCAGCAGCATCCTTTCGTATGTCGAAAAGCTCGGTGAGCTTGATACAGAGGGCGTAGAGCCGATGGCACATTGCCTGCCTATAAAGAACGTCTTCCGTGAAGATATTCCGCATGAGCCTTTGAGCAGGGAGCTCGCCCTGAAGAATGCCCCCGATTCCGACGGCACATACTTCTGTGTGCCCAAGGTACTTGACGGCGGCGAAGCGTAAACGACAAAACGAATGAGAACAAAATGAGTATAACAGCACAATCATTGCTTGCCGTGAGGGACAAGATAGCTTCCGGAGAGATTACAAGCCTCGAAGCAACGAAATCGGCGTTCGAGGCGATAGAAACCAGGGACAAGGAAATCGGCGCGTTTTTGAGCCTGTTCAAGGAACATTGTCTCGAAAAAGCTAAGATAATAGACGCACGCATCGCAGCCGGTGAGAAATGCGGCAAGCTTGCAGGCATTCCGATCGCCATCAAAGACAACATGGCAACAAGCTGGGGCAAGACAACCTGCTCCTCGAAAATTCTCTCTGACTTTGAAGCGCCGTACAACGCAACGGCTGTTGAGAAGCTTCTTGCGGAAGACGCCATAATTATCGGCAAGCTCAATATGGACGAGTTCGCCATGGGCTCCAGCACTGAAAACGCCGGCATTGGCAAGACGGTTAATCCGTGGGACACCTCACGCGTAACCGGTGGTAGCAGCGGCGGTAGCGCGGCGGCAGTAGCCGCGGGGCTATGCTATGGCTCGCTCGGCTCAGACACCGGCGGTTCAATTCGCCAGCCGGCCAGTTTCTGCGGCGTAGTGGGCGTCAAACCGACATACGGCCGCGTATCGAGATATGGCCTCGTCGCTTACGGTTCCAGCCTCGACCAGATCGGCCCCTTTGCCCGCAACACAAAGGACGCCGCTCTGCTTCTGGAAGCCATCAGCGGCCATGACGCCAAAGACAGCACAAGCGTAACAGACCGTGCCGCAGGCAGCGCAGATTACCTTGCGGACATAGACAAGCCCGTAAAGAGGCTCAAGATTGCTATTGTACCGGAGTTTCTTACGGGTGCAAGCGAACCCGTGCGCGAGGCGATAAACAAGGCGATAGACTTCTACAAATCTACGGGCGCGGAGATTGTAGAAGTGTCCATGCCGCACGCCGAATACGCAATAGCCGCATATTACATCGTGGCAACGGCTGAGGCATCAGCGAATCTTGCCCGCTTTGACGGCGTCCGCTACGGCCACCGCAGCAAAGACGTAAAAGAGTATATGGACGTTTACAACAAGAGCAGAAATGAGGGTTTCGGGCAGGAAGTCAAACGGAGGATTATGCTCGGCACATACGCTCTCTCCAGCGGCTACTACGACGCCTACTACCTCAAGGCGCTGAAAGTTCGCAGGCTCATCCGCAACGACTTCACCGAAGCGTTCGCCAAGGCTGACTGTCTGCTCATGCCGACCGCCCCGTCAACGGCGTTCAAGCTCGGACAGAATACTTCCGACCCGCTCCAGATGTACCTTGAGGACATCTATACGATTTCGGTTAACCTTGCGGGTGTACCGGGAGTTAGTATTCCATGCGGCATTGATGCGGATAATATGCCCATAGGTATGCAGATTATCACAGACTCCTTCAAAGAAGCCAAGATGCTGCGTATAGCGAGGATGTTTGAAGCGGCGCACGATTTCGCCGACAAGATCGCCGAATGAACAAACCAGATAGAGGATAACATCAGAGATTACGATGAGTGGAATTAAATACAAAACGATTGTCGGGCTGGAAATTCACGTTCAGCTCAACACAAAGACCAAAATGTTCTGTAGCTGCCCCGTCGAGTACGGTCAGGAGCCCAACACGAAGGTGTGCCCGGTTTGTCTCGGGATGCCGGGCGCATTGCCTGTGATGAACAAGCAGGCATACGAGTACTCCGTGCTTGCGGCGCTGGCACTTGGCTGCAATATCCCCCGCTTCACCAAGTGGGACAGAAAAAACTACTTCTACCCCGACCTGCCCAAAGGCTATCAGATAAGCCAGTACGACCTGCCAATGAGCGAGCACGGTTTCATAGAGATACCGCTTGAATCAGGCGAGATAAAACGCATTAGAATCACACGTGCACATCTCGAAGAGGATGCCGGCAAAAACTCCCACGAAGCGGGCGAGAGCTCGCAGGTGGATTTGAACCGTGCAGGAACGCCGCTTCTGGAAATCGTAACCGAGCCGGATATGAACAATGGCGTTGAAGTGCGCCAGATGGCGACAGAGCTTCAGCGAATCGTGCGCTATCTGGGGGTGTCTGAGGGCGATATGCAGAAGGGCCAGATGCGCTTCGAGCCGAACATCAACCTGATAATAGAGAAAGACGGCAAACAGTACCGCACCGCGATTGTGGAGGTGAAAAACCTCAACAGCTTCAAGGCGCTTGAAAAGAGCGTTGACTACGAAACAAAGCGCCAGCTTCGCGAGTTTACGGATAACGGTGCCGTCTGGGAAAATACCGCAAAATCAACCCGTGGCTGGGATGCTGACAAAGAGATTACCCTGCACCAGCGCAGCAAGGAGCTCGCCAACGACTACCGCTATTTCCCCGATCCTGACCTCGTGCCCGTGGAAATAAGCGAAGAGTGGTTTGACAGCATCAAAGCGAGTTTGCCGGAACTGCCGCTTGCCAAGGAAAAGAGATTTGTAACCGAGCTTGGCCTCAGCGCGTACGACGCATCCGTGCTTACCGCCGACAGAGGTCTCGCTGAATACTACGAGGCGGCCGTTGCCGCCGGTGGCGATGCAAAGCGCGTCTGCAACCTCCTCACTCAGGATGGTCTCAAACTGGCCAATGATGCAGGTATCAGCTTCGCAGAGTTCGGTCTGCCTGCCGAACATATCGCGGAGCTTGCAAAGATTGCGGATGAGGGCACTGTCGGCTCATCAGCGGCAAGTAAGATTCTCGCCGCAATGACGGAAACAAAGAAGGCTCCAATGGCGCTGGCAGAGGAAATGAACCTCATCCAAACCAGCGATGCGAGCGAGCTTGAAGCTATCGTACGCGAGGTGTTCGCGGAAAATGAAAAGGCCGTTGAAGACGCTAAAGACGGCAAGAAAGCACCGAAATCCCGCGGTTTCCTGATGGGACAGGTGATGCGCAAGTCCAAAGGACAGGCAAACCCGAAAGTGGCCGGCGATATTATCGACAAGCTGCTTAGGGAGTAAGTGAAATGCCGGCAGGGCAAATTTCTGCCGGAAAACAAACGATTGTCTTGCCGCAAAGTAAAGCGGCAAGGCAATTCCATAATTGTGGATTAAAACAGTCTGACAGGTGCAATGACGCCTGAAAAGAATTGCTCAGTGCTCACTTGCTCTTCTTCGCCTTCTGCTTCTATTTCGTATTTCAGGCCAACTGCCTCGTATTTGCTGCCCGCGTAGCTGTTGTATGAAAGCAGGTGCAACTCGGATACGTTTTTGAGTTTTTGTGCAAGCACGGCGATTTTAGTGAGATTCTCAGGCGTATCAGTTACTCGCGGCACCAAAGGCACGCGCAACGTATATGAAACACCAAGCTCATCAAGAGCAAAAAGATTGTGCAGAATCGGCTCGTTTGAGACGCCAGTCCACTTTTTGTGGCTCTCAGCGTCTATCAGTTTCACATCGAAATAGACATGGTCAACCTTTTCCGCGAGCTTCTTGAAGACGCCTTCTTCCGCGAAGCCCGATGTATCCAGAAGCACATGCACATCAACAAGCCGATCTATCACTTCTCCGACGAAGCCAGCCTGCATAAGCGGCTCACCGCCGGAAAATGTAACACCGCCCGCGCTTTCATAATACACATCACTGTTATTCATCAATAGCTCGGCGAGTGTAGCTGAATCGTATTCTTTACCGGAAAGCCTCCTGTGCCCCGCTGAAAGCATCAACTGAGGCTCCATAAGAAGCCCCTCGGGGTTATGGCACCACTTGCAACGCATTGGACAGCCCTTCATAAAAACCGTTGTGCGTATCCCCGGGCCATCGTTGAGTGCGAATTCCTTTATGTCAAAAACAATACCTTTCACGCAACCCTCATATCAACTGTTGACCGTTGAGCGGCGGATGATAAGCTCGGGCGTAAGGACTTTCTGGATTCTTTCTCCCCTGTTCTTCAGGAGAGTCAGAAGCGATTTGACGCATTCAGTACCCATCTCCTGCTTAGGCTGGGTAACGGTTGTGAGGGTGGGGTTCATATATGCGCCGAACTGGAGGTTGTCGTGTCCGGCGATAAGAATATCCCTGCCCACGACAATTCCGCGTTCCTGCAACGCATAAATCGCACCCATTGCTATGCGGTCAGTGGCGCAGAAAATCGCATCAGGCATCTCATTATTCTCCAAAAACGCGGTAAGGTTATCGTAGCCGAATGCTTGATTATCGACTGTCTCCGCGCTGCTCGTTGTCGGGATAAGAACAGGCTTTTTGCCGCGCGCTTCCATTGTCTCAATGTAGCTCCGGCGGCGAGTTTTGACGGCAAGGTTTGTGTCGGGATGTACACTGCCAAGATATGCAGGTGAGGTGCCCTGCTCAATGAGGTGCTCTGTAACGAGCCTGGCGCTGAGGTAGTTGTCGTTAATGACAAAGCTACTGTCGCCGCTGAGGTAGCAGTCGAAATATACCACAGGCATTCGCTTCTCAAGAGAGGCCCAGTCTTCAAGGCTGCATTTGTCAACAACCGGCGCAACAATCACCCCGCAAACCCGCAATGATTCAAAATTGCGCAGGATTCTTGCCTCCTCTTCTATGTCGCCGAGAGAACACTGACAGATGAGCTGGTAACCGTTGTTGTAGGCTTCTTTTTCAGCGGCGTTGATAATCTCACCAAAGAAAGAATCGAAATTCTGGGAAATGAGCATTCCGATAGTGAAGCTCTCATTGCGCACGAGCCCCGTTGCAAGCAGATTGCGGGTGTAGTGCAACTTTTCGCAGGCCTCAAGCACCTTTTTGCGGGTCTTTTCCGCAACGTAGGTGCCGTTGAGTACCTTTGAAACGGTATAGCGGGATACCCCGGCCTCTTTTGCCACCTGACCCATTGTCGTCATAAAAAACTCCGTAAAAATTTCTGCCTTAATACTCAAGGTATCGTGTTGACTAAATCACGCTTTTGCCTTGCGCTTCTTAATCAGCATATCGAAAACCACGCTGATCAATATTACGCCTCCCATCACAGATGTGTTGAGCGAACTTGGTATTCCCAGCAAGTTTACAAGATTCTGCAAAACCTGCAAGAGTGCTGTACCTATTATTATGCCTATTATTGTCCCTTCACCTCCGCGAAGCGAACACAACCCGGCCGTGCGAATGTTTTGACGTACATCGGGGCTATTTATATCGAATCGGGGGCCTGGAAAAATCCTGCCCGAAAATTCCACTGTTACAGGGGCGCCTCTTTTTTTGCCGAGCGCAGTATCCCCATGGCTCTCCTCTGTGCCGGCCGAAACTGCATTATTTGCTTTGACTTCCATTTTTTCAGCTCCATTATTTCTTGCGCTTCTTACGCAAATTTTTTTTCTTCCCTCTATCCGGCGATCATTGTATCTAAAAGTTGATACGAGTCAAGTTTATTTTGCCAAAATCATGCCTGCCCGATTTCAGGCAAGGAATTCCACGGTTAAGCATTTTCAGTATAATATCATGTTTGATAGAACAGGAACAAATAAACTGACAGAAATTGAACAGGATGAGCGATATGCCGAAACTGGACAAGACCGCTTCTTTTGAGATGGTATTCCGCAGATGACTTTCGCCGCATTCAGCCCGCTGAACTATTCCATTTTGGGTGTTTATATGTTCAGTGTGCTTTTGGTGGGGTTTCTATGCACGAGGAAATCCGAAAGCGCGGAGGAGTATTTCCTCGCGGGCCGCAATATGCCGGCGTTAGTCGTGGCGATGAGTATGTTCGCCTCACTCACTAGCGCGGTAACGTTTATGGGCGTGCCCCAGATTGCCTACAGCGACAACGTCTCAGTTATCCTCGGCGTAGCAGTGAGCCCGATAGTGGCGCCAATACTGATAACCCTTTTCTATCCGGTTTACTGGAAGAACAAGGTTACCACAAGCTACGATTACATCGCACTTCGCTTCGGTGAGCGCGCTCGCCACACCGCATCGGGTATGTTCATCCTTGCGCGGCTCGGCTGGCTCGGTACGGTAATCTACGCCCCCTCTCTTGCGCTGAACATCTCAACTGGTATCCCAGTCAAGCTCGCTATTCTGCTTATGGGCGCGGTAGCGACAGTCTATACAATCTTCGGCGGGCTCAAGGCAGTGCTCTGGACGGATGTCTTGCAGTTTATTGTGCTCGTGGGCGGGGCAATATGGATTGCGCTCGGACTTGGCATTGAGCAGGGGTTTGCCAACGTCATCCGCGCAAGCGCCGATGCCGGCAAGTTCGACATCTTTCATTTCGGTATCGATTTTACCAAAATGACGGCCGTCAGCGCGATGGTGTCGTTCTTCCTCATATTCACACACGATTACGGCGTGGATCAGATAACCGTACAAAGGCTTATCTCCGTCAAGAGCTTTCGCGGCCTCTCCGGCGCGGTTATATTCAACTCGATTGTGGATGTGGTGATAAACGCCCTACTGCTTTTTATCGGGCTGGGACTGTTTGTGAAGTATGCCCCGAGCGCCCTGCCTGATGGCATAAACGGCGCCGCTATCTTGCCATGGCATATAGTCTCAAGCCTCCCTGACGGAATCAGCGGGGTGATGATTGCAGGTATTTTCGCCGCGGCAATGTCGAGCATGGATTCCGGGCTTAACTCCATCAGCACTGTTATCGTGAACGATTTTTCGCGCAACCCGAAAAAAAGCGACAAGGCAAAGGTTCAAGCCGGTCGCTGGCTCACGCTCGTTTTCGGAATCTTCGCAACTGTTGCCGCGTTCTATGCCGGCTCCATCGGGCATATCGTAAAGGCTTGGAGTTCGTTTATGGCACTCTTCGCCGCCCCGCTCCTGGCGCTGTTTGTGCTTGGACTGCTGGTGAAGAAGGCGAGGTTTATAGACTGGCTTATAGTCCTGCCGCTTACGATGTCCGCCTGCCTGCTCTTGCAGAAAACACAGCTGCACTGGATCTACATTTTTCCGTTCAGCGCGATATCGCAGTTTAGCGTTTCCCTCATTGCCGGCGCAGCGAGACGCATCTTCTTTCGATAAACAAACTTTAGATTTCGCTTGGATATGCAGGAGTGAGGAAGCAAATCCCGCAAGCAGGACAAATCATTAAAGACCTCTGGTTCCTTGACGAACAATAAGGTTTTACTCAACCGCCCTCCTTGCGCGGGCATCCTTAATTAAGGTGGGGGCTGCCAAACGCACAAAAAAATCGAAGCGGAACACAATAGCATTCCGCTTCGATATGAAACGTAATTAAGCAATGTCTCAGTTATTCTGTGAGATTTCAATTGCCTGAGCGAGGTCGGCGATGATGTCGCCAACATTCTCAATACCGACCGAAAGCCTGATGTATTCAGGCGAGACGCCCGAAGCAATCTGTTCGGCCTCGGTGAGTTGTTGATGCGTTGTCGAGGCGGGATGAATGATAAGCGTCTTGGCATCGCCGATGTTGGCAAGATGCTTTGCAAGCTTAACGTTATTTATGAGCTTTTTGCCCGCTTCCAGACCGCCGTTAATGCCGAAGCCGATAATCGCGCCCGCACCTGCCGTAAGATATTTTTTCGCGTTTGCATGATGTTTGTGGCTTTCAAGGCCGGGATAGTTTACCCAAGCCACAGCAGGATTTTGCTCAAGCCATGTTGCCACTTTGATCGCGTTGGCAACGTGCCGCTCCATCCTCACATCAAGTGTCTCAATACCAAGCAGGATTAAAAATGCACCGAACGGGCTTAAACAGGCACCTGTGTCGCGAAGCCAGTGTGTGCGGATATGAGTAATATAGGCGATATTCCCGAAAGGCTTCAGGGCTTCTGTAAAGACAACACCATGATAGGAATCGTCCGGAGCCGCAAACTCAGGCCACTTCTCAGGATTATCAGCCCACTTGAAATTGCCGCTGTCAACGATAGCACCGCCGAGATGTACGCCGTGGCCGCCGAGGAATTTGGTGCAGGAATAAACAACAATATCCGCGCCGTGTTCAATAGGCCTGAACAGCGCGGGAGTTAACACGGTATTGTCAATGATAACCGGAAGGCCGAGCGCGTGCGCGGCTGCTGAAATGCTGCCAAAATCGGGAACATCGTTCTTGGGATTGCCGACAGACTCCAAATACACAAGCCTCGTGTTCTCGTCCGCAAGCTCGGCAATCTTCTCCGGCTGATCAGGAGAAAACGGTCTGACTTCAATTCCGAGCTTCTTGAAAGTCTGGGTAAAGAGTGTCCAGGTTCCGCCGTAAAGACTTGTTGAAGAAATTATGTTTTGGCCGCTGTGGGCTATCGTAAGTACGGCAGCCGTTATTGCCGCCAGTCCGCTGGCAAAGGCAAGCGCGCCAACGCCCCCGTCAAGTGCCGCAAGTCTTTTCTCAAGAACATCGGTTGTCGGGTTCGTAAAGCGGGTGTAGATGTTACCGAATTCCTTCAAACCGAATAGATTGGCGGCATGTTCGGTGCTTTCAAAGTTGTACGATGCCGTTGCGTAGATAGGTACTGCGCATGCGTGCGTGGTAGGGTCGTCCCCCTGCCCTGCATGCAGGACTTTAGTCGCAAAATGGCATTTATTTTCGTTCATTCTGTTCTCCTTTCCGGCCGGGCCGGTGTAACTCAATTCTGTTTTTACTACTCTTGACCTGCATCATATCTCACTTTTTAATCTAAGCAGGGCAAGCCCCACTAAGTAGATAGATATATGTCATCTTGAGTTGGCTATGATAACATACCTCAGTATATCAGTCAAGATGTTTTTATTGATAATTCAATTATTACATCGAAGCGGTGTGATTACGCTCAAAAAAGATTGACTGTCTTGTTGCAAGTCATATCATAAGCATCTACAAATGGCTTTAAAATAGGATTGTTAGAAATGAGTTTATCGCAGAAATGTCAGTATGCAGTTCGTGCTGTCCTCGAGTTGTCCAAGTTTTACGGTGAAGGCCCTGTGCGCATACAGCACATAGCAGAAACACAAAACATACCTCAGAGATTCCTTGAAAATATTCTCAATGAAATGCGCAGTACCGGCATTGTAGAGTCAAGGCGCGGCGCCAAGGGTGGGTATTTGCTGAAAGTGGATCCGGCAGAACTGAGCATTGGGCAGGTTATAAGGTACATTGACGGACCGCTCAAGCAGGTTGCCTGTATTACCTCTTCTACATCTGAAGAATGCGAGTTGAAAGACAACTGCGTTCTGTCAGACATTTGGTCGCAAGGGCAGAAAGCTCTCGAAGAGATATATGACAATGCCATGTTTGATCAGCTTGCCGCTGCGGACACTAAGCTTAAAGAAACAGGTGTTCTGAATTATTGCATTTGATTCCTCGAACTCTCTGGTTAGGGCCCCGAAAAACAAATAAGCCTGCGGTATAACAAAACGCCCCAAGCATTATTTCTTCATTACCGGATTTGAAACGATGGGGAAACATCTCTCAAGCCTTATCGCAGTCGCTCTTTACAAGTGAGAACTTGAGCGAAGCAGTAATCAAAACGGCGCTTAACAGCATGCCGAGAGAAATCCCTGCGAAATTGCACATCAAATCAAGCGGATCAACGCTTCGTTCCACAAAAGCCTGGCTTAGCTCATCACCCACTGTAAACAGGCCCAGTAAGGCGGCGGTGATTGTGAGTGATTTGCGGTTTTCGTAAAATCTAAATCGAGAATAAACGCAGTAAAGCGTAGAAAGCCCCGTATAGGCGATTATATGCAGGAGCTTATCTCCGAAAAAATCAATGATACCTCCATAGTTCTTTTTCAAGTCAACCATGGATGCGTGCGTGAGATAAAGTAGAAGGATTGTATAAAGAACAGCGAGAGTCAGGGCAATGTTTGAGGCTGTTTTTACTGTCATACAAAAACCTTTCAGGCCTGAATATCAAACAGACCCTATTTATGCCCTTCGGCTTGGCGATCGATATATTTTTCTTTTATCGCCAGCTCCATATCAACATCATTGATATTAGCCAGCGTACAGAGCCACGCGAATACATCCGCAAACTCCTCTTTTTTGTTTGCGTGATCATCGCCAGCCAGCGCGGTTGCAAGCTCACCCACCTCCTCTATAAACCAGAGGAAAGTGGCGCTACTGCCGCGCTGTCGGTCGATTTTGCCGTATCTGGCCTCGATCAATTCCTGAAATTGAGAAATCTGCATTAAGTGAGATTGCCTTCAATCAGGTCAGCTAAGGTTACCTTGGCAAGATATTCCTTGGTAACTTCGATTGAAGAATTGCAGGCGTTTACAATGTTCCGCATGTAGCTGATATCATCGCAATCCTCGGGAAGTACTATTTCGCTTACCGGAGGGCCGTCAACGGCAACGATAACATCAAGTACTGACACTTCTGCCGGCTGCTTGTGGAGGTAGAAACCACCACGGGGCCCGCGTTTGCTCCTGAGTATCCCTGCCTTAACAAGGTTTTGAAGAATCTTAAGAAGATATTCGAGTGGAATATCATACTCTTTGGAGATAGTTTTTGCCCTGATGGCAATCTTCCTGTCTCCGTTGAGGGCTATATAGCACACTGAAATCAAGCCATAACCCGTAGATCTACTGTACTTCATTTGAAGTAACTCCCAAAAAAAACCTGTAATAATTTGAACGGTGCAAGCTTTGCCTGATTTTACGCCCGCACAACACATTGTCTATTATGTCATTTTTTTGAGTATTATTCAAGCTTTTTTTTAAATGTTTTCCTTAATAGCCCAATTTTTTCAAAAAAAGCCAAAAAAACTTAACAATTACGACTTCGATATAGAGAAGCCGCTATCCCAATCTTTCCAGACCGCTTCATACCCCATTGTTTTGAGAAGTATCTCCATCTCAGCCGGAGTTCTTGAATCATCTATACAAAACTGTTCAACAGCCTCAGGTTGAGCATTTCCATAACCGCCGGGGTTTGTCTTTGACCCTGCGCTTAATTTGGTAACGCAAATGTCAATCAGATGATTGCGGAACTCACGGCTTTCACGCGTTGAAAGAACGATACCGACATCGGGGAAACAAAGCCTCAGAGCAAACATCATTTTGACAAGCGCTTCATCAGGTACAAATTCCACGAAATCAGGTAGTACCTGTTCTGCGGGACGTATTCTCGGGAATGACACCGAAACTTGACTCTTCCAGTAGCGTTTCATTAAAAAGGCACAATGCTCTGCGAGGGCTAAAGTCTCTCTGCGCCAATCGCCGAGGCCGAGAAGGGTGCCTATGCCAATTCTGCGAAATCCGGCTTCGGCCGCCCTTTGCGGAGTATCCAGACGCCAGTAATAGTCCTTTTTGGGGCCTTTTGTGTGGAGTTCCGAATACAGCACAGGGTCGTAAGTTTCCTGGTAGATGGTAATGCCGTCAATTCCGGCATCGAAGAGTTTTTTGTACTGGTCAGTCGAACAGGGGTAAATCTCAATGTCTATTGCGGCGAAAGACTTGCGCAGTTTTGAGGCGAGCTGCGCAAAAAACTCAACTGAAGCGTGTCTCGGGTCTTCCCCTGAAAGGAGCAGAATATGCCTGAATCCCTCTGAGGCTATTATCTCACCCTGTTCGACTGCCTGCTCAACGGTGATTCTTGTGCGCTCGAATTTGTGTTCGGTGCTGAAACCGCAGTACTTGCAATTGTTCCGGCAGTAGTTGGAGACATACAGCGGTACATAAAGCTGCTTTGCTCTACCGAATCGCTGAAGAGTTAGCAGGCGTGCGGCAGTGGCAATTGACTCAAGGCTGCGTGAGGCGGCATCACTCAAAAGAGCCTTGAGACGCCTCGGGCTGTAACCCTGCGCTCGCAGCATATCGGCAAGCACTGAATCAGAGCAGTCGAACTCCCCCACCATATCACGGGTGAAATAATTGTCATCAAGGCGAAATAAATCATTCATCGGTTGCCTCCTCGTTCCCTCTAAGAAAGCCGGTGAGCGGGCTGGAGGCACTTGCTGTATTACTGACAGCTCCCGGGCCTGAAAGGCGCCCGATGCGCCCGCTTTCGACAGCCATGGCAAACGCGCGCGCCATACTCACCGGATTATCGCATACCGCGATAGCCGTGTTTACAAGTACCGCGTCCGCTCCCATTTCCATCGCATCAGCGGCGTGAGAGGGCAGGCCAAGCCCCGCGTCAACGACTACTGGAACAGATGCCTGCGAAATAATAATCTCAATGGCGCTTCTCGTTGAAATACCTTTGTTCGTACCTATGGGGCTGGCAAGCGGCATAACGGTAGCGCAGCCGGCATCTTCGAGCTTTCTCGCAAGCACAGGGTCAGCGTTGATGTACGGCAACACAATAAAACCATCCTTTACGAGCTCCTCTGCCGCTTTAAGCGTTTCAACGGGATCCGGAAGAAGATAGTACGGATCGGGCGTTACCTCAAGCTTTACCCACTCGATTCCGCTTGCTGCTCTGGCAAGCCTTGCCAGGCGAACCGCCTCCACTGCATCTCTTGCACCTGAAGTATTCGGCAGCAGCTGACATTTCTGCCGGTCTATGGCTTGAAGCATATTGTCGTCAGGATTTTCAATATCCACACGCCTCAGTGCCACAGTTACCATTTCAGAGCCGCTTGCCTCAATTGCAGCGCTCATCATCTCATTGGAAGCGAACTTTCCCGTACCGATAAACAGCCTTGAAGAAAATTCTCTGCCCGCTATAACGAGTTTGTCGCTCATTTCATCCACCTCCGACAAATCTGATCAATTCAATTATTTGTGAGTCTGCAAGCAGAACTTTATCGAAGCTGGTGCGCTCAATAATACTGCCGTCAACCTCAGCCACAACAGTAGCCGAGTCCAGCCCGTACAATTCTATAAGCTCGGAAAGTGTGCGGGGGTGAGCCCCTGCAAAAAGTCTTTCCTTGCCGTTTACAGTAAGTTTCATTTCAGTAGTAATTCCAATACTTTGTTTGCCTGATGATTGGCCGCTATCGCAACTCTCGCTGCATAAAGCCCGCTAACTTTATCAATTCCGCTCTCCATGTCCCCGACAAGAAAGAAGCGTTCGTTTATTTGTCTGGTAATTATGTCGTTACTTCTGCCGTATCCGGCAAGACCGCTCGCCGCGATTATAGGCACCTCGAGCTTTGTTAAAACCGTTTCCACAATCTCCTGCTTGGCCGATGGCCTGTCAAAACACTCGCATATCACATCGCAACCGGCAAATATATCTCTGATATTATCAGCTCCTGCTCGAATTTGATGTTTTTCTATTCGCACCACCGGCGAAATGCTTTTGAGGATACTTTCAAGGGCATCTGTTTTCGGCCTGCCGATGTCGCAAAGCCTGTACTGCTGGCGGTTGATGTTGCTCATCTCCACTACGTCAAAATCACAAATGACAAGCCGCCCCACTCCGCTTCTCGCCAGGGAAACGGCAACATTGCTCCCGAGCCCGCCAAGCCCCGCTATGCCAGCGCAACTGCCGGAGAGTTTGTGGTATAACTCCGTACCGCAGTTGTTCTGCAACATTGTTTTGAATTGTTCATATTCGTTTTCGTTATACATAAAAAAAGCACGCCTCCGCAAAGGCGTGCTTATAAAACTTTCGTCTTATCCGCCTTCCTTCGCTGGTGTTAACCAATCAGGTTCAAAGGGTCGCTGCATCAGCAGCCTCTCAGCTTCTCAAGTGAAGCTCCCCCGGCTTTCAGTTATTCTACTTAAATCGGCGTCATAAAGCAACAAACTTTTACCGCCTTCACTCATTTCCTTTTGTTTTATAGTCCCAGCGGTCTGTCCTGAACGGGTGCATCGGAAGGTCGCTTCGGTTTGCCAGATTCGGTAGGCTCGTTTCTTCTGTAAGGTTCCAGCCGTATCTTGCGGCCACAGGATTACGTACTTCCGGCGAAGAAAGAACTATCGTATTGCGCTCAATCATTGCTGTTGCAGGATAGAAAATCCTGTCAATGCCGGCGATTTCAAAACCTTTAGCCTGATTGGAACCTTGCGTAAGGAAGCCGCGGAGAACATTATCAAAGAAAAGGCGCAGGGTATTCTTTTCAGAGCGAACCATTTTGAAAACCGGCCCGTCTCCGACAATCTGCGTCTGGCCAAAAAGTTTGCTGTATGAACGGATAAGCAACCTGTTACTCAGAGCAAGTTTGTTTTCCGGCGGAATATCATATGCCGGAACTGAATAAACATTGAATGAGCCGCTGAGCGCCTCGTCCTGAGCCTCCCACATCTCGGGAAGTTTTTTTCTTGCATCTTCAGGCAATCCCTGATAGCCAATCTGAACAATTATAAACGGCATTTCCTCGAAGCCCCACTGCTTGCGCCAATCCTCAATAAGCAGCGAAAGCAACGACTTGTACTGGTATGCTCTGTCGATGTTGTGCAAGCCCATATAGAGATAAGCACATCTGACTTTATAAGGTATCAGAGGTTTGATCATGGCGTTGAATGTTGATGTGGGCAGGAGAGTATAGTCGAGGTAACTCGGCTCAACCGGCCTCTCTGTTTCCGGGCTATCGAACCATGCCTTAGCCAGCTTGTTGTATTCATTGATTTCTGTGCGGTAGGCGTCGAGCTGAGGTAATCTTTTAACAATAGGTAGCATTTCCTGCGACCTTGTGAGCGCGCCTCTGCTTATCCAGGATTCGAGCGTGCTGTTTGCACAGGTAGCGGAGATGATTCCGACAGGCTTACCGGTCTGGTCTTCGAGATTGCGGGCAAAGTAATAGGCCACAGCACTGAAGCTGCCGATATTCATGCCGGCTGCCTGTTTCCATCGCGCTGAAACATCTGATTCTTCGCGCTCTGAGATGCGCTCGGGCAAGGTGAAAAACCGCACATTCGGATTGTTCTCGCCAACTGCCTGCGTTGTGTTGGAAGTGGCCATTGAGACAGGGTACTGCAAGTATTCATCACCGCAAAACAGCATAACCTCGCCACTAAGTACGTTACGTATTATCACAAACTCCTGCATGGAACGCACCGAAAGGTCATACGCCTCTTCAGAAGGCGGTGGAGTCTTGATTTTGGCCGTCCATACACCTTTGGCATCGGCTCTTGTCATTGAAGCCCTCGGCATCCAGGAACCCTGTACTTCAATCTTATCGTAAGGCTGAGCAGTGCCCCAGACCGGCACGATACTGTCGCACTGAAGTACCATTCCTTCCGAAAAAATGCTCGGCATAGTAATCTCTGCCGAACTGATAGCGCAGATGGAGATAACTATCAATAAACTGTTACGCATATTTGTTCCTTCAAAGGCAAAAAATCAACAATTTCCACTACTTGATAATAACGATAAGGCGCACAATAGCAAGCTGTGGAGCCCGTATGCGCCAAAATCGTCTTGAACATAAAATATATTTTGCTTAAACAGTTGTCATAGCATTTTGCGCGGTTATAATAAAAGACCGTTAGTGTTTTTTATACCTTACTTCTTAGAGATGAGCGGAGAAAAAATGAAGCATTCGGTCTTTACTGCTTTTGTTTTGGGTGCGATGATGGTAATCGCTGGTTGCCAGGAATCACAGTTTAATCTTGTCTATCAACAGGGGCAGACTTCAACATACAAAGTTACACAGGATACAATAAAGGAAGTGAGCTTTGAACAACCCACCGCCGGCAAAAGCAAACTTGATAAGAATGTAGGGCATGTGGAGATGGTATTTGCTCAGACCCCGCTCAACATTGAAGAAAACGGAGATGTCGTACTCGGGATAGTTGTCAAGGAGCTTGTTTTCCTGTCTAAAAGCGCCAAAGGAGTCAACATAGACTTTGACAGCAAGCGCGACAAGAATGCCCAGCTCTCAGGCGTAATCGGCGGCGAATATTCAATCAAAGTAACTCCCGCGGGGATAGTCAGCGTGGTTGACTCCTCAGACATTCGCTCAAAATGCAGGACACCCGAGGCCAAAGCGCTGTTCAATGATGAAAACATTGTCGTTCGCCACACAATCGAAGGTGTTCCCTCAAGCCAGACGGAAGTTGCCAAAGGCAAAAGCTGGGTTAAGTATGGCACGACACCAAAAGGCGCTCTACAGGCCAAGTCTTTTGAGAAGGTTTATACCGTTGATGGTATAGATGATGGTGTAGCGTCAATAACTATGACTGCCGATGAAACTTCCAAAGAGATTGAGGGCTTCGATGCCGGTAGCGGTTCGCTCGGTTTTATGGCCAATATCTTCGATAGTTCCTTTACGTATTCCGGCTCAATGAAGTACGATATGGTTAACGGTGTTATTGACAGCTTCAATGAGACTCTCGTTACCGAGCATATCGCCGCAGAACAGCCTAAAAACGTTTCTGAAGGCGAAGACAAAGGCCCCGATGTACTTACGATGAGATTTACCAGTACCCACTCGCTCGAAAAGCTCTGAACACAAAAACATAAACGTCCGCCGGAGCATTCGGCTTTGGCGGACGTTTTTAAATATCTCACTGAATCAGAAACAGGTCTTACTCTTGAAGCAACTCGCATACACGCTCATTCTTGCGGCCGTTTTTTTTACAACCGGCTGTGCAAATAAAATCTATCTGTCTCTCGGGCTCGAACAGGACAGTAGTCTGAAGTATAAATTGATTTCGGACAGGCAGGTTACGCTCAATATAACAGGCGGCGAAAAGCCCGAAAAACCGCAGTCCTGCACAGAAAAACTCGAAATGGTCGTCAGGCTTACGCCCGTTGACATTGACGAGTTCGGCCTTGTTACAATGCAGGCCGAATGCGAGACAATGAACGTCTCACGCAAGTCTTTTACCGGCCGTGTGGAAACAAAAGACCCACTGAATGTGCTTGCGGGCAAAAGCTGGCAGTACAAAATCAACCCTGCCGGCGAGATTGAGGATTTCCGCGGACTTGAGCAAGCCGCTAAGATAGCCGGCACTGCCGCCATCAAAGAAAGCGGCGTTAGACGCATTAAAGACCCCGATATGATTCTCGACTTTATCGCGCTTCAGTGGTCTCTCTGGGACGCTGTTTCGAGCGCCAACAAGACCGGCATCGGCGTAACGCCAGGTCAGAGTTGGGATTCTCTTCAGATGGTTCCGTTCAGCGTTGCTATACCGGCGGAAAGAATTGTGCATTACAGCATCGACAGCAATAAACAGCCTGCGGACGGCTCGTATGTTGTTATTGACAGCGAGTACGATTTGAGCACTTACATTCTCGACCCTAAGGACGGCAAGCTCAAATTTGTCCCTGCGTTTGAAAACAGGCCCAAACCCTACGATGGCAGCTTCCAAACCAGGGGGATGTTCGGCTTCCTGCGCAACTACAAGCCGCTTGAACTTTCCGGCACCGGTACGACAAAATACGACAGCCGTAACGGTGTGCTGTTGAGTGAAACACAGCAATACCAGATGAAAATGGAAGCCGGTTTTATGATGGCGCTCGGTGATTCTGTGCCGATGCTTGATGTGAGGCAGACAATCAGTGCGGAGCTGATAAATGAATGAGCCGCAGAGAAAGAATCTCTGGGCGCCCTGGCGCATGGAGTATATACAGGGGCTCAGCGAGGGTGAGGAAGGATGTTTTCTTTGCAACTATGCGGCAAATGCGCAGGATGATGCTGAGAATCTCGTACTGCTGAGATCAGAGCTTTCGCTTGCCGTATTCAACAAATTTCCGTACAACAACGGCCATATTATGGTTTGTCCGAAAGAACATATCGGAGACATTTCCGATCTTTCCGATGAGCATCTGCTCGATCTTATGCGCCTTACAAAACAGTGTCAGAACCTGCTGAAAGCGGAGCTGAACCCTGAAGGGTTTAATATCGGCATCAATATCGGAAGGTGTGCCGGAGCCGGCTTGCCCGGGCATGTACATATCCATATCGTACCGCGCTGGAACGGCGATACAAATTATATGGCGGTGTGCGGCCAGACAGATGTTATAAGCCAGTCGATGTGCCAGCTATACGACAAATTGAAGCGGCGCATTGAAGCAAAGGAATAAACCGCAGATCTCAGCGGAGAAAAGTTTATGAAGCCTTACGCGGTAACAGAAGAAAACTCACGCGGACGTCTTTACGACAACCGCCCTCATAAATACCGAAATGCTTTCGAGCGCGACCGCGACAGAGTGATACATTGTAGCGCGTTCAGGAGGCTTGAAGGAAAAACGCAGGTGTTCACGCCCGGCCAGGACGACCATTACCGCACCCGCCTCACCCACACGATAGAAGTTTCGCAAATCGGGCGCACGATAGCCAAATGTCTCGACGTTAATGAGGCACTGACTGAGGCCATATGCCTTGCTCACGATATTGGACACAGCCCCTTTGGACATTCCGGCGAAAGCTCACTTAACAAGATAATGGGTGGACAAGGCGGTTTTGAACACAATCGGCAGGCTCTGCGTGTTGTAGAACTGCTCGAACACCCCTACCCCGCATTCCCCGGGCTGAACCTCTGCTATGAAACGAGGCTGGGGTTGTCCAAGCACCAAAGCCCTTACGACCGTCCCGAGCGGAATAATTCAGGTGAACTGAACTGTTCCATCGAAGGGCAGATTGCCAACATTGCCGACAGAATCGCGTACAACTGCCACGACCTTGAAGACGGCCTCAGGGCGCGTGCAAAAGTGATAGACATTCCGGAAGTGTGGGAGCTGAAAATAATCCGCAAAGCGCTGAGCAATCTCAGCGACCAGGACCTATCGGACAGTTTCATAAAAAATGTTCGTGTCTCCAAAGCGGTGCTTGATTCGCTTGTCAGCGATGCGATAGTAACGAGCCGGCACAACATAGAGCAGGCAGGCATCGAGCAGTTAAGTGATGTTTATTCAATCGAGAGTTTTCTTGTGGGTGTCAGCGAGGAGGCCGACAGCGACCTGCTCGAACTGGAACGCTTCCTGCACCGCAACCTCTACAACTCGCCGAACGTGCGCGCTACGACAGACGAAGTGAGCAACTGGCTTGTTGCCATATTCAACTACTTCCGCGAAAACACGGATAAGATACCGGCCTACTACCGCAAATTCGAGCAGACAGAAGGCCGCGACCGAATGATATGCGATTATATTTCCGGCATGACAGACAGCTTCTGTATGAAACTTCTGGAAAAAATATGAGAAAAACCTGCTTTTATACTATATTTGCCCTTGCTACTGCGGCCTTTGCCGCTTACAGCCCTGTTCTTACCGCCGATATTGCCGATATCACTGAGGGTGTCGAATCAATCGCGGCTCCCGGCGTGCCGGGGAGGCTGAGCCTGTTCAAGCCGTTTGTCGCTCCAATAGCAACAGACAATACGCTCTCGCAACCAACTGCCGCAATCGGTCGTACCAGAACTGGCCGTTTCCTTTGCTTCGCACACGATGGCTACTTCAATCCCTCTGAAATAGCCCGCGCTGACACGGCCCGCTTCTACGAGAACGCGATTAAATGGCTTACGGGTAGAGAGGGGCGCGCGAAAATTGCCGTAATCGATAATCAGCCGCTGACCGATCTCTTTATTGATTCGCGCTACGATGCCGTCTGCATCACATTCGACAACCGCGATGAAATCCTTGCAAGTGACTTGCTCGTCTTTAGAGGAGGCAAGCTCAGAGAAAAGGATATTGATACTGCGAAAGAGATGTTTCTGCGTGGCAAATCCATTATGACAGGCCTGCCAGGCTGGGGTTGGAGGCAACTCAACGCCGGCAAAGACTTGAGCGAATGTGCGCTGAACAAGCTGTTTGTTGATTATGGATTATTCTTTGCCGATGGTTACTCTGACGCCGGAGAATCTCATACTTTCGCAGTCTTAAAGGAGCCGGTTCAATCACTCAATGCCGCAGTCGCTTATGAAAAGCTTCTCAAATCCGTGGCTGCCGGCAAGCAGGACAACCTTACCGAATACTGCCGTACAGTGGAGCTGGCGATAGAAAGCTTGCCGCTTGATGAGCCTGTTTTTATGGCTCGTATGCTGAAGAATGCGCGTAGCGACAGGGTGATTCCGAGCGAAAAATCGCCGGTAAGGCGTGATGATTACCTTTCACGTTTTGCTTTGATAGCGCAGGCAAGGCTTCAGACTTCCCTGCCACCGAATAAAATCAAGGCATCTCCGTGCTCGTTTGATTTTCCCGGGCGCCTTGCGTTAGGCGCGGAGACGGTTAGCAAGACTGTCTCACTCGAACTTGCTATGCAGAGATGGCATTCAACCGGCCTCTATGCAGGCGCGGGTGAGTTGTTTGATGTTACGTTACCACCGGACGCCCCACCGTTGAGCCTGCAAATTGGCACACACACCGACAAACTCTGGGGGCTTGATCAATGGAAAAGGTTTCCGCAAGTTACGGCTTCCATTAAGCTCAAGGGGGGAGTCAACACTTGCGCATCGGCATTCGGCGGGCTGATCTATATTGATGTTCCGCGTGGCTACAGCGGTGAGATTGATGTAAAGATTGATGGCGCCTTTGCTGCTGCAAGGTATGTTCTTGGGCAGACAAAAACTGCCGACTGGAAAGATATACGCCGCTCGCCTGCTCCGTGGGCAGAGCTTGAAGGGGAGAATGTCGTGATTACGGTGCCGCGCGAAATCGTGCTTCGCCTTGACGAGCCGGAGGCTCTTGTCAAAAAATGGGATGAGATCTTTGATGCCTGCGCCGAGCTTAAAGGCAGCCCCGTAAAGCGCGCCTATAAGGAACGCATCACGGCGGACGTGCAGATCAGCGCAGGCTATATGCACTCCGGCTACCCCATTATGACCCACAGCGACCAGTACAGTAACCTCGCCGACATAAACAATCTCAAAAGCGGCAACTGGGGCTTTTTCCACGAAATCGGGCACAACCATCAGGATGCCGCATGGACATTCGATGGCTCAACCGAAGTTACCGTAAACATATTCACACTGTACATCTACAACAGGGCTTGCGGCAAGGGTGTGTTTGAGTCGGGCAATCTTTCACCTGAAAGAGCAAAACAGCTGCATGCTGATTTTATCAGCCGCGGCGCAGACTTTGCCGCATGGAAGAGCGACCCGTTTATCGGGCTTATGCCATACGCTATACTTGCGGAAGAATTTGGCTGGGAGCCGTATAAAGCCGTATTCAGGAAGTACGGAGAGCTTTCTTCAGATGAAGCCCCGCAAACAGATGTGCAGAAAATGGATATGTGGGTGCGGCTGTTTTCAGAGGCCATCAGGCGTGATCTCACCCCCTTCTTCACCTACTGGGGCTGGCCCCTTTCCGATGAGCTTAAGGCAGAACTTGACGGCAAATATCCGCGCTATGATATTTCGGATTTACGCGCTGTATCGTTGTAAAACATGCGCAAATGCTTGACTTTACCGGCATTTACCGTATCTTTATTCATTCCACTTGCCGGAGTGGCGGAATCGGCAGACGCGAAGGATTCAAAATCCTTTCCTGGCAACAGGGTGTGGGTTCAAGTCCCACCTCCGGTATTATATCCCGTTTTTCATCCTCGAACTTCCATATTACAAGCGCTTTGGTCTGTCGCTTTACGTCAATGCCCCGGAGACGCTGCGAGGGCGCGCCAGTTGGAATAGTCATTTGCGTAAGCGGAGAGATTAGCTCTGTTGAGCGAGGCGCCGTCTGCCGAGACCGGCCACGGAGCGCTTTCGCTGTAATCGACTTTTTCTATGGGTATCATATAACGTTCGGAGCCGTATTCGAGGTCGCCAGGGATTTGCAGCTCGATCTGCTCTCCACCGTTGTTAAGGGCGCCTGAATACGGGCCAAACACTTTTCCAAGCCCTGCGTAGCAAGCCAGAGCCGGATTCTTAGCCACCACAACCACCTCGCCGGCAGCAAGAATCGTGTTTACGGGAAATTCAAAGCCAATCCCCTTGATGCACCATGACAAATCTTCTTTTATTTTTTTCTCCGGAGAAATGGCCGTAGTTACTTCCCGCTCAACAAGAACTACCGGCCGCTCCGAGCGGTTCTTCAACTCGATAAATTCATACTCTTTCCCCTCAGGCGGATTGTAGTAGATTTCAGTTATTACTACAGGGGAGATGTAAGGGAGACTGTTTTGCGCGCCGGGAGTTGCCTTGTCCATTGGCGTAAAATAGCAGGAGCCGGGTGCCGCGGTCTTCTCAAAACGACCAAAGCTGCGCCCGTTCGGCGATGCATCAAAAGCCACTTGATTGCTCGCGCCGTCCTTATTAACGAGATAAACCGTTTCCCCCGCTTCGCTCAGCCCGAAAGGTTCTATGCAACCTGAATCCGTCAATTTGCCGAATGAATCATACTGGTAGAAAACGAGGTATCCGCATGCCTCTATCACGGTGTCTGACGCAATTCGGTACTTTTTTTCGATCAATCCCCCTTTGCCAGAATCAGAGAGATACCAACCGCCAATATCTATCGCCTTGTCAGTTGTATTGTAAAGCTCTATCCAATCTGAAGCCTTCCCATGCGAATGGGCGAGAAGTTCATTTATGACAACTCTCTCCTCTGCTCCTGTACAAGCCGGCAAAACAACCGCAAAACAAAAAAGTGAAGCAATAAAACGTATCATCACAATTCTCCATGAGATGGGGCAAGTGCGCGCCAGTTAGTGTAATCTCTTGCGTATTCATCCAAATATATTCTATTGAGCGAGTACCCTGAGCCGTCTGCCGAGATCGGCCAGGGGGCGCTGTCGCTGTAATCAATTATTTCTAAGGGTATCATATAGCGTTCGGAGCCGTATTCGAGGTCGCCTTGGATTTGCAACTCGATCTGCTCTCCGTTGTTGTTAAGGGCGCCTGAATACGGGCCAAATACTTTCCCAAGCCCTGCGTAGCAAGCCAGAGCCGGATTCTTCGCCACAACAACCACTTCGCCCGGAGCGAGCGTTATGCCTGCGGGAAAATCAAAGCCTATACCGTCAATTCGCCAGGGTAGCCTTTGCGTAATAAAGACGCCCTGCGATGTTTCCGTGGACACGTCCGTTTCAAGGGCAACCGCGGAAGCGCTGCGGTTGCATAGCTCAACGAACTCATAATCTGAATCCTCAGAAGGATGGTAATAGATTTCAGTAATTACTACCGGCGGTACATAAGGCAATGTGTTGATAGAACCTGGGGTAGGCTCGGTCATAGGTGCAAAATCATAGCCCCCTGAAAGCTCCGTTTTTTCGTATCTGCCGAAGCTGCGGCCTGTTGGCGAGGCGTCAAAATTCTCAGCAGTGCTGTAGAGTCCTGTAACCGCAGTGCCGGCTCCGCTGAACAGATACAGGCTTTCTCCTCCCTCGCTGAGGCCGAACGGCACAAAACAACCATCCGCGGCGATATTGCCGAAAGTTTCATTCTCATAGAAAACGATGTAGCCTTGCGAAGGTATGGTGGTACCCGCGGGGATGCGATATTTCATAATATCAGGTTCGTTACCGGTCGAATCAGAAAGAAACCAACCGCAGAGGTCTATGTCGTAAGCGGTTTTATTGTAGAGCTCTATCCAGTCGGGCGCTTCGGCATGGGAATGGGCGAGCAGCTCGTTTATCACGATTGAGTCGGGAGCAAGTGCGCCAAGAGCCGCCCTGCCGGGAGTGCCGCCGGCCTGAACGCTCGCGCGCCAGCCGGCCGAATCATCCCAAAGCTCAACCGGTTGGGTGGGATCTGAGATGGTAAGCGAGAAACCCTCGCCATCGGTTAAGACGTACCAGCTGTCTTTGTATTTGAAAGACAAAACATTTTCGCCGAGAGGGTCTTTGAGGGTAATCTTTTCGGAATCGTTGTCGAGCGAGCCTGACACCCACTGCCGCACAGAGACGATTGCCGGAATATCGCTGTAGAAGGCAGTGAAGGCGTCAATGTCCTTAACGAGCAAAGCATAGCCGCCCGCGGGGATGTAGGTATAGTCGAAAGAGTGGTCGATTCCGGAAGAGAAGCTCATCAGCTTAACATTCAGGTCGGATGAGCTGATATTATGCAGCTCGATGTATTCAGTCCCGCTGACTCGCGGATGATACATTACTTCCGTAATCCTTATAGCCTCATTCAGGCGCGAATCTGCAAAAACAGCATCAGCAAGAGCGCTCCACTGCCCGCCGCCGTTGAGTCTGGCTTTAACGCGAGTGGAGGAACTCATGTCAATGGTCGAGCTGAGATAACGTTTGGCGGTGCCGCTTATAGCACCCGTCCAGTACTCGCGCGGGTCGGAGCCGTCAAGCGTGTAATATATCAGGCCGACATCCGAAGTACTCATCCCAAGAGAGACAGGGCAACCAATATAGCCGCCGGTGGTTGGAGCTGTGCCAATCTTGAAGGCAGGCGGCTCGATATTCGGATACAGCGGCAGAGGAAGCTGTCTGAAATGCGAGATGGTATTTGCCGGCTTCAGGGCGAAATAGCTGTCAAGAAGGGCTATCTGCGGATCCCAGAAATCTTTTTTTGTATAGAGGTAAGAAGTACCGGAGGGGAACACATCCCTGCGGCAGTCGCCCCATCTTGCGCTTTCAGCGATTACAGCCCGTTCGATTTCCGCGGCTCTGGCGGCAAGCCTTGCCGAAGCGGCCTCATAAGTGAGAGCACCATCGCTGTGAAAGTGTTTGTAGAGGCGGTCTGCGAAACGCTGGCGGAATTCGGGGATGTCGTCAAGGTAGCCGAGAAGGAAGGGCGAGTTGAAATCACTTACGGGTGATGTGTTGCCCGAATTGCCGTTCTCGCTGGTGCGCTCGGTGTCCCAGAGATAGAAATTCCACGGCGCACGGAATACTCCGCCCCCTGCCACGCGCCAGTTGCCGTCGGTTTTTAAGTCCTGATTCAGCGCGTAATGCTGTACGATCGTCCAGTCGATGTAGTTGTCCACATCCAGCACCTTTTTGATCGCTTCCCAGCCGGCTTGTGTCGTGCGCAGGCCGGAGGAAACGGTCTGCTGCATCTCGTTCCATGCGGTGCTGTCGCCATCAGATACTTCCCCACCGTTCAGTGCATCGTAGTACTCGCTGTCTCCGCCTTCGTATGAGGCGTAATGCGAGGCTTCCGGCCTCTCGTGCAGGTCATACACGCCCCAGTAGAGGCCGTCCAAGTATAGGTGTACGAATCTGCCCGAACCACCGCCCTGCTGCCCCATGGCGATAATGGCGTCTCTGTTGAGCTGGTCGCGCAGAAGTGTGCCTCGGGGCCTCTGATTGGCATCCCAGTGTGTCCATGAATTATTGTACGTAGCTCTAAGCTGGAGGCTGTCGAACGTCTCGACATCCGTCTGGCTGAACAGCTTTTCCTTAAGGTCCGCATCACCGTATCCGCCGCGAAAACGCAGACTGAATGAGTGCTTAGGGTCGTTGTCGCGGCTGGCAAATCCCGTAATCTGGATACCGCAGTTCACCTGAAACTCGGTGCCATCAGGCGCATTGAAGTACTCGACAGAAATTGGCCTCTCCCATGCATCACCGGAGTTGGCGGGGTGCGTGTATATGCCTATGGTTGAACCGAAGAGGTTCTCCGGAGAGCTGGCGATTGAGAGTACGGGCAGAGATTTGAGAGCATCCTCGATAACTGCTTTCGCTTCATCTTCCGAATACGACGAGCTGCCCGCAACGAGTTTAATGTCGGACGAATCATCTTCCATTGCGTAATCGGCAGTGCAGATTGTCCAGCTGGTTGAGTATCGCGAGTCATTCGGTCGCTGTTGTAAAACGACATCGGAAGTCATTATGTATGTCTGCGTGTCTGTGTTGGAGGCAATCAGCCCTGACTTGAACGCTTTTGCGCGCAGGCACGTGGTTCCAGAGATCTGTACGGGACCACTGTAAAGTAGGGTACTGCCTCCGACGGATTCAGCCGGCTCAGAGCCGTCAATAGTGTAATGAATTTCTGCTTCCGGCGTATCGCAGGTTATCAGCACATCAAAGGGTGCGTCATAAAAGCCGCGGTCAACGCTGAACTTTGTGTCTTCAACCATTGCTGGAATTGATGTGTCGCTGTTGGGCCAACCGGTCCAGTGCCCGCTTATGAAGTAACCGGCTGATGGTTCGCTGAGGTATCCTACAGAATTGTCGGCGGCGATGCCGTATGACTTATATGGTATCTGCTGAGGGTAGTCGCAAATGTCCGAAACGGTTTGGCCGTCCGGAGAGACTATAGCGAGGTGGCCACCTGTGGAGCTGAGCTTGAAATTCATGTGAAGGTTGCCGTAGTAATCGGCGAATGGGTAGTTGTCGGGGAAGGTGCCTGCGTCTTTGCCCGAGGCAAACAAAACGAGATAATCACCCGGCTGAATATCGGGAGAAAGAGATGAATCAGCGGGGAATTGCCACTTGGTAAGATCGGCCGGATCATCGGTCAGATACCAGCCGGCAAGATTTACAGCTTGCTGCGAATTGTTGCGAAGCTCGATCCAGTCGAGGTAAACATTACCCGATGACGAGCTGTTCCAAGGGTACCTGGTATAGATGTTCAGCGGATTGATAAAGGGTATGTATGAATTGATTGCCATAAATTCATTGATGAGAATATCGCCGCGCTGCATAACGTATTCTACTTTATGCACGTTCAGACTTGATCGGGTGATATTGACCGTCTGCTCGCCGGGTTTAGTCCAGCCCTGCGCCAAAGCAAATTCGAGCGTATGCTCACCCGCAGGCAAAGAGAAAACCGTATCGGAGGAGTTTTGCCAGCTGCCACCGTCCACGCGCCACATTGCACCTGCCTCAATCGCTTCGGCCGGTGAAAGCTCCACGCGCAGAGAGCCGGTCCAGTTTTCCAGCCAGGACATGGCAAGAAGAGTGAGCTCTGAAATCGAAACGAGGCTGTCGCCGTCAAGATCTGCCAGAGCCGCCGAAGACTCATCAAGCCAGTCTATCCCAATTAGCGCCATATCCTGAAGGTTTGTTATACAGTCGCCGTTTACGTCTCCTTCGGGGCATAGCGGTTCAGATACAGTAACAGTAACTGTATCTAAGGAGGTGAGCTCACCGTCTGTTGCCTTGAGTTGCAAGATGTATGTTCCTGCTACGGGGAAACGCACGGTAGCCTGCGGGTTGGTGTCGTCTGAAAACTGCGCCTCTGCGGGGCCAGAAAGCTGAGACCATTTTGCCGAAAGGAAGCCGTCGGGCAAGCCGTTGCCGTCATCTGTAACAACGCCATCGAGCGTGAGATATATACGTGGCAGTATCAGGTAGCCGCCTGCGCCTGCATCCACGTATGGTGCTTCATTGGAAGAGTTGTTAATCTGGCTCAGCATAAACCCGTGCAGAGGGTAACCCTGGCGTCCATCGGAATCTCCGCTGATTGTATAGATTGTAAAT
The DNA here is from genome assembly GCA_050251615.1 of Phycisphaerae bacterium. Lineage (GTDB taxonomy): Bacteria > Planctomycetota > Phycisphaerae > Sedimentisphaerales > Sedimentisphaeraceae > Sedimentisphaera. Next base: position 61,686 of record JBFWMM010000008.1, read on the forward strand.
GAGCCATCCTTACCGGCGACAATTTCGTCCCAGCGCACGACAAAGCCTTCATTGCTGTTGTCAGCGGCGCGGAAAATGGTTGTATCCCCATCCTTGAACACAACGCCGTCCGAGCTGGTGTTTGAGTAGGAATCGGCGCCAAGAATCGTACATACGCTTTCTCTGTCGGGATATTCTGAATTGCGAAAGGCCGCGCCGGTGAAAGTGTAGAGCCTTGCGGGATTGAGTCCGGTGAAAGTGATTGCGACAAACCAGCAATCCTCGCTGCAGGAAGAACAATGCTGAATGATCGTACCACTGAAATCCACCTTGCCGCAGAAAATGTCGCAGGCATCTGTCCCTGTATCAGGATTGACTCCGTAATTAAGCACCGTTTTAGGCTGAATGGCCGGATCTGATGGAATAGTGAACGTAACTGTCGGCATTGAGTCTGTGGAGCCGGTGGTATCATTTACAAGCGGGCCGCTGCTTTGGCCTGAAAAGTCCAGGTACGCAGAGTAGTCGGTAGTATTTACGTTGTAATGAGCCGAAGAGCCGATGCAATCATTATATGCGGTCCACTCAACCTCACCTGCCGTACTGAAACAAGCAAGCAGGATAATCAAAGCAGTGCTTAACGCTGCGTTATATTTCATAAATACAGTCTTTCCTCAAAGAACACCATTCCCGCTGAAGTGCCGCAATGGATTACCCCATAAATAAATGCCGAAAACGCCAATCTCGGCCGCGAGCAGAATAAATGTAATCTGTTAATATATTGATAGAACCTTTTATGGCAATGATGCAACGGCAAGAATGTTGAAATAAATTCACTAATTGACCTATTGGGAGCAGTTTGATAATTTTGAAAGGGACGAAATAATTTACCTAAATTCAACCGATTTACTTAAATTTCTAATGAACTAACGCGATGTAGTATCGTATGATTGATAACCGGTTGCAAACACTCTGAAGTAAATTATAATACCATCTGATAAACAGAAAGGCGTATCAATATGAAACATACCAACAGAGTAAGCATAATTTCAATTTTTATTTTTGTTTTGCTTATGCTTCCTCCTGCAGCTTTGCAAGCTGCTACTCAAGAGAATGCTCACAGCACAGCACATTCTGAAACGCAGCAGATATGGACTTGTTCAATGCATCCTGAAGTGCAGCTGCCGAAACCTGGAAAATGCCCGAAGTGCGGCATGGAACTCATTCCGTTGGAGAGAGATGTTTCGGATGACTCTTCTGCGCATGCAGTGCTTACGTTAAGCGAGAATGCCCAAGCACTGATGGAGGTGCAGACTGCTCCGGTGGAGAGGCGCAAGGTAGAGGCGCTTATTCGTATGACGGGAAAAGTTGACTATGATGAAACGCGCCTCTCTGAGATAAGCGCCTGGGTGCCAGGGCGCCTCGACAAGCTGTATGTGGACTATACAGGCGTGCCTGTGCAAAAGGGCGACCATCTCGTTTATTTATACAGCCCCGAGCTGATAAGCGCGCAGAAGGAGTTACTTCAGGCGGTTGCGGCGGCGGAGAAGCTGCCGCAAGATGCCTCCAATTCAATGCGCAAGATGCTTGAGACAACCGTTCAGGCAGGCCGCGAAAGACTGCGGCGCTGGGGGCTTGTCCCCGAGCAGATAGCGGAAGTGGAAAAAAGCGGCGAAGTTACAGACCATATAACAATTTACTCCCCCGCCGGCGGCATTGTGATACACAAGCTTGCGCAAGAGGGAATGTACGTAAAAGAAGGCACAAAGATCTACACTATCGCAGACTTTTCCGCTTTGTGGGTAAAGCTGGATGCGTACGAATCAGACCTTGCATGGCTCAGATACGGCCAGAAAGTCGAGTTTACGACGGTTTCTCTGCCGGGTGAGGTTTTTGAGGGAACGGTCAGCTTTATCTCGCCCGCACTTGATGAAAAGACACGGACGGTAAAGGTGCGCTTGAACGTGCCGAATGAATCCGGCAAGCTCAAGCCGGGAATGTTTGTAAGCGCAACTCTCCGTTCGGCAATCGCGCTTGGCGGTAAGATTATGGATAAACACCTCGCGGGGAAGTGGATCTGCCCTATGCATCCTGAAATAGTAAGCGAAAAGCCCGGCAATTGCACTAAATGCTCTATGCCGCTCGTTAAGACCGAGCAGCTCGGCTACGCGAGCCTTGATAGGGAAAAAATCGGCCTGCCTCTGGTCATACCTGCGAGTGCGCCCCTTATTACAGGGAAACGTGCTGTTGTGTATGTCCGACAGCTCGGCGCCGACAAACCTGCGTATGAGGGCAGGGAGATAGTGCTCGGGGCGAGAGTCGGGGATTCGTATATCGTAAACAGTGGTCTTGACGAAGGCGAACTTGTTGTCGTTAACGGCGCGTTCAAGATTGACAGTGCTTTGCAGATAATAGCAAAACCAAGCATGATGAATCCTGCTCAAAGTAGCGAAGCGGAGGCCAGAAAAGATGATATGCCGGCAATGGATATGGGAAAGGACGCCGGCGGTAAAATCAGTTCCGCATTCCGCGAGCAGCTCGCCGGGGTTTACGAGAGTTATTTCGTAATGCAACAGGCTCTCGCTTCTGATGATTCAGCAACAGCCGCGGCAGCAGCCGGACGCTCGCTCACGGCGCTGGACAAGGTTGATATGAAACTCCTCTCCGGTGATTATCACATGGCCTGGATGGAGCCCTTGCCCGCACTCAAAGAATCGCTGAGCAAGGCGGCAAAAGAAACTGACATAAAAAAGTTGCGCGAAGACTTTTACAACGCAACAAACCAGCTCATAGAGATAGTTGCCGCATTCGGCGCACCGAGCGATGCTCCGCTGTACAGATTGAAATGTCCAATGGCGTTTGGCGGAGCCGGAGCAAGCTGGCTTCAGCCTGTCGAGCAGACGAGCAACCCGTATTTCGGTGCGATGATGCTGAGATGCGGAACTGTTGAGCAGACAACAGTGAAAAAAGATATTTGGGTAGAGGAAAACTGATATGAACGGACAACTCCCGCAGGAAACCACCGAGCAGAGATCTCTTATCGGCCGTGCGATGAGGTTCTGCATTACAAACAAGCTACCGGTTTTTCTCGCAGTTGTTATGATTGCGATATGCGGGGTTGTAGTGGCGCCGTTTGACTGGAACATGGGCAACATTGTCCGCAGGCCCGTGCCCGTTGATGCGATACCCGACATCGGGGAAAATCAGCAGATTGTATTTACCGAATGGGCAGGCCGTTCACCGCAGGACATCGAGGACCAGATAACATATCCGCTGACTGTCTCGCTGCTCGGCGTGCCGGGTGTAAAAACGGTGCGGAGCCAATCGTTTTTCGGTTTTTCCTCCGTCTATGTCATATTCAAGGATAATATCGACTTCTACTTCTCGCGGACACGAGTTCTTGAGAAACTCGGCAGTCTTCCGGCGGGTACTCTACCGGCAGGTGTCAGCCCTACTCTGGGCCCCGATGCGACCGCACTGGGACAGGTGTTCTGGTACACGCTTGAAGGCAGAGACCCTCAGGGAACTCCTGCGGGCGGCTGGGACGCTGAGGAGCTGCGCACAATCCAGGACTGGTACGTCCGCTATGGCTTGCAGTCCGCTGACGGCGTAAGCGAAGTTGCGAGCGTAGGTGGTTTTCAGAGGGAATATCAGGTGGACGTGAACCCTGATGCCATGCGCGCTTATAATGTGAGCCTGAATGATGTATTCGAAGCGGTCAGTCGGAGCAATCTGGATGTCGGCGCAAAAACCATCGAGCTGAACAGAGTGGAATACTTTATCCGCGGAATCGGCTTCATCAAAAGCATATCCGATATCGAGCAGAGCGTTATCAAAGCAACCGAAAACGTGCCTGTACTCGTGAGAGACGTGGCGAATGTAACGCTGGGGCCGGCTCTGCGCCGCGGGGCGCTTGACAAGGAAGGCGCAGAGGCTGTCGGAGGCGTTGTCGTAACAAGATACGGCGGCAACCCGCTTGAAGTAATAAAGAACGTCAAGAAGAAGATTGAGGAAATCACGCCCGGCCTGCCGACAAAAGTGTTTGTCGATTTCACAAAGACAAGCGCCGGTGAGGTGCGCGAGTTTGCTGCGAATAACGGCTTTGAACCATACGAATCCGGCAAACTCAACCAGAGTGCCTGGCTGGATTGTCTGCGCAATATCCCCGAGGAAGCCCGCCCCGCCTGGGCAACTCTCAGCACGGTTACGATAGTGCCGTATTACGACCGCGCGGGCCTGATTTACGAAACACTCGGCACGCTCAAAAGCGCACTGAGCGAAGAAATACTCATAACGATAATCGTTGTGTTGCTGATGGTGATGCACCTGCGCAGCAGTGTGCTGATAAGCGGTCTTCTGCCACTTGCCGTGCTGATGTGCTTTATCGCCATGAAACTCTTCGGTGTGGATGCGAACATTGTTGCGTTATCAGGCATCGCTATCGCCATCGGAACGATGGTGGATATGGGAATCGTAATCTGTGAAAACATCCTGCGGCACCTTGACGAGGCGGCGCCGGAAGAAAGCAGGCTGGAAGTCGTTCACCGCGCGGCAAGCGAGGTCGCAGGCGCCGTGTTTACGGCCGTCTCGACGACAGTTGTCAGCTTCCTGCCCGTATTCACAATGACAGGCGCCGAAGGCAAGATGTTCAAGCCGCTGGCGTTTACAAAAACTTTCGCGCTTATCAGTTCGGTAATTGTGGCTCTGGCAATTATCCCACCTGCCGCGCACATTCTTTTCTGCCATAAGCGCCCGCAGATGGGCAGGAAAATTAAATCGGCATTGCATATTCTTATTGCCGCGGTGGCTGTTGCGGCCGGTTTGCGTCTCAGCCCTTGGGCAGGAGCCGTTTTGTTGGTACTCGGGGCGTATTACATTTCCGGCGATTCACTGCCGCAGAGAATCCGGAAGCTCGCTCCATGGATAGTAAACAGCGTAGCGGTTGTGTTTGTTGCCGTTTTGCTGGCAAAGCAATGGGAGCCTGCCGGAGCGGAAGCGAGCCTGCTGAAAAACTTCATTATGGTTGCTGTTCTTGTGGGGGTGCTGATAGGACTTTTCTCTATATTCCAGCGCTTCTATCCGCAGATTCTCGGCTGGTGCCTCAGGCATAAGCTGCTGTTTCTTTCTCTGCCCGTTACGCTGCTTGTTGCCGGCTTCTCAATCTGGGCGGGCCTCGGCAAGGAGTTTATGCCGCCGCTTGACGAGGGTTCATTTCTCTATATGCCAACCACAATGGCTCATGCCTCCATTGGAGAATCTATGGACATTTTGAGCAAGCAGAATATGGCTATCCGCTCCATACCGGAAGTTGAAAGTGTTGTGGGGAAGGTTGGTAGAGCCGACACATCCCTTGACCCCGCGCCCGTGTCGATGATAGAGACTGTAATTAACTACAAGCCTGAATACCGCACGGGAAAAGACGGCAGGCGTCTGAAATTCCGCTACGATAAAAAAGCGAGAGATTTTGTGCGTGATAATGCAGGCGAGCTGATCGAAGACAGCCGCGGCAGGCCGTTCAGGCAATGGCGCGAAAGTATAAAAACGCCCGATGACATATGGCGTGAAATAACGAAAGCCGCCTCAATCCCTGGCACAACATCCGCACCTAAGCTTCAGCCAATCGCGGCGAGAATCGTAATGCTGCAAAGCGGTATGCGCGCACCGATGGGTGTCAAGATTAAGGGGCCGAGCCTCGAAGCAATCGAAAAAACAGGGCTCGAAATCGAACAACTCCTGAAAGAAGTACCCGGAGTAGAGCCGGCGGCCGTTTTTGCGGACAGGATTGTGGGCAAGCCATACCTGGAAATTATCCCTGACAGGCAAGCCCTTGCCAGATACGGCGTAACGATGAGCGCCTTTCAGAATGTCGTAGAAACAGCCATAGGTGGCAGAAAAGCAACGACAACCATCGAAGGCAGAGAGCGCTTCAGTGTACGTGTGCGCTATGAGCGTGAGCTGAGGGACAGCTTTGAAGCGCTGGGTGATATACTGTTGCCCGCCGGTAGCGAAGCACAAATACCGATAAAGGAAGTGGCGCGGATTGAGTATGTGCGCGGGCCGCAGGTAATCAAAAGCGAAGACACCTTTCTCACCGGCTACGTTCTCTTTGACAAAAAAGACGGACTGGCCGAGGTGGATGTAGTGGAGAGATGCCGCGCGTTTCTATCAGAAAAAAACGCATCAGGGGAGCTGATCATACCTGCCGGCGTAAGCTACAGCTTTGCCGGCAACTACGAAAACCAGATTCGCTCTCAGAAGACGCTGTCAATCGTGATGCCGATCGCGCTGTGTGTCATCTTCCTGCTGCTCTATATGCAGTTCAAAAGCGCTTTGACAACAACTCTCGTTTTCAGCGGAATACTCGTCGCCTGGAGCGGCGGCTTTCTGATGCTCTGGCTCTATTCTCAGGGCTGGTTCCTCGACTTCAACCTCCTCGGAGTCAATATGCGCCAGATGTTTCAGGCGCATCCGATAAATCTGAGCGTAGCTGTCTGGGTGGGTTTTCTCGCACTGTTCGGCATAGCAAGCGATGATGGAGTTGTCATGGGGACATACCTTGAGCA
>JBFWMM010000008.1:68324-75524 GCA_050251615.1 Phycisphaerae bacterium
ATCGCTCCGTTGAATGTCGGGTCTGCGGGGTACATGCTCTTGCCGATGAAGCAGTATGGGGAAGCGATGTCGTTTGCGGCGAGAGTAAAGGTGCCGCTTGCTGCTTCTTCGCCGTTTATGTAGATTCGGCAGGCACCATTGGAACCGCGCAATTTCACCGCCACATGCGTCCACTCACCCACAGGTGGCATTGCCACATCAAGAGACTCCTCGTAATTGTCTTTTCTTATGACAAATCGCATTGTGTTGGTGTCGGCATTGGGAATCAAACAAAACAGATTTGATGTGTCGCTGCCGAAATCGAACACGCGCTGCCAAGTGCGGCCGCCGAGCCATTTTATCCAGGCTGCAATTACCATATCTTCGCTGGTGCAGACGTCCTCTGGCAGCTGCACATAATCATTAACGCCATCAAAAAATATGGCCTTACCCCTCACGCCGCCAGCAAGCTCGGGAGCGCCGGTGATTTCGCCGTCTGCAAAGCCGGCACTGTCTTCTGCGCCTGTTTCAAACTTGTAGTACGCAGAGACAGATTCTGCGGCAACGGAGATGTCCATAACGGCCTGAGACGTGAGCCCTTCGGGGCTCTCCGCGCGGATGGTAAAACTACTTGTGCCTACTTCTGTGGCAATGCCTGATAAATTACCGCCAGGAGAGACGCCAAGCCAGTCTGCGCCGGCTGTTTTTGTGTATGACAAAACGCCGCCATCGGGGTTAAACGACATCTGCTCAAGAGGTTGGCCGAAATAGTCAGCACCGGTGAGGGCGGGTGAATTGCCAAACTGCTGAGAAATAAACTGCGGAGCGTGAATGCGAGGGTTGCTGCCATTATAGATATTCCGTATTTCGTCAAGGCTGAGGCTGTAGCAGTATATGCGGAAGTCGTCTATAAAGCCATTGAAAAAAGGGTCTGCGACAAACTGACTTTTGCCAATATAGCAGTTGCTTGCAGAAAAGGCATCGGGGGCGATAGTAAAGCCGCTTACTCCGGCAACATCTTCGCCGTTAATGAAAATTCTGCCTGCACCGTTTGAACCGCGCAGCTTCACAGCCACATGCACCCACTGCCCGATAGCAGGCATCGGGGCATCCAGGCTCTGTTCATCGCCGCCGTTTCTTACAATCAGGCGCATCGTACTGCTCGGTGTATTGGCAACGAGAGCTATATAGCGGTTTATATCGGAGCCGAAATCAAAGATCCGCTGCCACGAGCCACCCCCGTTCCAGCACAGCCAGCAGGTGAAAGTCATATCCTCGCTGCAATTGCTGCCGGCGGGCAGGGTAAGATAATCGTCGGAGCCATCAAGATTAAGCGCATTGCCGAGATTTCCCACGGCGAAAGTCGGTGAACCGCTTGCAGAGGCAACAGCACCCCACATTGAATCGGTGAAGTCATTATTGAATTTGTAACGAGCTTTAATGTCGCTCACAAGCACCCTGCCGGCAAGCTCTATCGTTGCGCCTGAAGAATCGGTTGCAATAGCGGTAAACTCATTGGCGCCTATATTCTCCTCCGAAGGGACTCCCGAAATCTTGCCGTCTGCCGTTATGGTGAGCCAGTCGGGTGCGTTCAGTCCGGTGAAGGTAAGCTGTTCATTTACATCAACCGCCATGTCAGGGTCAACAACGCCTGCGTGCAGAGAGGCGCTGAAGCTCTCGCCTCGTGCGGCGCTAAGGTTAAACAAGCGGCCTTTCCGCCGATAAGGCACATCGTTAGCGTTTGCCACCTCCACTTGTACCGTTGCGTAGTCTATGCCGCCTGCACCGTCATCAGCGGAAATGAGAAGCTCATTGACGCCAACATGTTTATTTACCGGAGCGCCTGAGACTGTACCGTCTGCTGACACATCCAGCCAGCTGGGGCCGGCGAGTTTTGTAAATGAGAGAGAAGCGCCGGCCGGATCGGTTATGTTCAGCAGGCTTGCCGAGTACCCGCCGCCTTCAACTGCGCCTGCAAGCCTAGCGGGGTTAGCGGTAAAGTACGAAGCGCTCGCGGCATTCTCAGCCCATTCCATCACCACTTCCTCATCGCTCAACCCATAATTGTACAGGCGAAGCTCATCGATATTGCCGTTGAAGAGCGGGTCAGCGGAGTATTGGCTCTTGCCCACGTAACATACCGACGGCATAAAATCCGTGGGATTGATTGTGAGGCCGTCGGCAGATGCTTCAAGACGGCCGTTCACGTACAGCCGCGCGCTGTCGCCCTGGAGCACCGCGGCCACATGCACCCACTGCTCTGTCGGCACAGGGGCAGTTTCGAGGATCTGCTCGCTCGTACCCCAGCCGTATTTGAGCGCAAGACGCATAGCCGTGCCGGAGCTTGGCGAGAGGAAAACATAGTTGTTGGTATCATCGCCAAAATCAATAATTCTCTGCCAGTTGCCGCCGCCACGCCAGTAAACCCAGCAGGAGACTGTCATATCCTTTACATCCGCGACACCCGCCGGCAGGGTGATGTAGTCGTCGAGGCCGTCGAGCGAGATGGCATTACCGGAAATGCCCGCAACGTAGAGAGGGTTGCCTGTTTCTGCCGCATTGAACGAGCCGGTTATGTCGTCTGCGTTGTTATTGAATTTCCACATGCCTGAGAGCGAGTTTACCGTAAGCAGGCGGGGGCGGCTGTTGAGTGTTTCCCAAGCTCCATCGGCTGAACAGAAATAGCTGCCGGCGTCTGATTGTTGAGCGCTTTTAATTGTAAGTTCGTTGGTATATACGCCCGAGATGCGTTCAGTGTCTTCCAACGCAATTCCGTTCTTATGCCAGCGGTAGCTCGTTGCCAGAGGCGATTGCACTGTAAAAACCGCCGAGCCACCTTCCGGAGCAGTCTGATGCTCTGCTTCTTTAGTGAACGCCATAATCCCCATATCACTGCGCATAGCCGCCATAATGCGTACGTGATTTATGCGCTCAAAAAAACTGTCTTCATTGTCGTAGTTGAGGCCCCAGGGCCAGATATGCATGCCGTCACCGTGGAGGCCATCGCCGTAGCCGCCCATTTCTATCGCAAGCCTGCGCCCCTCTGCGCCCTGCCAGACGCCGCCGACCATATAGTTGGGGTATTGCCAGAATGTGCCCACGCCCATAGTATGCCCCATCTCGTGCAAGGCAACGCGTGTATTTCGGGAGCCGCCGAATGTGATAACGCCATCAAAGTTTGCTTGTGCTGTGGGTACGCCGACATTGTAATAGACATTGAGCCACTTGTTGAATGAACCGTAGCGGTTGTATATCTCGACCGCCTCGGCAACCGAATTGCTTACCTGCGATGCAATAGAAGGGTCCACGCCTTCGAGATGGAGGCTATAACCAATATCAGCCGACGCAACCCCACACAATATCAACAGCACAACAACCGTTAGCAGACTTCTCTTGATGTTTCTAACCACAATAATCCTTTCACTATTTCAAAAAACCGCTTTTGTGGCAACATAACCATTTCGTTATTGTAGGCTGTGCATAGCGAAAAGCAATTTAAAGCGGCATCTTTTCTTGTTAGTTTTCCAAACTGTGAATTATCAAATATAGAAAAGTTCAGGTAAACAGTACCGGCCTTGCAGAGCCGAAGCACACAAACCCTGCCGCCCTTTCCAACGCCGCGGCAGGCGCCGGCACATCAAGCAGCGAACGCAGAGCCGCTTGCTTTCGGCGTCGTAGAATACGATTTACCGTAAGCGGGCCAAAGCCCGGAACGCGCAGCAGGCTCTCCTTCGATGCGCTGTTTATGTCCACCGGAAATTCATTGTCGTGCAGAAGAGCCCATGACAGCTTCGGATCTGTGGTAAGGGAAAGATAGCCGTCCTTTTCAAGCGGCAGTTCAGAGGCGGTAAAGGCATATTTGCGCAAGAGGTAGTCGCTTTGATAGAGCCTGTGTTCGCGAATTCGCAGGGCATTGGAATCCAACTTGCTCTCCCCCGGGAGAGTGGCGTTGCCCAATCCGCGCTGATAAGCGCTGAAAAATACCTGCTGCATACCGAGCCCGTCGTACAGGCGCTGCGAATAGCGCAGGATGTCGGCATCGTTTTCTCCCGCCGCGCCCACGACGAACTGAGTCGTCTGTTTGACCTTATCATATCTCTCGCCTTTTTGTGTGAGGCGGCTGATGAGCTTCATTGGAGCGATGATGTCATGCATGTAGTCTTTTCTGGCGCTTAGCTTCGAGAAGTGTTCAGCACCCGGTGTTTCAATATTCAGTGAAACCGCACTCGCCAGAGAGACAGCTTTCTCTATCGCCTCATTGCTCGCTCCAGGGATGATTTTCAGGTGGATGTAGCCCCTGAAACGATGCTTTAAGCGCAGTGATTCTGCGATGTCTATGAGGCGCTGCATCGTGGCGTTAGCCGTACCGATGACCGAGCTGCTCAGGAACATTCCGTGGACTTTCCCTGCGTGGAGGTATCCGAGAAACGCCCGAACAACTTCATCGGTCGTGAGCGTACATCGGCGAACGTCCATCTCGTCGCGCAACGGACAGTAACGGCAATCCATCGCGCAACTGTTGGAGAGGAGCGTTTTGAACAGCACGCTCTTGCCGCCGTTCGGAAGTGATACGGGATAAATCCACTTACCGTCAGCACCGGCGCGGCGTGCTTGTTCGCCGTTCTGATTGCAGGCGCAGGCGAGGTCGTACTGTGCGTCCGCGCTCAGAATTCGGAGCTTTTCAGTGGTGCCTGGTTTTGTGATGATTGCTGTCAAATGCGTCTCTCTCAATGATGGTATTATACCGAACAAAAACAGAACACGCAAGTGAAAAATATTGCGTTGAGCGCTCCAAGTTTCGGTTAATCAAAACTTGACCGCTTCGTCGATTCCAACCTCTTTTGCCCAAGCCTTGAGCTGCATCTTCATCATGCCGACTTTTTCGGGGAACTCCTCGGTAAGATTATGCTCCTCTTCCCTGTCCTTGACGATATTGAAAAGCTTCACATCACTGCCATCGGGCTTGATGAGCAACTTCCAGTCCTGGTCGCGCATCGCGAAAGACGGGCTGATATAGTCCTTATTGCCGGGCATAAGCGTTGCATACGGATCGCCATACTGCCAGAAGACCGGCTTCTCGCGCTTGAAATCCTTGCACTGAAGAGCCACCATAATATCCTGGCCATCCTTTTTTTCCGACGGCAGGAGCTTCACATCAGCAGCGTTGCAGAATGTGGGAGACAGGTCGATAGCTGCGCAGAAGGCGTCTTCGTTAACTCTGCCAGCCTCGATTCTGCCCTTCCACTTTGCGATAAACGGCATCCTTATACCGCCTTCGTACAGGCTCCATTTACGGCCGTAGAAACCGCCGGTATATCCGGGGGGTGTCCAGCCGCTGTTGTAGTAATGCGGCCAGTCTGTGGGGCCGTTGTCGCTTGTGAATACGATAAAGGTGTTATCTTCAATTCCCAGCTCTTTGACCTTATCAAACGCCCTGCCGAGCTGCTTATCCATCTCTTTGAGTACGGCGAAAAACTTGCGCTCCCAGGGGTTGTCCGCAACGGTTACCCACTCTTTAACCGTGCCGGGTGCGGGTAGGTGCGCATCGTGCACATCGTTGGGGAAAAGCTCAATATAGAACGGCTTGCCTGCCTCAACGCTTTCCTCCATAAATTTCAGGGAACGCTCCACATAATGCTGCGTGCCTTTGTGTTTTGGCGTACGAATGAGATTGCCTTGGCCGAGCTTAGCGCTGGCGTTGGAGAGGCCGTCATTATTGTAGATGAGCCTGTCGCCAAGCCCTTCAAATGACACAAGCGACTCATCGAAGCCGTATTCCTGCGGAAGCGGGGCATCGTCAACATCTCGGCCTCCTCCAACGTGCCACTTGCCGAAATGCGCGGTTTTGTAACCGTCGCGTTTTAAGGCGCGTGCGGTAGTCGGCGCTTCTGTGGAGAGATAGTCTGCCATGTGCCTGCGGGCGTTATTTGCGCGGTTCTCCATATATGAGAATATCTTCCACCTGTGCGGGTATTGCCCCGTAAGCGCAGACACCCTTGAAGGCGAACATATCGGCGAATTTGAATAGAAATTTGTCAGCCGGACGCCCTCTGAGGCGAGCTTGTCTATGTTGGGCGTCTTCATCTTCGGGTTGCCGAAACAGGATGGGTCGGCAAAACCCATATCATCGATGTAAACGAAGAGGATGTTCGGCTGCTTGACTTTCGTTGCGCCTAAACCATAAGCCACAACCGCCAGAGCGCTCATTGCAGTTTGTTTGAGAAAATATCTTCTGTTCATTAAAAACTCCAAAATAAGAACTATCTGTAGTATAATCTATCCCGAAGCTGATAATAATTCAAACAAAAACAATACAAGCGTAAAAAATTTGAAAAAAAATGCCTGTTCGGGACAGTTAGTAATGGCTGCGTGAGTTTTAAACGCCAACCGGCTATATAAACATATGTTTACAACTATAAGAAGGGTATTGAATTTGAAGAAAAAAGCTTTTACTCTGATCGAATTACTCGTTGTAATATCTATTATTGCAATGTTGATGGCAATACTTATGCCGGCGCTCGGCAGGGCAAGGAAACAGGCCAAAGAAACAGTTTGCAAAACCCGACTGAAACAATGGGGCGTGATCTTTGAGATTTATTCCCAGCAGAATAATGACAGCTTCCCCGGAGCCAACGACTTCGGAGTTTCATGGTCGAGAGGCGCATGGATTTTTGCGCTGCGCGACGAATGGGAAACAAACACCGACCTTCTTCGCTGCCCTGAAGCTGAAAGAGCTCGTATTGACGCGAAAGACGCCACATCAGATGCCGATACGCACGGCAGTGTTAACAGGGCCTACTGGATGGGCGACTGGAACAACAACCAGACAGGCGACCTTGACACAGAGTACGCAAGCTATGGACTGAACTTGTGGGTATGCGACGACAGAGAGATTACGCAGGACAGCCGGCCGCTCAGATATAACTGGCGCAAGACTTCGCGCGTGAGCCATGCAGATAAGGTGCCCCTGATGCTTGACTCCATCTGGCGCGGAGGCGGCCCCTGGTACGGCCTGGGAACCGCGATTATGCCTGCGCAGGATGAGAACGGGCAATGGTATGGCCCGATCTACGAGATGACCCACTTCACCGTCGCAAGACACCCCAAACAGACCAATATGGTAAACTGCGACAGCTCGGTGGCAAACTCCACAATTAAAGACCTCTACAAGAAGAAATGGCATCGTGAGTTTGACTATATCAATGGAAAATATGCAAAAGA
>JBFWMM010000009.1:0-1335 GCA_050251615.1 Phycisphaerae bacterium
TGAGCCCGAGTTCTTATGAGGTTTACTTCAGTTCTGATTTGAATCTTGTTGCAGGCGAAGACGCTTCAGCTCTCATCGGCACGGTAACAGAGCCCACAATCGAAACACCCATGCTCAGTACCGATACGGTTTACTACTGGAGCGTAAAGCAGGATGATGCTTCGGGCGTTATCTGGTCTTTCGAGACAAACAAAACCTACCCGATAATCATTTCTCAGCCTCAGAACGCTATGGTATTCGCAGGAGAAGAGGCAGTGTTTGAAGTCGTAACAACATCAAACACAGAGCAGAGTTATCAGTGGTTCAATACCGATGGCGAAATACCTGGCGCACAGAGCGCATCTCTTGTATTCCCGTCGGCCCAGATTGCTGACCAGAGCTACTACTACTGCGAAATCTCAAACAATGCCGGAACAGTAACTTCGGCGAACGCAAGGCTTCTCATAAAGCGTGAAGTCGGGCATTGGTCATTCAATATGACCGGCAACGACCCGAATACTGCCTGGGTTGACTATTCCGGTTCTGCAAACGACCTTCAGCCTGCAGGCAGCCCGCCGGCAGACCCGTCATTCGAGACCGGCGTTGACGGCGGCGCAGACGGTGCACTTGTCTTTGACGGCAACTACTACCTTGTCACAAAGAAGGAAGACGGCACAATGAACGACATTCCGATTGGCGATGAAGCATATACAGTAAGCTTCTGGATCAACAGTGAGCATGGCGACTGCGGCCTCATCGGTTGGGGCAACTACGGCTACCTTTATGAAGTTACCGCCATCAATCTCAACTTTGACGCATACAATGGCTGGTTGCGCACTTACTGGTGGGCAGGCGACCTGCATGTAAACGCGGGGTACAGTGTCGTTGATAATGCCTGGCACCAGATTACTGCAACCTATGACGGCGACATACGCAGGATCTATGTTGATGGCCTCGAAAAAGGCTTTGATGACCCCGTACCTCACGCCGTACCGGACAGCAGTAATTTTGCTATCGGCGTAACAAACCTCAACGATCCGAAGTTCAATGGCAAGATGGATGAGGTTGTAATCTACAACTACGCTCTTGACGCGCTTGATATTGCTCTGGATTATGCCGATATGATGGACACGGATGTGTGTGTTTACCCGCCGGTAAACGACCTTGACAACGACTGCAAGGTAACAATTTCTGACTTCTCTCTTATTGCTGTCGAATGGCTTGACTGCGGTCTCGTACCTGCTTGTCAGTAACGGCGAATAAGATTGAGTCAACGAAAGTAAGAAGAAAGCATTCAATATGACTAAGCCGCCTCTCGCTTCCGACGGGGGGCGGCATTTTTTCGCGGGCAACAGG
>JBFWMM010000009.1:1435-50197 GCA_050251615.1 Phycisphaerae bacterium
TAATTAGACTGGAAACAGAAATGACCAAGAAGTACTTAGCGCTGTCCACAATCACCCTCCTGTTTGTATGTTTTGCCGCACATGCTCTCGAAGCAACGGCAAAAGTATTGGCGTACGAGAATTTTTCCACAGTGAAGCAGTCAACCGCCAACATAACGCTGATGGACTTTGAAGGTGGCACATACGGGAAATGGGTTGTTACGGGCACGGCATTCGGAGAGGCGCCGGCCTCCGGTGCGCTCAGCGGACAGATGGAAGTGAGCGGGTTTGCGGGCAAAGGCCTTGCGAACAGTTTCTACGGCGGTGATTCATCTACCGGCACGCTCACCTCGCCTGCCTTTACGATAGACCGCGATTATATCGTGTTTCTCATCGGCGGTGGCGGTTACGCCGGCGAGACCTGCATGAACCTGATAATTGATGGCGAAATCGTTCGCACGGCCACAGGCACAAACGTAGTGCCGGGAGGCAGCGAGCATCTTGACCAGACCAACTGGAATGTAAAAGCGTTCAAAGGCAAAAAGGCGCGCATTCAAATTGTTGATAAACGCACAGCCGGCTGGGGCCATATCAATGTGGACAATATAGTTCTTACGAATCAGTCCAAGCTCGAATTTGATTACCATATAGACTTCACAATCACAGACAAATACATCAATTTCCCCGTCAAAACAGGTGCGGCAAAGAGCTGGATAACTCTGGAAGTGGAAGGGGAAGAGGTGCGGCAGTTTGATATCGAGCTTTCAACCAACCCGGACTTCTGGACATACCTCGAAACAGAGCAGTTCATCGGCAAAAATGCCCGTATCATAATCGACCGCTCCGACGCCGAGGCGATCAATGCTCTGCGCTCGCTGAGCCAGTCAGCATATTTTGTAGGCGAGGAAAACCTATATTCAGAGACGCTTCGCCCGCAGCTGCATTTCAGCGCAAAGCGCGGTTGGCTGAACGACTCAAACGGCATGGTGTATTACAACGGCACCTACCACCTCTTCTTCCAACATAACCCGTATGGCTGGGACTGGGGCAATATGACCTGGGGACACGCCGTCAGCAGTGATATGGTTCACTGGCAGCAGGTCGAAGAGGCGATTCATCCCGACGCTCTCGGCACGATTTTCTCAGGCAGCGCGGTTGTCGATAAGAACAACACCGCCGGCTTCAAGGACGGTGCCGAAGATACGATCGTGGCGTTTTACACAGCCGCAGGCGGCAATAATCTCTGGTCAGCGGGAGTGCCGTTCACGCAGTGCATCGCGTACAGCACAGATGCCGGCAAGACCTTCGCAAAGTACGAAGGAAACCCCGTAATAGAGCATATCGCCGGCGACAACAGAGACCCGAAAGTAATCTGGCACGAGCCGAGCGGCCACTGGGTTCTCGCGCTCTATATAGACGGCCACGATACCGCAATCTTCACATCTTCAAACCTCAAAGAATGGACGCAGAGCTGCATGCTCAAGGACAGCTTCTTTGAATGCCCCGAGATATTCCCTCTCAAGCTTGACGGTACAGGCGAGGAGAAATGGGTGATGTACGGCGCGACAGGCGATTATATGATCGGCTCGTTTGACGGCGAGGTGTTCGCGCCCGAAACCGCTATGACAAAATTCGAGTATGGCAACTGCTTCTACGCCTCGCAGACATTCAGCGATATTCCCGCCGAAGACGGACGCAGATTGCAGATTGGCTGGGGCAGGGTAACCATGCCCGGTATGCCGTTCAACCAGATGATGCTGTTTCCCGTTTCGCTCACGCTCCACAGCACCGATGAAGGGCAGAAGGTATTCGTGAATCCCGCAAGCGAAATCGAAAGCCTCCACAAACTCAACTGGCACTTCGACAACGCAGTCGCAGGCGCAGGCATCAATCCTCTCGCCGCGGTCGGCGGTCGGCTGATGCACATAAAGGGTGCTTTCAGCTTCGGCGATGCAAGCAGTGTGGTTGTAAACGTGCGCGGTAAGGATATTACTTTCGACAAGGCGAAGGGTGAAATTCGCTTCCTCGACAAAATTGCTCCGCTACCCGTCGAAGGGGATAAAGTCAGCGTGGAGCTGATTGTTGACAGAATGAGCGTTGAGCTGTATGCAGGCGGTGGCGAGGTCTATATGCCTATGGGCGTTAATCTCACCGGCGGCCCCGAATCGCTCTCACTCACCGCAAACGGCGAGTGCCTCATTAACAGTATGGACGTCTGGCAGCTCGAATCTATCTGGTTCTGAGCTGGGTTTTTCTTAGTTCAATGCAAGGAAATGGTAAAATGAAAAGGATTGTCTGCCTTACGCTGTTTTTAATGGCGACGCTACACGCAGCAGGTGAGATTTCGCTCGGCTCGCTGCTGAACGATATGACCGACCGCTCTAAAATTGCGGAGTTTTCTTCAAGCTCATTCACCTGCTCCCAGGCGAGCAGCTACGACCGTGCCAGCAAAACGCCCGGCAACGCCGACTGGTTTGCGAATGATGACTGGTCCAACTTCATCCGAACCGAAGAGACCGCCGGACGGCGCGAGTGGGTGTTGATGGATGTTGACGGCCCGGGCGCGGTTGTCCGCTGGTGGATAACGGGCTTCAATTACAACGGCGTCCTGCGGGTCTATCTCGACGGCTCCGATGAGCCTGTAATTTCCGGCAGGGCGGCAGAGCTTATAGGCGGAGATGCTCTGCTTGGCCCCCCGCTCAGCGAGGAGACTTCCAGAGGGCGCAACCTGTATCTGCCAATTCCCTATCAAAAGCATTGCAAAATTACGTATGATGGCCCGAATGCCAGAGAAACGAAGGATTTTGCCGACAACCTCTACTACAACATCAACTACCTCACGTACGCCGAGGGGACAACTGTTGAGACGTTCACGATGGATGGCTTCCGCGCAAATGCCGCGTTGATTAAGGCAACGCAGAAAAAACTGCTTGAGCCGAAGGCGAGTCAGTGTGCGGTGGAAAAAAGCATAGACGGAGTAAAAGCGCAGCTTGCCGGCGGCGAAAGCCAAAGCATCGAAATCGGAGGCCCCGCGGCGATTAGCTGTTTGAAAATACGAATCAGTGCAGAGGATATGCCGCAGGCGATGCGCTCAACCATAATCAGAGCGGAGTTTGACGGCGAAGAAACAGTATGGGCGCCTGTCGGAGAGTTTTTCGGCACAGGCAACGGCCTCAACCCGTTCAAAGGATGGTGGCGTGAGGCGGGGGCGGACGGCTGGATGAGTTGCTACTGGCCGATGCCGTTCAGAGAAAAAGCGAGAGTCAGCTTCGTAAACTATGGCAACGCCCCTATTCGCCTTGAGACAGGGCAGACTGATATTGCAAAATGGCAGTGGACGCCCCGGACAATGTACTTCCATTGCCTCTGGCGCGGTGAGGCGGGGATTGATATGCCCGGCCCCGATAAAAATCGCATTGAGGAATGGAGCTTCGCTTCGATTGAAGGGCGCGGCTGGTACGCCGGCGACACACTCGCTCTTTTCAACAGGTCTGATGCCTGGTGGGGCGAGGGGGACGAAAAGGTGTTTGTTGACGGCGAGGCATTCCCCTCACACTTCGGCACCGGCACAGAAGACTACTACGGCTACGCATGGGCAAGCGCCGACTACTTCACTTCCCCGTTCCACGCCCAGCCAAACGGCTCGGGCAACAACAGCACCGATTTCGTTACCAACACGAGGGTGCGCCTGCTCGATGTTATACCGTTTGAGGAGTCTCTGCGCTTTAATATGGAGCTGCACCACTGGCAGGAGACAAGGATAGACTACGCAACAACAGCCTACTACTACGCCTTCGCCGGCGCGACGGACAACGCCATAAAAGACCGCGGGAAGGTAGCGGAGAAGGTGGGGATTGTGTGGCAGCTCACTGAGGGTGAGAATATGCAGCTGCGAAAGGTAAGCGGCGGCTTTACCGAGAATCAGAAAGGAGATTGGGGCGCAAGCAATGGCACTCATCTGCTCTGGAAATATGCGGCCGTTGGCGATGAGCTTGAAGTTGCGTTTAAGGTGAACAAAAGCGGGCTCTACGATGTCTCTATGCGCGTTTTAACCGCAGTGGATTACGGCAGATTCAAGATCTACCTTGACGGAATAGAACTGTTCAAAGAGATTGATTTCTATATCCCAAACGGTGTTAAGCCGAAAACTCTCCCTGTTGGTCGGCATCGGCTTGATGAAGGCGAGCACCGCCTGATGTTTGTAATTCTGGAGCCGAATCCGGATGCCAGGCAGGGAAACCTCGCCGGGCTCGACTGCATAGAGCTTGAAGCCGTCCGCTGATACTTTGTAAGCGCCAAGAAGGAATGTAAAGCGGGAAAATGAATATAGTGAATAATATATACAGGAAAATGGATATAGTTAATAATATGTATAAGAAGCTCATACTTACTGTTCTGGGCCTTTGCGGTGCGGTTTCGGCGAAAGTGCTTGCGTATGATACGTTCAACACAGACATAAACAACGTAGCAGATGTGGCTGTGATGAACTTTGACAGCTCGTTCGAGCTGTGGCAGGTTGAGGGCGACGCCTTCGGCTCTGCCCCCTCAACGAGCACACTCACGGGGCAGAATGAGGTTTTCGGGTATCTCGGCTCGGGATATGTCAACTCCTTTAATGGCGGAGACAGCTCAACCGGCAAGCTCACCTCACCTCTGTTTGTTGTGAGGCGCGGTTATATAAACTTCCTTATTGGCGGCGGCGTTTATCCGAACGAGGCTTGCGTCAATCTGATTGTGGACGGCGAAATCGTTCGCACGCAGACGGCTTCGGAAAATTCCGAACGCCTGTTATGGGCGAGCTGGGATGTGAGTGAATTTGCGGGCAAAGCCGCGCGAATCGAGATTGTGGATAACCGAACCGGCCACTGGGGGCATATCCTCATTGATGAGATTATCCAGAGTAATGTTCGTTTTAACTCCTACGTAACGCCGGAACTGCATTTTGTCGCCGCGAGCGGCCGGCCCATGGGAGACCCGCATCCTGCCTTCGACTCAATCTCGGGCAAATGGCATCTGTTTTACGGTGCCTGGCATCACGCGACCACGACCGATTTTCTATCGTATGAACATCTTGATAATGCACTGCAAGTCTCATACGAGCTGGGCGAGAAGCATCTGTTCAGCGGCTGCGCCCTGCGAAACGACAACGGTTTGCCGGTCATACTGTACACAAGCATCGGTGAGCAGACCCCGCTGATGTATTCGGAGCTTTGGGGAGCTTTCGGAGGAGAGGGGTTTGTCGGCTGGACGAAGTTTCGCGAGAATCCACTTCTCACCTCCACAGACAATGAGCCATTTATCTACAATTTCCGCGACCCGTTTGTCTTCCGCGCTGGAGGCAAGGCCTTTATGGTTCAGGGCGGCCATAAGGATGAGCCCTGCGTAGGCGGCACGGTAACGATTTTCAGCGCCGCAAACGCCTCTTTCACTTCCTGGCAGAGCGAGGGCATCCTCCTGCAAGATACAGAGCCCAGCGGCCTGATAGAATGCCCGTTTATGTTTGAAGACAACGGCAAGTGGTGCCTCGGCATGAGCACTGCCCGCGCAACGGAGTATATCATCGGCGATTTCGACCCTGCAACGGCCTCCTTTACGCCCCAGCGGCGCGGCTTTATTGAGCCGAACAGAGATTATATGTATGCGCCGAGCATAGCCGTTTCAGATAGCGGCAAAGTGATGATGTGGGGGATGATGAGGGGTACGAAAGAGAATTTCTGGGCCGGCTCCGATGGCGGCCTGGCTACCCTTGCCAGGGAGCTCTCTATTTCTGATTCGGGCAGACTGTTACAGAATCCGCCGGCTGAGCTGGCCTCGATTCGCACTGAAAGCTTTTCTGCTACCGCGATAGAGCTTGAAAACCGTGCTATGGTCTTGCCCAGCCGCGAAGGGGACAAGCTCGATTTGCATGCTGATTTTTCCGGCCACAACGCTAACCGCTTCGGCTTCAAGCTGCTCTGCTCCGCTGATATGCAGCGTGAGCTGGACGTGAGCTGCTACCGCGATCGCATAGAGATTGATTATGGCCGCGTCCGCGCCACGTATGCGGCGCTCGGTATAGAGCGGGTGAACGACCTGCGCGTAATCGTGGATAAATCCATCGTAGAGGTTTATGTAAACGGCGGCGAAGCGGTTATGTCGTATCAGCGTCTTTATGCACCGGAGCGTGATAATATCGTGAAGATTTTTTGCGAGGGCGGGGACATATTAGTTCCAAGTTGTGATGTATATTACTTTTAAATGATGTTTTTTAACTCTTCAGGTTGATTTATTTTGAATAAGCTGTACCATAACGAGCAAAGAAAGGATTCTTTATTAGAGCTACTTATGGATCAGACTGCAAATAAATACACTATAATACACGACTACATCAGAGATTCCATTATTCGCGGCCGATTTAAGAGGGGGCAGAAGCTCCCTTCGGATATGCAGATTGCAAAACAATTCGAAGCTTCACGACCTACCGTTGCCAAGGCTCTCAACAGCCTGAGGGACAGCGGCCTCATAGAAAGAAAAGTTGGTTCGGGATCGTATGTCTGCTACGAAGGCAACACCGAAAAAACTCTAACTATCGGGCTTATGGTACCCGGCACGCGCGAGACAGAAATTTTTGACCCCATCGGGGCGTACATTGCCCAGATGAGCGAGGAAAAGAACGTTAACATCCTGCTCGGCAGGACCATAAGCGAGGACGCCGAAGAGCGTTGCGCACATATGCAGAGCATTGCTTCACGCTATATCCGCGAGAAGGTTGACGGCGTACTGTTTGTGCCGCTTGAGCTTACAAGTAGCAAAGACCGCGCGAACACTCAGCTTGTTGAGCGCTTTACGCAGGCCTGTATTCCCGTTGTTTTGTTAGACAGAGACATTGTTCAGCCTCCGGCAAGGAGCGGTTATGATCTTGTCAGCATAGACAACTACCACGTCGGCAATGTCATAACGCGCCATCTGCTCGATATGGGCTATAAGCACATTCATTTCCTCGCACGCCCGCTCTCTGCGCCGTCTGTAAACATACGCCTCAACAGCTTCCTCCAGACGCTCATAAACGAGGGGTTCAAGTGTGATGATTCAATTGTACATTTCATTGATGTCAATGAAATAGACCAGGTGCGTTCGATTGTTGATTCGCTTGAGCCCGACAGCGCCTTCTTCTGCGCCAACGACACAACCGCCGCGATGCTTATGCATCAGCTCGATGAACTGAATGTGTCTATTCCGAAGAATGTTGGAGTGGCAGGGGTGGATGATGTTCAGTACGCAAACCAGCTGCGCGTACCGCTGACAACATACCGCCATCCATGCGCCGATATTGCGCGCGTGATTATGGATACGATGCTTGAACGAATCGGCGACCCGCGCCTGCCGGCAAGAAAGATCACTATTACCGGCGAGCTTGTGCCAAGAAAATCCACACAAAAAAATGATTAGCCCAAAAAAGCTTTGGAATTGAGGCAACTGACATTATAATCAACTTAACAACTTGTATTAAGTAGAAACGGGGCTTTCAATGACACAAGAAAATAACACAAACGAAAACACAGACGAACCGCAGCAAACGCAGAAGACCGGCGGAATCAGCCTGCCTTACGCTATCTTGATTTTCGCCGTGGCAGTATTACTCGGCTGGATGATTATGAAACGACCACTTTGCAGCGCAGGCTCTGAGCCCGTTCCTGCCGGTGGCACAGAAACCGCGGCTACGGTGGATGTTTCTCCGCTTGAGGGGATTGTGAATGCCGATTCGCTCATCTTGAAAGGGTACTACGGAAAGCCCGCGCCCGATATGAAGCTCACAGACCTTCGCGGTAAAGAGTTTGATATGGCCGCATGCAAGGGCAGGAACGTTATCGTTGTATTCTGGGCGACATGGTGCCCGCCTTGCAGAGCGGAGGTGCCCGAGCTTATCGAGCTTCGCGCCGAGCACAGCCCAGAGGAGCTTGAGATTGTCGGCGTCAGCCTCGAAAAGGCGGATGTTGTTACCGATTTTATGGAGAGCAACGGTATGAACTATAAGGTTGTCGCGACGGACAAGGCGGCTCTGCCGGAGCCTTTCAGCATGCTGCGAGCCTATCCGACCATTTTTATAGTTGATAAAGACGGCAATTTCAAAGCGATTTTCGAAGGCGGATACGGCAAAGAAGTTATAGAATCAATCCTCTCATTGTGAGAGCTCGCGTAATTATTTTTTTACCATAGGAGTAATGTAAATGAAGAATCATCTTATCCTTGGTGTTCATATTACCGAAAGGCTGAAACACGCAGGTGAAGTGCAGGCAGTTCTTACAAAATACGGCGATGTGATCAAGACACGCCTTGGCCTCCACGACGTCAAAGGCGGCATGAGCGGCGTACTCATCCTTGAATGCGTCTGCGATGATGACGAATTTGCCGCGCTCAAAGAAGAGCTCGCGGCTGTCGGTGGCATAGAAACACAGTCGATGGTGTTCAGTCACTGAGATAAGCTTTAAGCGATAAGCATAAAAGAACACCGGTCAGAAATGGCGGGTGTTCTTGTCGTTATGTTTATATTTAACCGCGGAGTTTTTTGAATCTTGAATCTGCTATCAATAATTCTCTCTGCGTCCTCGGCACCCTCGGCGGTTGCATTTTCTCTCTGTGAGCTGAATTTGTAACTTGGAGCCAGGGAAATGCTACTGCTTTTTTGCCCAGCCGGCGCCGAGCTGTCCACAGGCGGCTTTGATTGCGCGCCCTCTTCTGTAACGGATATGCGTTTCGATTCCCGCCTTTTCGAGCACTTCGGAAAATGCTTTGATGGTATCTGGGCTACTCGCCTCAAATTCGCTGCCGGGGTACGGGTTGAATTCTATGAGATTCACGTTGCACTTAATCGAATTGAGCAGTCTTGCGAGGGCTGAAGCGTCTGCCGGCGTATCGTTTACGCCCGCCATCATACAGTATTCGATGGTTATGCGCCTGCCGGTCTTTTTGTAGTAGTTCCTCACAGACTCAAACAGCGTTTTTAAGCCGTAACGCGCGGCGATAGGCATCAAGGCTACGCGGGACTGCTCCCTGGGCGAATGCAGGCTGACTGCCAGGCGGAACTGCTGCTCCACCTCGGCGAATTTATCAATCTCGGCAGGCATGCCGCAGGTGCTTATGGTAATGTGCCTGGCCCCGACATTCGCGCCGGAGGGGTGATTGAGAAGCATCGCAGCCTTCATAACGCTGTCGTAGTTGTCGAATGGCTCTCCCATACCCATAAAAACTACATTGCTTATCTTGCCGTCAATCTCACTGACCGCATAGAACTGTTCAAGTATCTCGCCGGTGGAGAGGTCTCCGGCGAAGCCCATCTTCGCTGTCGCGCAAAACTCGCATCCCATCTTACAGCCTACCTGCGATGACAGGCAGATTGTGCGGCGGCCGTCATCGGTGAGCAGGGCCGTTTCAAAGCGCTTGCCCGCTGCGGTCTCGAAGAGGTACTTCTTTGTGCCGTCGGGGTCCTGTTCGCTCGTAACGAGGGTGAGCGTGCTGATAAAGGCGCCGTCTGCAATAAGGACATCGCGCAGTGCCGCGGAGATGGGGGTAATCAGGTTTATATCGACGACGTGTTTCTCGTGTATGAAGCTGAATATGTATTTGGCGTGGAATTTCTTGCCACCCGATTCAAGCACGAGATCGGTAAGCTCTTCGAGCGTGAGTGATTTAAGGTCTGTCTTCATTGATGTTTGCTTTAAGAAAAAGAGTTTACTAAGGCAAATGCGCTGACGCCTTGCCACAAAGTTGTATTTTAGTTTAATCTCAATCTTCGGCAAGGCATTTTATGATTCAACCGAGGAAAGAAAATCAGGCCGTGCGGTGCGCAGGGGCAATAATTGAAAATGACATATCCAAAACTGTAAAAATCTGTGCTTCGGTGCCCTCCTGGCTCATACATTTTGTTTGAATCTTTTTTCGCGTCTTTCGTGTCTTTCGTGAACTGAAAATGTAATTCAGGTAAAACGCGATATAAAAAAACACCCGCCATTTCTGACGGGTGTCCTTATATGCTTTTATTGCTTAAAGCTCAGAGGTTTATTCGCATTCGAGCTCGGAAAGCTTCTTGAGCAGGCAGAAGTTTTTGGTAGCCTGCTCGCCGGCCTTGGCGATGAGTGCTTCAGCCACTTCAGGCTTGCTCTTGAGCAGAACTCTCCAGCGGTTTTCACCCTTGGCGAATTCATCGAAGCCGATTGATGGTGCCTGGCTGTCGAGCTGGAGCGGGTTCTTGCCCTCAGTGATGAGCGTGGGGTTGTAGCGGTAGAGCGGCCAATGTCCTGATTCCACGGCCTTCTTCTGCTCGCCGAGACCGGTAGCCATATCGATACCGTGTGCGATGCAGTGAGAGTATGCCAGGATGATGGACGGGCCGTCGTAAGCTTCAGCCTCTGTGAACGCCTTGACAACCTGGTTGCGGTTGGCGCCGATAGCTACCTTGGCAACATAGATTCCGCCGTAGCTCATGCTGATCATGCCGAAATCCTTCTTGGGCATCTGTTTGCCACTTGCCGCGAACTGAGCAACTGCGCCGAGCGGAGTTGACTTACTCATCTGTCCGCCGGTGTTTGAATAAACTTCGGTGTCGAGAACGAGTACGTTTACGTTCTTGCCGCTTGCGAGAACGTGGTCGAGGCCGCCGTAGCCGATGTCATAGGCCCAGCCATCGCCGCCGACGATCCATACGCTCTTCGGTACGAGGTAGTCTGCGAGGCTCTCAAGCTGTGTGCCCTTTTGGAGCTTGGCCTTGAGCTGCGCAACGAGCGCCCTCTGCTCTTCGATAACGGACTGTTCTGTTGCCTTGATGTTTGCCTTGAGCGCGTCTGCGAGAGCCGCGTCAACGGTTCCCTCTGCAACCGCCTTGTCGAGAAGCTCTACAGCAAATTCACGGAACCTGTCAACCGTGAGCCTCATACCCATACCGTACTCTGCATTATCCTCGAACAGTGAGTTCGACCATGCCGGGCCGCGCCCGTCAGACCTTTTAGTGTAGGGGGTTGTAGGCAGGTTGCCGCCGTAGATGCTGGAACAGCCCGTAGCGTTGGCGATTATCGCCCTGTCGCCGAAGAGCTGTGTCATCAGCTTGATATATGCCGTCTCGCCGCAGCCTGCGCAAGCGCCGCTGAACTCGAAGAGAGGCTGAACAAGCTGGCTTCCCTTAACGCTGTTGAGCTTGAATTTGCTTGTGTCAGTATCGGGCAGGCTGAGGAAGAAGTCCCAGTTCTTCGCTTCTTCTTCGCGAAGAGGTTCCTGATGCTTCATATTGATAGCCTTGATGCTCGGGTCTTCCTTGCTCTTTGCCGGGCATACGTCAACGCAAGCCGCGCAGCCTGTGCAGTCTTCCGGAGCAACCTGAACGGTAAACTTCATACCTGCGAAGTCTTTGCCGCGGGCATCAACGCTCTTGTATGTAGCGGGGGCGCCTTCGAGCTTATCGGCATCGTACGCCTTTACGCGGATTGCGGCGTGCGGGCATACAAACGAACACTGGCCGCACTGGATACAAGTGTTTTCATTCCAGACAGGGATGTTGACGGCAATGTTGCGCTTTTCGTATTTGGTTGTGCCGCTGGGGAATTTCCCGTCAACAGGCATAGCGCTGATGGCGAGGTTGTCGCCGTTGCCTTCCATGATGGTGCCCAGAACGTTCTTTACGAAGTCGGGAGCGTTATCAGGAACGAACTTAGCCATGGACTTAGTGCTTGAGACCGTTGCGGGAACGGCAACTTCTTCAATGCAGCTGAGGGCCTTGTCAACGGCGTCGTTGTTCATCTTGACAACCTTCTCGCCGCGCTTGCCGTAAGACTTTTTGATCGCGCCCTTGATTGCGTCAACAGCGCTGTTGATGTCGATTACGCCGCTGATCTTGAAGAACGCAGTCTGCATGATAACATTGATACGTGCGCCGAGCCCGAGCTCTTCAGCGATGCTGATAGCGTCGATAACGTAGAACTTGAGCTGCTTGTCAATGATCTGCTGCTGAACTTTCTGCGGGAGCGTATCCCAGACTTCCGCTGCGCTTGAGTTGCTTGTCAGGAGGAATGTGCCGCCCTTCTTTGCGTTGCTGAGCATATCGTACTTCTCAAGGAAGCTGGGGTTGTGGCAGGCTATGAAATCTGCCCTGCTGTTGAGGTACGGTTTGCGGAGCTGGCTCTTGCCGAAACGCAGGTGCGATACGGTAACCGCGCCGGCCTTCTTGGAGTCATATACGAAGTAGCCCTGCGCGTAGTTGTCTGTGAGAGAGCCGATGATCTTGATTGAGTTCTTGTTCGCGCCGACAGTACCATCTGAACCGAGGCCGTAGAACATTGCTTCATAGGCATCGCTCTTGAGGCTGAAGTTGTTGTCGTAGGCGATTGAAAGGCCTTCGACGTCGTCTTTAATGCCTACAACGAAATCGTTGAGCGGCTTTGCCGCGTCGAGGTTGTCGAATACGCCCTTGATCATCGGAGGTGTGAATTCCTTGCTGCCGAGGCCATAGCGACCGCCAACGATTGTCGGGTAGCCGTCGAACTTGAAGAGGCCATCTGCCATTGCTTCGCCGATAGCGGTGCGTACGTCAACATAGAGCGGCTCGCCGACTGAACCGGGTTCTTTAGTTCTGTCGAGAACGGCAATCTTCTTGACTGTCTTGGGAAGGGCTGCCGCAAAGTGTTCTACGCTGAACGGCCTGTACAGACGAACCTTCAGCACGCCGACCTTCTCGCCCGCTTCGACCATCTGCTCGACGGTTTCATGTGCTGATTCAGCCCCCGACCCCATTATTATGATGATCTTCTCAGCGTCAGCAGCGCCGACATAATCAAACAGCTTGTACTCGCGGCCGGTGATTTCCTTGAACTTGTCCATAGCCTTCTGGACGATGGCCGGGGTTGCGCGGTAGAATTTGTTTACGGTTTCGCGGCCCTGGAAGTAAACATCGGGGTTCTGTGAAGTACCGCTGATTTCGGGGCGATCGGGGCAGAGGCCGCGCGCCCTGTGCGCGAGAACGAGCTTTTCGTCGATCATTGCGCGCATATCATCGTATGTGAGCTCTTCAACCTTATTGATTTCGTGGCTTGTGCGGAAGCCGTCGAAGAAGTGTACGAAGGGGATTCTCGATTCGAGAGTGGCCGCCTGTGAGATGAGGGCGAAGTCCATAACTTCCTGAACCGAGTTGGAGCAGAGCATCGCGAAACCTGTCTGGCGGCAAGCCATAACATCTGAGTGGTCGCCGAAGATGCTGAGCGCCTGGCATGCAAGAGATCTCGCGGTAACATGGAAAACGGTCGGCGTGAGCTCGCCGGCGATCTTGTACATGTTGGGGATCATGAGCAGCAGACCCTGCGACGCGGTGAATGTCGTTGTGAGGGCGCCGGTCGCGAGTGCACCGTGTACCGCACCGGATGCGCCGCCTTCGGACTGCATCTCGGTTACGCTGGGGATTGTGCCCCATATGTTGGGTAGAAGCGAGGCCGATTTGGCATCCGAAATCTCACCCATCGGTGAGGACGGCGTAATCGGATAGATCGCGATCACCTCGTTGGTAGCATGCGCCACGTGTGCCGCGGCGGTGTTACCGTCTATAGTAACCATTTTTCTTGACATAAATTACTCCAAAGCGTTCGAGTATCATTTTAGTTTTTTAAGCTAACGTAACTTAAAATCTTGAGCAGGCAGGCGCCGGTGAGCAGTTAGCGTACCGATACCGCCGACCTGTCTGAAAACTCAAGAGATTATACACTGTTCCGCACTTTTCGCAATTGCTTTTTGTTACATTTCTTCACATAAAGCCCTTTTGCAGCGGGCAAAGCACAAGCTGGTAAGAGCTGCGGCGGTATTGCAATCTCCAATAACGCCGGCGCAAACAGAATGCGCCGGTACCGGTTGGCGTTTGCGGGAGCGAGGGCGCGACGAATCGCGGCACTATTTGAGAATTTGCGTTTGATTTGTAACATTTCACCCGAGCTGTGCGTAACAGTTAACGAAGGCTTGATGAACGGCATCGGGATTCGGAAAAAGTTTACCACGGAAAGGAATGTAAAAATGAAAAAGACAAATTCAGCAATTCTGTTGGCAGTGATGCTTGCGACTGCTTGTTTTGCGGGAGCGGTTAAGAAAGATGACATCCCCGTAAGCTCGAAGTGGGTAGCGCATCTTGACTTTGACGGTTTCGTGCAGACTGATCTCTGGTCTATACTCAAAGAAGATATTACCTCCGAACAACAGAGGCAAATCGATGCTGTTGCCGATATTATCGGATTTGACCCTATCAACGACCTCCATTCTCTGACTGTGTACGGGAAAAACAACGATGATAACGACGCGGTGGTTGTTGTCCGTTGTAATGCAGACAAGGATAAAATCATTACCCTGCTCAAGCTGAGCGAAGACTACTCCGAAGAAGAAGCCGCCGGTACGACGCTGTACCACTGGACTGACAAAAAAGACAACAAAAAAAAGGTCGGCGCGTTTGCTGCTGACAACAAGATTGTCATTTCAGGGAGCAGGGCAAGGATTACCGAGTACCTGGATATGAAGTCTGACACCATCGCAAAGGCAAATGATAGTTCAATCGCAAAGCTTATCGATTCAGCGGGCAATCCGGTGTTGCTTGTTGCCGCCGCCGACCTTGAAGAGCTTGCCGAGGAAAAGACAAAAGATGATGTTCTTCTGCGTAATTCATCGTTTCTTGCGATTCTCACCGGCGAAACAGACGGAAATATGTATTTTAATGTTGAGCTTACCGCGCAAACCGAAGAGACCGCTACGCAGTTTGAGCAGATGTACCAGGGCTTCAAGGCTCTTGTGTCTTTGCAGCACAGAGAAGATCCCGACGCAATGAGCTTTATCAACTCCGCCGTACTGAAGAAAGACGCCAACAAGCTTTCTTTCTCGATTAAGTACCCATCGGCGAAGATAGCCGCTTTAATCAAAGAGAATGAACATAAGATACGTACAGATGCCCTGAAAGAATTGAATGAGTCTGCCGAATAAAAACCGGCTTACCGCACTTACAGACAATGAGCTTGCTCTGCTGTCCGCATCGGGCAGCAGGGCGGCTTTTAGCGAGATAGTCCGAAGATATACAGGCCCTCTTCTAACTTTTGCCTCTTCGCGCAGTATGAACATTTACGACGCGGAGGATATTGTACAGGAAACCTTTCTGAGGGCATTTAGCAGTATAAACGGCTTTGACGAGACATATCCGCTCAAAAGCTGGCTCTTTACGATTGCCTATCGGTTGCTTGTGTCGGGGTACAGAAAAAAGAGGCCTTCTCTGCTCACAGAGGAACAAACAGGCTCTCTTTTGCAGTTTGAGAGCAATGATTACGACTGGGTATGGGAAGAAGCAGGGAAAATGGGCATGGCGGATTTTTCGGTGCTCTGGCTCAAATACAAGCAGGGGATGAGCATCAAGGAAATCGCGCGGATTTCAGGCAAATCCGAGCCTGCCACGCGCGTTATATTGCATAGAGCCCGCAAAAGGCTTAGTGAATTGTTGCAACAGGTTGACGGCGAAGGAAACAGATCTGAAAGGGTAAAGCAATGAGTTGCGAATATAGAGTTTCGATTGAGCGCGAGTTTGACGAAGGCGGGGAAGTTGTCAGCGAGGAGCTGGTTGAGCATATCGCCGCCTGCGAAGAATGCCGGCAGTGGTATGAAAGCCTCAAGGCTGTTGACCGTCTGCTCACAGAAACACCTTTTGATTTAAGTGTTTCTCAGGTCGGCAGCGTGGCGGATAGAATACAGCAGAATCTCGGCCTGAAAGAGCCTCCGGCTGTTTCAGGGGCAGGTCTGTTTAACAGCAGAGCCTTCAAATACGCCGCAACAATCGCGGTTGTAGCGGGCGCTTTATGGGCGCACATATACTTTTCTGCCACCTCTGACAGCCTTCCGCGGGCCGCTGATTACAATGTCATTGCAGAGATGAGCGGCTATATCCCGAAGATGAGCTTCAGCCCCGAAGAGATAGTGGATGAAAAAATAGACCATGTCGAAAACGACATATATGAGGCGGTGTCGTTTATTACAGGCTGCATCCCCACCGGCAACATCGAGCATGCGAAAACCGCGAAGAAGGATGTTTGAGTGATTTGCCGCAAGCGCCTCGAAATTGAAAGTTTAGCCCATGTTACCGAACGCCGGTTCACTATTACGGATTGTCGTAACGACCCCCACCAGCTCCGTAGAGACGCAGGATTTTGCGTCTCTACCATATCATTCTTAGCATAGGGCACGGGCGCGATGCCCCCGAGCCCCTACAAGCCGGTTCGCGCCGCCTACATACTGTCGCGGATTTCTTTCGTTATACGCACGCTGCACCAGTCATGCCCGCACATGGAGCAGTAATCGGTGTCGTGCCTGGGCATTTCGCTGCCTTCGAGCGCTTCATCTTTCATCCTACGTGCGGTTTTAGGGTCGATAGAGAGGCGGATCTGTGTGTTCCAGTCGAGGTCTGCGCGCGCTTCGCTGAGTTTGCGGTCTCTGTCTGCCGCCCCGGGCAGGCCCCTTGCCACATCTCCGGCATGCGCGGCGATTTTCGATGCGATAACGCCCTGATGCACGTCATTCATATCGGGCAGGCCGAGGTGTTCGCGCGGTGTTACGTAGCAAAGGAAGCTTGCGCCGTAGTATGCCGCGGCTGTGCCGCCGATGGCGCTTGTGATGTGGTCGTAGCCCGGGGCGATGTCTGTTACCAGCGGCCCGAGCACATAAAACGGTGCGCCCTTGCAGATTTCCTGCTGCATACGCATATTCTCTTCGATCTGGTTGAAGGGGACGTGCCCGGGCCCCTCCACCATCACCTGACACCCCCTCTCCCACGCTCTTTGCGTGAGCTCGCCGAGCGTACGAAGCTCAGCTATCTGCGCCTCGTCTGTCGCATCGGCGCCGCATCCCGGGCGAAGCCCATCTCCGAGCGAGAAGCACACATCATACTCGCGCATAATATCGCAGATTTCGTCAAACAGCTCATACATGAGGTTCTGGCGGTTGTGGTGTATCATCCATTTGGCCGTAAGCGAGCCGCCTCGGGAAACAATCCCGCAAACGCGCTTCTTCGCAAGCGGCAGGTGCTCTTTGAGCAGGCCGGAATGAATCGTGAAGAAGTCCACGCCCTGCCTGGCCTGTTTCTCTATGATTTCAAGGACAATCTTTTCGTTTATCTCCTCAACGCTCCTGTCGATGATGGCCTCGTATATCGGTACGGTTCCAAACGGCACGGGGCACTGCTTTATCAGCTCGGTGCGAACGGCGTCAAGGTCGCCGCCTGTGCTGAGGTCCATAAGGGCATCTGCGCCCGCGTTCAGCGCTACGTTCATCTTCTCAACCTCTCCTGCGAGCCCCGAACGCACATTACTCATGCCGATATTCGCGTTTACCTTCGTGGTAACGATTCGGCCGATAGCCCTCGGTTTCAGGTTCCAGGCGAGGTGGTTTATGTTGGCCGGTATCACGAGCCTTCCCGCGGCGAGCTCATCGCGAACGAGCTCCGCGCTCACGAATTCCTGTTCGGCGACAAACCTTACCGCCTCTGTTATCTCGCCCTTGCGGGCCCTTTCGAGCTGAGTCTGCATCTTTTTGTCCTTTCGCGCTCAAAGCGCAAATAAAAAAGCGTTCCAACCCGGGGGAGCAGGGTGGAACGCTTCAAAATTTTTCGTTAAAAATTTCAGCCTTCCCTACGCAGTCGCCAGCTGAGCTGGTCTGATCAGGTTCTAAGGGTATTTCTCAGGTAAATACCACCCCCGGCAAGACGCAATTTTATACTCTTTCAACGAGAATGCAACAATGCAAATTCAAAATTCAAAATTCAAGATTCAAGAAAGGCTCGATTGAATCTTGAATTTTGAATCTTGAATTTTGAATCTTGAATTTTGAATCTTGAATTGATATTGCGCCTTGCCCGAAGCACAGGTTTGCCTAAAATGGATGTTCGGGAATATACTTGTAAACTGTTTTTTCAGAAGGACTTTCGCTATGAGATTTATCATTGCCGCTTTTGCCACGATTATGCTCGCAGGATGTGGAGGAAGTTTCTGCGAAAAATATGCCGGAGCCGAACCAAAGCTGTGGGGTGAAACCCTGCCCGGCATCGAGAGATACCTGGACTACGGCGCCGACGAAAAGAAAATCTGCCTCACTCTCGACGCCTGCGGCTCAAAGGGCGACGGCTTCGACAAAGACATCATAGAATTCCTCGAATACGAAAAAATGCCCGCCACCCTCTTCATCAACAGCCGCTGGATAGAGAAAAACCCCGAGCAGTTTGAGCGCCTCGCGGCCAATCCGATTTTCGACATCCAGAACCACGGCACAAGACACCTGCCCGCCAGCGTTGACGGCAAAAGCATATACGGCCTCGCCGGCACGGCAAACGCATGCGAGCTGGTTGAGGAGGTAAGCGGATGCGATGCGATGATTGAAGAGCTTACCGGCAAAAAGCCCACGTTCTTCCGCTCGGCCGCGGCGTTCTACGATGAATATGCCGTGGAAGTAATCGGCAGGCTCGGCTATAAAATAGCGGGGTTCAGCGTGCTGGGAGACGCCGGCACAACCTATAATAGGGAGCAGGTCTATGACACCGTGCGGCAGGCGCAGGCAAACGACATCATCATCGCGCATATGAACCACCCCGAACGCGAAACCGCCGAGGGGCTAATCCCCGCGCTCATTGAGCTCAAGGCAATGGGCTATAAGATGGTCGCGCTTTCGGAAAGCCCCACAACCCACAGCGCCCCGACCGGCTACACGCCCGCGGAGCGCAACCTGTCCATCGATATGAACAGCAGGAAATAAAAAGCAGCAGGATGAGCTTTATTGTGAATGTGATATGGCCGATGGAGTAAAGATATGCATTTTTTGTTCATAGACGAATCCGGCACTATTCCGCCACACGAGAAATATAAGCCGGAAGACAAGTTTGTGCTTGGCGGGGTAATCATCTCGGAAGACACATGGTTCAAGATCAATTCTGACCTGGCTACCGTAAAGAAGGACTATCACATTGACGGGGAAATCAAATGGAGATTCTTCCACAAACACAGAGATAAGCAGAATACCCTCTCACATTTGGAAAAAACCGCACTGGAGCAATTAAGGCTCGATATTTACTCCCTCATAACCAAATACAAGTCCATAAAGATAATTACAGTAGTTGCCGATGTACCAAGGTGCTATGAAAAAAAACATGTCTGTAACGATGATGACCTTTATTGGTTTGCATACAAGAAACTTATAGAACGGTTTCAGTACTATCTGCAAGATTTGTCGCGGGAGGCAGGTATGAAGATGAACGGCGTTGCTGTTTGCGACCACAGAGAGAGGAAGCAGGATAAACGCCTTCAAGACATGCACTTTAAGATGACTTACGGAGACATGAATTATAAGTCCGAGTTGAACAACATTGTAGAGGGATTGTTTATTGTGCCATCCCATTACAGCACTGGAATACAACTGGCAGACATGGTTGCAGGAGCTGTTTACAGGCTTTATTCCAAAGGGGACAGAACTTATTACGAGCTTATTAAGCCAAGTATAAGAAAAAGCCCGGCCGGAGATGTTGGCGGATATGGGATCGTGAGATTTGAATAAAAAAAGACGCCGTGTCAGGATTGCTCCTAATCCTGCAATCTGACGCAGTCACGGCGCAACTCTATTATACCACAGAAAAGTAATTTACAAGCATTTTTTTGAAATCTGACAAAAAAAACAAAGGCTAAGGAAACAGAAGTGATGGTTGAAAATCTATTCCCCTGCCCTGCCCCGCCCCGACGCGGCGCCGCGCCGCGTATCTATGCGTACAGAGATTGCAATCCGCAGTATGCAGGGCTTCTTAAAATCGGCTACAGGCCCGCGGAGCGCAACCTGTCCATCGATATGAACAGCGGGAAATAAACGGAGTGAAGCGCCTTGACATACCTCTGTAACAGGATATTATTTGAAATTGTTTATTTAAGGATGAGCATATATTGACTGAAAAGCAGATAGTATCAAGGCAGAGAGTTGCCGACCACGGAGAAGTGTTCACGTCGCAGAGAGAGGTGAACGCGATGCTTGACCTTGTGAAGCAGGAGACAGAGCGCATTGAATCGCGGTTCTTAGAGCCCGCCTGCGGCACGGGAAACTTTCTCACCGAAATCCTCAGGAGAAAGCTTGCCGTCGTAAAAAGAAGATACGCAAAATCACAGCTCGATTACGAAATATACGCTTTTACCGCCATCGCAAGCATATACGGCATAGACCTGCTCGAAGACAACACCATAAGATGCAGGGAGCGCCTGTTTGAAATCTTCGATGAAGAGTATTCAAAGCTCTACAAAACAAAGGCCAGGGGCTATATCAGAGACGCCATACGCTACGCCTTGCAGGTGAATATAATTCTCGGAGACGCCCTTACCCTCAAATCAACAGCAGGCGAGGATATAGCGTTTGCGGAGTGGTCGGTTGTGGGCGGGAGGATTAAGCGCAAGGATTATACATACAACGAGCTTCTCGGTAATAATGAGGTGCGCGCGGAGCCGCTGTTTTCCGATCTCGGCGAGGAGCTGTATCTCCCTGAGCCTGTAAGAGATTTTCCATTGCAAACATTAGAGGAGATTGCAAATGAATGGACAGAGCTACAAACTCGACATCCTGAACTGCCTTGCCAATCTGAGCAATGATGAGGTGTTTACGCCGCCAGGGCTTGTAAACGCCATGCTTGATACACTCCCCGCTGAGCTTTGGAGCGATAAAAACGCCAGATTTCTCGACCCGTTCACAAAGAGCGGGGTGTTTTTAAGAGAGATTGCAAAGAGGCTTTTGGAAGGGCTCGAAGAAGAAATACCCGATTTGCAGCAGCGAATTAACCACATCTACCAAAATCAGCTCTTCGGCATCGCAATCACCCGTCTCACAGCCCTTATGGCCAGAAGAACCCTCTACTGCGCAAAACATGCAAACAGCAGATACTGCGTGTGCGAGGGCTTTGATACAGAAGCGGGCAACATCCGCTTTACTCCGATAAAGCACAGCTGGCATAAAGGCAAATGCACTTTCTGCGGAGCGAGCGAGGCAGTGTATGCCAGAGATGAGGGCCTCGAATCGCACGCTTATGAATTTATACACACAGAAAACCCCGAAGGGATATTTAGAGATATGAAGTTTGATGTTATTGTAGGAAACCCCCCGTATCAGCTCAGCGATGGAGGATATGGAATAAGTGCAGGGCCTATTTACAACAAGTTTGTTGAGCAGGCAAAGAAGATGAATCCCCGGTTTATCACAATGATTATACCTGCAAGATGGTTTGCTGGCGGAAAAGGATTGGATAGTTTTCGCGCTGAAATGCTGTCAGACAAAAGAATTAGAATTATTCATGATTTTCCTGAAGCATTTGATTGTTTCCCAGGTGTGCAGATAAAGGGCGGCGTATGCTATTTCTTATGGAACAGAGAAAACAAAGGAGATTGTACTGTATATACACATAGAGGTAGTTCGATAAGCGAACCCCAATCTCGCCCATTGTTAGAGGAAGGCTGTGAAACATTTATTCGATACAATGTTGCTGTAGACATACTTCATAAAGTCCGATTGTTTTGCGAAGGTTCTATTGAAAAAAGTGTCAGTTCAAGGCAGCCTTTTGGATTACCAACAACATTTCACGGCAGAAAAGAGCAAAAACAAAACGATGTTACGGTTTTTGAAAACCAAGGCATATCCTATACGGAGAAAGAGACTATTAAGAAAAACATTGACGTAATCAACAGGTATAAAGTTTTTTTACCAAGGGCCGGAAGTGGCAGCGATGCTTTCCCTCACTCTATTTTAGGAAAGCCCTTTTTCGGGGATAAGATGACTGTGTGCAGTGAAACTTACATATTCTTTGGCCCCTATGATTCTAAAGAAGAATGTCAAAATGTAATTTCGTACATTTCTACGCGTTTTTTCAGGTTCTTGGCAATGCTAAAGAAAGTTACGCAAAGCACAACACGAAGCATATATACGTATGTCCCCGTTCAGGATTTCAGCAAGCCGTGGACAGATGAAGAGCTTTACGAGAAGTATGGTCTGGAAGAAAGTGAAATAGCGTTTATCGAGAGCATGATCCGCCCGATGGAGTAAAGAGAATGTCCGGCAGACAAAGCAGACTCAATCGGACGTGGGGAGTGTGTAAAGCCGAGTCCGCGAGGGGCGCGAGGGGGTCGCTGAGTCCGGCAATAGCCTTTAGCCCGCGAAGGAGAATAAGATGTTTGACAATGAAGAGAGCCGCGAGCCGCTGAGTGAGTAGCTTGCCGCAAACCATCTGAAAACGGCGGTTTTACCGAAAGACTGTACAGAGTGAGAAAAGACAAGG
Source organism: Phycisphaerae bacterium (assembly GCA_050251615.1). Taxonomy (GTDB): domain Bacteria; phylum Planctomycetota; class Phycisphaerae; order Sedimentisphaerales; family Sedimentisphaeraceae; genus Sedimentisphaera. The sequence continues at coordinate 23,724 of JBFWMM010000009.1, forward strand.
AAACAGAAGTAATGGCAAAGGATTATAAGGTTTCCGTTCGCTTCTTTGACGATACCGAGGTCCGTGCCGTCTGGGATGAAGAAAAGTCCAAATGGTGGTTCAGCGTGGTGGATATTGTCGCCGTTCTGACCGGCAGCAAAGCCCCGCGTAAATACTGGTCTGTTTTGAAGACACGCTTAAAGCAGAAAAAACCGCAGTTGGCTACAAATTGTAGTCAACTGAAATTGACCGCGCGTGAAATCTGACAAAGAAAACAAAGGCTAAGGAAACAGAAGTAATGGTTGAAAATCTATTCCCCGGCCCCCCCGCCGCGGTGCCGCGTATCTATGCGTACAGAGATTGTAATCCGCAGTATGCAGGGCTTCTTAAAATCGGCTACACTACAAGGAATGCCGCAACGCGTATTGCAGAGCAGTATCCCCAGCACCTCGGCAAGCCCTATGAGATAGTGTTTAATGAGCCGGCTCTGCGAAGCGATGGCACGGATTTCAATGACCATGCCATTCATAGAAAGCTAAAATCCCGCAAAGAGGGTAAGGAGTGGTACAGGTGCGGCGTTGAGGATGTTCGCGCGGCGTATATAGCGGTGCTTGAAAATAAGGAGATGGATGTCGAACGAACGCAAAACTTCGTAATGAGGCCCGAGCAGGTTGAGGCTGTGCGAAAGACAGCTGATTATTTCCGCGAGCCCTGCGAAGAAAACGAGAGCAAGCGCTTTCTCTGGAACGCGAAAATGCGCTTCGGTAAAACATTCGCCTCTTATCAGCTTGCCAAAGAGATGGGATGGAAGAGGGTGCTCGTGCTTACGTTCAAGCCCGCTGTGCAGAGCGCGTGGGAGGAAGACATAAAAACGCATACGGATTTCGAGGGCTGGCAGTTTATCAGCCGCGACAACGATCTCACCTACGAAAACTGCGATAAGGATAAGCCGGTAGTCTGCTTTGGCTCATTTCAGGATTATCTCGGTGTAACAGAATCGGGCGCAATCAAGGTAAAAAATGAATGGGTGCATGCGGTTCACTGGGACTGCGTAATGCTTGATGAATATCACTTCGGCGCATGGCGCGAGAGCGCGCGGGATCTTGTGGAAGGAGAGCAGGATAAAGCGGCCGCAGATGAGCTTGGCGAGGCGCTGGATTATTACGAAGAAGGTAATATGCCCATCACCGCCAACTATTACCTTTACCTCTCAGGAACCCCTTTCCGCGCACTGACAGACGGGGAATTTCTGGAAGACCAGATCTTTAACTGGACATACTCCGATGAGCAGAAAGCAAAAGAAAACCGGTCTGCGGAAAGCGGCCCCAATCCTTACGCCGCTTTGCCGAAAATGGTACTGCTTACCTACAAACTTCCGCAGGATATTACGGGGGTTATCGAGCAGACAGGCAATGATGAGTTTGATTTGAATGTATTCTTCGCCGCTGAGGGCTCCGGCAAAAACGCCAAATTCAAGCGCGAGGATGATGTTCAGAAGTGGCTGAGCCTCATCCGCGGCTCGTTCAGGCCTGCGCAGGTGGATGCGATAAGAGAGGGGAACAAGCGCCCGCCGATGCCGTTTTCACATGCCCCTCTATTGAGCGTGCTGAATCATACTGTATGGTTTATGCCGAACGTGGCGGCTTGTTATGCGATGAAAAACCTGCTTGAATCTCCACAAAACGCTTTCTACCACGATTATAAAATCGTGGCGGCGGCGGGTACAAAAGCAGGCATAGGGCTTAAAGCGCTCCCGCCTGTGTATAAGGCGATGGCTAACCCTCTTGATAGCAAATCCATCACGCTCACCTGCGGCAAGCTCACAACAGGCGTAACGGTGCGGCCGTGGACGGGTATTTTTATGCTTAGAAACTGCTCGTCCCCCGAGACCTATTTTCAGGCGGCTTTCAGGGTGCAATCGCCCTGGACGGTTGAACGTGAAGACAGGAGCGGCCAAGATATTCTAAAGCTTGAGTGCTATGTGTTTGATTTCGCCCCCAACCGCGCGCTGACGCATATTGTCAACTACAGCTCCCGCCTCGATATGAATGATGACAGCTCACCGGAGCAGAAGATTGAGGAGTTTGTGAAATTCCTGCCCGTTCTATCATATGATGGCAGCGGTATGCGCCCAATAAATGCAAGTCAAATCCTTGAGATAGCCACAAGCAACACCACCGCCACTCTTCTTGCGCGCAGATGGCAAAGCGCGTTGCTTGTGAATGTGGACGATAACACCTTGAAGAGGCTGCTTAACAGCGAGGACGCTCTTGCGGCGCTTGCCAAAATTGAGGCCTTCCGCACGCTCAATCAAGACCTTGAGACAATCATAAACCGTTCGGAGGCCTTGAAGAAAGCAAAGAAAGAAAAGGGCGAAAATGAGCATCTTGAAAAGGAAGAGAAAAAAGAACTTTCAGACGAAGAAAAAGATATAAAGAGCCTGCGAAAGCAGGTGCAGGATAAGCTGGTGAAATTCGCGGCGAGGATTCCGATATTTATGTATCTCTCCGATTTCCGCGAAAGGTGCCTGAAAGATGTTATCACGAAATGCGAGCCCGGGCTGTTTACCGGCGTAACCGGGCTTACGATAAAAGATTTCGAGTTGCTTGTGAGCCTTGGCATTTTTAATGACAAGAAGATGAATGAGGCGGTTGCGGGCTTCAAGAGATATGAAGACGCCAGCCTCAATTATACGGGTATCTGCAAATATGATAAGAGTGAAATGGGGCTGTGGGATACGAGCATTCATGATAAAAGTAAAGTGGGGCTGTGGGATACGAGCATTTTTCATCAAGAGTTATTCAATGAGGAAGCGGACTAAGCGGACCTGGCGGACTCAAGCGCTATGCCCGCTATGTCCACTGAATCCGCGCCTGCCGATGATATACCCTTTCCGGCAATGTTCCGTGTAGTGAGGTATTGACAAACGCCACCGAAAAACTATAAATGGAGCCGATGGTTTCATTTTATGGTTATGTTAGCATGGTTAGATAAAGGTTAAGCAATGACGACACTCAAAAATTACGAGGTATGGTTCGTTACGGGCAGCCAGCATTTGTATGGCCCCGAAACTCTCAAACAGGTGGCGCTCGACTCCGAGCAAATCGCGAAAGGGCTGGATGCCTCGCCTGCGATTCCGTGTAAAGTGGTATTCAAGCCGACGGTAAAAACGCCGGACGAAATCACGCAGCTCTGTGTTGAAGCCAACACAAACCCCGCCTGTGTGGGCCTGATTACCTGGATGCACACGTTCAGCCCCGCGAAGATGTGGATCGGTGGCCTGAGCATCCTCAACAAGCCCTTCGTTCACCTCCACACCCAGTTCAACCGCGACATTCCGTGGGACAGCATCGATATGGACTTTATGAATCTCAACCAGTCCGCGCATGGCGGCCGCGAGTTCGGGTTTATTTGCAGCCGTATGCGCAAGAACCGCAAGGTTGTTGTGGGGCACTGGCAGGATGAGGAAGTTGTGGCGAAGGTTGGCGCGTGGATGAGAGCGGCCTGCGGCTGGAACGAGTGGCAGGGAATGAAGGTTGTACGCTTCGGCGATAATATGCGCGAAGTAGCGGTAACAGAAGGCGACAAAGTCGAAGCGCAGAAGCAGTTCGGCTTCTCTGTAAACGGCTATGGCGTCGGCGATCTGGTTGCTGTAATCGACAAGGTTACAGATGCCGAAATCGAAGCGATGATGGACGCATACAAAGCGGAGTACACAATCAACCTCCCTGAAGAACAGATGGAATGTGTTCGCAGCTCCGCGAAGATCGAATGCGGCATGCGCAAATTCCTCGAAAATGGCAACTTCAAGGCCTTCACTACTACATTCGAAGACCTCCACGGCCTCGTGCAACTCCCCGGCCTGCCCTGTCAGCGTTTGATGGCAGACGGCTATGGCTTCGGCGCCGAAGGCGACTGGAAAACGGCCGCTCTCGTACGCGCGATGAAGGTTATGGCGGCCGGCCTCAAAGGCGGCACATCCTTCATGGAAGACTACACCTACCACCTGAACCCCGCAGACCCGAAGGTGCTCGGCTCGCATATGCTTGAGGTCTGCCCGACAATCGGCGCAAGCAAGCCTGCGCTGGAAGTGCACCCGCTCGGCATCGGCGGCAAGGCAGACCCGCCACGTCTCGTATTCAACACGGCACTCGGCAATGGAATCAATGTGTCGGTGATGGACATGGGCAACCGCTTCCGGATGCTCATCAATCCCTGCGAGGTTGTCGCACCCGACGCAGAGCTGCCGAAGCTCCCCGTGGCGAGGGTTGTATGGAAGCCCGCACCTGACCTTAAAACCGCGGCAACCGCCTGGATCCTCGGCGGCGGCGCACACCACACCTGTTTCAGCATGGCTCTCACAAGCGAGATGATGGAAGACTTCGCCGAGATGGCAGGTATCGAATACCTCCACATCGACAACGACACAACCGTTGGCGGCTTCAAGAAAGACATCCGTACAAACGAAGTCTATTATATGCTCGCCAAGGCACTTTCATAAGCGTTTTAAGTGAAAGCTCCGTTATGAAAAAAACAACTTCATATTAAGTTATTAACTATGCAGAAAGGTTATTGAGGGTTGTTATGTTAAATTACACATCTTTATTGGGCGCTGCGAGCACGTGGCACCCGCTTGACACTGGGATTCTGGTCGTATTCTTTTTGGCTATGGTCGGAATCATCGTGTGGGTTATGAGACAAAAGGAAGAAACTTCACAAGACTACTTCCTCGCGGGAAGAAACGCGAAATGGCTTGAGATCGGCTCGTCCATCTTCAGCTCCAACATCGGCTCCGAACACCTTGTCGGCCTGGCCGGCGCGGGATTCGTGAGCGGGATGGCTATGGCGCATTGGGAAATGCATGCATGGATGATTCTTTTGCTTGGCTGGGTTTTTGTGCCGTTTTACGACCGCATCAAGATCTTCACGATGCCAGAGTTCCTCGAACGCCGCTTCGATTCCAAATCACGTACTGTTTTGTCGATGATTTCTTTGGTGAGCTATGTTCTCACGAAGGTCGCCGTTACGGTTTACTCCGGCGGCATCGTATTCGGCACGGTATTCGGCATCAGATCAATTATGATCGCCGGCCACGAAGTTGACTTCTTCTGGGTGAGCGCTATCGGCCTTGTTGTCATTACCGGTATCTACACGATTCTCGGCGGCATGAAGGCTATTATGTACACCTCAGTCCTTCAGACGCCCGTTCTGCTTATCGGCTCAATCGTGCTTCTGTTTCTCGGCCTCAAAGCGGCCGGCGGCTGGGGCAATGTTGTTGAGGCGGCAGGAGACAATATCCACCTGATCCGCTCTCACAACGACCCCGAATTTCCGTGGACAGGCGTTATCTTCGGTTCGATGATTATCGGTTTCTGGTACTGGTGTACAGACCAGTATGTAGTGCAGAGGGTGCTCTCGGGTAAGAACCAGACGCAGGCTCGCCGAGGCGCAATCCTCGCCGGCTACTTCAAACTCCTTCCCGTGTTCATCTTCCTCATCCCCGGCATGATCGCTTTCACGCTGTTCAAACAGGGCAAGATGGATGTCGAAAGCTCAGACGCCGCCTTCTCTACGCTCGTTGCGCAGATCCTTCCGATCGGCTTCAAGGGCGTGGTTGTTTGCGGTTTGCTTGCGGCTCTTATGAGCTCGCTCGCTTCTCTGTTCAACTCCTCCGCGGCTTTGTTCGTGGGCGATTTCTATCAGAAAGCAAGACCCGATGCTTCTGAAAAACAGCTCGTTGTTGTGGGGCGTATAGCCACAGCGACAATCGTTATCCTCGGCGTGCTGTGGATTCCGGTTATGAAGGCGTTCAGTGATGTTCTCTATGAATACTTGCAGGCTGTTCAGGGGCTTCTTGCTCCCGCAATCGCCGCAGCGTTCATTATGGGCGTGTTCTGGAAGCGCACAACCGCCGCCGGCGGCTACTGGGGCCTCGCACTGGGCTTTATTCTCGGTATGTTCCGTCTCGTGCTGAATGTTGCTTATGGCGCAAAGGCCGGCCTCGTTATCGCGGCCACAAAGGCTAAAATGCAGATTGAAGCAGGCAACGAAAACGCGCTTGCCACGCTTACCGGCCTTAAAGAGGGCATAGCAGATAAGCTTGCAGACGCAGGCGCGGCCGCTCAGGCACAGGTTCAGGCCGCTATTGACGCGCTCAATAGTGGCTCTACAACCTCCGCGGCAGAGCTCGCCGGAAACGTGCAGGTCGCGCTGAACGATATGTTCGTGCAGAACCACGGCTTCCTCTACAAGATTGCCGCGATCAACTGGTTGCACTTCTGCGTTATACTCTTCCTCACATGCATTGCGATTACGGTTGTTGTGAGCCTGCTTACTCCCGCTCCCACGGCAGAGCAGCAGAGATACACATACTTCGCCGCTACAAAAGAAGAGCGCGAAGCAACCCGCAAGAGCTGGAACGGCTGGGATATTTTCCACACAGCCATCATTCTCGGCATCGTGGTTGCGTTCTACTGGTACTTCTGGTAAACCGCAACTGATAAGCTGATATAAAAGCATTAAGGCCCCCGACATCATAAGATGCCGGGGGCCTTTTAATTCGGTTTATTGAGGGAAAAGATGCTTGGCGGAGTGCCGCCGGCGGACAACTCCATTCGCTCACTGCTATCTCGATCAAGTTTGCCCTTCCGGCATTACCGACATCAGTCGGAATTTGCGTGTAACGCTCCAGGCAAGACAACTCATTTCCAGTTATCTCGCGATGAGCCAAAAAAAAGGTATCTTCCGCGGAAGACACCCCTGGTAATAATTACGGTAAATCTGTCAGAATTCCATTTCGTGCTCAATGAATCCTGTGTCGATCTTGTTGTTCCGGTATGCGATATTTTCGAGAATCTTCACAGACGCGGGGATTGTCGTCTTGACCGGCCCGATACGGAATTCATGCAGGGCGCGAAGCATCGTTTCAATGGCTTCTTCCCTTGTGGGCTGATGAACAAGCAGCTTTGCCACCATTGAGTCGTAGTAGGGGCTGATATAATCGCCCTGCTTGAGATACGTCTCCACGCGTACGCCGAAGCCGCCGGGCACGAAGAAGTCGTCGATCGGCCCCGGACAGGGTGCGAAGTTCATCGCGGGGTTCTCCGCGTTGATTCGGCACTCAATCGCGCAGCCGTTCAGCTTTATATCTTCCTGTTTGAGCGTGAGCGGGAGCCCCGCAGCCACTTTAATCTGCCATTTGATGAGGTCATGCCCTGTAACCAGCTCGGAAACGGGATGTTCAACCTGAATTCTCGTATTAACTTCGATGAAGTAGAAGTTGTTGTCTGAATCGAGCAGAAATTCAACGGTGGCGGCGTTGTGATACTTTGCCACTTTCAGTAGCCTCTTGGCTGCCCCGCAGAGCTTCTCGCGGGTTGCTTCATCTATAACGGGGCATGGCGCCTCTTCGATGAGCTTCTGGTGCCTGCGCTGCACGGAGCAGTCGCGCTCATAGAAATGCACTACATTCCCGAATTTGTCCGCCATCACCTGCACCTCGACGTGTCTGGGGCGCTGGATGAATTTCTCTATATAAACCTCATCATTGCCGAATGCGATCTTTGCCTCGCTTTTGGCCGCGTTAAAAGCGTTTTTGAGGTTCAGTTCGTTGTGTACAACGCGCATACCTCGGCCTCCGCCGCCGGCAGACGCCTTCACTATCACAGGAAATCCGATCTCCGAGACGAGATTCATAGCCTCTTCTTCCGATGCTATGGCGCCCTTTGAGCCGGGAACCACGGGCACATCGGCCTTCATGGCGATTTCTCTCGCCATAACCTTATCGCCAAGCTGGCGCATAGACTCGGGATCCGGGCCGATGAAGGTTATGCCGCAATCGCCGCAAATCTCGGCAAACTCCGCATTCTCAGCGAGGAAGCCGTAGCCAGGGTGAATCGCGTCAACATCCGTAATCTCGGCCGCGCTGATAATTCTCTGTATATCGAGATAGCTCTTGGCCGGAGCCGCAGGGCCGATGCATACGGCCTTATCGGCGAGTTTAAGGTATGTGTTGTTCCTGTCGGGTTCGGAATACACCGCAACCGTTTCGATACCAAGCTCACGGCAGGCGCGGATTACTCGCAACGCCACCTCTCCGCGGTTGGCAATAAGTAGTCTTGAAAACATCTCGGTTTCCTTCAGCCTGCTTTAACTTTGAACAACGCCTGACCGAATTCCACGGCTTCGCCGTTCGATACGAGCATCTGCTCTATGATGCCGCTTGTCTCGGCCTTGATTTCATTCATTACCTTCATCGCCTCGATAATGCAGACAACCGTATCAGCGCTGACTCTATCGCCAATCTTTACAAACGGCTCTGAATCGGGGCTCGGTGCCGTGTAGAACGTGCCCACGATCGGGCTGGTTATTGCGCTCAGATTGTCGGCTGCTGCCGGTGCTGTGGGAGAGCTTGCAACGGGCTCGGGAGCCGGCGCAGAAGCGGGAGCCACGGGCATCGGATTATATTGTGGCATCGGTGACGCAAAGCAATCCCTGGATGCGGGCTCGGGTCTTCTGAGGTGAATGTTTCTGCCCTCGTTTGAGATCTCAAGCTCTACAAGATTATTCGCGCTCATCAGCTTTACAAGTTCTCTGACTACGCGCACGTCTTCTGTTCCTATTTTCTCCGACATAATCGGAAACCTTTCAAAAAGTGGAGTAAATACGGTCTTCCAACGTGCGAATTATATGTTATATGCAATTTTTTTCAAACAAATTCGCAATCCGGCGTGCCACCGCTCTTTTACGTTCACCGCTCGGGTTCATCATTCTCTGCGGAATACGGGTGGGTATCGCCCGAATTGTTGTCCGATTGTTCAGCTCGCGAGGGGCATTCATGCTGCGTACATCCACTGCAGCAGCTGCATCCGCCGAGCGGGGATTTTGAGCTGCGCGTCAGCATACGTACAAGCCATACAATCGCCGCGAACACTATCAGTATAACTGCTACTCTTTCCATTTCAGTTTCTCCTTTTCTATGCGAAAAGCATTCCCGTTTGATAGACCACTGTCGTTATGATATACGCCAGCACCGTGAGCCCGAAGAACTGCCCCGCGGCGAAGAGCCAGGAGCCCGTTTCCTTTTTACATATCGCAAACGTAGCCACGCATGGCGTTGCAATCAGGCAAAACAGCATAATACAGAAGCCTTGCAGCGGTGTATAATTCTCGCTGAGCTTGCTGCGAAGCGTCTGGCTTTCCTCGTCCACATCGCCCAGCGAATAGACGATCCCAAGCTGCGCCACGAACACCTCTTTCGCCGCAAACGCGCCTATCAGGGCGGTACCGATGCGGTAATCAAAGCCCATCTTGCTGATAGCCGGCTCCATCCAGAGACCAATCTTACCTGCGGAAGTGTTTTGCAGCTCAGCGCTACTTGCTTGCTCGGCATTTAGGCCCTCAAGCTGCTCGGCAGGCGTTTTCGGGTATGTGGTCATTGCCCACAAAACAATCGAAATAGCCAGTATCACGGTACCGGCTTTTTTGAGGTACAGCCAGCTTTTCTGCCACATGTGCGTTGTTACGCTACGCATTGTCGGTACGCGGTAGGGCGGCAGCTCCATCAGCATAACGGAATTCTCGCCCTTGAACAGCGTCTTGCGCAGCAGCCAGGCCAGCGCAATCGCAAGAGTTATCCCGATCATATACATCAGCCACATCATAAGCCCGTGCATCGCATGCGGGAAGAACGCGGGGATGATCAGTGCGTAAATCGGCAGCCTTGCGCCGCAGCTTATCAGCGGCAACACCATTATCGTTGTGAGCCGGCTCTTCTTTTCGTTAAGAATGCGGGTTCCCATGATCGCCGGCACCGTGCAACCGAAGCCAATCAACATCGGTATGAAGCTCTGGCCGTGCAGGCCGATTTTCTTCATTATCCTGTCCATCAGGAACGCCGCACGCGCCATATAGCCGGAGTCTTCCAGCAGGGCGATCGCGATAAACAGAAATATGATGTTCGGCAGGAACACAACAACTCCGCCCACGCCGCCAATGACGCCGTCAACGATGAGCGAGCGCAGGGCGCTGTCGCTGCCTTCGGGCCAGAGGCCGCTTATTGCGTCGGCCAATAGCTCGAAGCCCTTCTCAATCCAGTTCATAAACGGCTCGCCGATTGTGAACGTGAGCCAGAACACGACAAACATCATCACAAAGAATATCGCCAGCCCGAACACGCGGCTGAGCAACACGCGGTCTATCGAGTCACTGATGTCGTGCCTGCGCTCGACGGTCATCTTGACTGACTGCTCAAAGACGCCGGAGATGAAGCCGTAGCGTTTTTCGCTCATAAGAATGTGAGGGTTGTCGCCGTAGAGACGCTTGAGCTCGCCGATGCCGGCTGCTACCGCGTCTTCCACCTCGCTGCCGTACTGCGCGGCGGGGCGGTCCATCTGCAAAAGTCCGATGGCTTCGTAGCGCGCCAGAACCCGATTGCTCTGGCCGCGAGCCGCAAGCGCCGCAGAGACGCTTTCAATGTGGCGCTCAATGTCAACGCCGTAGTTGATGCGGTTGTCGTAGCTCTTTTTAGCTTCGTACTCGCTTATCGCCGCGGCGAGTACCTCGCTTACGCCTGTGCCCTTCGGGGCGACCGTCGCCACAACCGCGCTACTGAGGAATGTGCCTATTTTGTCCTTGTCGAAGACAATTCCCTGCCTCTCGGCCACATCGTACATATTCAGCACGGTTACCGTTGGCAGGTTGAGCTCGTAGAGCTGGGTCGAGAGGTACATATTGCGCTCGAAGTTGCCTGAGTCCAGCACGTTCACCACAACATCACATTCGCTGCCGAGGATGAAATCCCTGGCGACTCTTTCGTCTTCGGAGTGCGCGGAGAGGCTGTATGTGCCCGGCAGGTCAACGATATTTATTTTGTAATCGCCGAAGTTGCATTCACCTTCAACCTTCTCAACGGTAACGCCGGGATAATTGCCGACATGCTGTCTGGCGCCTGTGAGGCTGTTGAACAGGCAACTTTTGCCGCAGTTCGGGTTGCCGGCGAGGGCTATTGTTATTTTCTTCATTGTTAGTCTTGTCTAACTTATATGACAAAAAAATTATTCTACTGATTCCACGTCAACGTTTTCCGCGTTTTCCTTGCGTATTGAAAGGAAGGTGCCACCGATTTTGATTTCGATCGGGTCTCCGAGAGGCGCGAGCCTGAGCACGTCCACGACAGCTCCGCTTCTGAGCCCCATCTCCATGAATCTCTTGAGGTGTTTATCGGCCGCGGAAACTTTTACAATGCGGCATTTGCCGCCCATTGCTACTTCTGAAAGCTTCATTGTGCATTTACCAATCATTAAGGTTGTTAATCTTTATTAGTATTGCCTAAGATAGCGATTTGTTCGCCAAAGTCAAGCATCGCGGCAAGATTAGGCGGTTTTATTCGCTCAAAAATCTGTTCCGAGCGTTACGCCGAAGAAAACGAAATCGTCTCGGCCGGCAAGCTCGCGGAGGTTGTTCGCGCAGATTGCGCTCCAACTCACCATCGGGCTGATTGTCCAATCACCCATCGCAATAGGCAAAGCTGCGCGCAGGGTTACGTCCTGCAGGCTGCTTCCGCCATCGGTTCCGAGGCTGCCTGCATTGTAGTTTCCCGTTGCGCAGCCGATGAGTGCCTCGCACTCAAGAGCAAGTTCATCGCCGAGCGCAATGCTCTCAGATACCGAGCCGGCCAGATAGAGCCCGTCAATTTCCTCTACATCATAAAAGGCGCTGATGTTTGGTGAGAGGGGGGCATCAAATGTAAAGCTTGCAGTGAGTTCGGTTGTGCCGGGAGCCTTCTCGAAATCGTAAAAAATCGCGCCGAGAGAGTACTCCCCGATGCCGCCGATTTCGCTTCGATATTCGATTGTGTAATCAAGCTCGCTAAACTTATACTTCTCGCTGTTTTCCTCTGTCAGGTCGAGGTTGCCCCAGAGGTTTACGTACCAGTTGCCGTATTCCAGCCCCACGGCTCCCTGCGTTACAGGGTCATCAACCGTTATTACGCCTCTGTCGGCGTACTTGTTGAACCAGCCGAATTCCAAGTCGGTTTTGATTTCCTCTGCGAAGGCGAAAGCCCCGAGCATCGCCGCCATTGTGAGTTTTTTCTGCATAATCGTCCTTTCTGTGATTTCAGGTTTAAACTCAAATTTCTCGAACGAGCGCATATTTTGCAGAAAATAAGTAAGGGTGCAAGAATAAAATTAGATAATTAGAAATAAATTAGTCATTACTAACAAATACAGCGCGAAGCCCTAAGCGAGCGGCGTCCGTTTTGCGGAAAATGGCCTACGTTATATCGCCGTAATCGGTGCGGAAGCTGGTGAAAAATGCAACGAATCCATATTATTGGCCGCATTATTGGCCGCAGGGTTGAACTTTTCGCGGGCTTGTGCCGTAAAAAAGCTGTTATGTATTGCTATTACGCAGTATTTGCTTATCCTCTGACGGTTCGAGTATTAATTCACTCCTACCCTGCGGTACAGTTGATTGCCGATAGCAGGCAAGAGTGTGATTTTTTTAAGATGTAACGTAATTTGGAGAAAGTATGAATTCCAAAGTTGTCGTACTGTCGGCCGTCATTCTTATGGCATCTTTTTCATTTGCAATAACCGATTCGGAAGGCGAGAAGCAGGCAGTGATAAGTCAGCTTAAGCAGCTTTTTGAAGTTTCTCCCGAGGTGATAGTCGAGGAGGATTACGAAGAACCATATATCAAGATAATCCCCGGCACGGAAGAGCGCAGTACGCTCGTTTACCGTTGCCGTTATTCAGACTGTAAGCAGATCGCCGACGGTCTTGAAGCGATAATCAGCCGCAACGGGCTTGTTGAGGATTCTGATGAAAAGAATCTTGTTGTCGTAAACGATGCCTCAGCGAAGATGGAGGAAATCAAACAGACAATCCTCGCTATGGACCACCCCGTTCCGCAGATTCTCGTTGAAGCGAAAATTGTGGAAGTATCAGCGACGGAAGAATATATCCAGGACCTCACCTTCAACTACAACACCGACGGTTCCGCGAGAATGAGCGCCGATGGTTCAAGCGTTATCCGCCCCGATATGTTCAGCTTCACCCCATACACCGTTGACACAGGCGCAGAAGGCGTCATGAATAACATAGAGTACTTCCTTGAATGGCTCAAAGGAACCAACGAAGCGCAGATCCTGTCATCTCCAAATGTTGTCGTATCGCTGGGCTCTCAGGGTAGCATCGTAACCGGTGAAGACCTGCCAATCTACTCCACCAGCATCACCAACAACACCGTTAACACAGACGTTAAATACAAGCGTACCGGTATCAGCCTTGATGTTACGCCCCAGCGTATCAACAACAAGACGGTCAAGCTTAAGGTTAACCCCGAAGTCAGCACGGTTACCAGATACGAGAAGTATCAGGACATCAACACGCCTGTTGTATCCATCCGCAACATCGAAACCGAGCTCACCGTCAGCGATGGCCAGATCATTATGCTCGGTGGCCTCTACTCAACAGAAGAACTCGCAGGCAAGGTGAAAGTGCCGGTTCTTGGCTACCTTCCCTGGGTCGGCGAGCTTTTCACCTCCCGCGACAACTCTTCGCAGGTAAAGCAGCTGATATTTTTTATGAAGGTGAGGATTGTCAAGAGCGCTTCGGGCACCATCGTTGATGTTGAGAAGCAGGCATCCGAGCTCCGCAAAGTCGGCGATATTATCAACAACTCCAAAATCTTGTTCCCGGGCAGTGAGGGAGAGGAAGAATAATGTTTCGCAAGGTGTTACCAATTCTGGCCGCGGCGATTATTTTTACCGCCGGCTGCGCAAAGAAACCTGTCGCCTCAGATGGCAGCAACCTCGACAGGTATTACGATATCGAGCTGCGGGACCTCGTTATCGGTGTTGAGGAATCTGGAACCGTAAGCTCCGTGAAAAACCACAAGCTGCGCTACGATGCCTCTTACAGCACGCAGATCAGCTGGGTTATCGAGGAAAACTCTGAAATCAAAAAGGACCAGCTTTTGATCAAGTTCGACGCCGAAGAGCTGGTAAGCATGATTGAAGAGTTTGAGACGAATCTTGAGAACGAGAGGAAGGAGCTGAAAATCGCAGAGGAAGAACTCGCGATTCAGGAAAGCGAAAATCTCGCGGATATACGCTCGGCTCAAGACAACGTTGTTGATGCCGAAGACGCCCTGTACAAGTATCTCAAGCTCGAAGGGCCGAAGGCGAAAGACGCTCAGACTGTCTCAGTTGAGAATGCCCGTGAGCAGCTCAAGGATGCCGAAAAGGCTTACAGTGATGCTTATGCGGAGTTCAAAACGACTGTTTATGACAATCAGGACGATCAGGACGCCGCAAAGGAAAGGCTCGAGCGGCTTCAGTCCAATATCGACAAGGAAAAGCTCAGCTATGAGAATGTGCTTGTTGACGATAAGATCTTCCGCCGCTACGACTACCCCAATCGTATCACGAGCCTTGAAAATGCGCTTGAACAGAGCAAGCTCAACCTCCAGAAGATTCAGGTGCGCGCGCAGTCGATGATGATTCAGAAGCAGAATCAGGTGCAGAGGTACAAAAACAATATCGCGAGGATTGAGTCGGAGCTTGCCAGACATAAGGAATACCTCACTCAGATGGAGATTTACTCGCCTTCAGACGGCGTAATCCTCTACGGCGACACCGATCGCCGCTGGGACGATACCGACCTCAAAGAAGGTATGCAGGTGCGTAGGGGGCAGATCCTCGCCACAATCCCCGACCTTTCCGAACTGATGGTATATATGGACCTGCCTGAGATTTACCGTTCGCGTGTGAACGTGGGCGATGAGACAATCGTAACGGTTGAGTCTGTGCCGGGGCTTGCGCTCAGCGGCACGATCGTGGAAATTTCGCCACTCCCCGAGAATCAACTTATGTGGGACCCGACCAGCCCGAAGATCTACAAGACCAAAATCCTCCTGCCCAATAAAGACAAACGCATGGTAACGGGCATGAATGTGCAGGTGAAGGTGATCAACGAGAGGCTCAAAGGCGTTATTGCGGTTCCGATTGAGGCTGTCTTTGAGAAGGACGGCAGATTGTTTGTCTATAAGCATGAAGATGATAAAGATGAAATCAGATACGTTGAGATAGGTCAATCTGACAACGACTACGTCTGCATCACCAGCGGCCTCAAAGTGGGGGATAGAGTCTGCCTGTTCGAACCGGTTGATTGAGAAAGTGCGTGTAAATGGATGTTATCAAACTCACCGAACTGTATAAGAGCTACCAGCTCAGCAAGCACCGTGAGGTGCCCGTACTCAAGGGCATCAACCTGGAAGTGAAAAAAGGAGAATATGTCGGGATTATGGGCTCATCGGGCTCGGGTAAATCCACTATGCTCAATATTCTCGGCCTGCTGGACTTGCCCACAAAAGGCAGCTACGACCTTGACGGCGTTGCGACGAGCTCGCTGAGCGACAGAAAGCTTGCCGAACTTCGCAATAAGAAAATCGGCTTTATTTTCCAGAGCTTCAACCTCTTCGGGTATCTGAGCGTGGGCCAGAATATCGAGGTGCCTCTGGTGTATGGCAATATGTCACGGCATCACCGCAGAGAGATTGCGGAGGAGCTTGCCGACCGCCTCGGCCTCGGGCACAGGCTCAAACACCGCCCGAACGAGCTTTCCGGCGGCGAGAGGCAGAGAGTCGCGATTGCACGCGCCCTCAGCACAAAGCCAGCTTTCCTGCTCGCTGATGAACCCACTGGTAACCTTGATGAGAAAACCGGTAATGAGGTTATGGATCTGTTCAAGGAGCTCAACGACCACGGCACAACGATCATCGTGGTAACGCACAATCCCGAATACCAACACCTTTTCGACCGCGTGGTAAACCTGAAGGACGGGAGAGTGGAGGGCGATTATGCTACCAAGTGATCTCTACAGGCTCTCTCTCTACAATCTCTTCAAACACAAAGTGCGCAGCGGCCTGACGAGCCTCGGCGTAATTTTCGGCATAGCGAGTGTTATCGCGATGCTTGCAATCAGCGAGGGTGCGCGCGTTGAATCGCTCGCGCAGATTCAGTCGATGGGTATAGACAACATCATTCTCTACTCCAAAGAACCCTCCAACATCGGCACAGCTACTTCAAACTCAAGCCAGGGGCTCGTGAAGCAGTACGGAATCAATCAGACCGACCTTGAGCACCTCAAAATGCTCGAGAACATGAGTGAAATTACAATTGTTACCGATTCGCGCCTGAAAACAATGTCCGGCGTGCGTATGCTCGATTTGAAGCTTGTGGGGGTGAGTCAGAATTTTATCGGAGCCACCGCTGCCCATTGCATACGCGGCCGCTGGCTCAAACCTGTTGACAGCCTTGTGATGTCGAACGCTTGTGTTGTCGGCAAAAATGTGAAGAGAAAGTATTTCGGCCTCTCGAAGACAAACATCATCGGCGAGAAGATACGCGTTGAGGACACGGTCTGGGAGGTTGTCGGCGAGATTGAAGACAATACCGGCACAGAGCTTGCCACACTCGGCAGCATAAACGATATGATTCTCGTGCCCCATGAAACGCTTTGGAAGCTCAAACAGGGGTATTCTGCGACAATTAGCCGCCGCGGCGGGAACATTACCGTTGTCGATCTGGATGTGATTATCGCGAAGGTGATGAATTTGAAGTACATCAACAACACCGCTCAGAGAATGATCAATTATATGAACAAGGCGCACAAAAGGACGAGTGACTGGGATATTGTCGTGCCGTATTCGCTGTTCAAACAGCGCCAGAAGACGCAGCAGATTTTTACGGTTGTGATGGGCTCCATCGCGGGCATCTCTCTGATTGTGGGCGGCGTGGGCATTATGAACATTATGCTCGCCAGCGTTTATGAGAGGCGCAAGGAGATCGGTACCCGCCGAGCGCTCGGTGCCAAGAAGATCGATATTCTGATGCAGTTCCTCGTAGAGACGATCACGCTCACCGCGCTCGGTTCGCTCATCGGCATCGCAACCGGCATAGGCCTGGCGCAGGCCGTTGCGTACTACGCCGGCTGGCCTGTCATCTATTCGTACTGGATTATGGTTGCGGCGTTCCTGATTGCCTGCTTCATCGGCATCGTTTTCGGCACGTACCCCGCAAGCAAAGCGGCCGCACAGAACCCGATTGATGTACTCCGAGCGGAATAACAAGCTCGCGAGATTGATATTTCCACAATCGCCAGCAGCGCGCAACCGAAGGGGAGCGATTCATCGGCGCCCAAAACGCTCACGCAAACGCCCACCGATGCCGGTGAATTCAAACCGATCCCACGGATAATATACGTTCGTAATCCGGCATGAGACGCAAGATTTTGCGTCTCTACAATTTCGGGGCGCTTGCGCGCCTCCGCTCTGCGCGGGCAGGTTTTATGTTCAGATGAGAATCGTTCCACGCGCGAACGGCTCGCACGAAGAGCGGCGCTTCGCAAGAAGCCCGCCAATGGCGTGAATGCCCGTTATGCTGCGCTGCCGCAGGCACGTACCGAGCGGATAATCAATACACCGCCTTAAACGTAACATGCAATCCCTGGACAACCTTTACAATCAGCTCCATACGCTCGCCACAGCTCCGCTGCTGTCGCGGTTCTGATTGTCATTCCGTTTGCCGTTAAAACAAAAAAAGGGCTCTCCGTTCGCGGAAAGCCCTTTTGTGTACGCTTTTTTATAAACCAGAGGGCTTATTGGCCTCTGAGGATCTGCTGAGCGATCATCTCGGGAACGATCTCGTAGCTGCAAGGCTCCATGCTGAACGAGCCACGGCCCTGAGTTGCGCCGCGCAGTTCGCTTGTGTAGCCGAAGAGCTCGGAAAGCGGCGCTTTGGCATCGATGATGCGCATCTGCCCGCTGAGCCTGGAATTGGTAACAAGACCGCGCTTGCTGATAAGGTTGCTCTGAACGGGGCCGAAAGCACTGTCCGGGACCACAATCTGAAGCTTCATAATCGGTTCGAGGAGCTTGGGGCCCGCCTTTCCGAGAGCTTCTTTTACCGCCAGTGCGCCTGCCTGTTCAAACGCCATTTCAGATGAGTCAACTGCGTGGTACGAGCCGTCAAGCAGCTCGATATGTACGCCCACAACGGGGTAGCCTGCAAGAGCGCCGCTGCTGAGTGCCTCGCGGCAGCCCTTCTCAACGCACTTCCAGTACTCGCGCGGTACGGTACCACCGACAACCTTGCTCTCGAAGGTTATGTCGTTGCTGACATTACCATGCTCATCAAGAATCGGCTCGACAGAGATAACAACATCACCATACTGACCGCGACCACCCGACTGGCGGACAAACTTGCCCTGCTGCTGGTGTTTCTTGCTGATGCATTCTTTGTAGGCAACCTTCGGCTGCCCCACGATAACTTCCACGCCCATATCACGCGAAATACGCGTGTGAATGATTTCGAGGTGAAGCTCGCCCATACCGCTGATGATGGTCTGGCCGGTTTCGACGTCATAGTTCGTGACGAATGTCGGGTCTTCGCGGCGCAGTGAGCCGAGAGCGTCACCGAGCTTGGCTCTGTCTGAGGAGTTCTTCGGTTCGATGCTCATGCTGATAACCGGTTCGGGGAACGTAATCGTGTCCAGAAGAATCGGGTTGTTTGTGTCGCATAGGGTGTCTCCTGTGAGGGTGTCCTTCAGGCCGACGCAAGCGAAGATGTCGCCCGCGGTTACTTCATCGAGGAGCCGTCTTTCATTGGCGTGCATCTCGAAAAGACGCGTGATGTTTTCACGCTTGTCGCGGGTAGAGTTCATGACGCGTGTGCCCTTGCTGAGCCTGCCCTGATACACACGGACGAAGTAGAGGTCGCCGTGCTTGTCATGCGTTACCTTGAAAGCCAGTGCTACGAAAGGCTTGTTCGGATCGCAGGTGATTTCATAAGTCTCTTCCTCGTCCTTCGGATTCATACCGATAATGGGGGGAACGTCAAGCGGAGAGGGGAGATATTCCACAACGCCATCAAGCAGACGGCGCACGCCCTTGTCCTTCAGCGCTGAGCCGAAGTAAACAGGATTCATGCGGCAGGCGATTGTTTCCTTGCGGATAACAGCCTTGAGCTCCTCAACGGAAATTTCTTCTTCCATGAGGTATTTTTCCATCAGGTGCTCATCGCACTCTGCCACCTTCTCAACGAGAGTGTGGCGCCACTGCTGGGCGATGTCCATCATATCAGCAGGCATTTCTCTCTGCTCGACATCCGCACCCACTTTGGTTTTTATGTAAAAATAGGCTTTCATTTCCAGAAGGTCAATAATGCCGTTGAAGTCATTTTCAGCGCCGATTGGAATCTGCATTGCCACAGGGTTTGCGCCGAGCTTTGTGACGATGCTGTCGATGCTCATCTCGAAGTCCGCGCCGATCTTGTCCATCTTGTTGATGAAGCAGAGGCAGGGTACGTTGTACTTCTGGCCTTGGCGCCAGACCGTTTCGCTCTGTGCCTGAACACCTTCGCTCGCATCAAAAACGGCGATTGCGCCATCAAGTACGCGCAATGAACGCTCAACTTCAGCTGTGAAGTCAACGTGTCCGGGCGTGTCGATGAGGTTCATATCGTAGCCATTCCAATTACACTTTGTCGCGGCGGAGGTGATTGTGATACCTCTGGCCTGCTCATCCTCCATGAAGTCCATAGTGGCGGTACCATCGTGCGTCTCGCCGATTTTATAGGTACGGCCTGTGTAATAGAGTACGCGCTCTGTAACGGTTGTCTTACCGGCATCAATGTGTGCCATGATACCAATGTTGCGAAGTTTCTTCAAGTCAGACATAATCTGCTTCCCTTAGTACGGTTATTTCTTTTTAATCTATCATTTTTTCTAAACAAAAAGCCCAAGAGCCGTCCTCTCCGGGCTGTCTATATACACCCACCGCCATAAGCTGTAAGGATATTAAAGCGCAAGCGAGGTTGTAGAATTGTTCATTATGGTCAAGGGGCAGAAAAAGTCAACAAAAAACAATCTTCGCCTGACTTGCACCCGCATTATTGCAGGGCACAACGAATTGCGCCTCTGCGTACTCTTGCCTAATATCAGTTTTTATGGTAAAATCATCGATGTAACTGTAATTGCATTGATAACACAGGCGCCGCGGAGGCGCCAAAGAGGAAAGATAGATGTTCGTAAAAGCGCTGAAAGCGAAAATACACAGAGCCACCGTAACGGATTCGGAGCTTGAGTACCCCGGCAGCATAGGTATCGACAACGACCTTCTGGAAGCTTCCGGTATAAGGCCGTATGAAGCGGTTTTGCTGGCGAATGTAAATAATGGCGAACGTGTGGAAACTTACGTCGTACCTGAAGAAGCGGGCAGCGGTTATATCCGCGTGCTTGGGGCTGCGGCGCACAAGTTCACTAAAGGCGACATAATCATCATTATCAACTTCGCCTTTTTCAATGAGCAGGAGTTCGCCGCGCATAAGCCGACGGTCGTCATACCTGACGCCGCCAATAGAATCGTGGAAGTTCGTTGAGGAATATAATCTGATGCACCCTGAGCTGCTGAGGATACCGTTCACTGAGCTGACAATAAAGAGCTACGGCACAATGCTTGTGCTGGGGTTGCTCTTGTGTTTCTGGCTGATAAAGCGCATGTGCGCGCGAATCGGTTGGCGCAGTGATATGCTGACGAACGCCGCTATGTACTCGCTGATTGCGGGTGTAATCGGCGCTCGGGTGATGTATGTACTGCATTACCGCGTGTATGAGCAGGGGTTGCTTGACATATTTGCCATCTGGAAGGGCGGTTTGGAGCTGCTCGGGGGAGTCATTACGGCGATTATCTTCCTGCTTATCTACCTTCGCAGACAGAGCCGTGATATGCTCACATCCCTCGACATACTCTCGGTAGCGCTGTTTCTCGGCATAGCTATCGGGCGAATCGGCTGCTTTCTCAACGGCTGCTGCTACGGGCAGATAACCGATGCACCGACGGGTGTAATCTTTCCTTATGGTTCGATTGCGTACGAATCGCAAGTCTATCCGGACCCAGCCCGCAATCGCGATGAGCCATACCTGGAGCTGCCGGCGCAGTTTTACGGCTGGCAGACCAATCAGGGATGGATAAGTGCGCCGGAAGAGGGTAAGTTCAAGGCGCCGCTCAAGCCGGAAAAGCTGCTTACGCCCGCTGAGAAGGAGCTTGTCAGCAGGCAAGGGCCCTATCACGCCTGCCCTGTACACCCGACTCAGCTCTATTCGACCACAGCGCACCTGCTCAACTGCTTTCTTCTGTATGCGTTCTGGACGCGCCTGGGCTCCGGCAGCGAAAAGCGATGCCGCAAGGGCGTTACGTTCAGCGTTATGTTTATTTTGTACTCCATATTCCGGTTCGCGATTGAATTTGTGCGCGATGACAATCCGTACGAAATCGGTACCGCGTTCACTATCTCGCAGCTCATTAGCGTAGCTATGTTTGCCGCGGGCGTTATCGGAATCATCTATTACTCGAAAAGGAAAACCTGATGGGACTCTACGACAGAGACTATACCAGATATAACTACCGTCCGCCTCACCGCAGTTCGTGGGGCTTCCCGCAGCTCACGAGCTACGTCAAGTACCTGATAATTATCAATGTGCTTGCGTTCGTGATTGATATAGGGACAAATGGTGCGCTTACCGCTAATTGTGCGCTTGTCAGCGCGCCATTTGCGAAGTTGATTCATCTGCCTGAGGCGAGTGTGTTCGCGCAGCCATGGCGCCTGATAACATTTCAGTTTATGCATTCATCGCCAGGGCATATTTTTATGAATATGCTCGGGCTCTACTTCCTCGGCACTCATTTCGAGAGGGAGTGGGGGAGCAAGAAATTTCTCATATTCTACCTCTCCTGCGGGTTAGTAGCAGGGCTTTCGTTCCTGTTGCTTCAGACTGTGGGGGTGGTCAGCGGTGGATACCTCGTCGGCGCAAGCGGCGGCATACTGGGGCTTCTTGCCGCGGCGGCGATTCTGTTTCCGCAGTTCGTTGTGTTTATATACTTCTTTCCCGTGCCAATTCGCACGGCGGCGATTGTTATCGGCATCGGATATCTGCTCAATATCCTTCAAGGCGGCCCGAACGCCGGCGGCGATGCGGCGCACATCGGAGGTATGGTAGCGGCGATAGCGTATTGCTACTGGCCCAAGTTCAAACGTAGCGACATCTACAAATCATTCACCGGCACAACACGAGACTTTACGAGGCCATCCGCTATGACACGCTCGAGTGCGGCTGAACAGGTGGAGATTGATCGAATTCTGAAGAAGATTCACGAATACGGCATCCACTCCCTCACACAGGAAGAACGCAAAAAACTGAAGCGAGCCACAAACTCCGGCAAGTGAGGGCTGGATTCGCAGCGTCCTTTTTGCCGTGGCTCGGCGAACTGATGGCAGAATTAAAATTCAAGATTCAAAAAGGAGCGCTGTTGAATCTTGAATCCGGAATCGGAATACCCGTTGCTGTGTCCGCTATGTCCTCTGCGTCCGCTTTTCCGTTCCTTTATATCCGACGGCATTCCAATCCGTTGCGGTTAAAGCGAAAAAATGCCGAGTTGCGCGATTCAGTCAGAAAGGATCAAAATCGACCGAAATACAAGCGCAACCCCGGCTGTTGTGGTAGCTGTGTAATGTAAGGGGGATAAGCTTAGGGCATTCAGCCGATGGCTTCCTTGCCCTTTTCGCCCGTCCTGATGCGGATGCATTCGTCAAGCGTGGTAACGAAGATCTTGCCATCGCCGATATTGCCTGTGCGTGCGGCAGATATAATTGCGTCGATTGTCTTTTCGACATACTCCTCATTCACCGCGATTTCAAGGCGAATCTTCTTGAGCAGGTTCACTTCAAACTTCACGCCGCGATAGCTTTCGCTGAAGCCCTGCTGAGAGCCGCAACCGAGGCTGTTTGTAACGCTCATCTTGGCGACATCCGCCTTGAGCAGGGCATCCTTGACGCTTTCAAGCTTATGCGGCTGTATGTATGCTGTAATCAGTTTCATATTATTATCCTGTCATTTGTCAGTATGTATAAATCGCGAGGCTCAGTTTACGCTGAACACCTGGAAACCTCCATAGGCTTCCATGCCATGTTCGGTAATGTCGAGGCCGCGCAGCTCATCTTCTTCGCTCACGCGCAGCCCGACTGTAAGGTCTATCACCTTGAACACAGCGCCCATTGAGAGAATGGTGAAGCCGGCTATTGCAAGCACGCCGACAATCTGTATTCCAAGTAGCGTGGGACTGCCTGAAAGCAGCAGGCCTGAAACGCTCGTACCGGCGAGCTCTGCCTTTGCGAAAAGGCCGCAAGAAACACAACCCCAGATTCCGCCGAGACCATGCACGGGGAACGCACCGACGGGGTCGTCTATGCGTAGTTTATCGAGCAGCTCAACGCCGAACACTACCAGTACCCCGCCTACTCCGCCGATAACGGCCGCTGCCCACGGGTCAATAAAAGCACAGGGAGCGGTAACTGATACGAGGCCTGCGAGAGCGCCGTTCATGCCCATGGAGAGGTCTGGCTTGCCGAAGCGGAAAGTTACCAGAACTATCGCCGTAATGCCGCCGACAGCCGCCGCGAGGTTGGTGTTGAGGGCGACCCTGCCGATTGTGAATCCATCACTGACGCCGAGCGTTGAGCCGGCGTTGAAACCGAACCAACCGAACCATAGAATAAACACGCCGAGTGATGCCAGCGGTATGCTGTGCGCGTTGATTGCACGCGGAGAGCCGTCAACGGAGTACTTGCCGCGCCTTGCGCCGAGCATAATCGTGCCAATCAACGCCGCCGTGCCGCCGGTTGTGTGAACAACGCCCGAGCCGGCGAAGTCAAGAAATCCCTCGCCGCCGAAGCCGCTGAGCCATCCGCCGCCCCAGACCCAGTGCCCGATTATAGGATACACTACCGCCGAGATGATGATGGTGTAGAGAATGTAGGCTTTGAAGTGCATGCGTTCTGCCATACCGCCGGCAACAATCGTGGCCGCGGCACCGCAGAAGGCCGCCTGAAAGAGCCAGAATGCGTACAACGGCACGCCGGCCGCCGTTTCTTCAAGTCCAGCCAGGCAAAAGCCCTTCCAGCCGATAAAGCCGTTGCCATTCCCGAACATCAGCGCATAGCCTACGAGGAAGAATCCTACCGATGCCACGCAGAAGTCGAGAAAGTTTTTAGTGAGAATGTTGCAGGTGTTCTTTGCGCGAATAAAGCCCGCTTCAACCATTCCGAATCCGGCCTGCATAAAGAACACAAGAAATGCTCCGAGCAATACCCACACGGTATTTAAGCCCATTGCAGAGGCCGGCGCCGCAGTTACGGCGTCTTCAGCGAAAAGCGGCAGGGCGAGAGCCAGAGCCGCCAGCGCTACAGTTTTGAGGTTCAGGTACTTCATTACAAGATTCCTTTTTTGATAACAACAAGTAATACCTTTTGATTTTCTTGTTGTTGTAATTAACAACAGTAGTGCCAAAGGACATAAAAAAGCACAGAAAGCACCTCTCGGGGCCTTCTGTGCCTGTTGAAAGATCAAAAAGGTTTCTTGTTGTCATTGGATAATTACATAATCGTATGCTCATCTTGATTTAATTACATATTCGTTCTTAGCAAAACTGTGCTTACAATTAAGTAGGAGCTCTTGTTGGAAGTTAGCCTATTGCCGCCTTGTCTTTCTCTCCTGTACGGATCCTGATGCACTCTTCGAGCGGCAATACAAAGATCTTGCCATCTCCTATATTGCCTGTACGTGCGGCGGTAATAATCGCATCGAGAGTCTTCTCGACGAACTCATCGTTGACCGCAATCTCAAGCCGCACTTTCTTGAGCAGGTTCACTTCAAACTTCACGCCACGATAGCTCTCGCTGAAGCCCTGCTGTGCGCCACATCCGAGGCAGTTTGTTACGCTCATCTTGGCAACATCCGCCTTCAAAAGGGCCTCCTTAACGCTGTCAAGCTTATGCGGCTGTATATACGCAATTATAAGTTTCATCATATTCTCCTGTTCTTCAGCTCGAGGCTGAGTTGTTGGTTTTTTAATTGAACTTTAGCCTGTTAACCATTGAAGATCTGGAAGCCTGCATAGGATTCCATACCGTGTTCGGTAATATCGAGGCCGCGTAGCTCCTCTTCTTCGCTTACACGCAGACCTACCGCAACATCAATGATCTTGAAGGTAATAAACATTGTAACAGCTGTGAAGGCTATGATTGATGCGATACCTGCAAACTGAATCCAGAGCACCCCCAAGCCTCCGCCGTAGAGCAGTCCTGCGCTTCCGGCAAGAGCCTCTGTCGCAAAGAATCCGTTTGCAAGGCAGCCCCAAATACCGCATACACCGTGTACGGGGAAAGCGCCGACGGGGTCATCAATTCTGAGCTTATCGAGCATCATTACCGCCAGCACTACGAGGAAGCCGCCGATCGCACCGATTACAATTGCTGCCCATGGCTCTACGAATGCACATGGAGCCGTGATGGATACCAGGCCTGCAAGCGCACCGTTCATGCCCATAGAGAGGTCAGGCTTTCCGAACTTGATTGTTGCGAAGGTAATAGCTACGATACCGCCCGAGGCTGCCGCAATGTTCGTGTTCAGTGCAATCAGGCCGATGAGTGAACCATCGCCAACCGCCAGAGTAGAACCTGCGTTGAAACCGAACCAACCGAACCAGAGGATGAACACACCAAGCGTTACCATAGGAATGTTGTGCCCGGCAATAGCCTTGGGTGTGCCGTCTGCGGCAAACCTGCCACGCCTTGCTCCGAGCAATATAGCGCCGATGAGTCCCGCTACGCCACCAACTGTGTGTACCACGCCGGAACCGGCAAAGTCGAGAAATGCGCCGCCACCGAAGTTGCTGAGCCATCCGCCGCCCCAGACCCAGTGTCCGATTATCGGATACACTACCGCCGAGATTATGATGGTGTATAGAATGTAGGCTTTGAAGTGTATGCGCTCTGCAACACTACCGGAAACGATCGTAGCTGCGGTTCCGCAGAATGCGGCCTGGAATAGCCAGAATGCCGCGCCGTCATGTCCGACCCCTGTAAGGAAGAAGTTCTTGAGGCCAATGAAACTGTTTCCTTCTCCGAACATAAATGCGTAGCCCACCGCAAAGAACGCAATCGATGCTATGCAGAAGTCGAGGAAGTTCTTAGTGAGAATGTTACAGGCGTTCTTCGCACGAACAAAACCTGTCTCAACCATGGCAAAGCCAGGCTGCATAAAGAACACCAGAACTGCGCCGAGCAGTATCCATACCGTGTCAACGCCAACAGTCAGCTCGCCGAGAGCTGCGGTGGCTCCTGCCGCCTCGTCCGCCTCTACTGCAACAGCGCCCGTTCCGTCGGTGATTGCCGCCGATTCATCTTCGGCAAAAACCGGCACGATCAGGGCCAGTAAAACAAGAAGGCCCAGTTTTGTGATCAAATGCTTCATAACAAGATTCCTTAGTAATAAAGTTAAAGTTATTTGGTACACACTGAAGCACTGTACAAGAAGGGTGCCAAAAAGTGATGAATAACTGCAAAAGACCCATCAAGAGGCATTGAGAGAGGTTAT
>JBFWMM010000009.1:50297-73786 GCA_050251615.1 Phycisphaerae bacterium
TCATAACAAGATTCCTTAGTAATAAAGTTAAAGTTATTTGGTACACACTGAAGCACTGTACAAGAAGGGTGCCAAAAAGTGATGAATAACTGCAAAAGACCCATCAAGAGGCATTGAGAGAGGTTATAATTACGCAAAGGGTGCTTTTGTGTAAAAAAATATACAAAAACGTATGCGATTATAGTGCTATGGCACACTTTTGTATTGCTATTGTGCGATAATACTGTTTTGTAGAATGGAGGCGTGCCCACTGCGTTGCCTTCCGAGCCGCGCGCGAACGGCTCGCAAACAGCGCCATTGCGCAAGCAATGCGAAGAACGCAACGGGTTTTAACTTTCAATTTCGGGGCGCTTGTGCGCCTCCGCTGTGTTTCGCCAATCAATGCCGGTGAAGTCAAACCGAAACAGCGCCATTGCGCAAGCAATGCGAAGAGCGCAACGGGTTTTAACTTTCGATTTCGGGGCGCTTGCGCGCCTCCGCTGTGTTTCGCCAATCAATGCCGGTAAATTCAAACCGCAAACAGCGCCATTGCGCAAGCAATGCGAAGAGCGCAACGGGTTTTAACTTTCGATTTCGGGGCGCTTGCGCGCCTCCGCTGTGTTTCGCCAATCAATGCCGGTAAATTCAAACCGCAAACAGCGCCATTGCGCAAGCAATGCGAAGAGCGCTGGCGGATATAACTTTCGATTTCGGGGCGCTTGCGCGCCTCCGCTGTTTTTTGCCCACCAATGCCGGTGAATTCAAACCGCAAACAGCGCCATTGCGCAAGCAATGCGAAGAGCGCTGGCGGATATAACTTTCAATTTCGGGGCGCTTGCGCGCCTCCGCTCTGCGCGAGCAGGCTTTTGTTCAGATGAGAATTGTTCCGCGCGCGAACGGCTCGCGCCGGATTGTAGGGGCTTGGATTCATCGCGCCCTTGTTGCAAATCTGTTGACATAAAAAAACTACCTTTCTATTGCTATGGTGATATTCAAGTTTCTATAGCTAAGAAAGGTAGTATATAATGGCTGATGGTCCTTTTACGGGGGCAAAGCTTATTCCCACTCGATTGTGGCGGGGGGCTTGCTGGAAATGTCATAGACCACGCGATTCACCCCGCGAACCTCGTTGATGATTCTGCTCGAAATGATCGCGAGCGTATCATAGGGGATTCTGGAGAAGTCGGCGGTCATAAAATCGGTCGTATCAACGGAGCGAATCGCCACTACGCTCTCGTAGCTGCGGCCATCACCCATCACACCGACATTCTTCACCGGTAGCAGCACGGCGAGAGTCTGGCTGAACGAGCGGTAGAGGCCTGCCGCTTTGACCTCGTCGATGAGGATCTCGTCTGCCTCGCGTACTATGCGAAGCTTTTCTTCGGTGATGTCGCCGATGATTCGCACCGCGAGCCCCGGGCCGGGGAACGGGTGCCTCCAAACCATATCTTCCGTGAGGCCGAGGTATTCACCGAGCAGGCGAACTTCGTCCTTGAAGAGGTCGCGCAATGGCTCGACAAGCTCAAATCCGAGCTGTTCGGGCAATCCGCCCACGTTGTGGTGCAGCTTGATATTGGCGGCGAGGTTGCCGTCTTTTGAGCCCGATTCAATGACGTCGGGATAGAGCGTGCCCTGCGCGAGGAATCTGGCGTTTTCGATTTTATCCGCCTCGCTCTTGAACGCCTCGATAAACTCAGCGCCGATAATCTTTCTCTTCATCTGCGGATCGGTTACGCCGGCGAGTTTGTCGAGAAACTGCTTCGACCAGTCCACTACGTGCAGATTGACTTTAAAGTGGTCGCGGAAGGTCTTTTCAACGCTTTCGCGCTCGTTCTTTCTCAGCAGGCCGTTGTCCACGAATATGCATACCAGTTGCTCGCCGATGGCTTTGTGCAGTAGCGCCGCCACGACAGCCGAATCAACGCCGCCGCTGAGACCGCAGATAACGGTATCCTTGCCCACCTGCCTGCGTACGGCCTTGATTGTGTCTTCGGCGAAATCGCCGATAACCCAGTCGCCTTTGCATTTGCAGATATTGTAGAGGAAGTTGCGTATCATATCCTTGCCGGCGGGTGTATGCGTTACTTCCGGATGGAACTGTACACCGTAGAACGGCTTGGATTTGTGCCTTACCGCCGCGAACGGGCAGGTGGGCGTCTGTGCGAGCGCCTCGAAATCGTTGTTAAGTTTGTTTACCTGATCGCCGTGGCTCATCCAGACGGTTGTCTTCTCCGGTATCCCTTCGAGCAGCCCCTCGGCCTTCGTTACAACAAGATCTGTGCGGCCGTACTCACGGCTGTGCGCGGGTTGAATATCGGCGCCGAGAATCTTGCACGCAATCTGCATGCCATAACAGATGCCCATTACAGGCACGCCAAGCTCAAAGATGGCCTGGTCGCAGGTGGGAGCGTTTTCTTCATATACGCTTGCCGGCCCGCCGGAGAGGATTACGCCCGTAACACCTTCCGCGCGTAGCTTCTCCACGCTCACGCTCGGCGAATAGAGCATGCTGAACACGTTCATCTCGCGTACACGCCGCGCGATAAGCTGGCCATACTGGCTACCGAAGTCGATTATCGCTATTTTTACGTGGGACTGGTTCATCTGCTTTCCTTACAGGGCGCTGTCTGTGTAGTTTGGTGATTCTTTGGTTATCTGAATGTCGTGCGGGTGCGATTCGCTTATGGACGCGCTCGTTACGCGCACGAACTTCGTGTTTGAACGGAGCTGTTCGATGGTCTTGCTGCCGCAGTATCCCATGCCACTGCGAAGCCCGCCGACGAGCTGGAAGATGTAGTCGCTGAGAAGGCCGCGATATGGCACTCTCCCCTCAACGCCTTCGGGAACGAGCTTGTGCTTGCCCATCTGGCTGTCCTGGCCGTACCTGTCGGCGCTGCCGAGTACCATTGCGCCCAGCGAGCCCATGCCGCGGTACTCCTTGAACTGCCTGCCCTTGTAGATGATCAGCTGGCCAGGGCTTTCGGCGAGGCCTGCGAGCATTGATCCCAGCATAACGCTGCTTGCGCCCGCGGCGATTGCCTTTGTGATATCGCCGCTGAGCTTGATGCCGCCGTCCGCAATGACGGGTACGCCGGCGTCATCTGCGGCCTGAGCCGCTCGCATTATTGCAGTAATCTGCGGCACGCCTACGCCCGACACAACGCGCGTTGTGCAGATTGCGCCCGGCCCGATGCCCACTTTCACCGCGTCTGCTCCGGCTTCGATGAGTGCGTTGGCCGCATCAGCTGTGGCGATGTTGCCCGCGATTACGTCTATGTTATAGTTGCGCTTGATCTCGCGCACCGTGTCGATTACGTTCTTTGAGTGGCCGTGTGCCGTGTCAACCACGAGCACATCCACGTCCGCCGCGATAAGCGCCTCAACGCGCTCATAATTGTGCACGCCCACGCTCGCACCCACGAGCAGCCTGCCCTTCAAGTCCTTTGCTGACGTTGGAAACTGCATTACGCGCTCGATATCGCGCATAGTTATCAGGCCTTTGAGTACGTCCCCTTTGACAAGCAGCAGCTTTTCGACGCGATGGCTCTGGAGAATCTTTTTGGCTTGTTCGAGGTCGGTATCGGGGCCCGCAGTAACGAGATTTTCCTTTGTCATCACCTCTTTTACCTTGGTCTGGTAGTTTTCGAGGAATTTGAGGTCGCGGTTGGTGAGTATGCCGACAAGCCTGTTCCCCTCGACAACAATAGGCACGCCGGAGATATGCTGCTCGCGCATAAGCTCCACCGCCTTGGAGATGTTGTCATCCGGGCTCAGGGTGATCGGGTCTTGAATGACACCGTTTTCTGAACGCTTCACCTTCTCAACCTCGCGCTTCTGCGCCTCCACGCTGAGGTTTTTATGTATGATGCCGATGCCGCCTTCCTGGGCGAGCGCGATCGCCAGCGCAGACTCGGTAACCGTGTCCATCGCGGCGCTTATAATCGGGATGTTGAGGCGGATGTTCCGCGTGAGACGGGTGGACGTGTCAGCGTCCGCGGGCACTATATCGCTTGCCTGCGGGACAAGAAGCACATCGTCAAACGTTATCCCGAAACCTTCAATCTTTTCTTCGTAGTTCATTTCAGCTCCATTCTTTCCGGTGCCGCGGATTCTGCTTCCGCTTCTGAGATTAGACCGACTTAATATATACCATCCCCCTTTAATTGGCTTGCAGGGTGTCATCAAAGCGTGATGTATTGGTATAATCCATTTATTATACCCGATGGGCTGATTTTAGTCAAGCGCTCGCCGCGGGCCGCGCGAAGGCTCAACAGGGTATAGCAGGGGTGTGATTCATCAAGCCCTTGCCATACTTGCACCCTGACTTCGCGGCTCAGAGTCAGACGGCTTATCCGAATATGAGGATTTTGAGGCCGATGAGGAGGAGGACAATCCCTCCGAGGAGCTCTGTTTTGCCCTCGAAGAGGTGGCCGCATTTTGCGCCGATTTCCGAGCCTATGACGCAGAGGATGAACGTTACCGCGCCGATGATTGCCACATCAAGCCATGGGTTTGTCTCCATGAGCGTGAGGGTGAATCCTGCGGCGAGCGCGTCGATGCTTGTGGCTGCGGCGAGCACGAGCACTGTGAGCAGGTTGACTTTCACATCTTCGCTTTCGCCCGTTGAAGAGAGTTTGAAGGATTCATAAATCATCTTCCCGCCCACAATTACCAGCAGTACGAACGCCACCAGCCTTGCCACAGGCGCTAAAAATTCCGAGCAGGCATATCCGATTGCCCAGCCTATCAGCGGCATCACCGCCTGAAACAGCCCGAACATCCCCGCCATCAGCAGTGAGTAGCGCAGGTGCACTTTGCGATAAACGGCGCCTGTCGCCAGCGATACGCTGAACGCGTCCATTGCCAGCGCGAAAGCCAGCGCGATAACTTCTATGTATCCTGACATCTTTACTTTCGATGGGGCGCTATGCGCCGAAGTACATTATCTTTTTCGCCGGCAGGCTCACAAACACTTCCAGCCCGTTTCTGACATCCGTTACATCGCGTGAGATGGAAAAGCTCTTCCACACCGTGCCGCCGGCGAGCGAGAGCCCGATCTGCGTAACCTCGCCGAGATAGACTACAGAATCCACTTTCGCCTTAATGTATTGCCCGGCCGGAGCGGTCGTTGAGATCTTCAGATTTTCCGGCCTTACGCCGCAAACAATCTTCCCCTCCTGCAAGCTTGACGCGAAAAAGGATTCGAGCTCGCCGAGCGCCGCCTCGATTATCGTCTTATCGCCGTCCTTGCGGATAATCTCGCCCGCGAAGAAGTTGCACTCGCCGATAAAGTCCGCGACGAATTTCGTCTGCGGGTTTTCGTAAATCTCCGGGGGAGAGCCGATCTGCTCGATAACGCCGCCGTTCATGATGGCGATGCGGTCTGCCATGGCGAGCGCTTCTTTCTGGTCGTGCGTAACGTAAATGGCCGTCGTGTTGGTTTTCTTCACAATATCCCTCAGCTCGTTTCGCATAATGAGGCGCAGCTTCGCATCGAGGTTGCTCAGCGGCTCATCGAGCAGGAGACAGTCTGGGCGGGAGGCGATCGCCCTTGCCAGGGCCACTCTCTGCTGCTGGCCGCCTGAGAGCTGAACGGGCTTTCTCTGCGCGAGCTTCTCCATCTTCACGAGCTCCAGGCACTCTGTTGCATACGCTACGCGCTCTGCCTTGTCCACGCGCTTCATCTCAAGCCCGAACTCCACATTCTTCTGAACGGTCATATGCGGCCAGAGGGCGTAGTTCTGGAACACCATCGACGTGCTTCGTTTGCGTGCATCGAGCTCGGTAACGTCCTCGCCGTCAAAAAAGATCTGCCCGCGTGTCGGGGCGATCAGGCCGGTTATAATGCGCAGAAGGGTTGTTTTGCCACAGCCGCTTGGGCCGAGCAGAAAGAAGAACTCCCCGGGCTCAATATCGATGTTGATGCCGCGAAGCACCTCGGTCTTTTTTCCGCCCTGAGAGTATGTCTTGCAAATATCCCGTATGGTAATCTTTTTCATATCAGACCTTAAAAATAGCGCCAAGCCGTTTGCCCATGGCGAGAGATGCACCGAAGAGGCCGCCGCCGAGAAGCAGCATACCCACAAGCCCGAGCGCCGATGCTATATTAATCGAATCGGGGTTTGCGTCAATCGCGGCGTACATCTGTTTGGTTATCGGGTAGTGCTGTTGCTGTTGCGCGAGGACGAGTGAATCGCTCACCTCCAGCATCGCAAATGAAAACGTGAGAATGCCCGCTCCGATTACGTTGGAAACGATAAGGGGCAGGGTAATTCTTTTGAACGAAGTGAACTTGTTTGCGCCGAGATTTTGCGCGGCGTGTTCGAGCGTCTCGGGGATCTGCTCAAGTCCAGAGCATATCCCGCGCACGACAAACGGCACACGCCTGACGGAGTATGCGATGATGATAATCCAGAACGGATTGTACATCGGGCCTATCTTGGCCAGCGCGGTTCCGGGGGCCGTGAGCGTGATAAAGCCTGCGGCGAGTATCAGCCCGGGTACGGCCAGTGGCAGCATAAGGATGCCGTCGAGCAGGTGGCTGCCGGAAATCTTCTTGCGGATTATGAGCCATGCGGCGGTTATGCCGATGACAAGGTCAATAGTGGTGGAGACGGAGGCGTATTTGAGGCTGTTTATTATGCAGTTGCGCGTCTGCGGGCGCATTACCACGTCACGAAGATGCTCAAGCGTGTAGGATTCCGGCAGGACTGTGTTCATCCATCTGTCAGAGAGGGCGGTGAGAATCACGCCGATATGAGGCAGAAGCGACATCACCATCACAATCCCGATGAACAACCATGCCAGGCCCGTGCCGAGGGGGCCATACTTCTTTTCCTCGCTGCTGTTGCCCGCCTTGGTGCTGTCAACAGCGACAGGCTTGCCCAGCACGAACTTGCCCACGATATACAACAGAATCGTGATGATGAGAATGATAAAGACGAAGCCGTACGCGCTGCCGTCAATGTTGGACTGCTTGAGCTCATTGAATATCTTGACCGCCGCAAGCTCGTTGTAATCGAAGATGAGCGGCGTGCCGATGTCGGTAAAGGCCCATATAAACACAATCGAGCTGCCCGCGAAGATGCCCGGCCTGATAAGCGGCAGGGTGATGCGGGTAAACGTGCGCAGCTTGCCGGCGCCGAAGCTCCTGGAGGCCTCGTAGTACATCGGGTCAAGATTGGCCATGCTTGATGATATGTTCAGTACCATTATCGGATACAAATGCAGCACTTGCAGTATCATTACGGCTATAAAGCCCGTCCCGAGCCAGTCATAGGCCTGTGAGAAGTCTATGAGTCCTGAGTTTATGAGGATCTGGTTGAGCGTGCCGTGCTGAGCGAAGAAGCGCTTTACGCTCAGCGCCCCCACAAACGGCGGCAGTATCAGCGGAAGCAGTATCAGCATATTCACGCTCGCCTTGCCGGCGAATTTGCGGCCCGTGAGCAGTATCGCTATCGGCAGAGACAGAATCAGCGTGAGGATAGTTGTCGTAAAGGCGAGGTTCAGCGAGTTTACCAGCTTTCGCATAAGCAGCTGATCTGTGAGGATTGTTTTGATCCAGTACGGGCTCCAGGCTCCATTGAGCATAAACCCCTCGCGTACCGCAAGCCAGAGCGGGTAAAGGAAAAACGCCGTGAAGAAAATCACTATCACGGCGTAGAGGGCGCTCGGGATGTAGCCTTTGCCTGCGAGTTTGAGCTTCGGCTGCCTCAAAGTTGCTTGCCTTTTTCAATAACACTTTTGTATTTGTCGCGGAAGAACTGCGACCACCCGCTTGTAATCTTCTGGCGGGCGGCGTCATCGGTTACGAGCTCGTGGAGTTTATATATATCCTCTATGCTCTGTATGTTTTCGGGAAGTGCGTAGAATTCCTCGTCGAGCGCGCCGCCTGCCGCATCGACAAACCCCTTCGCCTCGCGGAGAAGCGCCGGATTTTCCACCGCGCTCGTCTTGACCAGAAGCACGATAACATCGTATCTCTTTTTGCGTAGCTCCGCATCGACCTCAATCGGGTCGGAACTGTACGGTTTGGCAATCCACGCCGGCATATCATCGCCGTAGGCGTCGTAGAAGTCTTTGCGCACCGGCGGCCTGTTCAGGCAGTACTTCTCGGGGCCGTCCGGATGGCCGACCGGCAGAGCCCAGAGCCTCTGGCCTTCGATGCTCAGCACAAAATCCATAAACCGCTTTGCGGTCTCTTTGTTCGGCGGGTTTTTGAGTATGCTTATGGGGTCGGGGGTAAAGCCGGTGCCGCCTTTCGGGCTCACATACCCAAGCTTCTCCGGCTCCTTGGCCACATACATCGCGCCGTAGTAATCTATGCAAGCCGCTACTGCCGCTTCGCCGATAACGGGGGCGTTTGCCGCCGCTCCGCTGCTGCTTGTGTATTTCTTGGCGTTTGCGAGGATGGCGAAGAGCTTTTTCCAGCTCTTATGCCAGTCGTTTTCGCTCTGCAAAACCATCTCATACGCCGCCGCTATACTGGATGACTGAGACGGGTCTGCGAGGATCAAGTTGCCGCGCATATCGCTTGTGCCAAGGTCTTCCCAGACCTTCGGCTCGGCAAGCCCCAGCTCGCGGAGTATCATCTTGTTGTAAACGAATCCGAAGCTGCTCAGGACAGTGCCGTACCAGCAGCCGTTTTCGTCGTACATCCGCATGCCGCTGAAGACAGGGTCAACATTGGCAAGGAAGTCTGCGGGCGGGTTGTACTTCTCAAGCAGGCCCTCCGCCGAGAGGTACTGATGAGGTGCATCGCCCGAGCCGAAGAGAATATCCACTTCGCAGGTATCGCTCATTTTGTATATGTTGCGGAGGTAGTTGAGGATGCTGCTCCCGCCGCCGCCTATGTCGCGCCAGTCCACCTGAACATCAGCATCGAAGCTTTCCTTGTACCACGCCTTGAACCCGCGTTCAATTTCCATCTTGATGTTTTCGTTGTGCGGGCTGATAATGACAACCTTGTCTGTCTTTTCAGCGGGGCCGCTCTTGCCGCAGCCTGAGATGAATGCAAGTGAGGCGAGTATGACTATGAGCAGTTTCTTCATTATTCCTTACCCTTTCCCGCGAATCCGATTTTTGCCACTACGGAGAAATGGTCGCTGGCCGCGATAAGCACCGCCAGACTGATTTGTTTCAGTTTGCTCATGTGGTTTCTCCCATATTACTTACAGGGTTAAAAACTGCGTTACCAGGCAGGCTATGATACAGATTGCCGAAAAATTATAAAGCCGATTGTTGTAACGCTACGTATTATCGCGGCTCTAAACAGGCTCTTTATTATATCACAAAAAGAAAAAAAGATTGAAAAGCCTCGCGTTTCTCATAAAATCAAGCTATTGGTTAGAGTCTCACGATTTATGACAAGCTATCTTCAGGAATTATTGATGAAAATCGAAAAATACTCATTCGGTGTCGGCGACAGGTTCGCAAGGCAGGGTAAGGCTCAGCTTGCGGCTATGATTGAAGCTGCAAAGCTCGGCACGGAGGTGGTTCCGGTTTGGAACAAGTCTTTCCGCGAGCACAGCATCGTGCATACCGAGCCCGCTTCGACAAGGCGCGAGGCCGATGAGGCAGTTTCAGCGCTCGGCTGGCATAAAGGCTACTACGCCGATGCCGACCATATAAATATGAGTAACGTTGCCGGCTTTACCGCGCACTGCGATTTCTTCACGCTGGACGTTGCCGACTATATCGGTGAGAGCGCCGCGCAGGCAGACATTGATGCGTTCGTGGCTAAATACAGCTCATTTGCCGGCGAGCTTGTGATTGACGGCATAGAAGAACCGCTCATTATAACCAGGCAACAGATTCGAGATATTGCCTCAAAGACGCTTCTGGCCGTTCAGAAGGCAGGCGAGATCTACCGCTTCATTGAGGGGGAGAAGGGTGCAGGTAATTTCGTTACGGAGGTGAGTATGGATGAGACCGAGCTTGCCCAGCAACCCGTTGAGATTCTGTTTATCCTTGCGGCTATCTCCGATGAGGGCATTTGCGCCCAGACAATCGCGCCGAAATTCACAGGCCGCTTCAATAAAGGCGTGGACTATGTGGGCGATGTGAGTGTGTTTGATAAGGAATTCAACGACGACCTCGCCGTTATCAGATATGCGGTGGGGCGGTTCGGCCTGCCGGAAAACCTCAAGCTCAGTGTACACTCAGGCAGCGATAAGTTTTCGATTTATCCGGTAATATCAGCCGCCATCAAGCGATTCGATGCCGGATTGCACATTAAAACCGCCGGTACAACCTGGCTCGAAGAGATTATCGGGCTTGCCGCCGCGGGCGGAGAGGGCCTCGAAATCGCAAAGATGGTTTATTGCCGTGCGCTTGAGCGCTTTGATGAGCTTTGCGGCCCGTATGCTGCCGTTATAGATATAGACAAATCCAAACTGCCCTCCGCGGAAGCCGTGAACGAGTGGACGAGTGATGAATTCAAATATACGCTCACGCACAACCCGAGCTGCCCGAAATACAATCTGCACGCCCGCCAGCTCATTCATGTGGGGTATAAGGTGGCGGCGGAGCTTGGCGCAGAGTACCTTGAGGCTGTGGAGAAGTACGAAGGCCTCATCGCGCAGCACGTAACATACAACATCCTCGAAAGACACATAAAGCCGCTTTTTCTGTCGTAACCCCGAGCAATCAGCGGGCAGATTTGAATTCACCGGCATTGGTTGGCATTTACGTTACCGTTTTTTGGTGTATTTTTTGCGAAACTCCGCTTTTCTTACAGTTTCGTGCGGAGCGCGTCGATGCGCTTTGAGATGTCCTTGTACGAGAAATCTTCGTGGGCGAGCTTGCGGAACGTATCGAAGGCGGCCTGCAAGTTGCCCTCGTGTTCATATGCGAGGGCGAGGTGGTAGCGCACTTCCTTGAAGATGTCGCTGCTCTTGTCATTAGCCCCCTCAAGCATACTCTCAAAAATCTCGATGGCGTCAGTAAACCAGCTCTTGTGGAAGAAGCAGAGCCCGAGCATATACAAGGCGTTGTTTTTCAGAGCCGGGCGCCTCTGCGCCTTTTGCAACAGCGGGATGGCCTCATCGTACTGCTTGCGCTTTACATACCTCACAGCCAGCTCATAGGCATACTGCAACTCGGTGGGGTAATTCTCCACGCAGCCCTTGAAGTGATACAGCTCGACATCAGAGAGCTTTTTGCGAAGCTGATTGTAGCGCTCTCTTGACTCTTTCGGCGAGCCGCTTGTCCTGATTGCGCGTGCCTTGTCCTTGAGGTCTCTGATGATAATTTCGCCGAGAGCTTTCTGATAGGCGAATTCTTTTGTCTCGCGATACCAGCCGTCGAGCTGGCGGCATACCTTCTCGAAGAGTTGCTGGTCTCCGAGCCTCGCGGCTTTCTTTGCATACTCAAGCCGGAGCGCCTGCGAATCGGGGGTTTGTTTGAGCCTTTCTTCAAGCTCGCTCACTTCATTCGACTTGAAGCTTTCCGATTTGTGGGTGGCGTTGGCCTGCTGAACCTTTTCCTGTTCATCGCGGCCTTTGATAGCCTTTTGGAAGTTCTCGTCGGTATCGTACTGCCCCTGCTGGATAGTCAGGTTTGCGAGCAGTTCTTTAAGCTCATCTTCGAGGGCGAAGTTGCCCGGCTTCATCTCTTTTGCCAGTTTGCAGGCCATAGCGGCTTCCTGATACAACTTATAGGAAACGAAAATATCCTTGAGATGGATGAGCGTCGAAAACGGTTTTTTATCAAGCGGCTTGAGCTCGGCGAGTAGAATCTTGCTCAGCCAAATTGCCAGTTCATCAAGCTTGCACTTCACCGCTGCGTCAATAAACTTCTCCGCCAGCTCTGTGCTGAAGGGGTCTTTGGCGTAAAGTGATTCGGCATGTATGAGCTGATCTATCGGCTCTTTACCTCTGCCTGCGAGTTTGTCCTTGAGCGAGGGCTTCTTGCCGCCCATATCGTAGCGCAAGATTCCAAGCTTTCGCAGGGGGGCGTGCGCCTCCTCTATGGAATCCGGCCATATCCTTATCCCTTCGAGGTAAAGCTCGATTGCGTAGTCATAATTGCCCACCGCGGCAACTTCCTCTGCCCGTTTGAAATACTTTCTCGCGTTTTCTATCTGCTGCTCGTTTACCTGAGACATCAATTCCTCTTGCAGGTTGTGTAAGATTAAGGGCAGAGCCCGGTCAGTTTTGGTTTCACATTATAAGGATTTCAGTATAATGTTGTCAAACTTATTATAAAGCCGGCAGTCATAATGTACAGGACTGGGCTTTTTTTCAGTATAATTGATTACATTATAACCGGAGAACAGCAATGCTGGAATGTTACGACCCGCAGATAAACGAACTTATCAAGCAGGAAGAAGCAAGGCAAGCCGCCTCTATCCGTCTGATACCGTCTGAGAATTATGTTTCTCAGAACGTTATGCAGGCGACCGGCAGCTGCCTGACAAACAAATACGCCGAGGGTTACCCCAATAAGCGTTACTACGAAGGGCAGCAGGTTACAGATCTGATCGAAACAATCGCGCAGGAGCGCGCAAAGGCAGTATTCGGCGCAGACCACGTCAACGTGCAACCGTATTCAGGCTCTATAGCCAATATGGCGGCATACATGGCGCTGGTCAAGCCCGGCGATACCATTATGGGACTTGCCCTGCCCGACGGCGGACACCTTACCCACGGCTGGAAAGTCAGCGCGACAGGACAGCTGTTCAATGCGGTTCAGTACAACGTTGACTACTCCACCGGCCTCTTTGACTACGATAAAATCGCAGATCTCGCCAAGGAAACAAAGCCGAAACTGATCGTGGCAGGCGCTACGGCATACCCGCGTACAATCAACTTCAGAGCCTTCAGAGACATCGCTGACAGCGTTGGCGCATATCTGGTATGCGACATCGCACACATCGCCGGCCTCGTGGCAGGCGGCGTTCACGAGAGCCCCGTGCCCTTCGCCGACATCGTTACCACGACCACGCACAAATCACTTCGCGGCCCGCGCGGCGCGATGGTAATGTGCAGGGAAGAGCATGCCAAAGCGGTTGACAAGGCGGTATTCCCCGGCCTTCAGGGCGGCCCGCACATGCACACAATCACCGGTATTGCGGTTGCGATGAAAGAAGCGAACACAAACTGCTTCAAGCGGTATGCAGCGCAGGTTGTGGCGAATGCCAAGGCGCTCGCGGAGGCGCTTACGGCTTACGACTTTGACCTTGTAACCGGCGGCACAGATAACCACCTCATCCTTATCGATATGCGCAGCAAAGGCATCGCCGGTAAGAAGATGGCCAAGGCGCTCGACAGAGCCGGCATCGTTACCAACTGCAACACGGTTCCCAACGACCCCGCTCCGCCGTTCAACCCCAGCGGTGTACGCATTGGCACGCCTTCAATCACAACCAGAGGCATGAAGCCCGAGGATATGCAGCAGCTGGCCGGTTTCTTCAGCTCGGTAGCGGAAAACATCGAAGATGCCGAGGCAATCGAGAAGGTCGGCAAGGAAGTAAGGCTGTTCTGCAGCAGATTTCCGTTGCCCAAATACTTCACGCTTCAAGAACACGGAAAATATTAAATTACAATCTGCCCTGTGAAAAAACGGGGCAGTTTTTCTTTACACAGGACAATGATATGCTCAAAGAACTTTTTGAGAAACAGGCAGAGCTCAACAAACGAATCGGATTCGATGCGAAAGAAGCCAGAGAAAACTTCGACCCGCAGAAGTGCGGTGAGTGGCTCAACAACTACATCATGGCTATGAGCAGTGAGCTTGAAGAGCTTCGCGACAGCACCTACTGGAAGCACTGGTGCAAGGAGGCCAAAGAAGGCCGCCGCTTCGAGATACACGACCTGCAAAACGCGCGCGTTGAGGTTACCGATATGCTCTTCTTCTGGATTAGCCTGGCGCAGTGCCTCGGGCTCAACGAAGAGGATGTGTATAATCTTTATCAGCAGAAGCTTGGAGTGAACCATGCCCGTCAGGACAACAACTACTCCATGGCAAGCAAGACCGAAGACGACAACAAAAGCATAGGTCTCTGAGAGAGGGTTGGCTGAAATTGTCTGCTGGCAAGGTGAAGATAGCCCTTCTCGGGCTCAATGATGAGGCCATTGCCATTCTTGGCGCGGCTCTGGAGATGGGCTCTTTCGAGCTTGTCGCCGTGAGCGATAGGGAAATGGAAAAGGCCGAGCGACTCGCCGAGAGGCACGCCTGCCGTATCTACGATGACTCCCGCCAGATGGTGCTTTCTTCCGGCGCAGAGTTGATTGTGGTGGCATCAAGGCACCAGTGTAGCGGCGATTTTATTAAGACGGCCTTTAAGAGAGGCGTCAGCATACTCAAAACGCTCCCGACATTTCACACTCTTGAGCAGGCCGCCGCGACAATCGCACTCGCCGAAAACTGCAAAACGTTCTACGTTTCAGCGGGCCTGCACCGCTACTACCCTGGCTATAAAGCCCTCGACGACTACCTCCGCGCCAACCGCAGTGAAGCTGAAAGCATATACCTCATAGAGGCAAGAGGCAAATACAGCCTCGATTTGAGCCTGCCCGAAAATCACTGGCTCAAAGACCCTGAGCTTGCCGGCGGCGGCGTACTCCTGCGCCATTGCCACGCCATCTTCCACCTTCTCACGCGCCACTTTGCGCTCCCCGAGACGGTGTCTGCGATCAAGACAAACAACTCGCCCGACATCGTGCAACGCAACCTGCTTGCCGAAGATTTCGCCGTAGTTTCGATGCAGTACAGTGAGAGGCTTATCGCAGGGCTCACAGTAACAAGGGGCAAGTGCCGCGAGATGGAAAATATCCGCCTGTACTTCCCCGATAAGTACATCAGCGCGCGACCGCAATCATTTCGCCTGCGTAGCCTCGAAGACGAGCTTATAAGCGAAGTTTGCGGGTCTGTTGACAAAACTAACGCAATAAAGCATAATCTCCTTCTGATTTACAACGCACTCAAAGCCGAAGATGAAGAAGTGAGGGCACTGGCCGCCAGAACCCTCACAGAGCGCGAGAATGAATTGCTCAATA
Organism: Phycisphaerae bacterium; assembly: GCA_050251615.1. Classification (GTDB taxonomy): domain Bacteria; phylum Planctomycetota; class Phycisphaerae; order Sedimentisphaerales; family Sedimentisphaeraceae; genus Sedimentisphaera. The sequence goes on from JBFWMM010000009.1 coordinate 65,276, forward strand.
CAATTGCCGTTGTGGAAGCGGCTTACCTTTCGGCAAAAACAAGAAACCCCGAAATGCCGGACAAAATGATGGAGTTTTGCCGGCTGAACCTCTCATTGCAGTAAGAAATATGAGCGAATACCAGATCGAGCTGACAGACATATTCTCAGGCCCCATGGACCTGCTGCTGTACCTTGTGCGCAAGGAGGAGGTGGATGTTTATGATATTGCCATATCGGATGTGGCGGGGCAGTTCATTGAATACGTAGATATGCTTCAAGTTCTCGATACCGATCTGGCCGGTGATTTTCTCGTGATGGCGGCGACGCTCATGGAGATAAAGTCTGCGATGCTGTTGCCGAAGGTGGATGTGGAAGATGAAATGGACGGCGCTCAGGCCGACCCACGCAACGAGCTGATAAGGCAGCTGCTTGAGTATAAGCGCTTCAAAGACGCCGCAGGAATTCTCGAAATCAAAGCGCAGGGCCAGATGTTCCGGCATAAGCGTCCCGATGGTTATATAAAGCGTTTCGAGCCGGATTCAGAGCCGGAGCTTGATATGGATCAGGTGAGCGTGTGGACGCTGCTCGAAACATTCGATGCGCTTCTGAAAGCCACAGGCAACTACCGCGATTACAGCGTTATCAAAGATGAGACAAGCATAGACCAGTACGAAGTGGATATGCTCGAAAGGCTCCAGAGCGAGGGCCCGCTGACATTTGAACATCTCTTCACAAAAAGAAAAAGGAGCCGAGCCGCGATGGTCGGTATGTTCCTTGCGATGCTGGAGCTCATCCGTGATAATCTCATCTGGGCAGAGCAGTCCGATGACACGCAGGTGATTTATCTGCGCGCGCTTACCGAGGAGCCTGCCGAGCAGGCCGTGAGTAATGCCATGATGGACAGGGGCAACGGCACTGACACCGAGGCAGAGCGTGCGGAGAACCCCGATGATTCTGAGAGCTGAGTTTCTTGCGGCGCTTGCGGCATTCGCTTTGATAGGGGGGTGTTCGAAAGTGGGTGATTCACAGATTAAAGGCCTCAAGATAACCGACTTCTCCACCCTCCGTACCCCCGAAAGCTACGAAAAAACGGAGACTGCTCCCGTTACGTACCGCGTAATGGCATACTCAATCGACAAGCGCGATTTCGCAAAGCTGCGTATCGGCGTCAATGAGCTTGTGCCGCAGACCGCCGCCAACATCTCCGAAGCCGCCGCCCTGAACAACATCTTTTTCGCTCGTTCCGCTCAAGGTGAGCTCTCACAGTTTACGTCGATTATGCGCGAGGCAAACGCCAAGCCCGAATTCAAGACGAATATAATGGTCTATCGCGACGGCTTCGACTCTTTCGAGCTGGCCGCGCTCAATGGGAAGTACCGCTACTACAACACGGAATATGACATTAAAACAGTTACGGTTTCCGGCCCCGTAAGGATGGAGCTGGCCAGTATGATAGGGGCGGGAAACGTTCTGCTGACGCTTCGCCCGTACGTGGAAATAGGCTCGGGGATGCCCGCGCCGCTGGAGCTTTCGCGCCCCGAAATGCGTGGCCTCGGCAAGATCTACATTGATGGCTGTTCGATGAGTTGCCGCATTGAAGCGGGGCAGTTTGTTATGATACTGCCTGACAGCATCCCGCTTGAAGAGGAACTCTTCACTTCCGGCATATTCGCTGCGCGCGATAAAAACCGAATGCAGTTTTATTGTATTCTCTGCACGAGAAGCAACAGCTGAAGTTCGCACCCTGATAATACAATCTCCAATGTCCTCTGCGGTTTTTCGGCTTGTAATAATGTTGCGCAAACGCCATCGCTTGATGCGGCCGGAAAGGGGAAGGGAGGGGCCGGCCACGTGGCTATTGAGGGAGTGCCGGAGCAACGTAACCGGCATAGGCCGGTTTTTTCGTGATGAACCAGATAAAAGGCCCTTAAAACTTTGCCCGCAATCTGTATAATGGCATCTTTATCGTGAGGCAGAAGCCTTGCGCGTTGTTCGTTAGTTAAAAGGATTTGCAGACAATGACCGAACAAGACAATCTTCAGCCACTGCTGGACATTAAGCCGACAAGGCGCCGCAAGACCGCGTCGGCAGCAACCGCCGAGACCATGGCAGGCAAGCAGAGAGACATCAGTATCAGCGAGTTTTTCGCGAAGAACCGCCACCTGCTCGGCTTTGACAACCCCAAGAAAGCGCTGCTCACTACGATCAAAGAAGCTGTGGACAATGCGCTTGACGCATGTGAAGAGGCGCATATACTGCCCGACCTCTACATCAGCATCAAAGCGCTCAGCGACACGAAATATGAGGTGCTCGTGCGCGATAACGGCCCGGGTATCGTGAAGAGGCAGGTGCCCAATATCTTCGCGCGCCTGCTCTACGGCAGCAAATTCCACTCGCTCAAGATGAGCCGCGGCCAGCAGGGTATCGGTATCAGCGCGGCGGGTATGTACGGCCTCATCACGACGGGCGAGCCGGTGGAGGTGGTCAGCAGAACCAGCGCGAAGCACCATGGCTACTACTGCAAACTGAAAATCGACACATCAAGCAATCGTCCGGTTATCGTGGAAGAGGGGCTTGAAGATGACTTCCCCACCCCCACAGGTACGAGCGTGAAGATTATTCTCGAAGGCCGCTACAATAAGGGCCGTCAGAGCGTTGACGACTACATCACCCAGACCGCCATGGCCAACCCGCACGCGACGATTATATATGATGCGCCCGATGGTGAGCGCTACAACTTCGAGCGCCAGAACAGTGAAATGCCGTTTATTCCCGTCGAGATCAAGCCGCACCCGTACGGTGTGGAAATCGGCATGCTGTTCAAGATGGCGCAGGATTCCAAGGCTAAAAAGCTGCCTGAATTTCTGCATACGGAATTTTCGAGGGTGAGCCTGAATCTGGCAAAGCAGATGACAAAAGAAGCTGGCCTCAGCCTTATGCTGAAACCCAATAAGGCCGAGCTTGCCGACATCGAAGCTTTGCATAAGGTGATAAACGAAACGAAAATTATGGCGCCGAGCACTGACTGCATCGGCCCGATAGGCGAAGAGCGCCTCGAAGAGGGGCTCAGGCGAGTTGTCGATGCGGAATTCTACGTAACCTGCACGCGCCGGCCGAGCGTCTATCGCGGCAATCCGTTCCTTGTGGAAGCGGGCCTCGCTTACGGCTTCAAAAACGACAGCTCGAAAGATGATGACGATTCAAAGCAGCTTATGCAGCTCAAGCGAATCGCCAACCGCGTGCCGCTTCTGTATCAGCAGAGCTCCGGCGCGATATACAAAGCCGTGCTCGATACCAACTGGCGCAACTATGGCCTCAGCCAGAGCAAGGGCGCTCTGCCGAGCGGCCAGCTCGTACTGATGGTGCATGTAGCGAGTGTTTGGGTGCCGTTTACCAGCGAGAGCAAGGAAGCCATCGCGCATTACCCCGAGATTATCAAGGAAATCAAACTGGCGGTGCAGGAATGCGGGCGCAAGCTCGGCGTACACCTCAAACGCCAGAAGAAAATCAAACAGGAGCTCGTCAAGCGCAGCTACATCAAAACGTACCTGCCCTATATTGGCGAGGCGCTTCGTGATATTCTTGAGCTTACCGAGCCGCAGGTGAATGAGGTTGTCGAGAAGCTGCAGGACACACTGGAACGTTCGAGAAAGTTCTGACCACGAATGAGATAACGCAACCGCGGAGGCACCTGAGACGGAGAGGAAACGGAGAATATTCAAAAAACTCCATCTCTTCGCGTTACCTCAAAAAAATAATTCATAACGCGAAAAAAAGCTTGACAGTCTGCCTTTGATAGAGTAATATCGTTACTTGCTATATAGCTTCGCATTCCTTGAAGGGTTTGGGGTACGGGAAAAACGTACTGAAGTTGTTAGAACAAGGATGATAGCTTGCTTAATGCTGTGTTAGATACCGCTCAAGGGCACGAGCTGATTTGCTTACGTGAATCAGCCCACGCTGATTACTCATCTCTCACTCTGTTCTCTCAACATGTCATAATCTTGTTTTTTTAATTTATTGGAGACTTTGCTATGAAGAAAAACCTTCTAATTACAACGTTGTTATGTTTGCTTGCGGCCGTTTCGCAGGCAACTATTATCAACGTGTCAGTCGATGCCGACACCGGCATTTCCAACGACTCTAACAAATCCGCCACATATGTCGGCGGAGAGGGTACTTGGCTCGAAACACGCCATTATGATGGTGTGCGTGCGAAAGCTGCTCTTTTCCGCTTTGACATCAGCAGTGTAACGGATGAAATTACTTCCGCTACATTCTCTGTTGATCAGCGTAGCAGTACAAGAAGCCGTACATACGCAATCTACGCGCTTGCCGATGGTGAATGGGACAGTTGGGACGAAGCCACAATGAGTTACAGCACAGCGCCCGGAATGTCGGAGCCGTACGACGACGGCAACCTGTACTACGATACCGAAATGTGGGTGAAAGTCGCGGAAATCGGTGTTATTCAGAATTATGCAGGCAGTCTCACTTCGACATCAATAGACCTTTCCTGCCTTACCGCTGATACGAACGATCTGGTAACGTTTATGATCTGGAAAGAAACTACCGACAGCTCTGCTGACACATACTTTGCATCAAGAGAGTCAACAGATGGCCCCGTCGGAGCAACGCTTACCCTCGATGTAGTCCCGGAGCCTGCTACAATGGCTCTTCTGGGCCTGGGCGGCCTTTTGCTTCGCCGCAGGAACGGCTGATTTTGGTTTGAATTATTCACATTAGTTTTTACGGAGATTTCATTATGAAGCGATTTATGCTTTCTCTGGCGATTTTGTTATCGCTGGCAACCCTCTCGATGGCGGAAATCGTCATCACAACCGCTGACGGTAACGGTGCCGATACTATGATTTCCAACGATGGAAACAAAAGCTACACCTATGTAGGCGGTGGCGGTTCACACCTTGAAGTGCGCCATTACGATGGAGTACGCGCAAAGGCGTCTATGTTCAGGCTGGACATCAGCGACGGATTTGCCGGCGATCTTTCCGGCGCGTATTTTCAGGTTTATCAGCACAGCAGCACGAGAAGCCGCCAGCTTTCTTTGTATGTCCTTGCCGATGGCGAATGGGACAACTGGGACGAAGGCACTGTAAGCTACAACACCTTCCCCGGCATCATCGAGCCGTACGACAACAGCGGCAACTTCAACTATGACACAACCATGTGGACGAGAGTAGCTTATGTCGATGCGGTTTCGGGCTACGCAGGAACCTTGCAATCCTACGACTCCACCGGCGAACCGAACGCCCCGGGCAATATCGACTTGAGCTTCATTGACAGCGACACAAACGGCCTTGTTACGTTTATGCTCTGGAAAGATTCAACAGACAGCTCTTATGACGCATACTATGCCTCTAAAGAGTCGGATGTGAACAGCCCCGCGGCTCTGGTTTTTCCGAACGCACGTTTCGCGGCAGACCCTAACCCTGCAGACAACGGGGAAGTGGGCACGATTCCTTCGGCGCTCAGCTGGACGAATGCGGCTCCCCTGCTTGAAGGCGGCATAATAACATGCGATGTTTACTTCGGTACCGTTGCAGACCGCAGCCAGATGGCGATGGTAACAACGGGCGCAGATGAGAATTCTGTCGCTCTGAGCAGCTTCACAACCTCTTTGACCCCCGGCACATACTACTGGGCCGTTGATACTTACGACACCTCATCAGATCCGAACGGTTTGGGCGAACCCACAAGCCTTGGCGAAGGATATATGTGGAGTTTCAACTACACCCTCGCCCCGACGGTTGTAACAAACCCGACAGGCGCAGTTGTTGCACTTGGCGAAGATGTAGAGCTTTCAGCTGAGTTTGACAGCGCCGGACTGACCACTTACAGCTGGTACCACAGCGACGATGCGGGCAGCGCCACCCTTGATGATGATTATGTTGTCGGCGGCGATTCTACAACCCTCACTCTCACTGGCGTAACCGGCGCTGATGAAGGCTATTACTACTGCAAGGCAGTAAACGCCTCGGGCGAGGCAAACGCCGCGTACACTGACACAGCAGGCGTCGGCGTTCAGAGGCAGACCGCTCACTGGAGCCTCGATGAAGTTTCAGGCGGCGTTTTTGCCGACTCAAGCGGTAACGGTAACGACCTCACTCCCGCAAACGCTGAAAACGTGAGCTTTGCAGCAGGCGCCAAAGGGCAGGCAATTATCGTTGATCCGAACAGCATCGCAACAGGCGGCTCATTCGATCCGGCTCGCATAACAGATGCGTTCACAATCGCTATGTGGGTTAAATGGGACGGAACAAACGCGAGCTTCCAGAACATCTTATCCAAGACAGACACCTGGGCAGCTGATGATATGCAGTTCCAGATCGGTCTTAATTCCAGCGACAATGTAACCTTCCTCAGCACAAACGACAACTCCTACTCATATGACGCAGTTACCGGCGAGTGGGATTTTATAGCGGTTGTTTACGACAGCGGCACTTCTACAATCTATCGCGCTCCCGCGGGAGATGTTAATTTTACCATTAACACTGAAACATTCTCACTCTCTGACGATGCAACCGCGACATTCGCTCTCGGCGGCCTCGCCAACGGTGAAGAAGCGTTCAACGGCCAGATTGATGACGTTCAGGTATTCAACTATGCAAAGAATGCAGTTGAAATAGCCGACCTCTACAACGAAGTTGACGTGAAAAGCTTCTGCCTGCTGGAATACGCTTCCGTATCCGACCTCAACGGCGATTGCGAGATCAACATCGGCGATTTCTCGATTGTTGCTCTGAACTGGCTCGAATGTGGTTTGTACCCGGCGTGTCCTTGATAATGTCAAGTGAGAAGAATTTTTAAGATTAGCGAAAAATCTTTAATGGAGAAAATAAAATGAAGCGATTTATGCTTACAACTGCGATACTTATCTTATCGCTTGCCACAATATCAATGGCAGAAATATCCATAACAACTGCCGATGGAAACGGTGCAGATACAAGCATCTCCAACGATGGTAACAAGCCATATACCTCAATCGGTGGCGGGTTCACCAGCCTTGAAAGCCGCCATTACGATGGCGTTCGTGCAAAAGCCACAATATACCGCTTTGACATCAGCGGGGGTGTCGGCGGCGACCTTTCAGGCGCTACGCTGACGTTCGGCCAGTTCACGGCCACAAGATCTCGTACCGTAGCCATTTACGCTCTCGCTGACGGCGAATGGGACAACTGGGACGAAATGAGTACCAACTACGGCAACTTCCCCGGCATGAGCGAGCCGTATAACGATGGCTATCTGCATTTTGACCCCGATATGTACAGGATTGTTGGATCGGCCGCTACTGTACAGGATTCCGACTGGAACACCGTTGAGACTCTGGTATCAGCCGAGCTTGACGCAAGCTTTGTTTCAGAGGATACAAACGGTCTGGTAACTCTTATGGTTTATCAGGAAGGCAGCGATGGCTCTGCAAGTTTCTACTTCTCCTCCAAGGAGTCTATCGACAGCTATCCAGAGCAGATAGTTCCGTTGCTGTCTTTCCCGAACGCTCTGCCTTGTGCAACGAGCCCTGTTCCTGTAAACGGCAGCGTTTCTTCCGATATTCCGACGACTCTCAGCTGGACGAATGTAACTCCGGCAGTTGAGGGCGGCGAGATTACATGCGATGTGTACTTCGGGGCAGACCCGAACTTTCCGAGCATGGAGATGGTTTCAACAGGCGCAGGTGTGAACTCAGTTGCTTTGAGCAGCTTTGCTACCGCTGCAAGCATGTCTCAGGGTACATACTACTGGTGCGTTATGACGCACGATTCCAGCTCCGATCCTGTTGACCTCGGCATCAGCCCGATATGGAACTTCACATACAGCCTCGCACCTATAGCTGTAACGCAGCCGGAAGATGTTGAAGTAGCGCCCGGCGATACTGCCGAATTCACATTCGGTGTAAGCAGTATTTCCGGTGTAACTTACTCATGGTACAGCAGCGCTGATGATGCGGTTGACACGTCCGATGACGATGTGGCAGTCGGCGCAAACTCCGCAACTCTCACTCTCGCAGATGTTTCAGGCTCAGACCAGGGCTATTACTACTGCGTAACATCAAACGGCTCCACTGAATTCAATGTAACCATATCAGAGACCGCTTCACTTGCAGTTCTCAGACAGGTTGCAGGATGGAATCTCGACGAACTCGTTGCAGATCAGTACGCGGATGTAAGCGGCGAAGGTAACAACCTCGACCCGAACAACCCCGGTATGGTTAACTTCGTAGAGGGCGCGGCAGGTCAGGCGGTTGCTATTGATGCGGCAGGCTTTGCAACAGGCTCCGGCGATTTCAACCCGACATACATTACAGACCAGCTTACAATCGGCCTGTGGATCAAGTGGGGCGGCTCTACGGGCTCCTACCAGAGCATCGTGGGCAAGAGAGACACCTGGGCTAATGAAGATATGGCATGGCAGATCGGTGTTAACAGCAGCGATGAGCTGAGGTTTGAAACCGCAACCGCCGGTGTTTCCGCGGCGACTCCCGCAGTTGGCGAGTGGATATTCGCGGTGGCTG
>JBFWMM010000010.1:0-39032 GCA_050251615.1 Phycisphaerae bacterium
GCGCCAACGGCATAATAACCGCAGGCTCTGCCGAGCAAACGGTTGCCTATGGCGAATCGGCGACGGCGCCCGAGATAACGGCAAATGAAAACTGGACGTTCACGGGCTGGGATGTTGCGTTTGAGAGCGTTACGAGCGATTTAATCATTACAGCGCAGTACGAATATGTAGGCTCAGGTACGATGTTCAGTTACGACATCAATGCCGGCTACAACTGGATCTCCTTCCCCGTGCTACCGGAAGACGGGAGCGTTCCAAGTGTGATGAGTGATATGGTTGATAAGTTCATCGCCAACTTCGACAAGCTCACCGATTCCAAAGGCAAGATTGCGCAGTACTACGAGGGCAACTGGTACGGCACACTCACGAGCCTTGAGGCCGGCAAGAAGTATGTCTTGAATGCGGCTTATGCCGGTAGCTTTAATGTGCTTGGCGCTCCCGTGCAAGCAGACCTCGCCATAGATCTCGAAGCCGGTTACAATTGGATAGGGCTCACGGTATCCGAGCCTATGACGGTTGAGGAGGCGATGGCGGGCGCTTCTCCGGAAGACTTCGATAAATTCACCAATCCCGCCGGCAAGATTGCCCAGTACTACGCGGGCAGTTGGTACGGCACGCTCACGAGCCTTGAGCCGGGTGTCGGCTACAGCTACTACTGCGCGGAGCCTCAGACGATTTATTTTGTCGGCCTTTGATGATGTGAGATGGAAGCAACCAACGCTGAAAAAAATAGAGGTGCGATTCATATCCAGCTGATTATAGTGTCTGCGTTTTGAGCAGTAAAATCAAACATAAACGCCCCGCAGACGTAATAATAAGCGGAAATGGTTGACTTGCTCCTGTGGCTGTGTTAGAATCAGGAACGTATTTTTCTATTTCGGAGCGTGAAGATGAAAGCTGTGATAAAAATTTTGTTTACGATTGCTTTTTGTGGAGCAATCTTTGCCGCTGACGATATTGCCCGTACCGGTCGGGATGCGTATTCTGCCCGCCGCGTGAGTGCCAACGCCGCGCGCCAGCAGTATAATATGACTGCGACGCAGTACCAGAGTACAGCGAGTTCATATCAGGGCACGTACAACCAGTCTCTGGCTAACAGCGGTGCGCAGAACTACTCGCCCGCAGGGATTGGAGTGGACGGTCGCCCCTACAGCTACAACCCCATTACCAGCTATATGAGCTACAAAACATACGCCGTAAGCCCGACAGGCATGCAGTACAGCTACCCGATCTACGGTACAAAACTGCCCAACCGCATCACAGACCGAAATACGATCCGAACGGGCATGCCCGAATACGATTCCTATCTCCAGAACAAAATTCTCGCAAATACTGTTTACGGCAGTGATTCGCTGGCCTCAGAAATGGAGCTCAAGAACAGCGAATATGCCGGCCATGGCAACGACAGCGAATACTCTCTCAGCGCTGAATTCAGAGAGAGTAGTCAGGACCTTATCACAAAACAGTATATAAAGGAACTGATTGCCAGGGAGCAGGGTAGCGACACGAAAGACCCGCTTCTTAACAAAGTTTCCGCTTCAAGCACCGCCAATGAAGCAGACCGTAGCGGCATTGACGACAAGGATTCGTATAAAGATAAGCAGAAAGATGTTTACGAGTTGATGAGGGATGAGCTTGGCACCTACGACCTCGACAAGCACTTCGCCGCCCAGAAAGAGAAGGACGAAGAGGCTGCGCTTGCGGCAAAAGAAGAGACGCAGCGCAAGGAAGATATGCGGGAAAAGCTCCTCGACGACCCTGCCGGAGAGAAAAGCGAGGTTGACAAACGGATTGAGGAATCAGTGAAGCTGGTCGTACCGGAGGGTGAGAAGCTCAGCAATGAGGCAAAGAGTATCCTCGGCAAGCATACGACCTTCGCATCCCTCTCGAAAGACAAGTTCAATATGTACATGAAGCAGGCTGAAGAATATATGGCCTCGGGCGAATACTACAAGGCAGTAAACGCCTATTCGACCGCCAAGATCTACAAGAAATACGACCCACTCGTGCATTTGGGCACATGTCTGGCTCAGCTCGCCGCAGGCGAGTACCTCAGCAGCTCCGTCAGCCTGAACAATGCGATGATAATCTACCCCGACATTGTCAAGATACATATCGACCTGCCTGCGCTTATCGGCAACCGCGATATAGTCGAAGACAGAATGGTTGATATGCAGCGCTGGATTGAGCGCAACGGCTCAAGCGAACTGATATTCCTGCTTTCGTACGTCTATTACCAGATGGACAACCCCGAGATGGCAAGAGACGAGCTCATCAAGGCTCGCGGCACATTCAGCCCGCGCCTCGAAAAGAGTGCATCTCTGCTCGCAGAGCAGGTTGGTGCAGATTTCAGCGCATCGGAGATGATCGAACAGGAGCTTGTTGAGTGAGGCAACGCGGGGCCGTGCTTGCTGTGCTTGCCCTTGCGGCGAGTGCTTGCATGGTGATTTTTTCGTTTGCGCCTTACGACTGCGGTTTTCTGATGTGGGTGGCGTTTGTGCCGACCATGCTTGCCGTGGCTCTCGGCAAGCAAAGTAAACGCAATGGACTGTTGTTTATGGCGGCAGGTTTTGCCGTCTGGCTGGTCGGCGCCGACTGGTTGCGCAATATAGCCGTGGCCGCGTGGATTGCGGCCGCGTTCATCTTGAGCTTCAAATGGCTTCTTCTCTATTCCCTGCTTCGTTATCTGCACGGGAAGCGTGTTCCCTTTACTTTTTCATTTCCAATTGTGCTTGTCGGGCTGGAAGGTTTGCAAGGCTGGCTTTTCGGCGGCTTCGATTGGAACTTCGCCGCACATTCACAGTACAAATGGCCGATTATCATCCAGATCGCCGATATTACAGGCGCCGCGGGCGTAAGCTTTCTGCTCGGTGCGGTCAACGGATACTTCGTCGATCTCATCCTGCTCGTGCGCAAGATGATTTCCCTGCGCTCTGTTTCGGGAAATTGGCGCGTGGTTGATATGCGGCCCGTATGGAAAGCGGTAGCGCCTGTGCTCGTTTCAGAGCTGTTTGTGGTTACCTGCCTGCTTGTCGTGTTTTTCTACGGCAAAAAACAGCTTGCCGGCTTAGAGCTTACAGAGGGTCCTCTTGTCGGCATTGTTCAGCCGGACATACCATCTTCGGCAAAGATTGAGATGGTAAGCGCTGATGAAGTGCTGGAGCGGCTTATCACGCAGACAAAGCTCTGCCGCAAAGAAAGCGGCGCGGATGTTATCGCCTGGCCGGAAACGATGATTCCCACCGTTATGAATATCGAGTACGTCAGTTGCTTGCGCGAGGGCTCCTTCGGCAGGGATGTGTATAATGAGCTGCGCATGCTTACGAGAGAGGAAGATTTCAGCCTCATAGCCGGCGCACCCACTGCCACGCTTGCCGAGCGCGAAGGCAGGCTGTGGGTGGACAAGGAATACAATTCAGCGGTCTGCTTTGACCGCGGCACGCTTCTGCCGAACCGCTACGACAAGATTCATCTTGTGCCGTTCGGGGAATACATACCGTTTGCCGAAAAAGGGCTCTTCAAAGACTTCATAATGCGCTTCAACAGCGAGGGTTACGACTTCGTAATCGACCGCGGAGAAGCGCTCAACCGTTTTGCGACCGGTAGCGTAGCGCGGCAGATTACAATCGCCCCCTCAATCTGCTACGAAGATACCGACGCCGAGCTCACGCGCCGCGCGGTTGATGCGGCAAGCTGCAAGCCGCAGCTTCTGCTCAATATCAGCAACGACGGGTGGTACGTCAAAACTGACGGCTCGAGAAGTATCGGGCCGGGTAAGGAGCATTTCCAGAGGCTCGCGATATGCGTGTTCAGAGCCGTTGAAAACCGCGTTTCGCTTGTGCGCTCAGTGAATACGGGCGTCAGCTGCCTCATCGACCCGCTGGGGCGCATAATAGATTCGTACGCCTTTGGCAACCTGCCGGAAAAGGTTAAAGAGAGAGGCGCTTCTGAAGGCTGGTTTGCCGATTATGTGCCGCAGTGTGAGAAGGTGAGTGTTTTTGCGAGGACAGGAAACCGGCTCGGTAATATGCTCAGGGCGGTTGTAATCGGGTTGTTTGCGGCTATGATGATAGAAACCGCGGCCGGCAAAATCGGAGCGCGAAAGAAACAGATGGAGAAATGATGAACAATAAAAAACACATTATATGGCTGATATTGCTCTGCGTAATGCTTGCACCGGTGGCAGGGGCCTCTCAGGCAAGAAGAAAGTCTCTTACTGCGCAGCTTCCCATTGAAGAGCAGGCGCGTTGGCAGATAATTGAAGTGCTTGGCAGTGATAATCTCTTAAAGCGTATGAACGCGATTGAGGCTATTGGCCTGAGTAAGGATGAATCGCTCATGGCAAACCTCATAATGATTCTCAAGAACGACAAGAGCACTGAAGCAGAGAAATACGCCGCGCTTATGGCGATTGGTGATGTCCGCTTCAAAACAGCTACTGAGGTTGTGCGTAAATACGCCGGCAACGAGGCGCCCAACCTCGATATTGCATCGGCTTATGCGCTGATTCGGCTCGGAGACACTTCGCTCGAGAGGTACAAGGCGATATTGAAGTATCTTGATTCGGAAAATCAGTCTGCCAGAGACAATGCCGTTGTTGCGCTTGGCAAGGCTGGCGATAGGAAATATATAAATCTGCTCAGATGGATTTTCAGCAACGAAAATTACACCGAGAGGACAAAGCTGCTCGCGGTGGAAGCGATGGCCGAGCTGCGCGACCCTGAGGCATTCGGCAAGTCTTGGGCGCTTATGATCAGCAAACGCGCCGATGACAGGGTAATGGGGATAAAGTCCATGCGAAAGCTCATGACAGACGATTCACGCAACTCCATTCTCACTATGCTCGATGACGGTGTGCTGGAAGTGCGGCTGGTGGCAGCGGGGCAGCTTGCAATGATGGGTGATAAATCAGGGCTTCCTCTCGTGGAAGACTTCTTCGCAAACATTTTGCCGAAGCTCGAAGGCACAGACCGCAGCCGCGCCCTGATCCACGCGATCGATGCCGTTATAGCGCTCAAGAAGACGGAAGTGGCAAGATACTTGCCGGAATTGATGAAGGATGATTCCGAGGACGTCCGGCTGAAGGCCGCACAGGCAATTTTGAGTATCTGATGGCGCTCTTCTACTGCGAAAACATAACGGACTTCGTTGAACTCCCGACGGAAGAAGCAAGGCATCTCGCCGCACACCGCCGGCGTGAGGGCGATTGCATCGAGCTTTTCGATGGCCGCGGAACAAGCGCCAAGGGCGTTATAACGATGCTCTCCAAACGCAGCGCGGCTCTGGAAGTTACAGATATTAGAAAGCGGCCCCCTCGCGAGAACGCAATCATAACGCTTGTGATCAGTGTGGCAAAAGGCCAGCGCTTTGACTGGCTTATAGCCAAGGCCACAGAGCTCGGCGCAGATCGAATCTTCCCATGCATCTACTCACGCACCGTTAAAACAGGCGAGGGCAAAAACCTCGGCGAGAGATACCGCAATCTGGCAATCTCCGCCTGCAAGCAGTGCGGAAGGCCGTTTCTGCCGATGATTTCGCCACCTCTGACGTTTAGCGAACATCTCACAAGCCTCAAAGGCGCACGTCTGCTGACGGCAAGCCTGAGAGGTAACAGGGGCTCATTATTCGATGAGGATTTTTCAGATACCCGCGAGCGTGCCGTCTTTGTTGGCCCCGAAGGCGGATTTACTCCCGAAGAGGAAGCTATGCTGGAAGAAGCGGGCGCCCTAAACGTAAAACTTACAGATGCCATCCTGCGTACGGAAACCGCAGCACTTGCGGCTTGCTCAATTCTTGCGGCAATGAGAGACAACCAACTCACTCAGCCCGTTGCTTAAGTCGGCCAGAGAACGAGACTGTAGCGGGTCTGAGTGTGTTAAAGCGCAAAGATGTGCACGGTTTTTTGAGATCAGAACGTGTTTTTTTAATTATTATCTAAATGCGCTTTCGCATAAATACCTGTCAATAATAATGTTATGCTTATCTGAAATAGTTTTCTCGATTTTTTTTGAAAAAAACAAAAAAAGCGCTTGACGTATTTTCTCAAGACGCTATCATATATCTCGGTTTGTGAGCTTGGGCTTAGCGTACGCGAGCACTTTTAAGCAGGCAAGCCTTAGTGGATGCGAAGTTTTCGCGAAGCTGTTCCGAACAACTGCTTGATTTTTCAGTAGAGTTCAATAAGATTATAGAACTGCGAAAGCGGATGTGGCGGAATTGGCAGACGCGCTAGCTTCAGGTGCTAGTGGGCATAACGCCCGTGGAGGTTCGAGTCCTCTCATCCGCATTCTCCTTAAAAAAAACACATAACAACAACCAACACAAAGCCTCCTTAAAAACGCGAGGGCAGGACGCAATGTTCTGCCCGACTTTTTTTCTGAGGGGGTGAGTGTTGAAACCAAAAAAAGACGCCGGCTTGAATGTCAGCGTCTTTTTTTATTCCGCCTATCGCGCAATTGCGCTGTTTGCTAGCCGTTCGCGCGTGAAATGATTCTCAATTGAACATAAAGCCTGCTCGCGTAGAGCGGAGGCGCATAAGCGCCCCGCTAATGTTGCATTCTCCGGATTGATAAAACACTCCGCACGAAAACTGTAGAGACGCAAATTTTGCGTCTCTTTCTACTCTTTGCTTTTGTTCCTTTTAAAGACCATTTGGCTTAATATAACAAAAAACATTACACCTTAAAAGAATTTCCAATTTTCGGGGACAAGCTCAATATTTGGGGACAAGCTCAATATCTTAGGATTATGTGGTATTGTTGCCATATTCATCCAATCATACGCAGAAAATCAAAAACCCGTACGTTTGAACTGTTTGTCGAGGGCGTCTTTGCTGAATGAGATTCTGGCAGGGCGGCCATGGGGGCATCTGCCACTGCGCTGTGTTTTTTTGGCTTCTTCGAGCAAGTGGATCACCTCCATCTCGCTGAGCTTCTGGCCTGCTTTGATTGCCGCCTTGCAAGAAGCGGTATCGAGAATGAAATGCACAAGCTCCTCGCTACCCGGCGCAACGTGCGTCTCGGCGAGTTTTTCGATGAGCTCTGCCATAAATTCGGCGGGCTTTGCCTTTCTCAGCAGTGTGGGGAAAGACTGCACCGCCCAAACGCCCGGCCCGAACGGTGCCACATCAATCCCGAGCTTATGCAACACGCCTGAACAGAGCTCCAGCAGCTCCTCCTGTCCGGCGCGAAGCTCAAACGTATCGGGAATGAGCAGCTTTTGCGTTTCAAGGCGCTCGGTCTCCGGCTCCGCGACGCGCGCGTACATCTTTTCGTAGATGATTCGTTCGTGGAATGCGTGCTGATCGATAACGTCCATACCAGTCTCGGTCTCTATGACGATATAGCTGTTCTGCACCTGCATCCAGTTGAGGTGCGGCGCGGCAGGCTCAGTGGCGGGAAGCGGCGGCTCAAACCCTGCCGCATTAGTAGGCCGGTGTAGAGAATACGGTCTGAATTCGCCCGATCCCGAGCCCGAAATTGAGCGCGGCCCGGCAGAAGAAGGGGAGGATGAGGCACTGTCGAAGAAGCTCTTCATCGAATTTCTCACGCGCGCATCGTATTCACTCTTGTTGCGGCTCATAGCCTCCTGCAAAGACTCCGTTATTGACAGAGAAGCTGCGTCCGCGGCGCTCATATCCGCAGCTCCCGCCGGTGCAATATCCGAAGCGCCCCGAGAGACGTCCCCGTTGATCTGCACCTTCAGATTCAGCAGCTTTTCACGAAGCGCCGCAAGCACTTGCGAGTGAACGAGGTTGGAGTTTTCAAAGCGCACTTCAATCTTCGTCGGGTGCACGTTTACATCGAAGCAGGCCGCATCCATCTCGATAAAGAGAAAAACGATCGGATACTTCCCCGGCTCAAGCATTCCGCGGTACGCCTCTTTGATGGCGTGCGAGATGAATTTGTCGCGTATGTAGCGGCCGTTGAGGAAGCAGTACTGGTCTTTCGCCGAGGAGCGGCTCATTGCCGGTGAGCAGATTCGCGCGCTGATAAACATACCGCGCTCGTCGGAGCTTGCCGCGATGAGATTCGAGCGCACGTCTTTGTTGATAAGCTCGCCGATACGCTGGTCTATAGATTGCCCTGCGGGGAGGTAATAGATCTGTTTGCCGTTATGCAGCAGGCGCAGCTCAATATCGCAGTTGGCGAGGGCAATGCGGGTGAACTGTTCGCTGATATGGCCGAATTCCGTGTTGGCGGTGCGCAGGAATTTGCGCCGTGCGGGGAGTTTGTAGAAGAGGTTGCGGCAGGAGATTGTCGTGCCGTAGTCGCTGCTGGCCGGAGTAACGGGGCCAAAATCGCCGCAATCAATCTCAAGGCTGTTTGCCTCGATGGAATCGGCCTGCCTCGAAACAATACGCACCTGCGCAACGCTTGCAATGCTCGCAAGCGCCTCGCCGCGGAACCCCATTGTGCTGATATGGGAGAGGTCGTCGAAGCAGGAGAGCTTGCTGGTGGCATGCGGCTGGAAAGCGGTAGGGATATCACCTGCGGATATCCCGCATCCGTTATCTGTTACTTGAATCAGGCCACGTCCGCCGTCCTCGCAGGTGAGGGTGATTTTTGTGGCTCCGGCATCAATGCTGTTTTCCAGCAGCTCCTTCACCACGCTCGCCGGTCGCTCGATCACCTCGCCGGCCGCAATCATATTGATCATATTCTTTTCGAGAACATGAATTCTGCGTTTGTCGGCGTTAGTTTCGCTCATCAGCGCTCCAGGAGGCTTCTACCGGTCATTTCCTCAGGAATGGCAATGCCCATCAGGTCGAGGAAGGTCGGGGCGACGTCCGCGAGTCTGCCGTCTGCGGCCAGGCTTGCGCCTTTGAGATCTTCATCAAACAGCACCATCGGCACATCACCGGTGGTATGTGAGGTGAAGGGGTTCTCGAGCGAGCCCTCTGCCATCTTCTCGGAGTTGCCGTGGTCTGCCAGTATGAGAGCGGCGCCGCCGAGCTCTTTTACCTTATCCAGAATCCTGCCCACACACTTATCCACCGTCTCACAGGCGGTAACTGCGGCGCTTAGAATGCCGGTATGGCCGACCATATCGGGGTTGGCGAAGTTCACGATAACGACATCATACGCCTTGGAATCAAGCTTCTCAAGCACGATATCGCAAACCGCCTCCGCGCTCATTTCGGGTTGCAGGTCATACGTCTCCACCTTCGGCGAAGGCACGATCTGCCTGTCTTCGCCGTCAAAAGGCTCTTCGCGGTAGTCGTTGAAAAAGAATGTAACGTGCGCGTATTTTTCGGTCTCGGCGCAACGGAACTGCTTGAGGCCGTTCTTGGCGAGGTACTCACCAAGGATATTTTTCATTTTCGGCGGCTTTGTAAACGCCACTGCCGTAGGTATTGTCTTGTCGTACTGCGTGAGGCAGACAAACTCAAGCTCGAGCATCTTATCGCGCTCGAAGCCGTTGAAATCAGGGTCAACAAACGCCCTTGTGATCTCGCGGGGCCTGTCGCCGCGGAAGTTGAAGAAGATAACGGCGTCGCCATCCTCTACGAGAGCAAGCGGCTTACCGTCTGCGCCTGTGATGTTTGCCGGTTTGACGAACTCGTCTGTCGCTCCGGCGGCGTAGGTCTGTGCCATCGCATCTGCGGCGCTTGCGCTTTTTGCGCCTTTGCCCTTTACGAGGCAGTCATAGGTCCGGGCAACGCGTTCCCAACGGTTGTCACGGTCCATTGCGTAGAAGCGGCCGCTGATTGAGGCGATTTTGCCGCAGCCGATTTCCGCCATCTTGTCTTCGATTTCCTGAATGTAGCCTGCGCCTGACTGTGGCGGGCTGTCGCGGCCGTCCGTGAAGGCGTGCAGATAGACGTTTTCAACGCCGTTGAGCTTTGCCATCTCCAGAATGCCGTAGAGGTGGGCGAGGAGCGAGTGTACGCCGATGTCGCTGCAAAGCCCCATCAGATGAAGCTTGCTGCCTTTGGCTTTCTGCATCGCTTTTTTGAGCGCTTCGTTCTCGAAGAATGATTTATCGCGTATTTTAAGCGTAATGCGTACAGAATCCTGATAAACAATCCTGCCGGCGCCGATATTC
This sequence comes from Phycisphaerae bacterium, assembly GCA_050251615.1. Classification (GTDB taxonomy): domain Bacteria; phylum Planctomycetota; class Phycisphaerae; order Sedimentisphaerales; family Sedimentisphaeraceae; genus Sedimentisphaera. The sequence goes on from JBFWMM010000010.1 coordinate 10,048, forward strand.
TGATGCCCCACTTCACTGTTGCCCATTGTGCCCTCGGGCAGCCCCACGTCCTCTCCGCTTGTGTGGATGAGGGTGTTCGGGTATTCGCTTGTGAGCATATCATCGATGGGGGTTTTGGCGATTTTTATCGCGTTGAACGGGTCGTCGGCGCTGTTTGGGTTGTATCCCCAGCCATCGCGGATAATCATTACGCACGGCTTCTTTTTCGGTTGCAGTTTGGAACTCATTTTGTAAAGCCTTTCGGTTGAGAGTATTCATTTAGATAGATCACTGATTATATTCAAAAAAAGGTATGGGTCAATCGCAGGTGTAGCGATTCAACGTGGTTGAAGTGTCGGGAGTGTCATTAGCGGGTCGGCGATGAGAATCATCTGCCAGGAGTTGGATGGCTTTGCGAAAAAGAAAGCCTCGGCGATCGTGTCTCCGGCGATAAGCCTTTCTGCGAGGGCGTCCGGTTCGGGGAAGTTGCTAAGGTACGGCTCGTTTACGGCGCCCATTGTGCAGCAGGCGCCCGCTTCGAGTAGCCCCGCGCACCAGAGCCCCGAGCCCTTCGAGCGGATGTCCCGCGCTTCAAGACTGGCGATATGCACCGCGACCGAGCGCGGCGAAAAGGTAAGCCTGCTCGAAAAAACTCCCGGGCTGTACCAGCCTGCGTAGAACAGGCATTTTCTTTTTCCCTTGTAGAGTGCGCTTGTGTTCTCTGCGAGCGTATTGAATCCTGCTCGTTCCAGGGCAAGCGCGGCGGCGGAAAGCTTCTCATCGAATGGGGCATAGTCTTCGAGGCCTTTTGCCTGCGCGTCGCGCAGGTCTAACAGGCAATCTGAGGAGTCCGGAGCCTCTGCGCTACGCCTTATCAACCGCTTTACGAGCATCTCGCTCGGGCCATCAAGCCGGCTTACAAGAATTGTGCGCGGATTTTGGCCTGCGGCGGGGCGGTTGCGGTATAATTCGTTCGGCAGAGGCCCGCTGAGCGCATGGCGGGTGAATTTCATCACGGCAAGCTCACTGTCAACGCTCGCTTCAGTTTCGCGGCCTGTTATTTCCCCGATGTCCAGACGCACCCTTTCAAGCGCTTCAAGCAGGCCGAAAAGCTTCGATGAGGCTTCGTAGTAGCCGCCGGTAAGTTTTTCCGCAATCCCCCAGCGCTCCGCCGCCGCTTGCCGCAGGATTGACGCCGCGTTTGCTTCCATATCCTCCGGAAAAGAGAAGCTCTCAAGCCCGAATTCCAGCTCTGCTATTTTGGATGTCAGGCGGGTGCCGTAGAGGGGGAGAATTTTATCCAAGAAAGACAGCTGCTCGTTTTTTTCTGCAGCCTGAGCAAGCTCTATGGCATCTTTAAGCGCAAGCGAAACGGCTTTCTCATCGCTCCCGTCCAAGCTTTTGCCACCGGCATTTTCTGTTGCGGCGGAAATTTCGGCAAGCTTATCGGATTCGATTTGCTTGAGCGCGGCCAGTTCGGCTTCAAGCCCTTTAAGCGCCGCGGAACCTTTGATCCTGTAAGGCATACCCATTGTGAGCAAGAGGCAACGCACACCCGCTCTCTCGCTTACTCTGTGCAGCAGCGGGCCCTCAATGAGTTTTTCGTAATCAGGGCGCGATATTTCACTTTTCATTCCCACGGGCAGGCGAATCTGCACGATATTATCAAAGGGAATGCCCCTCTGGCGGGCGTAGTAAAAGGCTATGCTCACGGACTCTGCGCCGGTTATATTGCAGGCAATCATAACCTCCTGCGGTGAGAGCGCCCCGAACGCGCAGGAGGAGACGAGCAGGGCTATGATGATTCTGGCGAGCATAGCGGCGGTTAGAAGTCTTGCCGATTTAACCAGAGACGGAGTGAATCTGTCCACCCCTTTGTCTTTTCGCCAACCTTGCCGACGCCCAGCCCGAAGCCGTGCCCGCCGATGTTGAGAATATGCATTTCCACATCAATTTTCTTTTTCCGCAACTCATTGAAAAACATCAGCGAGTTTTCCACGGGCACAATATCGTCATCGTTGCTGTGCAGCAGGAATACCGGCGGCATTCCCCTTCGCACATTCTTTTCCGCGCTGAACAGGTTAATCATATCGATGGTGGGGTTGTCGCCGAGCAGTTGCCTGCGTGAACCGCTGTGCGTAAATTCGCCCATCGTTATCACGGGATAGCAGAGGATGCCGAGATTCGGCCGGCAGCTCATCCTCTCGACGGGCATTTTTGCATCGAGGTAGCCGGTGTCGAATTTTGTGAGCAGGGTCGCGGCGAGGTGTCCGCCGGCGCTGAACCCCATCACGGCGATGCTGTCGGAGTCGAGCTGAAGCTCAATGGCGTTGAGCCGGAGGAGTCGTACAGCACGTTGCGCGTCTTTGAGCGGAGCATCGTTGTGCCAGCCCTCAGAGCCGAGGCGGTAGCGCAGTACGGCGGCATGATAGCCGTTCTGATTGAAGAATTTTGCAAAGTCGTAGCCCTCTTTGAACATCGCCAGATGTTCGTATCCTCCGCCCGGGCATATCAGCACCACCGGCAGGCGCTTCGTTGTAACCTCCCCGCTGAAGAACTCAAAAAACGGCTCGTTGTTCGTGAGGTTCATTTTTGCGGCCTCCTCGGGAGACCAGAGATCGTATTTCTTCGGCGTCATCTGATTATCAGCCGCGATTGTCATTGCGGTGAGAAGCAGCAGGACTGACAGGTTTTTCTTCATTCAGCCTTCACCTTTCCTGATTCAAGTGGTTTAGTTGCGAAGCGCCTTGATCGGCGCGGGGATTCTACCTTTACGATTGATGAATTTTGCGGCAGCCTCCATCGGACAGGCCATAATCGGCGCTCTGCCGAGCAGGCCGCCGAAGTCCACGCTCTCGCCCACGCCCTTGCCCGGCACGGGAATCACGCGCACGCCGGTCGTCTTGTTGTTGGCTACGCCGATGGCGAGCTCGTCGGCTATGATCGCGCTGATAACATCCGCGGGGGTATCGCCGGGCAACGCAAACATATCCAGCCCCACAGAACAAACCGCCGTGAGCGCTTCGAGCTTCTCCAGATTGAGCGCCCCTTCCTCTACGGCCCTTATCATGCCCAGATCCTCGCTGACGGGGATAAACGTGCCGCTGAGCCCACCCACATTGCCCGAGGCCATCGCGCCGCCTTTCTTCACCGCGTCTATCAGAAGCGCAAGCGCCGCGGTCGAGCCGGGGCGCCCCATCATGCTCACGCCCATAGCCTCGATGATCTCCGCCACAGAATCGCCTACGGCCGTTGTACTGGCCAGGGATATATCCACGATGCCGAAGTCCACATTCATAAGCTGCGCCATCTCGCGCCCGATGAGCTCGCCGGCGCGCGTGATCTTGAACACGGTGCGCTTGATTACCTCGGACAGGGCGGTGAGGTCGCAGTGTTCGTTCTGGCTCACAACCGCACGCACAACGCCCGGCCCCGATATGCCGACGTTCAGTGAATAGTCCGATTCGCCCACCCCGTGGTTGGCCCCCGCCATAAACGGATTGTCCTCGGGTACGTTTGCGAATACCACAAACTTCGCGCAGCCGATGGCGTTTTCTCTCGCCTCGGAAAGCTCCTTGATCACTCGCCCGACCTTCTCAATCGCCGTCATATTCATTCCCGCAAGAGTGCTGGCGAGGTTGAAGAAGCCGCAAACGCGGTCAGTCTCGGTGAGCGCGCGAGGCAGTGAGCGCAGCAGGTTCTCGTCCGAAGCGGTCATCCCCTTCTGCACGAGGCCGCCGAAGCCGCCGATAAAATCGATTCCCGCATCCTTGGCGGCGCGGTCGAGCGCCCTGGCAAACTGCACTACCACATCTGTCGTTTTGGGAAGCGGTTCGAGCAGTATCGACGCGGGGGTGATGGAGATGCGCCGGTTGATTATCGGCACGCCATACTTCTCTTCCAGCTCATCGGCGTACGAGTTGAGCTGCCGGCCCTTCTCCACGATCCTCTCGTACGCGCTCCCGCAGAGCTCCTCGACTTTTCTGCTCATGCAGTCTTTCAGGTTGATACCAAGCGTTACTGTACGGATGTCGAAGCAGTAGTCGGTTGTCATTTGAACCGTCTCATAAACTTCTTCAACTGATATTCTCATTGATTGCTCCAATGGTTGGTTGTTTGTCGTTTGCTGTTTTGGATTATTATCCTGATTTCGCCCGCACTTTCCACCGCTTTCTCATGATGAATTGGCAAATCGCAAATCGCACGCCTGCTCTGATATTTCGATAATCTTCTTAATCATGGCATACCCTTTCTGTTTAACAGTACTTACCCCCCCCCCCCCCCCGAGAGAGGTTGTCTGCGTCTTGTCTTGAATATGTGATATTTGAATGGCCCTTCTTAACTCTTTTCTCTCCACTGCTGTTGAATTAAGGCACTTAACGCCTCGGCTTACCGCTTCACTCGTAATTTGCTTTCCCTTCCATATGAGCTATAATCCCGCGCGCTTACGCGCGCTTATGTGTGTAGTTGCAATTTGCTTTCCCTTCCATATGAGCTATAATGGGCTATATGCTCGCAAGCCGTGAGAACGAGTTGCAATTTGCTTTCCCTTCCATATGAGCTATAATGTTAAATTAGTTAATCAACTCGCGGGCGGCGTTGCAATTTGCTTTCCCTTCCATATGAGCTATAATCTGCGGGGGCGCTTAAACTTAACAAAAGGTGTTGCAATTTGCTTTCCCTTCCATATGAGCTATAATTTTTTAGCAGAGGTATATCTCTGCCTTAAGGTTGCAATTTGCTTTCCCTTCCATATGAGCTATAATTCATACGATGAAGAACAAGTACGGCAAGCCGTTGCAATTTGCTTTCCCTTCCATATGAGCTATAATATTATGGGTAAGGCTGTTATGGGTGATTACAGTTGCAATTTGCTTTCCCTTCCATATGAGCTATAATGCGCTTGCATATCTTATCTCTCTCTGATGGGTTGCAATTTGCTTTCCCTTCCATATGAGCTATAATATATTCTCCCGAAGAGATTGTCCACTTCCGGTTGCAATTTGCTTTCCCTTCCATATGAGCTATAATTGATTCGCCGTAAGGCTCTGCCGGCCAGAGCCTTACGGCTTTGTTTTGCGCAAAAAATGCCGTTATTTCACGCTCAAAGCACCGCTCTGTCTTGTTTTTCTGAGCGTTTTTCAAAGGCGTTGCCAACTCTTTTCTCTTTTTTTATTTCTTTCAGGTTTCCGAGAACGTCAATGGAATATTTTGTCATGTCAGTTCCCTTATAGCTCATCTGTTTAAATTTTTTGTCATTTTCAAAAACAGTTCCGCTCACATTATTAACGGCCAAATAAGATCTCGTTCCCTCGATGAAGCTTATGTAATAGTTAGTGCCATTTATTTTGACAGGTTCGTCTTTGTAGAGTGAATATTGGAATTCAAAATCTTCAGTCAGCTCAGGCCATGTTTCGTAGGGAACGCCTCCTTGGTCAACGTATTTATTTGGCAGTGGCTTATTTGCTGCAAAATCCTGAGGATACAGCGGCACGGCATACAGCTTACCCTCGGGCGATTTATAGAAGTCTGCACGCACCATCGTTCCCATATCGCAAAGTCCGTTGTTGATCGGCGCGAGCCTGCCCTTCTGAGAAACGCTCTTCACGCTCTCAGGGTTGTCGCTGTTGGCGCTTCCCGTTACCTTTCTTCTCGGCATCCTTGAAACGAAAATCCTGTCGAGTTTGTTGAGTACGTCATTCCTGAATCCGTCCCACGGCTCAAAATCCGCATTCTTGAGCCTTCCGAGAATGGCCTTGCCCTTTGTCTCATAGTCCTTGCTGATCATTGAAGCCAGATACACATGTCCCTGCGTAGAGCAGGCAAGCACAATCGCATCGAGCGCGTGATGGAGGTCGTTTGCGTTGCGGTCTTTCTCAAGCCCCCAGTGGTAGCGCAGCATCGCGGTAACTCTCCCCGCCCGCATCTGGATTCGGCTTTTCTCGTTGATGTCCTGCCGGCGGGCCGGAGAGAAGTCAAAGTGCTTTCTCAGATAGTTCGCCGTTTCCCTCGCGGCATACCTCGTATCATTTAGGTTGCGCGAGATAAACTTATCCTTGTCTTCCTCTGTAAATTTTCTGGTGAGCAATTTTTTGCGTTTTGCCCAAGGCATGCTGCGCAGGTGTTTCGTGTTCACTTCAAACTCATCCCAGCTGCCGATTTTTGATTTGCCATCCGCTTTCTTCTGGAAGAACGCATCGGCGTTGTCCACGAAATACTCAAACGGCAAACGGTTTTTCTTCTCCTGATTCGCCCATCTCTCGCAAAGAATCTTGTTGTTCAGGCTGTCGTCAAATGAGCGGCTTATCGGTATGATATGGTCTATTTCGTAGTCGTCTATGCGGGAAGCGTCTATATGATTGCCCGAATAAGGGCATCTGAATCCCTGCTCCATCGCAAGGCGGAACCTCAGAAGATTCTGCCCCTGCTCGGGGGAAAGGCCATGCTCGCGGCAAAGCTCAGCCGCCGCCTCTTTCTGGTCTCGGTATTTCTTTTGCCCCTGCGAGATTTTGCCGGCCATCTTCTTGCCACAGGCTAAGTCTGTGCCCATCTCAACGCAAATCTGATCTATCGGATAAGCCCCGCCATACTTGCGCACAATCGCGTTAACCACCTTGCGCACCTGCGAAAAAGTCCTCATCACAACAGGGTTTTTCTTAAAGTCTCCATCATACGGTTTAAGTATGCGTTGCTTCTCTGATTCCTTTTCGGCAAAGCGTGAATCCCTCTCCGAGAGTTTCTTTATTGCGTCATTTGCTAGCGTACCATCTTCCATCTCGGCGCCTATAAGCTTGAGCGCCACGCCGGAAAAATTTGCCACTTCTTTCATGTTTATCGAAATCACTGCCTCTGCGATGTCTTTGTCAATTCCCTTATTCTCAAGGTATTTGAGGCGTGTCTGGTCCGTCTTGCGGTAAACAAGCGCCTCGGCGATAATCTCAAGCTCTTCCTGTGAAGCAGATGCTTCCTGCCACCTGTCCTCTCCAAGCCTGGCAACTATGCAGTCCTTGATCTTGTGATAGCCCTTCAGCTCCACAAAAACATCCTTCTCGAATTGAGCTATGTACTGGCCGAGTGCTTTCAGCCTGCGCTCTTCACCTGCCGGCATTTTTTTAGTCAGCTCCGCTTCGAATTCCTCGGCGGCTTTGGCGTAGCTGTTTGATATATTGTTGAAACGCATCTTCTCAAGAGCTTTTGCCTCTTCACCGCCCAAGGCATTGATCAGTACAGTGCGAATCTCGTTGTAGGACATCTTGATGTCTTTGACATTTGACCGCCCGTACTTGGCAGCCCTGCTTCTGCATACCTTATTTATGTGCATTTTGTAATATTTACCGTATTTGCCCGGCTGCACCTTCCCTGTGTCAGGGTCAAGCGATTTTATGGCGATTGTCTTTATGTCGTGAATCCCTTCCTCAAACTGCGGCTCTCCATTTTTTACTTTGCAGGTAAGATATTTGCTGAATTCAGGGTTGTGTTCGGCATAAGAGCAGAGGTTGAATCTCACCGTCGCCGGCAGCTTCAGCGCCTTGCGTATCTGCGTAAATGTTACTTTCTTATTTTCGTATGCCAGTGCGATGATCTTTTCTCTCTCTTGCTCCGTGAGAGGCCTCTTGTTTGAAAGCTCAAGCGTGTTGAGCCTGTTGAGCAGACGGAAGCGCTCGTTCAAATATCCCTCGCGCGGTGCGCAGGGGACACCGGTAAACTCGCACTTGTTCATCATCTTTACGAGCTTGTTGTAGTCTATACCTTTCTCGCCTCCAAGCTCGCCGAGATATTCTGTACAGAGCTTCTCGGAGGCAAGCATGCTGCCAAGCTCCCGTTGTCGTTTGAATATAACCTCTATCTCTTCTTTGAGCAGGCTTCTGTGAATGGCTTTTGAATAGTCGTTTTCACCGTTGCGAACCTTGGCATCGCTTTTCAGTTGCTCGGCAAACATTTGCCCGACGGTCTCATAATTTCCTGCGGCAAGTTTGTCGCGGGTGTTTTTGAGCCCCGCTTTAACCTTCCCTGCGTCTTCCCCCTCGTCCTCATCGGCCTGAGAAAGAAATGAGAATCCGCGGTGCTTTGCTATGTGGTACATCACGCGGAATAATTCTTCGCCGCTGAGTACTCTTTCCAGAGCCTCGGCTCTGAGAATCCACGGACTGGACTCTTTCGGGTTATCCCCTTTTGCCGGTTGCATCAGCTTTGCTGCCTGTTCGCAGGAAATCCCGCTCAAAAGGCCGTGCTTGTTGGCAAGTGAAACGATGTGCCTCATCCTCTGGCGTTTGCGCCGAAGCGTCTTTCTTGACCTACGCGCTCCGCCTCTAATCAGCGCCAGGCTCTTCTTCTGCCTGTCGTGTGGAGGTTGAAACATTCGCACTCCCGCATCAACGATCTCCCCGCCGTGGATACGGTATTTCGTGCTTTCTTCTCCCTCGTTGGTGCGGTAGAGATAAGGCTCTTCATCAAGCCTCATCAAAGCCCAGCCTATTGAACTGATGCCTATATCCAAACCAAGCACAATGCGTTCCCTCTCGCTCATTCCATTCTCCTTTATTATTTTGTCGTTTTTTTTCTTGCAAAGCGATTCGTACTGTGTATTATGAAAAGTGGAAAGCAAGTTGCAATAAACCTTAGTTCACTAAGGTGCGGGGTATTCCGACTATGGTATCCACTCAATTTTTATTGCTATAAGGGCAAGAGCGAAAAAACTCCTGCCCTTTCTTTTTTTTCACTATCCGCAAGCCTTATTGTTGTAGAGCAAATTTCTATTATAGACTGTAAAAATGGAATTCAAGCAAAAAACATCCGTCCATACCCCTTAGTTCCCCTGCCTTTAACCTCCTCTTTCTTCCTGTATATAAAAGTGGTCATTTCATCGCAAAATGGTAACCATTCGGCGCAAAAATGGCGTTGAGGTAGTTGAGGTAGTTGAGGTATGAGTTAAAAAAAGTAGCTGAGCGTAAAACGACCAACAGGAGTGGAACAAGCGGTTAGGTGTCTCAATTCAGATTGTGCAGCCTCTTTAGAGGGTAATATCAGCTAACCTTTTGCGTCTGCCCGTTACGGCTTGCCCCAGAGCCAGAATATGACGGTCTCGGCGACGTCCTGAATGTCGATGATGAGGTTACCGTTATCGTCCATGTGCAGCACTCTCCCCGCGCAATCGGTGTAAGTGCAGTCGGCCGCGGGCTGGTTGCAGTCGGTGCCGTAGATGTCGGCGAAGGTGCCCAGGTCGAGCAGGTCTATCCGGCAGTCTCCGTTGAAGTCTCCCCGAGGGATGTATTCTCCGGCGTAGAGGTTGTCAAGCATGAGGTAGCTTTTGAATATGGTGTCGTTTCTGTCGTAAACGCCGCAAGTCAGGAGGTAGTTGCCGCTACTCTCTTCATCGAATGAAAGCGCGAATTTCTGCCAGCCGTCCGTTGAGCTGTAATCGCCCACATCAGCCACGTCCACATGCAACACTTCTATCGCTTCAAGCGGGCCGTTCGGGTCTGCGGGCATGAGCATTACGCTCGCATAATCGTTCCAGCCGAGGTAGTCGCCTGTGCCGAAGAACCAGTCGCCTGTGAGGATGTCTCCGGGGGCCAGAGAAACCGCCTGACTGATTTCGGAGTAGCTTGTGTCCTTGTCCAGCGTGACATCTCCCGTTGAAAGCACGCAGAAGCATCCGCCGTAATCCGCCTTGACGGGGTCCATAGACCAGCTAATCCTGCGGTCTTGCCGGTTTTCAAATACAGGGAAGTACTCGCTGTGGCATTCGGCATAGTTGACCAGATCCCAATCGGCGGGGCAGGAGGGGAATGCGGCGGCAACGCTCGATTCGAAAGTGCCGTTGGCGAGTTTGTTCAAACCCACCCCGATCGCAAACGAAACCGAGAATAGTGCGACAACTGTAACTTTTCGTACCAAATCTATATCCCTTAAACTGCTTCGGGCAATGCAAAAGCCCGCTGATAATCTACGTATAAAGCGGCGCGCGAGTTCACATAATATGATATTAACCCCGAAAAGCTATTCGGAACGGCGTTTGAGCCCTTTTTTACGATTGAAAAAAAACACACTATATGTAAAATCCGATAGATTTTTTTGCGTCTTGAAATCGCGGTTGCGAGCGGGAAGCGAAACGAAGTAAGGCTAAACGTTAATACTATTAAACTGGAGTTAACTGTGAAGTTAATTAGTGTGAACAAGTTTTCTCTGGCGGCCGTTGCCGCTATGTCCTCTCTGGCGTTCTCCGCGGAGACAGGGGAGGTCGTAAAGACCGGTATCGCAGAGCCGATTGTGTGCCTGGTGGCATCATTTATCGCTCTCATTTTCGCGAAATACTTCTACGATAAGATGATGGGCGCCTCCGAGGGCAACGCGACCATGATCGAAATCGCAGCAAGCGTTCGTGAGGGCGCGTATGCGTATTTGAGCCGTCAGTACAAGGTTGTCGGCGTGGTATTCGTTGTACTGATGCTGATCTTTGTGGGGCTGGCGGCAATCGGTGCTCAGAATCCGTTTGTACCCGTAGCGTTCCTTACAGGCGGCTTCTTCAGCGGCCTCTGCGGTTACCTCGGCATGAAAACCGCCACAAACGCTTCGGCCAGAACTGCTCAAGGCGCAAGCGAAAGCCTCAACCGCGGCCTGACAGTCGCCTTCAGAAGCGGCGCGGTAATGGGACTTGTGGTAGTCGGTTTTGGCCTGCTCGACATTTCGCTCTGGTATCTTCTGCTCGATAAAGTAGTTTATACCACCGAACACATGGCCAACGGATGGAGCTTCCTCGTCAAGGCGGGTATGGATCCGAGCCACAAGCTCGTCGAAATCACAACCACTATGATTACATTCGGTATGGGTGCTTCCACACAGGCTCTCTTCGCTCGTGTTGGCGGCGGTATCTACACTAAGGCCGCAGACGTTGGCGCGGATCTCGTGGGTAAGGTTGAAGCGGGCATCCCCGAAGACGACCCCCGCAACCCCGCCACAATCGCTGATAACGTGGGCGATAACGTGGGCGATGTTGCAGGTATGGGCGCAGACCTCTATGAGAGCTACTGCGGTTCAATCCTCGCGACAGCCGCTCTCGGCGCTGCCCTCGGCACAAACATCGGCGCAGGCCTCGACCCGTTCAAGGTGGTTATTGCTCCGATGCTCGTTGCTGGTATCGGTATCATCCTGTCTATCGTGGGCATGTTCTTTGTGAGGTGTAAAGAAGGTGCAAACCAGAAGCAGCTGCTCCGTTCACTGCTCACAGGCACGCTCACAAGCTCTGTGCTTATCGTTCTGGCGCTTATCGCTCTCGTTGCTACCGGCTACATCAACTGGGGCATCTTCGCCTCCGTTATAACAGGTCTCGCAGCGGGCGTCGTTATCGGCCAGCTCACTGAATACTACACAAGCGCTGAATTCGCCCCCACAAGAGGCATCGCCGAACAGACCCAGATGGGCGCCGCTACAACCATCATCGATGGCTTCGCGACAGGTATGTACTCCACCGGATTTACCGTGGTTACAATCGTAGCAGGCATCCTGATGGCGTACGGCTTCAGCGGCGGCTTCGATAACCCCGCAATGGGCCTCTATGGCATCGGCTTTGCGGCTGTCGGTATGCTCAGCACGCTCGGGATCACACTGGCAACCGACGCTTACGGCCCCATCGCCGATAACGCGGGCGGCAACGCCGAAATGGCAGGCCTGGGCAAGGAAGTGCGTGAGCGCACAGACGCCCTCGACTCACTCGGCAACACAACCGCCGCGACAGGCAAGGGCTTCGCAATCGGCTCCGCCGCGCTTACCGCTATGGCGCTTCTGGCCGCATATCTCGAAGAGGTTCGCATCTGGATCGGCAAGCTTGCCGCTGCTTCTGCGGACGGCATCTATGCCATCGGCGATAAGGTGTTCACCGTCGAGACAGTAAAGGCTGCTTCCATGGCAGACTTCGTTGACGCGTACGACCTGACAATTATGAACCCAAAGCTCATCTGCGGCCTGTTCCTCGGCGGTATGATGGCATTCGTTTTCTGCGCTATGACAATGAAAGCTGTCGGCCGCGCGGCGGGCGCTATGGTTAATGAAGTGCGCAGGCAGTTCAAGGAAATCCCCGGCATCCTCGAAGGCACAAGTAAACCCGACTACGCAAACTGTGTAGCCATATCAACTGCCGGTGCTCAGAAAGAAATGATGCTTCCGTCGGCTCTGGCGATTATCGTCCCCGTTCTTACAGGTCTGATCTTCGGCGTTGCGGGCGTTATGGGGCTGCTCGCAGGCGGCCTCACTTCCGGATTTGTTCTCGCTATCACTCTGAACAACGCAGGCGGTGCCTGGGATAACGCCAAGAAGTACATAGAACTCGGCAATTTCGGCGGCAAGGGCTCTGAAGCTCACAAAGCCGGTGTTGTAGGCGACACCGTAGGCGATCCGTTCAAGGACACTTCCGGTCCTTCGCTGAACATCCTCATCAAGCTGATGACGATGGTTTCGGTTGTTTTTTGTGGCCTTGTTGTCAAGTTCGGCCCTCGGATTGCCGATGCGCTCGGCCTCGGTATCTAAGCCGTAACCGGTTAAACCAAACGAAGGCGAAGCTCCTCACGGCGCTTCGCTTTTTTTTATTTTCCTCTGTTGCCTCAGGAGGTTCTGTGTTTAAGGAATGCATGAAGCAAGAGGCGAGAGATGCTCCGGCTTAGGAGCTTATTGCTTAAAGCCGTAAACCGCAAGCTTTTTCCTTGACGTTTCCCTCAATCTCACAATAATGTACGCTCTTGTTCATTGCAGGCGCATGTGATGCGTTTGCTTATGTAAATGTAAATGTACTATTGAAAGGTATGATTTCTTATGCCTAAATTGAAAACGCACAAGGGTTTAGCCAAGCGTGTGAAGGTAACGGCCAATGGCAAGTTTAAGGTTAGACGTGCCGGTGGCAGCCACCTGATGAGTGGTTGGTCGCCGAAGCGCGCGCGTAATCTCGGCAAGGCGGCTTTCATCAGCCCCGAATTCGAGGCAACCGCCCGCAAAATGCTCGGTCTTAAAAACCCGAAATGACGTTGCGCGCCTGATGGCGCGTAATCTCACAAGTACCTGCTTCTCGGCCAAAAAACAGCTTGCCGCCAGCAGGTGAAAAACAGAAGAAGAAAGGAAAGCTGAAATGCCACGTACAACTATCGGCGCCGCAAAGAGGCGCAAAAACAAGCGTATCCTCAAAGCCACGAGAGGCTATCAGGGTGCAAGAGGCCGCGGAATCCGCCTCGCTAAGGAGGCCTTCATAAAGGCAGCCGCGGACGGTACCAAGGACAGAAGGCGTAAAAAACGCGATTTCCGCGCACTGTGGATTACGCGTATCAGCGCAGCATGCGCCGCCAACAACATCACATACAGCCAGTTCATCAACGGACTGAAGAAAGCTCAGATCGATCTTAACAGAAAGATGCTCAGCGAAATCGCTATCGCCGATGCGGACACGTTCAGCCAGATCGTAGCAGAGGCCAAGAAGGCTCTTGCCTGAGCAAATCCGAAAGATTTGACATGCTCACTGAGTTTGAAACAACAGGAAAGCAAGCGCTCGACGAACTCGCATCTGTCTCAGATGCGGGTTCGCTTGAGCAGTTTAGAATAAAATACCTCGGCAAGAAGGGCAAGGTTACTGCGCTTCTGAGTAAGATCGGCAGGGTTGCCCCTGAAGACAGGGCAAAGGCCGGTCAGCTTGCCAACAGGATCAAGAACGAAGTGAATGAGGCTTTCGCCGCAAAGCAGGCGGAGTTTGGCGGGGCGGCAAAGACCGGAAAAACTGCCATGCTCGACGATGTTACTCTGCCAGGCGTGAGGCCGGCGGTGGGTAAGCCCCATGTTATCACGGAAACCGTTGCCGAGCTTCTCGACATCTTCGGCCGCATGGGTTTCAACATCGCATACGGGCCGGAAGTGGAGGATGAGTGGCACAACTTCATCGCTCTCAACATCCCGGAGGAGCATCCTGCGCGCGACCCGAACGAAAATTTCTACATCGACAGCGACCGGCTCCTGCGCAGCCAGACATCCACAATCCAGATTCGCGTTATGGAAACGCAGAAGCCGCCGATCAGAGTGGTGGCGCCGGGCAGGGTTTATCGCCCGGATACCGTTGACGCGACACATATGTTTATGTTCCATCAGATTGAGGCGCTCGTTGTGGACGAGGGCATTACTATGGTGGATCTCAAAACTACAATAGACCAGTTTGTACATACGTTTTTCGGTAGGGATACGAAGTGGCGGTTCCGCCCGAGTTTCTTCCCGTTCACCGAGCCCAGCGCCGAAGTAGATCTGCTTTTCGTCAACAAAGACGGAAGCGAACAGTGGATTGAGATTGGCGGTTGCGGTATGGTTGACCCGAACGTATTCGACGCCGTCGGAATCGACAGCGAAAAATATACAGGCTGGGCGTTCGGCTTCGGCATTGAGCGCCTTGCAATGCGTAAGTACGGGATTTACGACATAAGGCTTCTTTACGAAAACGACCTGCGCTTTCTTGACCAGTTCTGATATATAAAAAACTTCTTGAATCCGAAATTTTCAGAGCTATAATGCGTATCGGGTTGGGCCGAGGCAGTTGTATTATTAGTGAACGGAATCACGATGCTTGTATTGAGCAGACAAAAAGACGAGTCCATTGTAATCGGTGATGACATTGTCATCAAGATAGTAGATGTTAAGGGTGGTAAGGTCAAGCTTGGAGTGGATGCGCCGAAGAGCGTAACTGTTCACAGGCAGGAGATTTACGATACCATCCGCAACGAGGATGCCGAACCGAGGTAATGATTCCTTCGGCAGGAGCCTCCGACACTTTTATCATCCCCAAACCGGCAAAATGCTAACATTTTGCTTGCATTTTTTATGCCACAAATCTATCATTATTGAGTCCCTGCCGATTCAGGCGGGTTTTAATATAAATGATGTGCAGCATTCAGACTCTAAGTGGTGGTCTGTTGAAATATCTAAAAGAATCCGGAATTTTGGCCTATGCAGGCCGATGTCGGATATAATGATAAGTTGAAAGCATCTTCTGACAGAGATAAGCCCGTTACTGCCGGCACTGCCGGCAGTAACGAGTAGTCGGGAGATGTTGTCTCATTCACCACATACCCGTCAACCTGCTCACATCGTAACACAAAACGAAAGGTAAAAACCGGTATGTATATCAGTATATTGGGAGCTTCGGAAGCAATTATTGGCGCTTCCGGAATTGCGGCGGGCGCTATTATTGCGGTCTTCGCAACGCACGCGATAGCGGTGGTGCGGCAGAAAACGCTTAAAAACAAGCTTGCCGACAGCATTGAACAGGCAAAAAAAGAGGCCGAAGAAATCCTCAAAACCGCGCGTATCGATGCGTCAAGCGAATTAATGAAGAGGCGTGAGGATTTCAACGCCGAGTGCAATCAGACTCGTTCAGAGCTGAAAGAACAGGAAAAAAGGCTCACAAGGAGAGAGGACAGCGTCCAGAGGCAGACGGAGATTATCGACAAGAAAGAGCAGGAAATCAACGTGATGCAGAATGAGCTTGGCGAACGCCAGAAAAGGCTCAGCGCACGTGAAGCCGCGCTTACGGACATTATCAGCGAGCAGAAGAAGGTTTTGCTGAAGATAACGGCGATGGGCGTTGAAGACGCCAAAGAGCTTCTGCTCAAGCGCCTTGAGGATGAATGTGAACACGAGATGAACCTCGTTATTCGCAAGAAGATCGAAGAAACCAACGAAATAAGCGAGCGCAAGAGCCGCGAAATAATCACAACCGCCATCCAGCGTTATGCAGCCGAGCAGTGTTGCGAGACGACCGTCAGCACGGTTGACATCCCCAACGATGATATGAAGGGCCGTATTATCGGCCGCGAAGGACGCAATATCCGCGCGTTCGAGAAGGCTACGGGCGTTGATGTTATTGTTGACGATACCCCGGGCGTGATTGTTGTCAGCGGGTTTGACCCTGTTCGCAGGGAGGTTGCCAGAGCAACTATGGAGCGCCTCATTCAGGACGGCCGCATCCACCCGACTCACATTGAGGGGATTGTAGAGCAGACGAGAAAAGAAGTGTTGCAGAAGATGTTGCAAATCGGCAAGGATGCGGCGATAGAGCTTGATATTCGAGGCCTTTCCAACAAAGTATTGCAGAAGATCGGCGTGTTGAAGTATCGCTCAAGCTATGGCCAGAACGTGCTCCAGCACAGTATGGAAGTGGCGTATCTTACGCAGGTGATGGCGGACGAGCTCGGCCTCGACAGCACAATCGCCCGCAGAGCCGGCTTCCTGCACGACATCGGCAAGGCGATCGACCATGAACATGAGGGCGGACACCCCGCAATAGGTGCCGAGTTCCTGCGCAAGTTCAATGAGTCTTCCATCGTGCTCAATGCCGTAGAAGGCCACCACGGAGACATACAGGCAGATAACCCCTATACGCCGCTTGTGGCCGCGGCTGACGCAATCAGCGCATCGCGTCCTGGCGCGCGCCGCGAAACTCTCGAACGCTACATCAAGCGCTTGCAGGCTCTCGAAGAGATCGGCAACAGCTTCAAGGGTGTTTCCATGACATACGCCATCCAGGCAGGCCGCGAGATAAGGGTAATCGTCAACGCGGACGAAGTGGACGACAGCTCGGCAGAGAAGTTGGCACGCGACATTGCTACCCGTATCGAAAACGAAATGACCTATCCAGGCGAGATCAAGGTAACTCTGTTGCGCGAGGTGAGGTGTGTGGAATTTGCAAGGTAACACTTGCGCATCCGCCTTTTTCGATTAGACTTAACACACCCCCGAGGCTCCACAGCAGCCAAAGGGGTGTTTTGTTATCATAAGCGGGCCGCATGGCGGCCTTGGAAAGCGAACGTTTCTTGAAACTCAACATTCTCTGCA
The DNA here is from genome assembly GCA_050251615.1 of Phycisphaerae bacterium. Classification (GTDB taxonomy): domain Bacteria; phylum Planctomycetota; class Phycisphaerae; order Sedimentisphaerales; family Sedimentisphaeraceae; genus Sedimentisphaera. Next base: position 26,878 of record JBFWMM010000010.1, read on the forward strand.
TCGGCGATATAGTGGGGCGGCCCGGAAGGGATGCCCTTGAAGCGCTTCTACCAGGCCTTAAAAGCGCCCACAGCATCGACTGCGTCATTGCGAACGCCGAGAACAGCGCGGCGGGTAGCGGAATAACCCCTAAACTCTACGATGCCGTTAAGGCGGCAGGCGTGAATATCATTACCCTCGGCGACCACGCCTTCAAAAAGCGCGATGCGGTAGCCGTGCTTGAACAAAACCGCGACATTATCCGTCCCGCGAATATGAGCGAGAGCGCCCCCGGTAGTGGCCTCGCGGTTTATGAATGCGCAAAAGGGGTGCGCATTGCCGTAATTACTCTGCTCGGCCGCGTGTTTATGATGCCGTCAAACTGCCCGTTTGAGCAGTGCGACAAACTCATCGGCAAGGCAAAGAACGCTGCGGATGTGGTGATCGTGGAGGTGCACGGCGAGGCGACGAGCGAGAAAGCAGCTCTGGCCTACTACCTCGATGGCAAGGTGAGCCTGGTCTTCGGCACGCATACGCACGTTCAGACGGCAGACGAGCGCATCCTGCCCGGCGGAACCGGCTTTATAACAGATATCGGTATGACCGGCCCGCACCACTCCATCATCGGCCGCGATATCACAACCGTGATACGCTCCATGCGCACCCAGCTGCATTTTCCTTATGAAGTGGCATTGCAAGATGTGCGTCTCGGCGGCATCTGCGCAGTACTCGACACATCGACCGGAAAAACGTGCTCAATCACCCGTATTATGCAGAAGATGCCGTAATACGGCGTCACGCGGCCTCGCGCGGCGTCATACGAAATCGCGGTATCGGCATAGCTCTTATGAGCTTGCGCTTTGCTGTTGTCAGTCGGTCAGTTCGAAGAGGCTAAGCGTACGCAGGACTTTCATATCTCTCGGGTACCCATGGCATACTGATACCTGCAATTTGTTGATTGTGCGCCAGATGCTTGCGTAGCAGAATGCGGGGGTTTCCTCATTCTCACCAAATGTGAGGAAGATTTGTTTTTGCCTTTGTGCCGAGCGCTTCAGCTCGCCGATGATGTAGTCATATACGTTATCTGATACGCTCTCAACGCCAAATTCAAACTGATAGCGTATATCGGCCTGCGAGGCGATTTTGTAATGCGGGCCTTTCAGGGGGAAGCTGTCAAGCTCGCCGGATTCGGGCAGTCCGTGGCGGGGCGTGCCGAGAAATTCGGTGAGGCAGCCGTTTTTTGTGCGCAGGCTTATCAGGTGCGAGCAGCTTGTAACCCAGAAATCCACGTTGTAGCGCATCGATTCTATCTGGCGGCGCGAGTGGATGTCAAATAGCTCCGGGTGCAGCGGTCTGTCGTAGAGCCGCACCAGAAGTTTCTTCGCGTCTATAGTTTCTCTGAGAAGTGCTTGCATAGAAAGCGGAATTATAAGTGTGCGCCCGTTCAATGCCACATAAAAATCACGAAAAAGACGCAAGGTGCGAGGCACCTGGCATAAGTCGCGCGAGGCTTTCACTTTTTTACAAACCGCCGAGCTCGCAGAGGGCCGTGGAGAAAAATTCTTCAAGCTATCTTCAATAGACTATAATCACCGTTTGGTGGAATCAACGTTGCTTTCTCAGAGTAGAGAGCCAAACATCGGAGCCTGCGGAGCAAACGGAGATAAAAGAAACTGGCGCTGTGCACAATAATCGGTAAACTCCGCATTTGATTGCATTTTATCCTGTAGATCTTGTAAATCCTGTCAAAAAATCTCAGACGGGATAAACAGGATTGACTGGATAGAGGGGCACGGAGTTTTTTATTTCCTCCGCTTGCTCCGATTCCTCCGTGTTAATAAATATAAACCCTGCGGCAGTAATGAGTTGGTGTTGGAAAGGCGCGTTGCGGCTGGCTTTGCCTGAATTAGTATTATTTGCCTCTATTAGTGAGTATTAGCGGTTTCGTCCGATTGGCAGGGCGCTTGTGGGCCACCGCTCTAAAACCCATCGCGCTTTTTTCGTACTCCGCGGTTGTGCTTATTCAGGTGCGTGGTCGGCAAATCTCTGCTTGTGAAAAGATGCGGGGGAGTTATCATAAGGGGCATGGATATACGCGAAGAAAAAAAGCGCATGCGTCGTGAGATTCGGGCGAGTTTGTCTCTGCTTTCGCCGTCTAAGGCGGCAGAAGCGGCGGAGAAGGTTTGCGAAAAGATAATCACGCTTGATGAATACAGGCAGGCTGAAACGGTTATGTGTTATCTCTCCTTCGGCAACGAGCTTTGTCTTGATTTGCTTGTCAGGGAGGCGATAAGCGCAGGGAAAGAGCTTTCTGTGCCGCGAGTACGCGCAAAGGGTGAAAAAATGGAGGCCGTGAGCGTTATATCACTTGAAAAATGCACTGAAAAAGATACATTTGGAATAAGAGTGCCAGAAACAGGCAGGACTGTGGCTAAAGAGTCGATAGATTTGATTCTTGTGCCCGGGCTCGCCTTTGATTATGATGGAGGCCGCCTCGGACGCGGCGCCGGTTTTTACGACCGTTTCCTCGAATCCGGATGCAGAGCGAAGCTTTGCGGAGTCTGTTACGACTTTCAGCTCACAGGCGCTGTTCCGGTTGACAAAGGCGATCACCTTGTACACTCCATAGTATCCGAAAGCAATTATATTATCGCATCAAAAGCAAAAAGGGGCAGATAGATGGCAAAACGGGCTTATGTGCCGTATTCAAGGCGTAGGAAAAAACAGCATGGAATCAGCTTCCTTGTCATAACTGTTATTGTCGTGGCGGCGGTATTTTTTGCCGTCAGGGTAATCAGGAAAGCAGGGAACGAAAAGCCTCAGGCGGGTGCCGATTCCGGCATTGCCTATGAGACAGAGCAGCCGCAGACGGAGCAGCAACCTGTTGTAGAGCAGGAAACCGAGATGCCCAGATTTGTGCAGGAGCTGCCAAAGCAGGATCTTTCAACGGAGGTGCTGGTAGTGAAAGACGATGGCGGCAAGCTGTCAGTTTCATCTGTGCCTAAGGTGGAGCTGCCTGAAACCACAACCGGCACGGAAAATGTTATAGACACTCTGCACAATCCCCAGCTCTCTTCAACCGTATCAGAGACGCCGGCGGCGTCTGTTGATGAGGCTCAGGCGGTCAGCGATGCCATCAAAAGGGCAACGGCTTTCGTGCGTTCGGGGGATGTAATAAAGGCTCGTGATTTGCTCAGCGCCACGCTCAGCCGCTATCCCAATACGCTTCAGAGAGGAGCGATCAAGGATATGCTCACGAAGCTCAGCGCCGACTGGCTCTTTGGAGATAAGGTGCTGGAGGGTGATTCGGTTTGCACATATTACCGCGTTCAGCCCGGCGATATGCTGAGCACAATCGGCAAGAAGTACGATGTACCGTGGGAATTTCTGCTCAAGATCAACAAGATGACACGCGCGGAAAATCTTCGTGCCGGGCAGCAGTTGAAGGTGGTTCAGGGGCCGTTTAACGGCATCATAGACAAGGCTACTTTCACAATGGACCTCTACCTCGACAGCCTTTATATCAAGACGTATCGCATCGGGATAGGCAAAGAAGAAAACGACACCCCGACAGGCATGTGGTCTGTTACTCCCGGTGGCAAGATGATTTCGCCCGCCTGGACAGACCCCGATACCGGCCGTACCTACGACGCCACAGACCCCGACTACCCTCTCGGCAAGAGGTGGGTCGGCCTGACGGGCCTTTCGGGCGAGGCAAAAGGCCGTACAGGGTTTGCGCTCCACGGCACAAACGCGCCGGAGAGCATCGGCCAGAGGAGTAGTCGCGGATGCGTTCGCTTCCAGAATGATGATATTCTGGAAGTATATGACCTTATGATGCAGGGCTCTTCTGTTGTGCAGGTGGTTAATTAAGGCAAAAGGAAAAAGGCAAAAGCAAGCGACTCGCGACTTTTGCCCGATGCCGGACAACCTCTCTTTTTGGTTGTATTTTTTGCTCCCGAGGCTATAATCCACGGGCTCAAGAGGTTAATTTCTGCGAACTGTTAAATGGCCCGACGCGAAGAAAAAGTAAATTACGTATCACTGTCCATAACGCTGGCGTTACATGTAGTAATGCTGGTGTGTTTTGCCTTGATACAATTCTCCGGCGGCGGTCTCGGCAAACTGCTTAACAACCCTGCGATTGTGGCGGTGCGGAATATGGAGGTGTTCAACCTTTCCGATTTCATCGTCAGCACGCCCAAGATAAAACGCAGCGGCTATAATCCGTCCGAGCTTGGCGGCTCGAAATACTCTTTAGGTGGTTCGTTCGAGAGAAACGACGGTACTGGTAGCGGGCTCGGCTCATCTCTCGGTGAGCTTCTCGGTATAGGCAATTCCGGGGGTCTGGAAGGCGCCGGTACAGGCACAGGAGCAGGTTCAGGCGCAGGAGACACCTCAGGCCAGGGAATGGGCCAGAACACAGGCGCCGGCGCTGCTGGCAGCAGCGGGCAGGGCGGAGAAGGCGGTGGCACAGGCACCGGAGCCGGCACTGGCGCTCAAGGCTCGGGCTCCGGCAGCGGTACAGAAGGCTCGGGCACAGGAGCGGGAGCCGCAGGCACGGGTAACGGAGGTGGGGCAGGTGCGGGTAGCGGCGGCGGTCAGAGGCAGGACGGTTCATACAACATATCAGGGCCGAAAGTCAGCGGGTTTGTGGCAGATATTGAATCAGCCACGGAAGAACGCCCTGAAACCCGGTCTCATCAGATAACATTCTTCGGGAATGTGGCCAGTGCGAGAAAAGTCTGCTTTGTTGTGGACTGTTCCGGCAGTATGCTCGGCTTCTTTGGTGAGGTGCAGACGAAGCTTACAGAAGTAATAAGCCAGCTCAAACAGGACAACTTCTACGGAGTGATAGTATTTCGCGGCTCGGATATACTTGAATTGAAGAAAGAACAGCTTATTCGCGCAAGCGACAACGGTAGAGCAGCCGGCATTGAGATGATAAGCAAAATACCTATGCCTATGGGCAGGCCGGACGCACTCGAGGCAATCAAAGCGGCTATCAGGTACAAGGACAGCATAGGAGATCACGCAGGCGTTATCTACTTTCTCACAGACGGCTTCGACTACGCCGGCTTTGCGGAGGAAGTGGAGAGTTACCGCAAGGAATACGCGCCCGCCGTGAAGATTCATACAATCGGATTCCGAACAAACACAAGAGACGCCCGAATGCTCCAGCGTATGGCGGAGTACAGCGGCGGCGAATTTACACTCTATTCAGAGGGAGTAAACTAAGTTGAAGAATGACAGGATTTGGGGCAGGATTGGCCTGCTTGTGATCAGTTTTATGATTCTTGTTGGCCTGGCCGGCCAGCTGAATGCGCTTGATGAGAACGCGCTTAATGAGGATGTTGTCCTTGCAAACGATTATACGCAGGGGACATCGTTCCTCAGCCAGTTCGTTATTCAGGGCGGCCCGATTGTATGGTTTATTCTTATGCCGCTATCGTTTTACACATGCTATCAGGCGATAGACCTTTCAATCAAAATCAACAAGAAGAATCTCCTGCCCGACGACCGCTGCGAGCTTTATCGCAAGCTTGCCGAGAAGGGTACTCTTGAGCAGTTGAAAACCGAAAGCGCCAAGAGCGATGATATTCTCAGCATCTCTCTGAACAAGGCGTTCAGCTTTACCAGAAAGCAGACAGACCGTTACGCGGGCGTGCATCAGGTGGTGGCGGAAGTACTTCAGGAAAAGACGCTTGATATTCTTCGTCAGGTGGAGGGGCTGAATCTCGCGGGAAATATCTCTCCTATGATCGGACTGTTCGGAACGGTTTTCGGTATGATCAAGGCGTTTAACACGATTGTTGAAGCGGGCGGCCAGCCGAACGCCTCGCAGCTTGCAGGTGGTATTTCCATTGCGCTTGTAACGACGTTCTGGGGGCTGTTCGTAGCTATTCCGGCGCTGTTTATTTACGGTTTCCTTAGAAACAAACTTGAGGCGCTGGCCAGTGCCGCATCGGTAGAGGCGGAAGAGATACTCGATTTGATTGAGGAATTTTAATGCTCCTGAAGAAGATTCGAAATGCGACGGGGTATCTTGAATTCAATATCACCGCGATTATCGACATTATCTTTATTTTGATTATCTTCCTCTTGTTTCTGGGGCAGTTCATTGCGCGTGAGAACATTGAAATTGCCGTTCCCGAGGAGATAAGCAATTCTCTCCGTGATGAGGGCGATGCGCCCAATGAGATGATTCTCAGTGTAAAAAAAGACGAGGTTACCGGAGATGTAATGTGTTACCTCAAAAGCGTCCAGCTTGATATTACTCTTGAAGAGGTGCCTCAGCTTGCCGTTGCGTCAATGATAAACAAGCAGCTTGAGCTTGCCACCGAGAACCAGGTTGTGAATCTGCGAATGGATAAAGAACTGGTGTATCGCGAGTTTGAGCCGATTATCGCGGGAATCGCCGCGAGCAACATTAAGAATATGATAATCTCCGGCTTGCAGGAAGCGGCCGAGAAACAGCCCGAAACCGATCCCTCTCCTGCCGCGCCTTGACCGGTCCGACTGTCAATTTGACATTTCGACCGGCAAACATTGACGCCGGCTTCAATGCGATTGCCGAAGAGTTTTTCGGTTTTGATTGTACAACATAATAAACAGCAAGGCTTTACGTTTACCTGCGTCAGTGTCGGATGCCTGTTAGAAATTGTTGGCATTGCTATTGCTATCAGCTAAGCGAATAAGTTTATACTCTGAAATTGTAACAGGAGCAAATAGATATGGCAAAAAAAGATCTTTCTTTTGAATCGGAAGCACGCGCATCGCTGCTTTCGGGCGTTGAGAAGCTGGCCACAGCAGTCAAAAGCACTCTCGGCCCGCGCGGCCGTTGTGCTATCATTGACAAAGGCTGGGGTAGCCCCACGGTTACCAAAGACGGTGTTACCGTTGCTGAGGAAATCGAACTGGCTGACAAGGTCGAGAATATGGCGGCATCTCTTGTGAAAGAGGCTGCCAGCAGGACGAACAAAAAGGCCGGCGACGGCACAACCACTGCAACCGTTCTTACAGAGGCTATCTTCAAAGAGGCCTATAAGAACCTTGCCGCCGGCGCAGACCCGATGAGCATGAATCGCGGAATCAAGAAGGCGGTCGATGCGGCAGTTGCGCATCTTGCGGAGATTGCAAAGCCCGTTGACGCGTCCGACAAGAAGGACATTGTCAGCATTGCGTGCATTTCAGCCAACAACGATGTCGAAATCGGCGAGCAGATGGCTGAGGCATTCGCGAAGGTCGGCAAGGACGGCGTAATCACGATTGAAGAGGGCAAAGGCCTTGAGACGAGCGTCGAGTTTGTTGAGGGTATGCAGTTCGACCGCGGTTACCTCTCCCCGCATTTCGTCAGTGATAAAGACAATATGAACTGCGAGATGGAAAGGCCGTACGTTCTTATCTACGAGGACAAAATCAGCAACGTACAGAAAATCGTGCCGTTGCTTGAACAGGTTGCAAAGACGAAGCGTCCGCTTCTTATCGTGGCCGAAGACGTATCGGGCGAAGCCCTTGCGACTCTCGTTGTGAATAAGCTTCGCGGCGTACTGGACGTCTGCGCGGTTAAGGCTCCCGGCTACGGCGACCGCCGCAAGGCAATGCTCGAAGATATTGCCGTCTGTACGGGCGGAAGCGCTATTATGAAAGACCTCGGCATTGAACTTGAGAGCGTTGAACTCGCTCAGCTCGGCCAGGCGAAGAAGATTGTCGTTGACAACGACAACACGATTATCGTTGAGGGTGCAGGCAGCAAAGAGGCAATCGACGGCCGCATAGCGCTCATCAGAAACGAAATCGAAACCACTACCAGCGACTACGACCGCGAGAAGCTGCAGGAAAGAATGGCCAAGCTCACAGGCGGCGTTGCTCAGGTGAACGTCGGTGCAGGCAGCGAAGCGGAGATGAAAGAAAAGAAAGCACGCATCGAAGATGCGCTCCATGCCACACGCGCGGCACTCGAAGAGGGTATCGTGGCGGGCGGCGGCGTAGCGCTCATTCGTTGCATCGAAGCTGTCAACAAACTCAAGCTCAAAGGCGATGAGAAAACAGGCGCAAACGCAGTTGCAAACGCCCTTAAAACTCCCTGCTACTGGATTGCCTGGAACGCAGGCGCTGTTGCGAATCTTGTAGTCAACAAGGTTGCAGAGGGCGAAGGCGCTTACGGCTACAACGCAAACACCGATAAGTACGAAGACCTCATCGAGGCCGGTATAATCGACCCGGTAAAGGTAACCAGAATTGCACTGGAGAGCAGCGCGTCTGTTGCAGGTCTCCTGATGACGACTGACTGCGTGGTAACAGAAAAGCCGAGCGATGCCTCCGCGATGCCTATGGATCCGACCGGTGGTATGGGCGGCATGGGAATGGGTGGAATGCCCGGCATGGGAATGATGTAATCTGTGCGTGCTCGAAAAGAGCGGAAAAAATAAACTGAAACAGCGCCGTACATATTTCGGCGTATTGGAGACATAAAGATGAATATCAGACCTCTTAGTGACAGAGTTGTAGTTGAGCCCTCAGCGGCGGAAGAAGTGAGCAGCGGCGGAATTATCCTCCCCGATGCAGCTAAGGAGAAGCCCCTCACAGGCAAAGTTGTGAGCGTGGGTGAGGGCAGGATGCTGGATAACGGCGAGCTCGCCGAGATGAGCGTAAAACCAGGAGATGTCGTTGCGTACGGCAGGTACTCCGGCTCAGAGATCAAGATCAACGGCAAAGAGTTCAAGATTATGCACGAATCCGACATTCTCGGGATTATCGAATAACAAATCACAGTGATTGCAAAGGCCTGCTCTGCGGGCTGGAGGATAATACAATGGCAAAACAGATGATGTACGATACCGATGCGAGAAAGCAGCTTCTTGAAGGCCTGCGCACTCTCACCTCAGCGGTTAAAGTTACAATGGGCCCCACCGGCAAAAACGTACTGCTCAGCAAGAGCTACGGTGCGCCGAAGGTAACCAAGGACGGCGTTTCCGTGAGCAAGGAAATCGAGCTTGAAGACCCGTTCAAGAATATGGGCGCCAAGATGATTAATCAGGTGTCCAGCAAAACAAGCGACAACGTTGGCGATGGCACAACCACCGCTACCGTTCTCGCAGAGGCAATCTTTTCTGAAGGCCTCAAGTATGTTACTGCGGGCGCAAACCCCGTAGCGGTTCAGCGCGGCATAAGCAAAGCCGCACAAGCCGCAATCGATTTCATTCAGGCAAGCGCTAAGAAAGTTCGCGGTCATGATGACATCGCGAAGGTTGCCGCTATCAGTGCCAACAACAATATGGAAGTCGGCGAGATGATCGCGGACGCCATGGATAAGGTGGGCAAGGAAGGCGTTATAGAGATTGAAGACGGCAAGGGCATGGAGACCGAGCTGAGCGTGGTTGAAGGTATGCAGTTTGACCGCGGCTACATCTCGCCGTACTTTATGACCAACCCCGATACACTCGAAGCGGTGTTCGAGGACGCATACATCCTGCTCCACGAGAAGAAGATTTCAAACGTGCGCGAGCTTGTTCCGTTGCTTGAGAAGGTGGCACAGACAGGCGCAGCGCTGGTTATCGTGTGTGAAAACATTGAGGGTGAGGCCCTTACCACTCTGGTGATCAACCGTCTGCAGGGCGTGCTGAAGATTGCCGGCGTAAAAGCGCCCGGCTTCGGCGACCGCCGCAAGGCGATGCTCGAAGACCTCGCCGTGCTTACAGGCGGACAGGTTATCACAGAAGACCTCGGCATCAAGCTTGAAAGCGTTGAGCTTTCGCAGCTCGGCCGCGCGAAGAAGATTGTAATCGGCAAGGAAGTTACCACGATTATCGAAGGCGCGGGCAAGAAGAAAGACGTCAAGGCGAGATGTGAGCTGATTCGCGCGCAACTCGAAAAGAGTACAAGCAGCTACGACAAAGAGAAGCTTCAGGAGCGTCTGGCCAAGCTCACAGGCGGTGTTGCCGTGATCAAGGCCGGCGCTGCTACGGAGGTCGAGATGAAGGAACGCAAAGACCTGCTCGACGATGCTCTCTGTGCCACAAAAGCGGCTGCTGAGGAAGGAATCGTTCCCGGCGGCGGTCTCATCTTCCTGCGCGCTATCGCAAGCGTGGAAGCGGCTAAGAGCAAAGTAAAAGGCGATGAGAAGCTCGGCTTCGATATTGTCGCAAAGGCTCTTAAAGCTCCGACCCGCCAGATCGTTGATAACGGCGGCGAAGACGGCGATGTGATTGTGGAGAAGATACTTGAGCTCAAGGGCAATACCGGCTACGATGCCTCAAAGGGCGAGTTCGTTGATATGGTCAAGGCGGGCATTATTGATCCGGCCAAGGTTTCGAGGATTGCTCTGCAAAACGCTTCGAGCGTTGCCGGGCTTATGCTTACGACCAACGTTTTGATTACCGACTTCGACGAGAAAGACGAAAACGGCAAGATCCCTGGCGCCGTACACTGACAAAATATAATAATTTGAGGCCGCAGGACACTTCTTACGCAGGGGGGTTCTGCGGTTTTTTCAGGCAAAGAAATGACTAAAAAAGATTACTACGAAGTTCTTGGCGTCAGCAAGCAGGCAAGTGCGGACGAAATCAAAAAAGCGTATCGCAGGCTTGCTCTGAAATATCACCCCGATAAGAACCAGGGCGATAAGGAAGCCGAGGATAAGTTCAAGGAATGCGCGGAGGCGTATGAAGTGCTCAGCAATCCCGAGAAGCGCCAGCGCTATGACCAGTTTGGTCATGAAGGGCTGCGCGGCTCAGGCATGCACGACTATTCGCACATGAATGTTAACGATATCTTCTCGAACTTCGGCGATATTTTCGGTGATTTCTTTGGCGGTGGATTCAGCTCGCAGCGCATGAATCCTAATGCGCCGCGCAAAGGACTCGACCTCGAAACCAACGTTTCGCTTTCGCTTGAAGAGGCGGCCAGAGGAGTCGAGCGGACAATCGAATTTACGCGGCAGGACATCTGCAATTCATGCGGTGGCAACGGCTGCGCCGTCGGTTCACACCCAAGTACCTGCGGCTCGTGCGGCGGGTCGGGGCAAGTGAGTAGTGTACGCATGGGCGGCTTCTTTCAGACGGTTAGCACATGCCCGAACTGCCATGGTAGTGGCAAAATAATCTCCGACCCCTGTAAGAAGTGTCACGGAACCGGCAGAATGCCCGTCAAGAAGAAGGTAAGCGTGAAGATACCCGCCGGCATAAACGATGGTCAGGCGGTGCGTGTGGCAGGTGAAGGCGAGCCAGGGGCAAACCACGGCCCCAACGGCGACCTCTACTGCTACGTGCAGGTACGCCAGCATCCGTTCCTTATGCGCGACGGACTGGATTTGATTGCGGTTGTACCGATCAGCTTCACGCAGGCTATTCTCGGTGCGAAGATTGATGTTCCCAGCCTGGAGGGCATTCGCCAGCTCACGATTCCGGCCGGCACACAGTATGGCGATGCGTTCCGCATAAAAGGGCAGGGTATGCCCGACTTGCACGGCGGTAAAAGAGGCGATGAGCATGTGCGCGTTACCATTGAGATTCCCAAAAAGCTCAAGCCCAAGCAGGAAAGGCTCATCAGGGAGTTTGCCTCCACTGAAGATAAGAATGTTTCACAGGAAAGAGAGAGCTTCTTGAAAAAAATAAAGGATTATTTCGGTAAGAACAATGACTGAAGAAAATAAAAACGATAAGACCGCCTCTGTCGAAGAGGCTGCCGAGCAGGCTCCCCTGCTCACGCCTGAGGAGCAGCTCGCTCGCGACTATGCCGAACTTGATTCGAAGTTTCAGAGGCTTCGTGCCGACTACGCCAACTACCAGAAGCGCGTTCCGAAGATGATTGCAGACGAGGTTAACTATAAGGTGGAGTCTTTCATAAAGGCCCTTCTGCCAGGGCTCGACAACTTCGAGCATGCCCTGAAACACTCGGAAAACAGTGAGGATGTCAAAAGCGTCCTTGATGGCGTAAAGATGGTTTATGCCAACATTATCGAGATACTGAAAAGCCAGGAGCTTGAGATCATCGAGAGCAAGGGTGCTCATTTCGAGCCCTCTTATCATCAGGCGGTTGTGCATCAGAGCGTTGAAACCGAACCTGATGGTATTGTTCTTGAGGAGCTCCAGAAGGGCTATATGATCAAAGGCAAGGTTATCAGGCCGGCGATGGTCGTTGTGAACAAGATTGAACATAAAGAAGATGCGCCTGCT
>JBFWMM010000010.1:39132-62102 GCA_050251615.1 Phycisphaerae bacterium
CGTTGAAACCGAACCTGATGGTATTGTTCTTGAGGAGCTCCAGAAGGGCTATATGATCAAAGGCAAGGTTATCAGGCCGGCGATGGTCGTTGTGAACAAGATTGAACATAAAGAAGATGCGCCTGCTCCGGAAGGGGATGCCTGATGCCAACGTACGATTACAAATGCCAGGCCTGCGGCATAGAGTTTGAGAAATTTCAACAGATGAGCGCGCCTGTGTTGAAGAAATGCCCTGAATGTGGTAAAATGAAGCTGAAGCGCCTGATTGGTACGGGCTCAGGCGCAATTTTTAAAGGCGCAGGCTTCTACGAAACCGACTACCGTTCCGAATCATATAAGGCAGATTCGGCCAAAGCGCAGGCGGCCCCGAGCCCCTGCGGGGACTGCAACGGTTGTCCTGCGGCAGAAAATAAGTAAACAGCCCCATAGCAAGGATTGTACATCTATGGAAAAAACAGAGATCAAAGGAGCAATCTCAAATCTTGAGGCGCGAATCTTAAAAGTTCGCGACTGGCTTTAACCTGCCTGCAAAGCAGCAGAGAAAGGCCGAGCTCGAAGAGGCCATGAACGCCCCCGATTTCTGGGACAGCCCTGATATGGCGCAGAAGATTGTTTCGGAGCTTTCAGCCTTGAAAACCGTTGTCAATCCGGTGGTGCAGGCGCTCACAGAGATTGGCGATATGCGCGATTTGTTCGAGCTGGCCAGCGAAGAGAATGACGAAGAGACATTCCTTTCCATTGAGGGCGATATTGCCGAGATGGAAAAGGCCTGCGAAAAGATTGAGCTCGCCGGCACGCTCGGCGGCCCCAACGACACGAACGACTGCTTCTTCAGCTTACATGCCGGCGCCGGCGGAACCGAAAGCTGCGACTGGGCCAGCATACTGCTGCGAATGTACTTGAGGTACTTCGAGGCCAACGGGTACAAGTACGAAGAGCTCGACGTAACCAATGGCGAAGAAGCGGGCATCCGCTCAATCACGCTGAAAGTGAGCGGGCCGTTTGCGTTCGGCAAGCTGTCATGTGAATCGGGCGTGCACAGGCTCGTGCGCATAAGCCCCTTTGATTCGCAAAGCCGCCGGCACACAAGCTTCACCGCGTGCGATGTGATTCCGGATGCGGGAGATGACATTGATATTGAGATAGCCGACGGCGACATTCGCATAGATTTCTACCGCGCCAGCGGAGCGGGAGGCCAGCACGTCAACAAGACAAGCAGCGCCGTGCGTATTACACACTTGGCCACTAATATCGTGGTGCAGTGCCAGAACGACCGCAGCCAGCATAAGAACAAGGCCGAGGCCATGAAGATGCTCAAGGCGAAGCTCTATATGCTTGAGCAGCAGAAGCGCGATGCCGTAATCGCCAGCCTCTACGGCAACAAGGGCGAAATTGCCTGGGGCAACCAGATCCGAAGCTACGTTATGCAGCCGTATCAGATGGTCAAAGACCACCGCACCGGCTACGAAACCGGCAACGTTACCGCTGTTCTTGACGGCGATATAGAGCCGTTTATCGAGAGCTACCTGCGCCTTAGAGCCGAGAAACAGCATAAATAAAGTCATAAGTTGTATGTTATAAGTTTAAAAACACCCGCAGATTTCGGCGGGTATTTTTTTAGTGTGGCGCAGGGTGCCAAACATTATTTTCCGCGGTAGATGTGCACGTCGCGTTGCGGGAACGGTATTCCGACGCCCTCAGCATCGAATCGTTCTTTGACTGTCCGGATGATGTCCCAATAGACATCCCAGTAGTTCTCTGTCTTTGTCCAGGGGCGGCAGATGAAATTCACGCTCGAATCTGCCAGCTCGTGCAGGCGGATGTTCGGTGCCGGTTCCGCGAGAACGAGTGGATGTTGCTTTACGATATCTGTGAGAATCGCGTGCGCTTTAGCAATATCGTCCTTATAGCCGATGCTGAAAACGAGGTCAACGCGGCGTTCCTTGCATCCGGTGATGTTCGTTATTACATTGCCCCAGATTGAGCCGTTCGGCACGACAAGAACCTGATTGTCCCAGGTCATTATCGTGGTTGTGTTCAGGTTCATGCTCACGACCGAGCCGCTTATACCTGCCGTTTTGATGGCATCGCCGACGTCGTACGGGCGGTACATCAGAATCATCACGCCTGAGGCGAAGTTGCTCAGCGTGCCTTGAAGCGCAAAGCCCACAATAAAACCGATAGCTCCGATTCCTGCAATCATCGGCCCGACGTTTACCCCCAGCGTGCCTGCGCCGACAACCCAACCTATTACGATAAGTGTGCGGCTTATGATGGTACTGAAAAATTCACGGAGTAGCTTTGAGCAGCGTTTGTTGAAACGGAGCGTCTTGCGTACGAGCCTTTCAGTGATAGCGGCGAGTACATGAAATAAAATTATAATCGCGAAAAACGCGATAATTCTTCCTCCCCAGCGAATCCCGCCCGTGGGGCTTTTGAGCCAGTTGACCACAACCGAAAACGTCTTATTGAGATTTTTCCCCGAAACGCTCACTCTCGACACACTCGCCACGTATTTGTTGTATTTGTCAACTACGCCGCCCTTGGTGCTCAATTCTTTTACAACCACATTCAGCCGGTCTATTACGTTGGTTTGTGCCTCGCGTAGCTTTATCAGCTCCTGAGCACTTGCGTTTGAAATCTCTGCCGCCGAAATGTCCTTCGCCTTCGTTTCGAGCAGGTTAAGCCAGGCATCAGCCTCGGTGGTGAGCTCTTCAGTCTGCATGGGGCGAACGGTCAGCTCGAGTTCCTTTATGGATATGTCTTCGCGGGCCGCAGCCGAACAAAAAGTGCAGATGAATGTTGCGAGCAATAATAAGGCCGTATGTTTCATTGTAATCGTCTTCCCCTGAAGTAATTAAAAGTCATCAAAATTTGACAACCCGTAATTATAATTCAATGCAGGGTTTTATTCAATCCCGAAAAAAACGCGCCTGCCTCTTTACCTTGCGCCTGTTTTGCTATAATAGACTGCGCAGAGTTTATGTTAATGTTAGAAATAAGGGAATAATATGAAACGTACAATGATACTCCTGGCGGCACTTTGTGCTTTCGGCTTTGCACAGCGCACTGAAAAAATCATCAACGGGAATTGGGCTTTCACTTTTACAGGCTCCGATGCGGCGGAGGGTTCACAGTCTGCCGGCCTTGATGAGAGCACCTGGCAGAATGTAAACCTGCCGCACTGCTGGAACGCTTCCGATACGCAGGATGGTATCCTCAATAATTACGCACGCGGCTTCGGCTGGTACCGCAAACATTTCACCCTGGACAAGGATAACGCGGGAAAGCGCGTGTATGTCTATTTTGAGTCTGCGGCTTACAAGGCGCAGGTTTACTGCAACGGCACATTCATCGGCCGGCATCTCGGCGGCTATGCATCGTTCTGCTTCGATATTACAGAATCTGTCAAGTTCGGTGAAGAAAACCTGCTCGCTGTGCGTGTGGACAATGCCGATACGAGCTCCGAGAGCGACCTGCGTATAATCCCGCTTTCCGGTGATTTTAACAAATACGGTGGCCTCTGCCGTGGGGTGCGTCTGATTATTACCGAGCCTGTACATATTACCCCGCTCGACTACGCCTCTCCTGGCGTATATCTTACCGCAAGCAACGTGAGTGAGAAGGGGGCAGACCTTGAGATAAAGACTCTCGTCCGCAATACTGGCAGTGGCATGCAGAATGTTACCATCCGCACGCAGGTTTTCGACGCCGCGGGCAAAATAGTAAAGAAGCTCAAGTCAACGCAGGTGATAGATCCCGGCACAGAGCCCGTCTTGCAGACCGCACACATAAACAAGCCGCATCTCTGGAACGGCCGCAAGGCTCCGTACCTGTACAGCGTAACCGTGGAGCTGAGTCTGTTTAATCGGCCGGTGGATATGGTACGCCAGCCGCTTGGCCTGCGCTACTACTCCGTGGACAAAGATAAAGGTTTCTTCCTTAACGGCGAGCACTACGACCTTGTCGGCGTGGCGATGCACGAAGACCGCTTCGGCAAAGGGCGCGCCATCAGCGATGCCGACCGTGAGCAGGATATGAATCTTATGCTTGAAATGGGGTGCACATGGATTCGCCCAAGCCATTATCAGCATGGAGAGAAGTTTTACGACCTCGCCGATGAGAGTGGAATGGTGCTGTCATCAGAGATTCCGATTGTGAACGGAGCGCTGTTCAGCGAGGAGTTTATCGAAAACTGCGAGAGCCAACTCACCGAGCTCATCCGCCAGAACTACAATCACCCCTCGATTCTGTTCTGGATTATTTACAACGAGCTGACAACCGCGGGCTCCGAGACCATTATCGACAGGCTCAATAAGCTTGTCAAAGCGGAAGATCCGGCCCGAATAACCAGCTGTGCGCACAGTAACGCCAGCGACCACAGCCCCTGGTCAAAAGTTACCGACACTCTCGCCTATAATCGCTATATGGGCTGGTACGGCAAAAGCCCCGACGACTTCGCCCCCTGGGCCGATAAGATTCATTCAGAGCGCCCCGAAGACTGCGTCGGCATCACCGAATACGGCGCAGGAGCAAACGCCTTCCAGCATCAGATCCCGCCCGTGTATCCGGGGCCGTATGCGGAATTTCATCCCGAGGAATACCAGCTCTACTACCACGAAAAGTATTGGCTCGCGATGAAGGCACGTCCGTTCTTATGGTGCAAGACCGTATGGTGCGGCTTTGATTTCGCCGTGGACAACCGCGATGAGGGCAGCCAGATCGAGCTCAACGATAAGGGCATGGTTACGCGGGACAGGAAGATAAAGAAGGATATATTCTACTGGTACAAGGCCAACTGGAACTCAGAACCGATGGTCTATATCACAAGCCGCCGCGCGCAGAAACAGAGGACGATTCCTCCTTACATCAAGGTCTATTCCAACTGCGAAAGCGTCGAGCTGTTTGTAAATGGCGCAAGCTGCGGAGTGAGGAAAAACGCAGACAACATCTTCCTGTGGGAAGGTGAGCTCGGGCTTAAAGACGGTGAAAACGAGATTAAGGCCGTCGCCGCAGGCAACCTCGAAGACAGCATAGTATGGGATATGGATATAATGCCCGTCTATGTGCCTGTGAGCGTGAGCGCGTCAAAGTATGAAGGCTCCAATACGCCCATCAAAGCGATAGATGGTAGCTGGGACACGCGCTTCTCCGCGGACGACTATCCTTCGATCACGTTCGACCTCGGCGAGCCGAAGCCGCTTGCATCTCTCGCGCTGGCATTCTACCGCGGCACGTCACGCGTATATCAATTCAGTGTTGATGTGTCGGATGATATGACAAGTTGGAAAACCGTGCTGGAGAGTGCGAAGAGCTCGGGTAAGACGGAGGTGCTTGAAGAGTTTGCGATTACCCCTGCGAGCGCCAGATACATACGCGTAACGAGCGAAGGCAACAGCTCCGATACTCCGCAATGGATGAGCCTCTATGAGGCAGCGTTTTACGGAGAGAAATAGGTAACAGGCTAAGCGGTGCCGGGGCTTATCTCTCAAAGCTTCCCTGCCTGCGAAAAACAAAAAAATTGTAAAAAAAAGCTTGACTGAACGTGGCTGTCTTGCTATCATGTTTCTATCAAAAGAAACAAATACGAAAGTTTTTCATGACAAATTCAAATTACATAGCAAACTGGTGGTGGCACAGCTCTTAGTGAGAGATGGCGTTTTTCCTTTTGCGTGTAGTTTGTGTGAACTCCGGAAACCGTAATCTCTCAGCAGAGGTTACGGTTTTTTTATAGCAGAAATAACGATTCGACAAGGCATACAGATGAGATTAAATAAATTTCCTGAGATGGAGCAGTTCACTAAGCTCTGCAAAGAACACAGCATAGTCCCGCTGTGCAGCGAGTTTCTTGCGGATATGGAGACGCCCGTTTCCATCTTCGCCAAGCTGTACAGCCGCTACAAAGGCTCAATCTTCCTGCTTGAAAGCGTGGAGGGGGGCGAGCGCTGGGGCAAATACAGCTTCATCGGCATCGGCTGCCGGAAGAAGGTGGAGGTGTTTGCTGATGTTGTGCGCATCTCGGATGAATCTGGTGCAAGCGAGGTCGTTCACCATGGCGCCCCGTTCACCGTCTTGAGGGATTTCTCTGCGAAGTACAGCCTTGCGGCGCTGCCGGTGCTTGAGAGAATGCCGGCCGGGCTCGTGGGCTATATGAACTACGAGATGGTGAGCTTCTTCGAGGACATTCCCAACAAGCTGCCCGCTGATAAAAGCATCGCGTGTTTTGTCGTGCCGGAGGTGATTATCTCCTTCGACAACACCAGGCACACAGCTATCTGCTCGGCGTTAGCCTTTGTTGACGGTAATGAGCCCGCGCAGGCCTACGAGACTGCCTCGCGCAAGCTTGAGGAAATTCACGAGCAACTCAAAGCCCCCGCTTCTCCCGCAGCGGAGACAGAGCGCGGAGATTTTGTTGTTCGCCCTATACTCGGCGAGGAGCGCTTCAAAGCCAACGTCAACAAGGTCAAAGAGTATATCGTTGAGGGTGAGATTATACAGTGCGTGATTTCGCATCCGTTTGTATGCGAGCATCCCGTTGAGCCGCTCTCGCTATACAGAGCCCAGCGCTATATAAACCCCTCACCCTATATGTTCTTCATTGATATTGACGATCGCATCCTTGTCGGCTCGTCCCCAGAGACCATGGTTCGGCTTGAGGGCAATAAGGCTTCCGTGCGTCCGATCGCAGGCACGCGCAAGCGCGGCGATTCCGAGCAGAAAGACAGGCTTCTCGCCGATGAGCTTCTCAGCGATGAGAAGGAGCGCGCCGAGCATCTTATGCTCGTTGACCTCGGCCGAAACGACCTCGGCCGCGTAGCCGTAACAGGTACGGTGCAGGTAACTGACCTGATGATCGTCGAGCGGTACTCGCACGTTATGCACCTTGTATCCAATGTCGAGTGTGAAGTGCGCAAGGAGAAAGACTGCTACGACCTCATCAGCGCCACGTTCCCCGCAGGTACGCTCTCAGGAGCGCCGAAGGTGCGGGCGATGCAGATTATCGACGAGATGGAGCCGATGCCCCGCGGCCCGTACGGCGGCTGCGCAGGCTATATCAGCTTCAACGGCGATATGGATATGGCCATCACAATCCGCACGGCGGTTATCGAGGACGGCAAAGTAACCGTACAGGCCGGCGCAGGGATTGTGCTCGACTCGGACTCAGAGCTAGAGTACAAAGAAACCGTCAATAAATCCATGAGTATTCAGCGGGCGCTCAGTTTCGTCAGAGAAGTGATGTAAGAAAGGCAAGAGCAATGATTCTACTTATAGATAACTACGATTCCTTCACCTACAACCTTGAGCAGTATATCCGCGAGCTTCACGCAGATACTGTGGTCTATCGCAACGACAAAATCACAACCGACGAGATTCGCGAAATGAACCCCGAGGCCATCGTTATTTCGCCAGGCCCCGGGCGCCCCGATGATGCGGGCGTGTCGCTGGAAGTTGTGAGGCAGTTCAGCGGCAACATCCCGATTCTCGGCGTATGCCTCGGCCATCAAACTATCGGCCAGGCATTCGGCGGCAGGGTCGTCAAGGCCAAGCGTATTATGCATGGCAAAACCAGCATGATAACCAACGATTCCAAAGGCGTTTTCGAGGGCTTCACAAAGCCTTTCCAGGCTATGCGCTATCATTCTCTTGTTGTCGAGAGGGAGAGCTTGCCGGCGGAGCTGATTATAACGGCCGAGAGCGATGACGGCGAGATAATGGGTCTGCGCCATAAATCGCACCCCACCGAGGGCGTGCAGTTCCACCCCGAATCGATTATGAGCCCGCAGGGTAAGCGTCTTCTGCGCAACTTCCTCAGTCAGGCGCGTATGTTCGGCGACAGCGACGGCGGCACCGGCAGACTCGCCGAGGCAATCCTTTGACACCCGAAAACAGGAACAGAATTATGATAGCAGACATACTCACAGCCCTTATAAACAAAGAAGACCTCTCGAAGGAAAAGGTCAGCGAGGTGTTCGGTATGGTTCTTTCAGGTGAGCTCAAAGACACTGAGATTGCAGGTCTTATGGTGGCGCTTGAGTCCAAAGGCATCACATTCGCAGAGCTTGCCGGCGCTGCGCAGGCGATGCGCGCCAAAGCAACGAAAATCCAGCTCACAACTACCGGCCATATCGACACCTGCGGCACGGGCGGAGACGGTAAAGGCACGTTCAATATATCCACGGCCACAGCGTTTGTAGCCGCGGGAGCGGGTGTTACCGTAGCAAAACACGGCAACAGAAGCGTCTCGAGCAAGTGCGGCAGTGCGGATGTTCTCGAAGAGATGGGTGTTAACCTGACAGTCGAGCCGGAAATCGTAACTGATGCGATCAATCAGATCGGTATCGGCTTCCTTTTCGCGCCGAAATTCCACTCAGCCATGCGCTACGCTATGCCTGCCCGCAAGGAGCTTGGCATACGCAGCATATTCAATATGCTCGGCCCGCTGACAAACCCCGCCGGCACAAAGCGACAGCTGCTCGGCGTGTTCGCGCCCGAGCTCACGGAGATGTTCGCAAATGCGCTCAATATGCTCGGCAGCGACAGGGCGTTTGTTGTGCACGGCCACGACGGGCTCGATGAAATTAGCGTTTGCGACATGACAAGAATAAGCGAGCTCAATCGCGGCATCATAAAGACGTACGACCTTATGCCCGAAATGTATTTCGGAGGCTACGCCGAAGAGGAAGAGCTTGAAGGCGGGGATGTGAGCCTAAACGCTGAGATTATCACAGACATCTTCGCGGGCAAAAAGGGCGCAAAGCGGAATGTTGTCGTGATAAACGCGGCGGCAGCGATTGTAGTGGGAGGCAAGGCTGAGACGCTCAAAGAGGGCGTTGCGCTTGCGGAGGAGATAATCGACAGCGGCAAAGCGGCCGGCAAACTCGCCGAGCTTGTGGAGTTTATAAGATGAACAAACGCGACATACTTTCCGATATTGTAAAGAGGCGCCTTGAACTCGTGCGCGAGGCGGAGGCGAAGCTGCCCCTCAATGAACTGAAGCGCAAGATTAACCCCGATCGTGAGAAACGCAGCTTTGCGCAGGCGCTTCGCAAAGATTTCGATGCGATAAATATCATCGCCGAGATTAAGCGTCGTTCGCCGTCGAAGGGCGTTATCAAAGACGACATAGACATTACACAAATGGCCCGCGCCTATCAGGACGGAGGGGCAAGCGCGATAAGCGTACTCACAGAGCCCGAGTACTTTGCCGGCTCGCTCAATGATATGATTGCCGTAAGGGAGAGTGTGAGCTTGCCTGTTCTCCGCAAGGACTTTATCGTAACGGAGTATCAGGTGTATGAATCGGCCGCCGCCGGCGCAGACGCCATTCTGCTGATTGTGCGCTGCCTCGATGATGAGCAGCTCAAAAGTTACTTCACCCTCGCCAAGTCGCTCGGAATGGATGCGCTTGTGGAGGTACATGATACGAAGGACATCGAGAGGCTCTCCTGTATCCGCGCGAGGATTATCGGCATAAACAACCGCGACCTCAAGACATTTGATACATCCGTAACCACGGCAATCAAGCTGAGCGGCGCGCTCAAAGGGTATCAGTTGCCCGTTGCGTTGAGCGGAATCAATAAATTGTCTGATATATGCCTCTCCAAAAGCTACGGCATCTCAAGCTTCCTTATCGGCGAGAGCATCATGCGCAGCGACAACCCGCGCGAATTTATCAGAGCGCTTAAGGGGGGTAGATGAGCGGGATTCAGGTGAAAATATGCGGTCTAACCCTCCCCGAACAGGCAGAGAAATGCTTTGCCATCGGCGCGGACGCGGTGGGCGTGGTGTTCTTTGAGCGAAGCCCGAGGAACGTTTCGCACGTACAGGCCGCCGAGATTGTGGATGCCGCGCAAGGCAGGCCGGTTGTCGCGGTAACGGTGAATATGGAGTTTGATGCTCTCTGCGAAATAAACGAGCGATGCGGCATTGAGTTTGTCCAACTGCACGGCAATGAGAGCCCCGAGTTTGCGGCAAGGCTCATAGAGCGGGGGATGAGAATAGTGAAAAAAATCTCTGCCGAAGAAGCAGGCAGAGACGATATAATAGAGCTATATAAAGGTGCAGCGTTTATCGTGGAATCGGGCGAAGGGCCTTTGCCGGGTGGCAACGGAATCGGCTGGAACTGGGCATCATCGAGGTGCCTTTCAGGCAGGGTGCCTTTTCTCCTTGCAGGCGGCATAACGGTAGAGAATCTCTCCGATGCCGTTTATGCGGCGAAGCCCGATGGCGTTGATTTAAGCAGCGCTCTTGAAAGCGCTCCCGGAATAAAAGACATGGACAAAACCGTGCGGTTTATGGAGCGGCTCAATATTGAGCGCGAACGAACCGGCGGCCAGACAAAAAGGATATTTTGATATGTACGATAATTACAGCTACCCCGATACAAACGGCCATTTTGGTATCTTCGGCGGTATGTACGTCGGTGAGACGCTTATGCCGGCAATCATCGAGCTTGAAGAAGCGCGTAAGAAGTATATGAACGACCCTGCGTTTCTCGCGGAGTTTAACGGCCTTCTCAGAAATTATGTCGGGCGACCGAGCGCGCTGTACTACGCCTCGCGCCTCAGCGAAGAAGTCGGTGGCGCCGATATATACCTGAAACGCGAAGACCTCAACCATACAGGCGCCCATAAGGTGAACAATACCATCGGGCAGGGCCTGCTTGCGAGATTTATGGGCAAGCGCAAGCTTATCGCCGAGACAGGCGCAGGCCAGCACGGCGTTGCCACGGCCACAATCGCCGCGCTGCTGAATATGGAGTGCAAGGTGTTTATGGGCAAAGAGGACATTCGCCGCCAGCAGCCGAACGTCAAGCGGATGAAGCTGCTCGGGGCTGAAGTGGTGTCGGTTGAAAGCGGCACAGGCACGCTGAAAGACGCGATGAACGCCGCGCTTCGCTACTGGACGGGCTCTGTTGAGGATACGTTCTACGTTATCGGCACGGTTGCCGGCCCGCATCCGTATCCGGTGCTTGTGCGCGATTTTCAGAAGGTTATCGGAGAGGAGGCCAGAGAGCAGATTCTCGAGCAGACAGGCTCGCTTCCCGATGCGGCAATCGCCTGTATCGGCGGCGGTTCAAACGCAATCGGCATGTTTTATCCGTTCATAAAGGATGAGAGTGTTGAGATTATAGGCGTGGAGGCGGCAGGCCTCGGCATTGAGACGGGCGAACACGCCGCAAGCCTCTCACATGGTAGCGTGGGCGTGCTGCACGGCTCGCGCTCGTATGTGTTGCAGGATGATGCCGGCCAGATCAAAGAGGCATATTCGATCTCGGCAGGGCTCGATTATCCGGGCGTTGGCCCCGAGCATGCCATTTTGAAAGAGATTAACCGCGCGCGCTACGAAACCGCTACCGACGAGCAGGCGCTTGAAGCGTTCAAGATGCTTACAACCCTAGAAGGGATTATCCCCGCGCTGGAAAGCTCCCATGCCGTGAGCTACGCCATGCGATACGCCAAGGAGCTGGGCAAGGGTAAGAAGATTCTCGTATGCCTCTCCGGGCGCGGCGATAAAGACCTCGAAACCGTTATGAACATACTTGGTTACTGATTAGAAAGCTGTACTGAAATGAGCAGACTGAACGATACATTCGCAAAACTGAACGCAACCGGAAAGACGGCGCTTGTCGGCTTTATCTCCGCCGGAGACCCTGACATCCGCACGTCTTTGAATATCGTGGGGGCTATGTTTGACGGCGGTCTCGACATCCTTGAGCTCGGAGTTTCTTTCTCCGACCCGACCGCCGACGGCGACACAATACAGCGCTCCAGCGCGCGCGCGCTCAAAGCGGGGATTACGTTGGCCAGAGTGATCACGATGGTGCGCGAGATTCGCATATCACGCGAGCAGCCGATTATCATCTTCTCATACATCAATCCCGTTTACCACTACGGCTACGAAAAGTTCGTGCGCGATGCGGTTGATGCCGGCGCAGACGGCGTATTGCTGGTGGATATGCCGTTTGAGGAGGCTGGGGAGTTCAAGCAGGCCAGAGACTGCGTCTGCACGGGCAATGATTTTGCGCTGATAAACATCATAGCCCCCACAACCAAAGGCGTTAGGCTCAAAGCCATCGCCGACGGTAGCGAGGGCTTCATCTATATGATAAACCGCATGGGCATAACGGGCGCAGGAGGCGTGGACGCGGGAGCAATAAAGGCAAACGCCGCAAGAATCAAGCCGCTCACCGATGTTCCCGTATGTATGGGCTTCGGCGTTTCATCGCCCCAGGATGTGGAGGCGATTGCCGCCGCCGGTGATGGTGTGGTGGTGGGGAGCCTGTTCGAGAAAACGATCGAGGAAAACATCGGCTTACCCGAATTGCCCGCAATTGTCGGCAAGATCGTGAGGGAGCTCAAAGCCCCAATCGCCTGATTACGCGAGCGAAATGAGCTGCCCGCTAATATTACAATCTCCAATAGCTTAAGCGCATACGAAATGACAATCAGAACCGCGACAGCAGCGAGCTGTGGCGAGTGTGTGGAGCGGATGATGAAGGTTGTTTAGGATTGCATATTACGCTTGAGGCGGTGTATTTATTATCCGCTCAGTACATGCCTGTGCCCGCTCCCAGCGGTTCTGTTTGAATTCTCCAACATCAATTGATGCTTACACTACAGTTTTGGGCGCGATGAATCGCGCCCCTACTTGCGCTATTAAGTTTCAATCCACGCCCCCGTGAAGGGGGCGACGGCATCAGATATACCCCCTCCAGCATTGGACTGCTGTTTCAATCCACGCCCCCGTGAAGGGGGCGACGTCTTTACGGCGCTTTATCAATTTCGTGGCGTCACGTTTCAATCCACGCCCCCGTGAAGGGGGCGACCAATATACCAAATTGGCGCGAGGCTCTCCATCAGTTTCAATCCACGCCCCCGTGAAGGGGGCGACGTAATGTGGATGCTGGAAAAACAGTTCCCGCTTGTTTCAATCCACGCCCCCGTGAAGGGGGCGACATTTAACGGGCGCCCCCGAGGGGGCGTCCAAACTGTTTCAATCCACGCCCCCGTGAAGGGGGCGACAGGCGTGGTTTTCAGTGTCGTTATTGACGGCGCGAAGTTTCAATCCACGCCCCCGTGAAGGGGGCGACTTTTTATCCCATTAAGCTAAGCAACAAGTAAGTGGTTTCAATCCACGCCCCCGTGAAGGGGGCGACCCCGCTCAAATTTACGTTCGTGTTCTTCTAGTCGCGTTTCAATCCACGCCCCCGTGAAGGGGGCGACCATCATCTCTCTACTTTTTCATCGTTAATATTGCCGTTTCAATCCACGCCCCCGTGAAGGGGGCGACCCAGTTGAACGTCTGGCCTGTCGCGGAAGTGCCCCTGTTTCAATCCACGCCCCCGTGAAGGGGGCGACCATAAACAGTGATAATCGCGGCTATTCTACCCTTAGTTTCAATCCACGCCCCCGTGAAGGGGGCGACGTCCGTAATAATAATCGCGCGGATTGTAATAACGGTTTCAATCCACGCCCCCGTGAAGGGGGCGACAGTTTTTTAACCGATAACGGACAAACTAAAAGAGTTTCAATCCACGCCCCCGTGAAGGGGGCGACGACCAGTAGCCTTCGTGGCGTACAAATAGCTGCTGTTTCAATCCACGCCCCCGTGAAGGGGGCGACGAGGTTCTCGCGTACGGCTTCGCCTTGAGCTTGCAGTTTCAATCCACGCCCCCGTGAAGGGGGCGACGCGAATCCAACAAACTTTGACCAACCAGATTATTGGTTTCAATCCACGCCCCCGTGAAGGGGGCGACCGTAATACGAGCCATCCGCCTGCGGAATCTGCGTAGTTTCAATCCACGCCCCCGTGAAGGGGGCGACCGTAAAGTCATCTTCGTGGAGCCTTTGCATCACGAGTTTCAATCCACGCCCCCGTGAAGGGGGCGACGAAACATTCGCGAGCTCTCCTGCAGCGCCTCAGGTTTCAATCCACGCCCCCGTGAAGGGGGCGACATTCTCACGCGCAAACCCTTACTACCGCGGGCGCGTTTCAATCCACGCCCCCGTGAAGGGGGCGACTTATGGCGATGAGCTCCGAGATGTCGGATATTCTGTTTCAATCCACGCCCCCGTGAAGGGGGCGACGTGAAGTCATCTTCGTGGAGCCTTTGCATCACAAGTTTCAATCCACGCCCCCGTGAAGGGGGCGACATTCTGCGTTTTTTACCTCGCGGCAAAACTCGTTGTTTCAATCCACGCCCCCGTGAAGGGGGCGACTCGGGGCAGTCCCCGCGGGCGTTCAGTTCGGCAGGTTTCAATCCACGCCCCCGTGAAGGGGGCGACAAAGACTTGCGGCCGCTGGGCCAGGGGCATACCTCGTTTCAATCCACGCCCCCGTGAAGGGGGCGACATGAGCGAGCAAATCATATCTGTTGGGGATATAACGTTTCAATCCACGCCCCCGTGAAGGGGGCGACCGGATACACCGATGACTTGCGTAATACTGTCGCTGGTTTCAATCCACGCCCCCGTGAAGGGGGCGACCTTGAACAAATTCATTCTTCTGACTTCCGACTTGTTTCAATCCACGCCCCCGTGAAGGGGGCGACAGCGGTTTGAGCCTGATTGAAATTGAAACTTACAGTTTCAATCCACGCCCCCGTGAAGGGGGCGACCCTATGCGTACATATCCTCGATTGATAATAATCCGTTTCAATCCACGCCCCCGTGAAGGGGGCGACCCCCTGAGCGCAAGCTCATCGGGATATATCCCGATGTTTCAATCCACGCCCCCGTGAAGGGGGCGACAGCAATCGTTCTCGGCAGTCGGCACAGGTCTAAGTTTCAATCCACGCCCCCGTGAAGGGGGCGACGACACCATTCATCTTCTTTGAGTATATCGTCGATTGTTTCAATCCACGCCCCCGTGAAGGGGGCGACATAAGCGTACCTACTTGATGTACAAGTGTTACTGGTTTCAATCCACGCCCCCGTGAAGGGGGCGACGAGGTTGACGTAATCGTCTGCCACTGCGCGGAGAAGTTTCAATCCACGCCCCCGTGAAGGGGGCGACCAACAGGGCGGCCTGCGGGCCGCTCAAACTTATGGTTTCAATCCACGCCCCCGTGAAGGGGGCGACCACAAGATTCAGAAAAGGAGAACGAAAATGGAAAGTTTCAATCCACGCCCCCGTGAAGGGGGCGACAGGGTTGTATAATCCAGACGGAACAGACGCCTCTGTTTCAATCCACGCCCCCGTGAAGGGGGCGACGAGATTCGCAAAGGTTATCGTGTCAGCGGTCTGCGTTTCAATCCACGCCCCCGTGAAGGGGGCGACGAAATCAGGGTAGGTATTACCAGCGGCTACAACAGTTTCAATCCACGCCCCCGTGAAGGGGGCGACGCTATAACCGCCGAGAGTTGCGACGACGTGAGTGGTTTCAATCCACGCCCCCGTGAAGGGGGCGACATAGCAGGCGGAGGTTAATCCGCCCACTAAAAAGTTTCAATCCACGCCCCCGTGAAGGGGGCGACAAATCCCCGCAAGCTCGTGGCACCACACGAGCAAGTTTCAATCCACGCCCCCGTGAAGGGGGCGACAAAACAAAATCGAACGACTCATTTTCTGTGTCAGTTTCAATCCACGCCCCCGTGAAGGGGGCGACATATCCGCGGCGTAAAAAACTTCACTTTTTTTTGTTTCAATCCACGCCCCCGTGAAGGGGGCGACCGGGCGGATGGTAGCTCGTATTCCAACACCGCTCGTTTCAATCCACGCCCCCGTGAAGGGGGCGACGGATGGCCAGCCGTGGGAGCTCTCTGCGCTGACTCGTTTCAATCCACGCCCCCGTGAAGGGGGCGACCAAGGCTTCTCTTTCTTGTGACCGCGCGCGCGCTGTTTCAATCCACGCCCCCGTGAAGGGGGCGACATACCCACACGGGGTATTTTGCCGCCCGCGCAAGGGTTTCAATCCACGCCCCCGTGAAGGGGGCGACCGGGCTTCGGCGCGGGCGATATTAACGACATTGAGTTTCAATCCACGCCCCCGTGAAGGGGGCGACGCGGCGCTCTCACGATTGATGACCCACTTAAGCCGTTTCAATCCACGCCCCCGTGAAGGGGGCGACATGAGTTGTATAACCTGCCGTCGGCGACCTCTGCGTTTCAATCCACGCCCCCGTGAAGGGGGCGACAACCTCAACGCTGCCGCTGCTCTGGACGCTCGCCCGTTTCAATCCACGCCCCCGTGAAGGGGGCGACGCAACGGGCGCCGTTACGTCGATAGACCTACCCGATGTTTCAATCCACGCCCCCGTGAAGGGGGCGACTTCAATTGAGCGCCCCGGGAGGGGCGCCCGTTAGTTTCAATCCACGCCCCCGTGAAGGGGGCGACGTCTAAACAGTTTTCCAGCGTGTGGATTGCTGAGTTTCAATCCACGCCCCCGTGAAGGGGGCGACCTCTCGCTTCGGGCCCAGCGCCCGCGCTAATTTTTGTTTCAATCCACGCCCCCGTGAAGGGGGCGACTCCGAGCTGGTTGAATTTGCGAGCGAAAAAAAATGTTTCAATCCACGCCCCCGTGAAGGGGGCGACCCCTTTCCAGCTGTATCAGGCCGATATAAGCAATGTTTCAATCCACGCCCCCGTGAAGGGGGCGACATGGCGCAAGTCTGATGGCCCGCCCCGTGATTTTGTTTCAATCCACGCCCCCGTGAAGGGGGCGACGGTTCCCCCGCTATTCTGTTCAGCGGCCCCGCGCAGTTTCAATCCACGCCCCCGTGAAGGGGGCGACACCGCCGCGGGCAAACTTAATGCTGGCCTGCTTGAGTTTCAATCCACGCCCCCGTGAAGGGGGCGACCGAATCCAACAAACTTTGACCAACCCGATTACTGGTTTCAATCCACGCCCCCGTGAAGGGGGCGACGGCGCATATCGCCACGTCGGGCGGATGGTCGCTGTTTCAATCCACGCCCCCGTGAAGGGGGCGACCCCCCGCGGCTATTTTTTTATATCCGCGGCGTAAGTTTCAATCCACGCCCCCGTGAAGGGGGCGACGCGGCCTGCGGGCCGCTCAATTTACGAAAGGACAAGGTTTCAATCCACGCCCCCGTGAAGGGGGCGACATCTTACAATTTTCGTTGTCGAGAGGCGCAAGCTGTTTCAATCCACGCCCCCGTGAAGGGGGCGACGCCTTTCTTTTTTTTTGCTTATTGATACCTAATTTGTTTCAATCCACGCCCCCGTGAAGGGGGCGACTCCGCGCGATTATTATTACGGACAAGGCAAATTGGTTTCAATCCACGCCCCCGTGAAGGGGGCGACAATCGCGCAGGCCGATGGTTATCCGCCTGCCGTTGTTTCAATCCACGCCCCCGTGAAGGGGGCGACAAAACACAAAAAAACATAAAAACACAAAGGCAGGTTTCAATCCACGCCCCCGTGAAGGGGGCGACAGAAGCCTTCAGGCTGATGGAGTTGGTGCAAAAAGTTTCAATCCACGCCCCCGTGAAGGGGGCGACCAATATCGAGCGCGTCTTCGTTATCAGCGACGCGTTTCAATCCACGCCCCCGTGAAGGGGGCGACCGCGTAAGCGCGCGGGGGCGTAAGCCCCCTGAAGTTTCAATCCACGCCCCCGTGAAGGGGGCGACGAGAAGAACGCGGATGCGCAGTATATAATCGATGTTTCAATCCACGCCCCCGTGAAGGGGGCGACTCTCCGCGAGCGGCGTACCGAGCTGACAGAGGCTGTTTCAATCCACGCCCCCGTGAAGGGGGCGACACCCCGCTTCGCCAGCCTTCCGCGAGGTATAATATCGTTTCAATCCACGCCCCCGTGAAGGGGGCGACACTACGTTTACGAAACTCACAACACAAAAATCCTGTTTCAATCCACGCCCCCGTGAAGGGGGCGACTCCCCCGCGGCTATTTTTTTATATCCGCGGCGTAAGTTTCAATCCACGCCCCCGTGAAGGGGGCGACGGTTGAGCGCTTCCGTAGTTGCTCCAAGGCTAAGTTTCAATCCACGCCCCCGTGAAGGGGGCGACGATAGAATATAAAAGGTGTCTGGATAGTGACCCTGTTTCAATCCACGCCCCCGTGAAGGGGGCGACCGCCGCTGGCAAACTTAATGCTGGCCTGCTTGAGTTTCAATCCACGCCCCCGTGAAGGGGGCGACGGCAAGAGATTGTTGCCTGCGCGGAAGAATTTTTGGTTTCAATCCACGCCCCCGTGAAGGGGGCGACCCCGCCAAGCGGGGGAGGGGTAGAAGACGTAGTGTTTCAATCCACGCCCCCGTGAAGGGGGCGACAAAACGAGGCTCATAACGACCACCCCCCGTCGTGTTTCAATCCACGCCCCCGTGAAGGGGGCGACCAATTCGCTTGTTTGGCGATTGCTTCAGCCTGCTGTTTCAATCCACGCCCCCGTGAAGGGGGCGACTCTTGCACGGCAGGTTTGAAGCTCCCGAATTACGTGTTTCAATCCACGCCCCCGTGAAGGGGGCGACCCGTGGCGAAAGTTATGCCTGCACTTTTTGTATAGTTTCAATCCACGCCCCCGTGAAGGGGGCGACACAATACAACAAGCTCCTCGCCGCAAAGGTTCGCGTTTCAATCCACGCCCCCGTGAAGGGGGCGACGCGGGCGCTGCCTTATCCAGTATCGCGACCGCTCTGTTTCAATCCACGCCCCCGTGAAGGGGGCGACCCAGATTTTCGAAAACCGACGAAACCGAAGACTCGTTTCAATCCACGCCCCCGTGAAGGGGGCGACCCGCGTCGAAGCCGAAGCTTGGCTACGTCAATTTGTTTCAATCCACGCCCCCGTGAAGGGGGCGACTGACCTCGTTTCAATCGGCGGCAGCAACCGCACCGTTTCAATCCACGCCCCCGTGAAGGGGGCGACGGATATTATCTGTTGTTACCGCGGCCGCCACGTGGTTTCAATCCACGCCCCCGTGAAGGGGGCGACGTGGTTATTCCATTTCCGCCATCGCCTGTGCCGTGTTTCAATCCACGCCCCCGTGAAGGGGGCGACCGGCGTTTGACGATGAATTCCTGCACAGCCTTAAGCGTTTCAATCCACGCCCCCGTGAAGGGGGCGACGCAGAGCGTATCGCAGCTGATATCGCAGCTGTTTCCCGGTTTCAATCCACGCCCCCGTGAAGGGGGCGACTCAAGTAAACATAAGCATAAGCAATAAGCTATAAGTTTCAATCCACGCCCCCGTGAAGGGGGCGACGCACATCGGGAACTCGGCTCTGCATCTTAGATGTTTCAATCCACGCCCCCGTGAAGGGGGCGACCGAATATGCAGGCCGCAGAATTGCAACACGCGAAGTTTCAATCCACGCCCCCGTGAAGGGGGCGACGGATTACTATGCTTGTTACTGCCGACAAAGACGGTGTTTCAATCCACGCCCCCGTGAAGGGGGCGACTCGTGGCCGTAGTGTAAAAAATTCCTGCTATATTGTTTCAATCCACGCCCCCGTGAAGGGGGCGACTTCGGCGTGGGCTATTAAATGCCACGAGATGCCGGTTTCAATCCACGCCCCCGTGAAGGGGGCGACTTGTCTAAACAGTTTTCCAGCGTGTGGATTGCTGAGTTTCAATCCACGCCCCCGTGAAGGGGGCGACCGCCTATCTGCCCGAATATCCGCAGCATCCTGAATACGTTTCAATCCACGCCCCCGTGAAGGGGGCGACCTTGATAAGCTGTGGAGAGATACGTTTGGAGCAGACGTTTCAATCCACGCCCCCGTGAAGGGGGCGACAACTGGCAAGAATTCCGCGACTTACTCCAGCAGAGCGTTTCAATCCACGCCCCCGTGAAGGGGGCGACCAATGCGGACAATTTGGTTTGGTTCAAGCGTAACAGTTTCAATCCACGCCCCCGTGAAGGGGGCGACTCTCTCTGTCTCTGTCTTAGTCTCTGTCTGCTGGTTTCAATCCACGCCCCCGTGAAGGGGGCGACCGGTTTCGTCGGTTTTTGAAAATCTCGATAGGTCGGTTTCAATCCACGCCCCCGTGAAGGGGGCGACGGGCTTGGAATTCTAAGCGGCGGCGCAGAATTAGTTTCAATCCACGCCCCCGTGAAGGGGGCGACGAGACATTTCGCCAGTATTTCTTGCGCGGAAGATGTTTCAATCCACGCCCCCGTGAAGGGGGCGACGCTCCGAAAAACGATTATGTTGGGAATCTGATGGTTTCAATCCACGCCCCCGTGAAGGGGGCGACGATGAGATTAAGGCAATATCTAAACCATTTATCGTTTCAATCCACGCCCCCGTGAAGGGGGCGACAGATTTAGACAGACACAAAGCCTCCTTTAACGCGTTTCAATCCACGCCCCCGTGAAGGGGGCGACATGTGGACTTCGAGCAGGCAGAGCTTGAGAGCAGTGTTTCAATCCACGCCCCCGTGAAGGGGGCGACAGGGCTTCGCCTGTGGCTGTCTGCGGAACTACTGCGTTTCAATCCACGCCCCCGTGAAGGGGGCGACGCCGGTAAGAGACTTGTATTGCCCGCACCTGTTCACGTTTCAATCCACGCCCCCGTGAAGGGGGCGACCGCCACTGCCTCTGGACAAGTTCAACTGGAACGAAGTTTCAATCCACGCCCCCGTGAAGGGGGCGACGTTCGCAAGCTGCCTCTGCTTCTTCATGAGCTCGTGTTTCAATCCACGCCCCCGTGAAGGGGGCGACGGAGAGATTCAGGCTTGCGCCCTGCAACGCCGCCGAGTTTCAATCCACGCCCCCGTGAAGGGGGCGACACGCATTCGGGGTTCAAAGGTTGCGTGGTTTCGGTGTTTCAATCCACGCCCCCGTGAAGGGGGCGACGCGGCCAGTACCTCAAGCTTAACCCGTTTGTAGTGTTTCAATCCACGCCCCCGTGAAGGGGGCGACAGAGATTCAGGCTTGCGCCCTGCAACGCCGCCGAGTTTCAATCCACGCCCCCGTGAAGGGGGCGACGATTTGTGTTGACTGCGGCAACAATCGAAGTAATGTTTCAATCCACGCCCCCGTGAAGGGGGCGACGACAAGAGAAACGAAACGGAGACTGATTATGGATGTTTCAATCCACGCCCCCGTGAAGGGGGCGACGCAAGCTCTTCTTCGATGTCGCTGAATCCCGCCGGTGTTTCAATCCACGCCCCCGTGAAGGGGGCGACATCTTGCTTATATTGCATATCTACGCCCATTTTGTTTCAATCCACGCCCCCGTGAAGGGGGCGACTTTTCTGGGAGGGGAGGTTTAACGCAGGCGCATTTGTTTCAATCCACGCCCCCGTGAAGGGGGCGACGTTGCCGAATTTCGCAACAGGATTGCGCGCAATCGGTTTCAATCCACGCCCCCGTGAAGGGGGCGACGAACGCAAAGACGATCGGCTACGGCTTCTACATGTTTCAATCCACGCCCCCGTGAAGGGGGCGACGGACAGCTTTCGCAGGTCAATGCGGAGCTCCAGGTTTCAATCCACGCCCCCGTGAAGGGGGCGACCCTTGCGGTTACCGCAATGTTTCCCAATACCGTAGTTTCAATCCACGCCCCCGTGAAGGGGGCGACACGTTGCGCAGGGCTTCGCCTGTGGCGGTCTGCGGTTTCAATCCACGCCCCCGTGAAGGGGGCGACCCCTTGCGCTGCTCGCTCCAGTGCTGAGTGCAGAAGTTTCAATCCACGCCCCCGTGAAGGGGGCGACAGGTTGGCACACGCTGGACAAACAAGCTTTGCGTTGTTTCAATCCACGCCCCCGTGAAGGGGGCGACCACATTGAGATTGAATGCAAAAAAGGCAAAGGTGGTTTCAATCCACGCCCCCGTGAAGGGGGCGACCGCACCAGACGCTCCAATCGAGTTTCTCGTGCCATTGTTTCAATCCACGCCCCCGTGAAGGGGGCGACTTGCACTTCTTCCTTTGTCATTATTCTTTCCTTTCGTTTCAATCCACGCCCCCGTGAAGGGGGCGACGAGATACCGTTGCCGCAGACCGAGAAGGTCGTGTTGTTTCAATCCACGCCCCCGTGAAGGGGGCGACGTGTATGGACTACCTCGATAGGCACTGCGACCTGTCGTTTCAATCCACGCCCCCGTGAAGGGGGCGACGGTAATCTCGCCGGCAAGCTCTTCTTCGATGTCGCTGTTTCAATCCACGCCCCCGTGAAGGGGGCGACTGAACGGATAGAATGAGGTCCCGACGCTTCTATGTTTCAATCCACGCCCCCGTGAAGGGGGCGACCGCCCGTCTTGAAGGTACAGTCCGCGCCAGTATCGTTTCAATCCACGCCCCCGTGAAGGGGGCGACAAGCTCGTCGGCGCGGGCGAGAATCTCGTTCTGCGTTTCAATCCACGCCCCCGTGAAGGGGGCGACGGCCCGATACATTAACAACCGGCCGGTCAGCAAGTTTCAATCCACGCCCCCGTGAAGGGGGCGACTGCTTAACATCAAAAGAGGAAAGGGAACTGACAAGTTTCAATCCACGCCCCCGTGAAGGGGGCGACGGATACATATAGGAGGAAGTTGCAGCACATAAGAGTTTCAATCCACGCCCCCGTGAAGGGGGCGACCGGCCTCAACTGTGTAGAGATTGCCGGCAGAGCCTGTTTCAATCCACGCCCCCGTGAAGGGGGCGACCTTCATGGAGAGGTTTATCGCAGGAGCAATCAGCGTTTCAATCCACGCCCCCGTGAAGGGGGCGACGCTTCATGGAGAGGTTTATCGCAGGAGCAATCAGCGTTTCAATCCACGCCCCCGTGAAGGGGGCGACCATATTTTAGCAAAGCTCCAAGAACAAAATGCTAAAGTTTCAATCCACGCCCCCGTGAAGGGGGCGACCGGCCTCAACTGTGTAGAGATTGCCGGCAGAGCCTGTTTCAATCCACGCCCCCGTGAAGGGGGCGACAGCCTTGTGTCTAAGTGTATGTTAGACGCAAGGTTATGTACGTAAAAATGCGAACCTCCAGAAAAGAGGTGAAAAATTGATTTGTCAGTTTCGGCAGTAGTGTTATAAGTCTTTCATTTCAAGGCTGT
>JBFWMM010000011.1:0-61388 GCA_050251615.1 Phycisphaerae bacterium
TTGCGAGTATTAGTGAGTATTAGCGGTTTCGTCTGATTGGCGGGGCGCTTGTGCGCCTCCGCTCTAAAACCCTTCGTGGTGATATAAAAACCGGGCATAAAGCAAAAGTATAAAACGCAATCGGGTAACTCCGCGGTTGCATTTTATCCTGTAGATTCTGTAAATCATGTCAAAAAATCTTAGACGGGATAAACAGAATCAACGGAATGAAAGAGATTTAACGGAGAGAGTTTATCGCCAGCACCTCGGGTTTAAGCCACGAGGCTATGCCGCCGGATGAATTGTTTTTTCTTTCCTTCCAGCGCTCTGTTTTTGAAGTATCGAAGGCTTTTTTTGTCTTATTTCAAAATCAGGCATATTTTGCTTGTGTTGAAACTAATGCAAACTAAAATCATCACGTTGGATGACATTCAATTAGTACCTTGCGAGCTTCGGCTCGCCGCTTCATCCGAAATCTATGGTTACGCGGAATAATTAACATCTCAGAGGATATGGTAGATGTCGTATATGAATCGAATCAGAATATGGGTTTTGTCTGTGTGTGTATTTTCGGCAGTGTCTGCAAGCGCAGGTACGCTTTCCGCCGACTTCACCGGCGACTGCGTTGTTGACTTAGCCGATTTGCTCGTGCTTACTTCACAGTGGCTCGATGTACCCGGCGGTACCGCAAACATTGATGGCGTTGACGGGGTTGACCTTGGCGACTATGCACCGATGGCGGCTGAATGGCAGATGAACTGCGTCGATTATACCATTGTTATAAACGAATTTATGGCCGGCAATGATAATTTTCACTTCGATGAGGCCGGCGATGATGACGATTGGATTGAGCTGTACAATTACGGCTCTGCCCCGGTTGATATAGGCGGGATGTTCCTTACCGACAACCTCGCCGCTCCTTTCGCTTATCAGATTCCGGTGGGCTTTCCATCTCAGACTACAATCCCCGCAGGCGGATTTATGATTGTGTGGGCGGATGGTGAACCCGCTGAAGGCCCTCTTCATGTCGGTTTCAAGCTCTCTGCCGGTGGCGGGGAAGATATTGCGCTGTTTACAAGCCTGGGCCAGCCGGCAGATGTTATCGCTGATTTCGGGCCTCAAACCGACAATGTCTCCTACGGCCGTACGCCTGATGCGGGCAGCGAGTGGCACTTGTTTGACGCCGCCTCTCAAACGCCCCCGACACCCGGCGCAACTAACGGCGGCCGCCTGCCGGACGACGAAATCCTCATTACCGAAATTATGTACCACCCATACGACCCTGCTACGCCGCTGGTGGAAGACATCGGCATGGAGTACATTGAGCTTTACAACCGCGGGTACAGCGCTGTCAGCCTTGATGGCTGGCAGATTACAGACGGCGTTGCATACACATTCGGCAACGTGAGCATCAATCCGAAAGAATACCTCGTTGTCGCGGCAGACACGGCGAAATTTTCCGCTGCCTGGCCCGAAGTTGTAAACGCGGCCGGCGGATGGGTAGGGCGTTTGAGCAACAGCGGCGAAGCGATTGAACTGACCAATTCGGCAGGCAAGGTTATTGATTCAGTCTCCTACTCCGATCAGGGCGAATGGGCGCAAAGATATCTCGGCCCGCTCGATTATAATCACCGCGGCTGGCTCTGGGCCAACGACCATGACGGCGCCGGCAAAAGCCTTGAGCTTGTGAGTATGTCGGTCTCGAATGATTACGGCAGAAACTGGCTGGCAAGTGCGGCGGCAGGCGGCACGCCCGGCGCGGCAAACTCAACAACCGCAACCGCCGGCTCCGCGGAATACCCGCAGATGGATATCGCTCCGCTGATACTTAACACAATACATTCTCCTGCCATCCCGCAGGCCGATGATGCCGTAACTGTCTATACCGAGATTCTCGATGAGCAGCTTACCGGCCTCACGGTCAGCCTGAGATACAGGCTTGATGGCCAGAGCATTTTCAGCTCGGCCGCTATGACGGAGTACGAAGCAACCACTTCGGGCGTTTTGAAGTATCAGGGGCAGATCCCTGTTTATCCAGATAGCTCAGTGGTGGAGTTTTACGTAGAGGCGCAGGACAGCGCCGCAAATCTTCGCACGTGGCCCGCGCCCGTTGATGTTGACGGTACTTTGGTTCAGCGCTGCAACGCGCTTTATCAGGTGGACGATTCATACGACCCCGGAGCCGTATGGCCGCCTGAATCGCAGCCTGTTTACCATATCATTATGACGGAAGTCGAGCGCGCGGAGCTTGCGCAGCTCGGAGCCTCCAGCTACGATTCCGACAGCAATGCGCAAATGAATGCAACGTTCATCAGCGTTGACGGGATTGATACGAAAGTGCGCTATAATACAGGTGTGCGCGACCGTGGCCACGGCACGCGTGATGTGCTTCCCAACAACTACCGCGTCAACTTCCCGACAGACCGGCCATGGAAGGATGTTGTGGCGATCAATCTCAACACTCAATACACCTGGCTTCAGCTTACAGGCGCGGCCATATTCCAGAGTTGCGGCCTCGCCACAGGAGATGCGAAGGCCGTGCAGGTTCGCGTAAACGGCGCGAATCTGGCTAATGGCGGCTCGCCGCAGTACGGCAGCTACGTGCATATTGACGCCATCAACAGCGACTACACCGACAAGAAATTCCCCGGAAACGGCGCCGGCAACACCTACAGGGCATACCGGCTCGGCACAGAGGCTGATCTGCGTTATGAAGGCGAAGATCCTGCCCCGTATCGCGTACATTACACAAAAGAGACAAACGAATCGCAGGACGACTGGTCTGATCTGATCGAGCTTACCCGTGTGTTGAGCTATGACACCCCTGAGGGTATTTACCCGCAGGAAGTCGAGCGCATGATTAACGTGAAGCAGTGGATGAGATTCCTTGCGCTGAACGTCTTGATGGACAACAGCGAAACTTCGCTGGCCAACGGCGACGGCGACGACTATTACCTGTACCGCGGCGATTCTGATACCCGTTTCGTTTTGATTCAGCACGACCTCGATTCGATTTTTGGCCAGGGCCAGAGCATCGGTTCAGCAACAGCGGAGATATTTCCGTTTATGTCGGGTCTGGGCGGCGAGACGCCTGTGGAAGCGCTGGCAAGGCTCGTTTCGCACCCGAAATACGCAGCCCGTTATTACGCGGAGCTGAAAGACCTCATAGAAAACAAGCTTTCGGCCGAGCAGTTTAATCCGTTCCTCGATAATCTGCTCGCAGAATTTGTTCCGCAACAGACAATTAATGCGATGAAGGCATGGCAGGCGCAGCGCAATGCTTATGTCCTTTCGCTGATTCCCTCAGAGCTTACAGTCGAAAGCGATTTGACTGCAACAGGCAGCTACTATCAGACAGCCGGCGATGCGGTATCACTGACCGGCTCGCTTGATGTTGTCAACACAGGCTCAATTCTGGCAAACGGCATCGAAGCTTACCTTTCTCCCATCGACGGCTTGTGGTCTATCGGAGAAGGCGCGGGAGCCGCATCGGAAGAGGTAATTGTGAGCCGCGGTTCAACATGGAGCTATCTCGACAACGGCTCCAATCAGGGCACCGCGTGGCGCGCAACAGACTTTGACGACAGCAACTGGAGCAGCGGCCCCGCACAGCTCGGCTACGGCGGCAACGGCGAGGTTACAACGGTCAGTTATGGCCCGAGCTCTTCGAGCAAATACCCGACAACCTACTTCCGCCATAAATTTACCGTGGACGAACCGTCTCTGTACGGTAGCCTTCGCCTCAGCGTAGTACGCGATGACGGAGTTGTCGTATATCTTAACGGCACGGAGGTAGTCCGCAGTAATATGCCCACCGGCACAAGCTACCTCACCTACGCATCAAGCGTTGTAAGCGGTTCGGACGAGAGGGCTTTCTTTGATTTTGTAATCGATTCGTCTCTGCTCAACAGCGGCGAAAATGTTATAGCTGCCGAGATACACCAGGACAATGCAGGCAGCAGCGACATCAGCTTCAATCTTGAGCTGGCAGGGCAGGTTGACGCAGGCCCCGTAGCGAATGGAGTCCCGATCAATCCCGGCATTACCCGCATCACCGTTCAGGCATTCGATGGCCCCTCGGGAACGGGCAATGAAATCGCACGTGATTACATCGACATCTGGAAAAACGACAGCCTGCCCACCGAGCTTGGCGGCACGCTCACAGAAAATATCAATCTTGACGCGGCAAGCGGCCCTTATGTCATTACGAGCGACATCATAATCCCCGCCGGCATTACAATGACAATCCAGGCGGGCACATCGGTTATGTTCAACTCCGGCACCGGTATCACCGTAAACGGTGCGCTGGTTGCCGAAGGCGCCGAATACGGCCATATCAGTATGGCCCCCAATCCCGCCTCGGCAACGCGATGGGACGGCATACTACTTGCCGATACGAGCACTGAAAACCGTCTGGTATATGTGGATATGTACTACGGAGACGGACAGGGAGATTCGATTCGTATTGACAGCGCCCGCGTTTTTATGAACTATATGACCTTTGCAAATACCGGCGGCTCAACGCCCATTATGGAAATCAGGAATCCGCAGGCGATTATCCGCAACTGTGTGTTCCCCGCCGTTGAGAGCGCCGAGCCGCTCCACGGCTCAGGGCTTACCGGCGAAGAGTATCTTATCTTTGACGGCTGTACATTCGGCTGGGCCACCGGTTACAGTGATATTATCGACTTTACCGGCGGCTCAAGACCCGGACCGATTATCCAGATGTACAACAATCTCTTCGCAGGCGGAGGCGATGATGCGCTGGACTTCGACGGAACAGACGGGCATATCGAAGGAAACACCTTCCTAGCCTTCTCCAACGGCAATGATGGCAATATCAACGCCACAACCGCAAACGCCATCGCAACAGACTTTGGCAGCGACATTTATGCCGCAAGAAACCTGTTTGTCGGCGGAGACCACCATATCCTGCTGAAAAACGGCGTGGCCATAAAGGCGCAGAACAATACTTTCATCGGCTCGATTATGGCTTCCATAAACTTCGGCGAACCGGCTCGCGGCGTTGACCCGGGCGCGGGGGCGTACCTTGAGAATGATATATTCGTGGAAAACACCGCGACGTTCTACAACATCTTCGACAACCCCCTCTATCCGGACTATGGCCCCGTACCCATGCCTACAGTAATTAATTCAAGACTTGGCGCGGCCTGGCAGTACCTCGGTGTGAATAATACCAGCGACGACCCGCTCTTTGTTGACCCTGCCAACGAAGACTACCGCCTCCAGGCGGGCTCTCCGGTTGCAGGCGCGGGAACAAACGGCCTCGATATGGGCTATAATGTGCCTGCCGGTGCAACGGTTGCGGGAGCTCCGGCACCCGTTTCTGCAAGCACCGAAGCCATGCTTACCGTCGGCGGCCCGGGCATCACAAGCTATATCTGGCGTCTGATAGATAATGACATTGCCGGAGCATGGAGCGCGGAAACTGATCTGCCGATTAAATCAGCAGGTTTCCCTGCCTCTCCTGAAAGCGTACTCGGCACGATTTCGCTCAGCGGCCTTGAAGACGGCCATACATACCGTGTGGAAGTTGTCGGGAGGAACTCCGCAGGCCTCTGGCAGGGGCAGTCCTTCGGCACGAACACCGGCTTCACCGCTCCCGGCGACCCCGCGGGATGCTCAACAGAAAGCTGGACAGTAAGCCTCTCGGCTGCATCAACCCTGCCGTGGGATATGTATTACAACGCGCCCGCGTTGCAGGAAGCGCCGCAGATGGAGAATATAGCCGTCGGCGGTACAATCTCCGTTGATACTGTCTGGACGATGGAAGGCGGCCCCTATGAAGTTACCACCGACCTTGTCGTACCCGCCGGTGTTACGCTGACAATCCTCCCTGGAACAAGCGTGTTCTTCTCGCCTGGTACAAGCCTTACAATCAACGGCAGGATACGCGCCGAAGGCGAGCAGTACAATCTGATTTTCTTCACCATAACCCCGAACCTTACCGGCACATGGGGTGGCATTCAGCTTGAAAATACCGTTGAGGACAATCTCATCTCTTATGCGGTTGTGGATTATGCCGAGACAACGGACGGCTCAATCGGGGTGGTTAATTCCGAAGCTGTGCTCGAACACCTCGCCTGGGGGCATTCGATGCGCCGCCTCGTTTACACAAACAACGCCTCCGTTATCATTCGCGGCTGCGTCTTCCCCGACCGCTTCGCGGCCGATGAAGGCCCAGGGGCAACCGATGACAATGTTGTCGAAGCGATTAACTCAACCGGCATTCTTGCCGGCGGGCACTTCATCATCGAGAACAACATCTTCGGTACAAACAAAGGCCACAACGACATTATCGACTTCTCCGGCCCCGCGTTGCCCGGCCCGATACTGATGGTACTCAACAACGTCTTTATGGGAGGCGGAGATGAATGCCTTGATATGGGCGGAGACGCCTGGATTGAAGGCAACAAGTTTATGCACATACATAAGGATATTTACAACACAGGCACGGGAGACTCGAACGTCATCTCGACCGGCGACGACAGCTACGATGCGAATATCTTTGTCGTGAATAATCTGTTTTACGACATTGACCATGCCGTGAATCTCAAAACGGGAACGTATATGTACTTCGAGCATAACACCGTTGTTGACGTGCCCGATGATACGCTTGAACTCACATATTCAGTGATTAAATTCGGTGTTTCCGGCAGGGATGTCGAAGGCAGGGGGGCATATCTCGAAGGCAATATATTCTACGATGTTCCGCAGCGCATTTTCGAGAGTGTCGATTACAGCTCTACGGGCGATACCACCTTCCGGACAGACCTGCTTATGAACGACTGCCTGCTCGCGGCCGGTCTCGAAAGTGAGATGGTTGGCGAGCGTGGCTACACTATCATGGAGCTTGGCACAGGCAACTTTACCGCAGACCCGCTGTTTGTTGATGCACCGAAAGACTTCCATCTGAAAAGCACCTCTCCCGCGGCAACTGCCGGCCGAGGCGGCATCAATCTCGGCGCTTACGTCTCTTATGATGCCGTTGTAACGGGCGAGCCGGCGCAGACGACATGGAAAACGGATGCCGAGCTGGAAGTTGGCGGCGTTTGCATAACAGGCTACAAATACCGCGTGAACGGCGGAGTATGGAGCGCGGAATATCCGGTTGAGACGCCCATATATCTCTCCGGCCTCACAGCGGGCGAGAGCTACAGCGTGGAAGTGGTCGGGAAAGACCGCACGGAAGTATGGCAGAGCGAAGACGCGGCCACGCTCTCGCAGAGCTGGACAATAGACCCCGCATGGAAGAGCCTTGTTATCAATGAGGTTCTCGCCGGCAACACGGATATCATCAACAGCGACGGCACATACCCCGATATGATTGAGCTGTATTACGATGGTGCTGAGCCTCTGGCCCTTTCGGGTATGATACTCAAGGAGGATCCTCTCGACACAAATCAGTTTGTCTTCGGGGCGGGCGCCGTGATTCAGCCAGGGCAGTATATGGTTCTCTATGCAGACAACAATCTCCTGCCCGACCAGACACACCTCGGCTTCGCGCTGAACGACTGGGGGCAGGGCATCTACCTTTACGACAGTGCGCTGAATCTTCTCGATTCAGTTGAATTCGGGATGCAGGTGGCAGGGCTTTCCCTGGGCCGCGATAAAACAGGGCGCTGGACGCTCAACGAGCCTACTTTCGGCAGCGCCAACATAGCCTGCCCGACAGGTTCATGCGAATCTATCTTTATCAACGAATGGCTCGCCAACGGTAAGGTTTCCTTCGTTGACGATTTTGTGGAGTTCTACAACGCCTCACCCTGGCCCGTTGACCTTGGCGGCCTCTACATTACGGACAACCCCGTGGCAGAGCCGGAGAAGTATCAGTTTGCGCCGCTCAATTTCGTGCCTGCGCTCGGCTATGCGGTATTCGATGCGGACGCTCAGGCTCAGCCCGGACATCTGCCGATGCGTCTTTCCGGAGACTTCGGCATGATTGCTCTGGCCGAATCTGACAGCAACGAGATTGATTCTATTATTTACGGCCCGCAGACGAGCGATGTTTCTCAGGGACGCGCGCCGGATGGCGGCTCAGCCTATGCTTACTCCGATATTCCCACGCCAGGCGTGGCTAATCCCGCCAGCTCGGTTACGGAGACATTAACGCTGAATCTGATGGATATTGATCACGTGTGGTCGTACAACCAGACTGATGTCGCTCCGGCGAGCAACTGGATGCAGCCTGCGTACAACGATTCGAGCTGGCCGACTGGTGCGGCTTTGCTGTATGTGGAAGGCTCTGCCTTGCCCGCGGCAAAGAATACGCCGCTTACGCTTGGCGCGATAACGTACTATTTCCGTTCGCATTTCACGGTTGACCCCTCAATAGACATCGCCGGTATATCCCGCCTCGATCTCGGGTATGTGATTGATGACGGCGCTATTGTGTATATAAATGGCGTTGAGGTTATGCGGCCCGGATTTGATGCCGCTACCGCAATCACCCATACGACGCGCGCAGACCGCACCGTGGATAATGCCGTGTATGAATATGCAGGCATTGATGCCTCGCAGCTGAATCTGCTTTCAGGCGATAATGTGATTGCCGTTGAAGTGCATCAGGTTAGCAGTGGCAGCTCGGACATTGTTTTCGGTATGCAGGCGAGTGCCGCTATCGAGCAGAAAGTTGAAGTGGAAGACCCGCTCGAAGGTGCAAGAGCCCTCATGAACAACCTTAGAATAACGGAGATTATGTACAACCCTCCGGCGGGAAGCGATTATGAGTTTATAGAGCTGAAAAATATCGGCGCAGAGCCTCTGGATATTACCGGTGCCAGGCTCACTGTCGGCACCACATTCACATTCCCGCAGATGACTCTCGCGGCGGGCGAGTATGTTGTGGTAGTGAATAATATGCTTGCATTTGAATCACAATACGGCAGCGCGATAAATGTTGCCGGTGAGTTTGTTGACAATCTCAGCAACAGCGGGGAAAACCTCGTCCTGCGCTTGCCCGAGCCGTATCAGGCCGCGATATTGCGCGTTGAGTACAGCGATTC
The DNA here is from genome assembly GCA_050251615.1 of Phycisphaerae bacterium. GTDB lineage: Bacteria > Planctomycetota > Phycisphaerae > Sedimentisphaerales > Sedimentisphaeraceae > Sedimentisphaera. The sequence continues at coordinate 9,006 of JBFWMM010000011.1, forward strand.
GTGGTACCCTCTGACAGACGGCGCCGGATTCTCGCTGAATATCCACAATGCCCTCGCCGACAGAGCCACTTGGAATCAGCTCAATGGCTGGGCCGCAGGCGTTCAAGTAAACGGTACGCCGGGTTACGCCGACTGATGATGTAACGCGAAGAAAACACTTTGAAACAAATGCGGGTGTGTTATAATCCAACTGCAATGAAATCAGCGTTTGAAACGGGCGTCTGAGACCTCTGTTATCTCCGTTGCTTCCCTATTAAATATATAAACACTTTGACAGTAATGGGGCAGTGCTTGAAAAGCACGTTGCGGTTGGCCTTGCCTGAGATAGTATTATTTGTGTTTATTAGTGAATAATAGCGGTTTCGTCCGCTTGGCGGGGCGCTTGTTCTTTGGCACGCTCAGGACACGTGCGCCTCCGTAATAATCATCGCATAGAAGGGGTTCTGCGTTCCATTGGCATCTTCGCTCGACAAAAGCCGTGCTAAGCCTCGCAGTGAAGCGGTAAAACCTTGACAGAAGTCGGCTTAGCGCTATCATTCTGTAGTTTATACATTTACCAGATGGATCAGAAAATAATGGCAGAAGCTAAGAATTACAAAAAGACGTTGAATTTACCCTCCACATCGTTTGCGATGAGGGCCGATCTGACCAAACGCGAGCCTCAGATGCGGAAGCACTGGGAGAAGAGCGATATATACGGCAAGCTCCGCACACTACGCGGCGGCAATCCGCAGTACATCCTGCACGATGGCCCTCCGTACGCCAACGGCGACATACACATGGGGCATGTTATCAACAAGGTGCTCAAGGACATCGTAATCAAGTATAAGACGATGCAGGGTTTCGACGCCCCCTATATCCCGGGCTGGGATTGCCACGGTCTGCCGATTGAGGTGAAGGTGATGGCGGAGCTTGGCGATAAGGCGCGCGAGATGAGCAAGCCGGAGATTCGCCGGCTGTGCAAGAAATACGCGAGCAAGTATGTGAGATTACAGACAAAGCAGTTCGCCGCGCTCGGTATCTTCGCCGACTACTACAATCCGTACCTCACAATGATTCCCGAATATGAAAAGGGCATCCTTGAAGTGTTCGGCAAGCTCGTTGAGCAGGGTATCGTCTATAAGCAGCTCAAACCGATTCACTGGTCTGTCGGTTGCGAAACCGCTCTGGCCGATGCCGAGCTTGAATACAAAGACGTCAGCTCGCCAAGTATCTATGTGAATTTCGAGCTTGATGCCGCCTCAACTGCGGCCGCGCGCAAGCTTGGTTTTGCGGGCGATGAATCGGCTAAAACATGCCTTATGATCTGGACAACCACGCCCTGGACGCTCTGCGCGAATCTGGCGGTGGCGGTCAACCCTTCACTGGAATATACATCCATCTCCTACGAGAAGGGCGGAGTGAAGTTTATCAGCATCTGCTGCGTGGACAGGGTCGAGTCTGTGGTTAAAGAAGGCGAGCTTGAAGAGGGCTCATACCGCATTTCTGAAGTGAAGGTTAAGGGAAGTGAGCTTGAGGGCCTGCGCTACAAGCACCCGTTTGTAACTGAAAACCCCACAGAAAAGGACGCATGGTTCGTTATCGGTGCCGAGTACGTTACCACCGAAGACGGCACGGGACTTGTGCATATTGCTCCTGGCCACGGTGCTGACGACTACATCGCCGGTATGCAGCACGGGCTTGAAGTCTATTCCCCCGTAACCGACAACGGAGACTACGATGAGACCGTACCGGATTTCCTCAAAGGGCACAACGTGCTCAAGGTTGATCCGGTTGTAATAAAGAACCTCGAAGAAAGCTCCATGCTCTACGCACGCAAGGACATAATACACAGCTATCCGCATTGCTGGAGAAGCCGTATGCCGGTTATCTTCCGCGCTACGGAACAGTGGTTTATCAGTGTCAACAAGCCGCTGAATGAGTTTGGCAAGTCTCTGCGCGAGTTAGCTCTTGAAAGCACGCCGGAAGTGGAGTGGATTCCGAGCTGGGGCGAAAAAAGAATTCGCGGCATGCTTGAATCGCGCCCTGACTGGTGCATAAGCCGCCAGCGTTCATGGGGGTTGCCGATTCCCGCTTTCGTTACGAGCGAAGGAAAATGCCTGCTAACCCCCGAATCAGTCAAGGCTGTTGCCGGACACATTGGTAGCAAAGGCTCCGACAGCTGGTTTACAGACTCGCCTCAAGAAATTCTCGGCGAGGATTTCGAGCTTCCCGAAGGCTTCAGCTTCGACGACCTCCAGAAAGAAGAGAACATCTTTGACGTATGGTTTGAGTCAGGTTGCAGTTGGTACAGCGTAATCAAGCAACGCGGTATGAATGTTCCTGTTGATTTGTATCTCGAAGGCAGCGACCAGCACAGAGGCTGGTTCCAACTCTCTCTGCTTCCAGGGCTCGGTGTAATGGGCAAGGCGCCGTTCAAGCGCGTTCTCACGCATGGATTCACCGTTGACGCAAAGGGCATGAAGCAGAGCAAATCTCTTGGCAACTACGTAAACGCGCAGGAAGAGATAGAAAAATACGGCTCCGATATTCTGCGTCTGTGGGTTTCCAGCGTGAACTATCAGGAGGATATGCGTTGCAGTGATGAACTTATCGGCCGCATGCAGGATGCCTATCGCAAGATTCGCAACACAATTCGCTATATGCTCAGCAATATCGACGATTTCGACCCCGCTGATGCTGTAGCTCTTGATGATATGCTTCCGATAGACAAATGGGCGATGTTAAGGTACAATGAGCTTGCGAAAGCTGTCGAGAAAGACTATGAGCATTTCGCCTTTCACCGTGTATTCTCGGGCATTTACAACTTCTGCACCGTGGAAATGAGTAATGTCTATATGGATGTTCTCAAAGACAGGCTCTACTGCGAGAAGCCTGGAAGCTCCGCACGCAAGAGCTGCCAGACGGTTCTCTGGACTATCCTCGATGGCATGATTCGTTTGATTGCCCCCGTTCTCGCACATACCGCGGAAGAGGCATGGGAATCTCTGAAGGACAAGAGTGTCGATGCGGAATCCGTGCATTTTGCGCCGATGCCGGTGCCTGATTTCGAGATAAGTAGCAAGGTTTCGCAGGCGGACTGGGACAAGGTCTTTGAGATTCGCGATATGGCGATGAGAGAGCTTGAGGTTCTCAGACAGAAGCAGGTCATAGGCTCCAATCAGGAAGCCCGCCTTACGGTTACTGCCCCTGCGGATGTGCTTGCGGTGCTGGAAGGGCTCGGAGAAAACTTTGCCGCGATTTGTATTGTGAGCGAGGCGGTATTCGAGCAGGGCGATAATCTAAGTGTAAAAGCGGAAAAATCAGGTTGCGCAAAATGCGTACGCTGCTGGAACTACTGGCCGAGCGTTGGCGCTGATGCAGCTGAGCCCGAGCTTTGCGAGAGATGTGCCGCGGCTGTTGCTGAGTATAATTAGAATCCTTTCTTCTTGCTTGTGCAAGGGATAATTGATGAACATAAAAAATATTCGAAACTTTTCGATTGTTGCGCATATCGACCATGGCAAGAGTACCATCGCCGACAGGATGATGTTGCTTTGTGGAGCTGTTACCGAGAGGGAGTTTCACAATCAGCTTCTCGACAGCATGGATATTGAGCGCGAACGCGGCATTACGATTAAGGCCAGCGCGGTTACTATGAAAGTGCTCAGAGATGGCCAGGAGTATATGCTCAATCTCATCGATACGCCAGGGCATGTTGACTTCAGCTATGAGGTGTCCAGAGCGCTGACCGCCTGCGAGGGTGCGCTTCTGGTGGTTGACGCATCTCAGGGAGTTGAAGCACAGACCGTTGCCAACGCGTATCTGGCCGTTGACGCTAATCTCGAAATCATTCCTGTTATCAACAAAATTGACCTGCCGGCCGCACAGCCGGAGGTTGTGATGGAAGAGATTGAGAACGTACTCGGCATAGACGCGGAAGAGTGCTACCAAGTGAGTGCGAAATCGGGCCTTGGGATGAATGAGCTCATTGATGCGATTATCGAAAAGCTGCCCGCACCGCAAGACAGGAGCAGCGAGCATCTCCGTGCACTGATCTTTGACAGCCATTTTGATGATTATCGCGGCGTTATATGTTATATACGTGTGGTATCAGGCTCGATCAAGAAGGGGCAGAAGATTTCAATGATGGGGTCAGGCGGAAGCTACGTCATCACGGACCTCGGCAAGTTTACGCCGAAGATGGTGGAAGTGCCGGAGATCGGATGCGGCGAGGTTGGTTATATGATAGCCAACATCAAAAGCCTTTCGGACGTGCGAATCGGTGATACGGTGACCGACAGCACAAACCCTGCTCCCGATGCGCTCCCCGGTTATGAACCGCCTATGCAGATGGTTTTCTCCGATTTCTATCCTGCTGACAGCGGCGACTACTCCAAAATGAAAGCAGCTTTCGAGAAGCTGGCTCTCAATGATTCAAGTTTTACCTATGTCCCACAAAACTCACCGGCACTCGGGTTTGGTTTCAGATGCGGATTTCTCGGTCTTCTGCACATGGAAATCATACAGGAGAGGCTCGAACGCGAAAATGATATTGACGTGATCCAGACGGCACCCAGCGTGAGCTATGAAGTTCTCACGACCGCCGGAGAGACACTGAAAATCGATTCGCCTTCCCAATTGCCGGATAGGAGTGTTATTGATGAGTTTCGCGAACCGTACGTGAAACTTGAAGTTATCATGCCGAAGGACTATATCGGAATTGTGATGCAGCTTGCTGACCAGCGCCGTTGCGTTCTACAGAACACCGACTACCTCGGTACAGGCAGGGTTATGATGAAGTTTGATGCGCCTCTTGCGGAAATCGTCTATGATTTCTACGACATTCTCAAGGGTGCTACGCGCGGCTATGCAACAATGGACTACGAGTTCACGGGTTTCAGGGCCAGTGATCTGGTGAAGATCGACATCCTCGTGAATAAAGTACCCGTTGACGCGCTCAGCATTATCGTGCACCGCGCCAACTCGGAAGCACGCGGCCGCAAGCTCATCATAAAACTTCGCCAGGCAATACCAAGACAGCAGTTTGAAGTGCCGTTGCAGGTGGCCATTGGCGGTAAGATTATCGCGCGGGAAACAATTAAAGCATATAGAAAAGACGTAACATCAAAGCTCTACGGTGGTGATATTACCCGTAAGATGAAGGTGTTGAAGAAACAGAAAGAGGGCAAAAAACGCATGAAGAGCATTGCTTCCGTACAGATCCCGCAGGAAGCCTTTATGAGCGTACTGAAGACCGACGATTAAGCCCCTCGTCAAAAAGTTTAGAACCAAGGATTATAATTAAAATGTTAAACACACTTAAAAAACTCGGCCCTATCGTGGCCACTCTCATATTCATTCTGTTTGTAACGGGTATTGTAAGATTTTTGCAGGAAGACACAGGTTTTATTCCGGATAAGCTCAAGCAGGCTGCACTGTTCCTTCAGATTGCAGCAGGTTTGTTTATGGTTTACGTTTCGCTTGCTGTAAGCGCTGAAAACCCTTCAAATTATCGCGGACGCCAGCAGAACAGCAAACCAAGAAAACCAATCATCAAGCCCGCTCATCAGCGCAAACCCAGAACAGCTGATTCTGATTCGCGCCCGCAGCAGAGGAATTCAGCACCCCGCCAAACGCAGCAGAACCAGACTCAGAGCTTGCCTGACAAAGGCCCTGTGACAATACATATCAACAATCTTGCACCGGATGTTTTTGAGACGCATCTTCGCGAGATTTTCGGCAAGTACGGCGAACTGAAAAGTGTTCGTATTATTTCCGACAAGGAGACAGGCGAGTCTAAGGGGTACGGCTTCATTGAAATGGACAGCCCTTCCGAAGCCCAGAAGGCTATCGAAGGCGTAAACGGCATGGAACTCAGCGGGAAGGCGATTACAGTTGCCATGGCCAAGGCCAGAGGCAGAAAAGGCTCCTCAAGGAGGTAAGAAAGTAATACAATGGATAGCTTCAAGTATGTCGGCGGAGAGCTCTTCGCCGAAGGCGTAATAGTAAACGAGATAGCCGATAAGGTCGGCACGGCCGTGTATATATACAGCAAAGCCACCTTCCTCGACCATTTCCGAAAGATGAAGCAGGCTTTCAGTGGCATTGATACCACAATCTGCTATTCGATAAAGGCTTGCAGTAATGTTAATCTGCTGAAAATCCTTGTTGAAGAGGGTAGCGGCTTTGATATTGTCAGTGGCGGCGAGCTTTTCAGGGCTCAAAAGGCCGGCGCGGATATGAAAAAAATTGTCTATGCAGGCGTTGGCAAAACCGATAAAGAAATACGCGAAGCGCTTTCTGCCGGTATTGAGTATTTCAACATTGAGAGCGAGCAAGAGCTTGAAAACATAATCAGGATTTCAAAAGAGACCGGAATCAGGACAAAGGCCGCTCTCAGGGTGAATCCCGATGTTGACCCCAAGACTCACAGCTACATTACCACAGGCAAGAAAGAGAGTAAGTTCGGCGTCGATATTGAGCGCGCTGAAAGAGTTTTCGATACGTACGCTTCCAACGGCACTGTTGACCTTTGCGCGATTCATATTCACCTCGGCTCCGGCGGCAATACAATCACGCCTTATGTGGAAGCGATTGAGAAAATCCTGCCCCTCATCGACGGCCTGCGCTCAAAAGGCTATCGCATTGAAGCTCTCGATATGGGTGGTGGCTATAGCGCAGACTATGAAACCGATTACGGTCCTTCGGCGGCGGACTATGCGGCTGGAATAGTACCTCTGCTTAAAGACAAGCAGTTGAAGCTCATCCTCGAACCAGGCAAGAGCATTATTGCCAATGCCGGCATACTGCTTACTCGTGTTCAGTATATCAAGCAGGGCGGTCGTAAGAAATTTGCGATTGTTGATGCCGGCATGAACGACCTCATCCGCCCGCCGCTCTACGATGCGTTCCATTTCCTCTGGCCGGCGAAGGTGCAAAAGGGGCAAGAGCCCGCACGCAGAGCCGAACAGCTTGAGATGGAAGGGCTCGAAAAGTATGATGTTGTCGGGCCGATTTGCGAAGGAAGTGATTTCTTTGCGCAGAACAGAGATTTGCCTGCGATGAAGCGCGGTGATCTTATAGCGATATATACCGCCGGCGCTTATGGCTTTACAATGAGTAGCAATTACAATTCAAGGCCGATGTTACCGGAAGTGCTTGTTGATGGTGACAGCTTTTCCATAATACGCAGGCGCCAAAGCTATGAAGATTTGATCGTTGAGGAGATTTTATTATGAATAAAAAGTATATAATTGAGCAAAATGGCGTGCGCAGAGACGGTCTTACCGCCGCGGATGTGCATGTTTTGCTCGAATCTGAGGCCTCAGCAGATGTGAAAGTTTATAAGATACATGCGGTGCGTCCTGACGGTACAGTGGAGCTGAAAGGTATGCCGCATGAGATCTTTGAGCTTGAATCAGGGATGTTCTTTTATGCAATTGATTTTGAAGCTGCTCAACAGGTTTACGAACAGCTTGCCTCGCTTTCCGCTTCATTTGCCAGGCACTGCAAATGCTCTATTGGCCTCTCGAAAGATGCAGATGGCTATGTTGTTTCTCTGATTTATCCTGCTGAATATGAGGATGAGATCTCTGCTGTATTGCTTGAAGAAGATTTACGCTTTAACGGAGCAGTCTGCGGAGGCATATCGGAGGTCTCAAACTTTTATGCAAAGAGAGCCGAGGTTCTTGAATCTACACAGGCAATCGCCGAGGTAACACAGAACTCCGGATTCGAAAGAACAGCGTGAGGCACTTGCCGTGAAAAAAGCCGTCCTTGCTGTACTGATAAGGTTGCTCTGTTTCAAAGGGCGTTCCCGCAAGATTGATGAAAGAGAGGCTTTAGCCGGAGACCTCTCCACCGGTATCACGTCAATCCGGCCTGATGGGAGAACTTTGGCACGGAATTGGCGACGTAAATGGTTCAGACTGTCAAAGTGAGCTGAGGGCTCCGGTTGAAATGTTTTGAGGTTATGTGATGGAATATGTACCGGTAATAATAGCTGCTTTGTCAATCGCGCTGAGCGCATCGGCGGTAGTTTATCCTGATATTACGTCGGGGGTACATAGCTCATGGTTTGAGCCGTTTTCAATAGGATATGAGGCTTTGCCCGAAAATGATCCACACATATCCGCGGAAACTTACAATGAGGGTGTGCCTCTTTATTACAATGTGGCTGCCGCAAATAATGGCTCCGGAGGCTATAGTGGCTATGTCAATGTGAGAATAACGCTTGTCGGCCCGAATACGAACATCCAATGGAACAAAAGCTTCTACTTCTCACGTTTCACTACCCTGCGCTCGCTTTCCGTTGATGAACTGCTCGGCTCATTTTCCGCCGGCGCTTACAAAGTAACGGTGGAATACGATTATACCGACAGCATAAGCGAGAGCGATGAGACCAACAACAGTTATGAACGCTGGTTTATTGTAGGTAATGATACTTACAGTTCCGCTGAAGGCATCATTTTCTTTGATTCCGACCGTGATGGCAAAAGGGATTCCGAAGAGCCGTTGCTGGCAGGGTGGAATGTATATGTTGATGAGAACTACAACGGCTCATATGATGCAGGCGAGCCGAATTCGTTGAGCGATTCCCAGGGGAATTACTGCATTACGGGTCTTTCGCACGGCAGTTATGCGTTAAGCGTTGAGTCGCTTGCGGGCTGGGATATTGTGGTTGCAGCGAATCAGTTAATGAGCTTTACCGCCGGCAATCTTTCGCCAGCGAAAAGTGGCTATCGAACCGATTCTGTTGACGCGCCGGTATATATACAGTCAATGGCCCTTGAAGGCGGTCTTGAAGTTTCAATGGCGCAAGCTAATGATGTCGTAAACAGCGATGAGCTTCTTGCCGACCCTTCCACGAGCGGTTTTCGCGGTCTGGGGCAGGCGGTTGTTGTAATCGATACCGGTATAGATGTGGACCATCCATTCTTCGGCCCGGATCTCAATTCTGACGGCATTGCTGACCGAATTGTTTATCAATACGACTTTGCCGATTCCGATACAGACGCAAGCGATGCAACAGGCCATGGCTCAAATGTATCGAGCGTTGCCCTCAGCAGTGATTCAAACTTGACGGGCATTGCGCCCGAGGCGGATATTATCGCGCTTAAAGTATTTACGAGTTCAGGGACATCAAGCTTTCAGTATGTTGAGCAGGCGCTGCAATGGGTGTGCGACAACGCCGCAATATACAACGTTGCAAGCGTTAATATATCGCTTGGAGATACCTCTAATGAACCCTATTACTACGCAGAGGGCTACGGGATCGAGGACGAACTTCGCGAGCTTGATTCTATTGGTGTGGTTGTGGTTTGTGCCAATGGCAATGATTTCCTCTCGTTTGCTCCGGAGAAAGGCTCGGCATACCCCGCCTCTGACAAACACACAATATCAGTAGCAGCAACGTATGATGCCAATATCGGGTATCAGTCGTACTCATCAGGCGCAACGGCCTATTCGACAGGCATTGATTACATCTGTCCGTTTTCCCAGAGAGACAACGGAATATCAAACGTTATGGCGCCGGGGGCGGCGATTACCGGGGCAAATGCAACAGGCGGCACTACCACAATGCATGGCTCAAGCCAAGCCTCTCCGGTGATTGCAGGTGCGATTGCTCTGATTCAGCAAGCCGCTGAGCAACTTCTCGGCTGTCGCCTCAATACAAGGCAGGTAAAGGAGATCATAAATGCCACAGCTGAACGCATATACGATGGTGATGATGAAAATGATAATGTTGCCAACACTAACGATTTCTATAATAGAATAGACCTTTATGGTATGCTGAGCGCCGTTACTGCAATTTCTCAATTGTCGGTTAGCTATGTTGAGCTCCAACCAGGACAGATAAATTCCGGCGGAGATTTCGCTCTGTACCATTTGCCGGCCGATGTTAACGGCGACAGGAGCGTAGATTTCGCCGATTTGCTCTCGATATCAGATTGCTGGCTGTACGATTCATCGGTTGCCCCTTGCACCCTGACAGATATAACCGAAGATGGCAATGTGAATCTTGAGGATTTCAGCATTCTTGCCGGTTATTGGTTGATGAGTATGTAGGTAAGATGTTGTTTATCGCAGTTGAATAAAGTTTCTGATTGAATAAACCGTCCGATTAACTAAAATCTGCAATGTAACATAACATGTAGCTTTTTATTAAAGGTTTCACAGATATGCCGAAAAATAATACGCCCGTTAAGACGCCGCTAAGTGAGGAAGAGCTTTTGCACTTCAGAACATTGCTTCTGAGCAAGAGAGCGGAAATTCTGGGCGATTTTAACCAAATCGAAAAAGATACTCTGAAGAGTCGTTTAGGCGAGTCAAGCGGAGATTTATCATCAATGCCGTTGCACATGGCAGACCTTGGCAGCGACAATTACACACAGGATTATGCTATCAATCTGTTGCAAAGCGAGCGTGATCTGCTCAGCGAAATTACCGATGCTCTCAATAAGATCGTTGATAAAACCTACGGAATTTGTGAAGGTACACAGAGGCCCATTGGCATGCGCAGGCTCGAAGCTAAGCCGTGGGCTAAATACTGCATTGAGTACGCCAAACTTATTGAAAAAGGGGTTGTTCGCGAGGGTGAGAAAATCAACCTTGATGAATACGCCGGCAAATACTGATAACAGGTGCATTGCCACGTGAGCATAGCGCTGTCTGCGGCGAATATCACGCGCTTCAAGCTGTACTTCTCTTTCAGCTTCGGGATAACCGTTTCCGGTCTCGTGTCTCGGGGCCTGCTCAATTTTTTCTTCACGAAAAGCCATAGCGATAAATTATCCGCTTAACACCCCGAGGCAACTCTGTCTGGATTTGACAGGTTCGCCATATTCTCGCCTGCAAGATTGCTTAAATCGCTCTTTTCGGTAAAATACCGCGATATGGCGAACAATAAGAAAAAAAAACGTAAAAAGCGTAACCGATTTCTCGACTATCTCGGTTATCTGGGTCTGCGTGCAGTCAGCTCTGTGCTGTTTGCCATAGGTATAAAGCGTTCTCTCGCTATGGCAGAAGGGATTGGCGAGTTGATGTGGAAGTATTATCCCAAAGGCAGGGTTAAGGCACTTGAAAATCTTCGCTTATCTTTTCCTGAGAAAGATGAGCAACAGCTCAAGGAGATATGTACTGCAAGCTTCCAGCACCTCGTTATGCTCGTCATAGACATAATTTTCACAACGCGCCTCGTCCGCAGAGACAACTGGCGGCAATACGTGAGCTTTGAAAACACCGAGAGGGTTAAATGGCTTGCCGCAGAGGGTAAAGGTCTCATTCTTCTTACCGGCCATTACGGTAACTTCGAGATTATTGGATATCTGCTCGGCCTTTTCGGTTTTGAGATATTCAGCATTGCCCGCCCGATAGACAATCCGTATATCAACAAGTGGCTTTACGGTGTGCGTGAGAAGTACGGCCAGCATATCATAAATAAAAAGGGCGCTTCGGCCGTGATGCCGCAGCTTCTGGCCAACGGCTCCACGCTCGGCTTCATTGCAGATCAAAACGCAGGGAGAAAAGGCATCTTTGTGGATTTCTTCGGCCGCCCCGCAAGTACGTACAAAAGCGTCGGTCTTCTCGCGATAACTGAAAATCTGCCGGTTGTCGTCGGCGTGTGCAGGCAGAGACCTGGCGAATTTTTCTTCGAGGTGGACTGCGGCAGGGTTTTCTATCCGGAAGACTGGCAGGACAAAGAAGATCCTTTGCGCTGGCTTACCGCAGAATATACCGCCGAGCTTGAGCGGCTCATTCGAAAGGCTCCCGAGCAGTACTGGTGGATTCACAGGCGCTGGAAAACGAGGCCCGAGGATGTCAAGAGGAAGAGGAAGAGAAAGAGGCAGGTTGAGGCATGAGCCTGTACGATTTTTCAAAGCGTTTTATAGATCTTGTCGTCTCGTTTCTCGCTCTTTTTCTGCTTTCGCCTCTGATGCTGCTGATTGTAGTGGCGGTGCGGCTTGAGAGCAGGGGTAATCCGCTGTTCTGCCAGGTGCGTGCGGGCAGGGGAGCAGAGCCGTTTATGCTGTTTAAGTTTCGCACTATGCGCCCGGATGTTGACCCGTACGGCAATTCGCCGCAGGACGGTAGAGACCCGCGCCTTACGAAAATAGGGCGCTGGCTCAGAGAGACAAGCCTCGATGAGTTGCCGCAGCTGCTGAATGTAATGATGGGAGAAATGTCGCTTGTGGGGCCAAGGCCCCTATATGTGGTTCAGGTTCTCGAATGGAACGAAAGACAACGGCGCAGGCTTGAAGTCAAGCCCGGCCTCACCGGCCTCGCGCAGATTTCAGGACGCGGCTCGCTCACAATTGAAGAAAAGCTTGAGCTTGATGTTGAGTATGTCGAAAAGCGCTCTTTTCTGCTCGATATGAAGATCTTGCTATATACATTCATATCTCTCTTTTCGCCAGGCCATATCTATGAAAAGCGCTATTCAGAGAAGCACGAAAGGCGCAAATGACGCCGAAATACTATAATCGTTGAAATCAAGCCCATTTTAATGATAATAACGCCAACGTTAGAGTTATAAGGGTTTTAACTACAAACAGGAAACTACAATGAATGAACTAAGCAAAAAGTGTATTGAAACAATTCGCTTTCTGAGCGCTGAAGGCGTACAGCAGGCAAAGAGCGGCCACCCTGGCATGCCAATGGGCATGGCGGCTACGGCGTTCACCGTTTGGATGAATTTTATGAAGCACAATCCCTCAAATCCCGACTGGCCAAACCGCGACAGGTTTGTTCTCAGCGCGGGACACGGCTCCATGCTTCTCTACTCAATTCTGCACCTCACCGGCTACGCGCTTCCTTATGAAGAACTGAAGCGTTTCCGCCAGATGGGCAGCCTCACCCCCGGCCACCCCGAATACGGCCACACTCCTGGCGTTGAAGCGACAACGGGCCCTCTCGGCCAGGGCTTCACTAATTCAGTAGGTATGGCGATGGGACAGAAGTATCTCGCGTCATATTTCAACAAGCCCGGCTACAACCTCTTCGATTACACAATCTACACTATCTGCGGCGATGGCTGCATGCAGGAAGGCATAACCAGCGAAGCGGCATCTCTCGCAGGCCACCTCGGCTTGGATAATCTTGTTGTGCTCTACGATGACAACAGTATCACAATTGACGGCAAAACTTGCCTTTCATTCACTGAAGACGTTGCGAAGAGATTTGAGGCTTATGGCTGGGATGTCCAGTTTGTGGACGGCGACGGCACAGACATAGACGCCATCGGGGCGGCAATCAAGAAGGCTGAGAGCGTTAAAGGCAAGCCGCATCTGATCAAGGTCAAGACAAAAATCGGCTTTGGCTCGCCGAATTTTGAAGGCACGAGCAAATCGCATGGCTCGCCCCTCGGCTGGGATGAAATCAAGCTGATGAAAGAGAAATTCGGCTGGGATCCCGAGAAGACATTCTACATTCCCGATGAAGTCAAACAGCACATGAGCAGCTGCGTTGAGAAGGGGGCTTCTCTTGAAGCCTCTTGGAACGAGCTGTTCGAGAAGTATGCCAGCGAATATCCCGAGCTCGCATCGCAGTACACAAAGGCAATGTCCGGCGAGCTTCCGTTTGACATTGATGAAGTTCTGCCGAAGTTTGAGGCCGGTTCTTCTCTCGCATCGAGAAAGGCTTCAGGCAATTCCATAGCGGCGTTTATGCCTCTGATGCCTCTGATGCTCGGCGGTTCGGCAGACCTTACCCCCTCCAACAACACCAACTTCCCGAATATGGTGGATTTCCAGAAGGATTCATACGATGGCCGCTACATCCGTTTCGGTGTGCGTGAGCATGCGATGGCCGGCATAATGAACGGTATCAACCTCACAAAGCCTCTGCGCGTCTATGGCGGTACGTTCTGTGTGTTCAGCGACTATATGCGCGGTTCGATCCGCGTGGCTGCGCTAAGCGGTTATCCGTCAATCTTCGTTCTCACGCACGACAGTATCGGCGTCGGCGAGGACGGCCCGACGCATCAGCCTGTTGAGCATCTCGCAGTACACAGGGCTATCCCCGGGCTCGTGTGCCTCAGGCCCGCAGACGCAAACGAAACGGTGCAGGCGTGGAAATATATCCTTACTCACGATGATGCGCCTGCGGCAATCTTCCTCACAAGGCAGAACCTGCCTACAATCGACGCCGCGAAATACGCCTCAGCAGAAGGGCTTATGCAGGGCGCTTATGTCCTCAATGCCCCCGCCAAGGCTGACGCAATCTGCTTCGCAACGGGTTCGGAAGTCTCTCTGGCGCTTGAGGCGGCTGAACAGCTTGCCACAGAAGGCATCGGGCTTAAAGTTGTCAGTATGCCATCGTGGGAGCTGTTTGAAGCGCAAAATGATGAATATAAAGTTGCTGTTCTTTCGTCTGAGATCAAGAATAGAGTTGCGATTGAAGCCGGCATTGAAATGGGCTGGCGCAAGTACATCGGCGCGGATGGTACATTTATCGGGATGGACTCATTCGGTACAAGCGCACCTTGCGGCGAGTGTTTCGAGCATTTCGGCATAAACGCCGCGGCTGTGGTTTCGGCGGTTAAAGCCAGGCTGTAAGAGCTGCCCATAAAGGCAAAATAATCAGGCTCCACAATGAGTAATCATAGTGGAGCCTTTTTAATGCTCTTCCGATTTCGTCTTTCTGTCGATGAGTATTTCAAAGGAGGTTGCAGATCAGCCGATTATGAGCGGCTCATCGGGATAGCTGTACTTCGCTGTGTTGATTTTGAGAATGAGGCTCGCGAGAATTGTCAGCGGGCCGAGCCTACCGAAGAACATTGCGAACGTTATAACGAGCTTTCCTGCGCTTGTGAGGTGTGGCGTTACTCCTGTGCTCAGCCCGACAGTCCCAAGTGCGCTGGCCGATTCAAACATCAAATCGAGCGTACCAAATGTGCCGAATCTTTCCGTGTAGCAGAGTGCGAGAGTGGTTGTGATATAGGCAACGGTGTAAAACATCGCCACAGTCAGTGCGCGGGCGACTATGACGAGTCTAATCGAGCGTTTGAATGCTTCGGCTTCGTTTTTCTGGCGTACGGCAGCCCAGACCGCCATTATTATGACGAACAGAGTAACCGTTTTCATACCACCTGCAGTTGAACCAGGCGAGCCACCTATCAGCATAAGCAGGATGGCAAACAGTTTGCTCGGATCCGAGAGGGCTGCTACGTCAACGGTATTGAAGCCGGCTGTGCGGCAGGTTACGCTCATAAAAAAGCAGTCGGCAAGTCTCTGTATAAACCCACCGGTATTATCAGCGGCGGAGATTTTTGTACTCTCAAAAAAAAGAAAAACAAACGTCCCAAAAACCAGCAGGACGGCGGTTGTACACAAAACCACATTCGACTGAAAGCTGAGTTTAACAAAAGGTCTGCGGTGCAGTTTGCCCGGGTCTCGCAGGCGTCTGCTGATGCCGCGAAGTTTGTATGATGCAATTTCCGCGATGTTATAAAGCACAAGAAAACCGAGACCGCCAATAATGATAAGCGGGCATATAACCAGATAAACCTGCGGCATTGATTTGAAGCCGACGAAGCTGTCCGAGAAGAGGGCAAAGCCCGCGTTGCAAAATGCGCTTACAGAGTGAAAGACGCTGTAGAGTAGCCGCTTGCTACCGGAGATACCGTCCCAGAGCTGCCATAAACCAAGCGCACCGATTACTTCTATTATGATTGTAGCGGTGAGGATAAAGGCCACCATCTTTGAGATTTTGTGGGAAGTTTCGGAATTGAGCAAATCCTGCATGGCCACGGTTTCTTTAACGGAAAACGCCTTACCGAATAGCAGTGCAAAGATTGATCCGAATACCACGATTCCAAACCCGCCGAGCTGCATCAGCGTCAGTATGACAAGCTGGCCGAGGGTGGTAAAATCGGTTCCCGTGTCCTTTACAACAAGCCCTGTAACACATACCGCGCTTGTGCTTGTGAAGCAGGCATCAAGAAAACTCAGACTGCCGTTGTGGAAGCGGGGAAGCTCCAGCAGGCCCGCTCCAAGCACTATAAACGTCAGGAAGCTCAAAACGAACGTTCTCATGGGGTTGAGCCCGCTTGCGGCCTTGAGGATAAACCTGCATACGGACTCCATCACCTGCACCACAAGGTACCACGTGAGTACGAGCAGGCTCATCTCCGCGGTGTTGTAGCGAGAGGTGCTTATCGGCGAAAAGAAAAAGAATGTTACCAGTGCCAAGAGAAGCGGTATCTGATACCAGTTTCTGCATATATAGCCCCATTTTCCCTCAGCTTTGCGGAAATCGCGGATGTGGATTACAAGAAAATAGACAAACGCCATCCATTGAAACGTATGCAGAATGAGCTGATGCACAGGCGGCTTGTCAAAGCCGCACAGCATCACAAAGCTCACCGCAACGCTCAAGCTGACGCAGGCACCGGCAACACCATCATTTGTTAAGTGTTTTTTTATATTCTTGTATTTAAGCATAAAGCGCCAAGTATAGTTTAACAGGCCTCGGAGTCAATTGAAGCGTTGCCGCAGGCTACGCATCAGTACACAATAAAGACGCTCACGATGTTGTTTATTACATGCGTTGCGGCGACAATCCCGAAACCGCGCATCCCGAAAACAATGGCAAGGTAAATCCCCGCCACGAATCTGAATATGAACGTGGAAACGAGAAACGGTTCTCCCTCATAAAACTTGCCGCTCATAAAGAAGTAGTAGTGATGCAGGCTGAATAACAGGCTCGAAATGATAACTGCTGCCATTATTGAGCGAATCTGTGGCATCGCGAAGAGCTTTTCAAATACAAATGTGAACAAGCTTATTAGAAACAGCCTGAAAACAAGCTCCTCGAAAATGCCAGCCCCGATTCCGGAAACCAGGCTCACCATAAAACTTCCCGCTTCGGATTGTACAAAAAGTCTTGCCGCCAGATCCGGAACCGCCGGTACCGGAGCAATGCTTGCATTTTGGGTGCTGAGGTAATGAATGCAAGTGCTGAAGACGAGAAGCGGCAGGGCGAGAAGCGCGGACTCGGCAAACGTAATCGGCACATCAAGCCAGCTTATTCTGATTCGGTCGCGGGATTTTACCTGCACGATAATCAGCGCTACGACAACCACAAGCGGCGTGCCAACCCAGCTCATCGTGTTGCTGAATTTCATTTGGAGGAGCAACTCGCGTACCCAGGCAAACGTTACAACCATACCGGGGATTTTATCCGAAGAGGTGAGGAAGAAGTCGGGACTGAGAAACGACAGCCCCGCTTCGTAAATAACGATGAGGATAGAGACTATTATCAGCGAATAAATCGGTCTCGATGTTCTTCGCAGGTAAGAGTCAAGTTCTCTCGATTTTTCCCTCTTGCCAAATCTCATACCAGCAGAGCGCTTCGGTGGCGCCCGATTTCTCCATCTATTTCTTCGCGGCTTCCGCTACGGCTTTGGTTACCCGCGCATGTACGTTTCTGTCAATCATATCGGGCAGCAGCATTCCTTCTGGTGCCTGTTCGGCGAGGGCAGTAGCGGCAGCGAGTTTCATCTCTTCCGTTATCTCTTTCGCTTCGGCATCCAGAGCCCCGCGGAATATGCCTGGGAAAGCGAGTGCGTTGTTGATTGTGCGGCCGTCCGCCGTAACAGCGGCTCCCGCCTCGGCAGCGTCTTCAACGCTGATTTCCCCCTTGGGGTTCGATAGCGGAAAAGCTATCGCATTATCTGCCATTGAGGCGATCAGCTCCTTGCTGACAAGGTCTGCCCGAGCCACGCCCACAAATATATCACGCCCCTTGAAACCCTCGGCAAAGCCGCCTTTGATGTTGCCGGCGTTCGTTGCCTCGGCAAGCTTTTCGAGATACGGGTTCATCATCTCTGTGCGTCCGCGATATATTGCGCCACCGGCATCATAAACGACAATATCTTTGAGTCCGTATTCGAGGAGAATTTTCGTTATAGCGTATCCTGCTGCACCCGCGCCTACAACAATCGCAGTGGACTCTTCGGGTTTCTTGCCGGTTATCTTCATCGCGTTTATCAGAGCCGCGAGGACAACAGTAGCTGTGGCGTGCTGATCATCGTGGAATACGGGGATGTTGAGTTTTGCCTTGAGCTTGTCCTCAATCTCAAAGCAGGCCGGTGCGGCTATGTCTTCGAGCTGTATGGCACCGAATGCGGGGCTGATATGCTCAACCACCTTCACGATTTCATCGGGGTCTTTTGTGTTGAGCACAATTGGAACGCCGCTTATGCCTACAAACTCTGCGAAAATCGCCGCCTTGCCCTCCATAACGGGAAGTGAGCCCTCTGCGCCAATATCTCCGAGTCCAAGCACCGCAGTCCCATCAGATACGATAGCAACGCGCGTCTGAACGCCTGTAATCTCGCGCACCGCCTCCGGCCTGTTAACTATTTCCTTGCAGGCCTCGGCTACGCCGGGTGTATAAACCATGCGCAGGTCAGTGAGAGTGTCTATCTTTTTCGTGCTGATGGTCTTTATCGCGCCACCTCTGCGCACCTCAAACAGCATATTTTCCAGCTTTGTTACCTTCGCTCCCGCCTTCTCAGCCGCGCCTTTTACGGCATCTGCATCTGTGCTTGCCACGCAGAAAAACTCAATTCTGAGCTGTATGCTTCCGGCATCTGCGCTGAGGGTTTCGGTTTTGCTGATTTTTGCACCTGCCTCGCTTAAAGCACAGATCAGTGCCGTAAAGCTGTTCTGAACCGCAGTGCACTCCAGCGCGTAAACGTGGTTGGCTTTGAAGATTTCCTGAAGGCTTTTCTTTGTATTACTCATATATAATTCATTTGTCCCGTTTGCATTTTTCTATTTTATTTTCCGTACCGTTCAAAAGACGGTCGATGTTGTCTTTGTGTCTTATGATGACAATAGCGCTGAGAAGCAGGCTTGCAACCATAAGCGGCCATAGTGTGGCAAACTGCCATGAGTCGATAACGGCAATCTCCACTGACAGTATGATGGGGAATACCGCCGCCGCGATTATGGAGCCGAGTGAAACGTATCTCCAGATTTTCAGGCACACAAACCATATCAGAAAGCAGACTAAGCCGCATACTGTAAAATACGGCCAGACTCCCAGAACCACACCGAGGCTTGTCGCAACACCTTTGCCGCCCTTGAATTTAAGATATACGGGGAATATGTGTCCGAGGATGCTGGCAGTGCCGGCGAGCAGCCATATAAACAGCTGCGCGGTGGAAGGGTCCTGGCCGGTCAGCAGAATACCTGCGACCACAGGAGCCATCCCTTTGAGCACATCAAGAATAAAGCAGAGCCTTGCCCAGCCAATGCCGAGCGCACGGCCTACGTTCGTTGCGCCTATATTGCCCGAGCCGACCTTGCGCAGGTCAACGCCTTTTGATTTGGCTATCAGAAGCCCGAACGGCACCGAGCCGAGCAGATAGGAGGCTATGATCAGTAGAATCAATTCCATTTTATGCCTTCGCCTCGGGGCGCAGTATTACCTGAGTGTATTTAAGTAAATCGTAGAGCCTTGCCACTTCATTTACGTCTTCGACTGTTACCGCTTTGATGTCGGCGATTTCCTTCTGCGTTTCAATATAGTCATTCAAGTAGAGGTGGTTGAACGCGACGCTTATGAGCCTGCCCATCGGTAGCTCATTTTTGAGCGTGAGAGAGCTGAGTGCTTTGTTTTTGGCTTTTGTCAGTTCGTCTTCGGTAACGCCGCCCGCAATGACTTCGGCGAGTATTCTGTCCACAATCTCCTGCACCTTTTCGGATTGCTCCGCCGCGCACAGGAAGTAACAGTACAAACCACCGACGCCGTCCATATCTTCGTAGTGCATCGCGGCGACCTCCGCTATAGCCGTATCAACCAGCTCCCAGTAAAAGCGCGAGCCACGTTCATCGCCGATGATAATGCTGAGCAGGTTTGCGGCGTAATGCCGATGGTCCTGGGCCGAGACAGACGGGCTTACAAGGCAGATGTGTTCTCTCGCCAGATTAGGCTTTGTGATTATCTGTCTTTTACCGGAGCCTTCAGTGAAGCTGATTTCGCGCGTGGCGGGGTAGTTTTCCCAATCGCCGCAAAGCTCGGTAATCTGAGCAACATATTTGTCCCAGTCGAAATTGCCGCAGCAGCAGACTGTGATATTGGAAGGGGAGTACCTCTTGCGGAAGTAGCTGCGCATCTGTTCGCTTGTGAGCGCTTTGATTGTCTCATTACTGCCCAGTACGCTGTTGCCGCAGGGGTGCGGCGCAAAGTGAAGCGTGCGGGCCCTGTCCATCACATCAAAATGCGGCATATCCTCGTACATAGCGATTTCTTCAAGGATGACATTTTTCTCCATGTTGAAATCATCATCACGCAGAGAAGGGCGCATAAGATCTGCCCAGATCGCCGTTACTTCGCTGAGAAATTCAGGCAGAACGCCTGCATAGTAAACTGTGTTTTCTTCGCTCGTGAAGGCGTTGAACTGCGCGCCGGTGCGATCAAAAGCCGCATTCACCTCAAGCGCGCTCATTTTATCAGTGCCCTTGAAGAGCATATGTTCGAGAAAATGCGATACGCCGTTTATCTCTGCCGTCTCGTCGCGCGAGCCGGTACGGACGAAAAAGCCGATCGCCGCCGAGAGCGATGATGCGGTCATTTCGCCTATGATTGTCAGGCCGTTATCGAGAGTTGTTTTTCTAAATTTCATTTTGTCTCCTCAAATCCTGGCGGCCAGAGGGATGTCCTTCGGCCCGATGCTTACAATACAATAATCGTCGAACGGGTTTTCCGCGAGGAATTTGTTGACGTCTTCCTTTTTTACAGCCTCAATCGCGTCTTTGATCTCCTGCAGGCAGCGCACCTTTCCAAGCAGATTATAATCGCCGCCGATGCTCGAAGCCCTGCTCATTGAAGATTCGCTTCGCATTATCATAGAGCTTTTCAGGCCGGCTTTGGCTCTGTCGAGCTCGTCCTGCGAAATACCTTCGCGAAGCTTTTTGAATTCATCCAGCGTTACCTGTAACGTTTCCTCTGCTTTTTCGGGTGTCGTTCCAGCATAGCAGGAGATTCCCGCTTCGTCCTTGAGAGTATTGTAGCTGGCGCCGATTGCGTAGCACAGGCCTCTCTTCTCGCGCACTTCCGTAAACAGCCGTGAGCTCATTCCGCCCGAAAGCACTGAAACAGCCACCTGCGCGTTGAAGTAGTCGGGGTGTCTTACAGGTACGGTTTCTGTCATAAGCCCGATATGCACCTGCGCTCCGTCGTGATGTTCGTGGGTGTAGCCTGTTGTGGGGGGGGCGGCCTTGAAATGGTCTATCGGTTTGACCGGGGCGTTCGCGAAAAGCCTTTCAAGCTCATTGCAGATTGCCGTAAAGTCGTATTTCCCCGCGACGGAGAAAATCGTTTCCGATATGCTGAAAGACCTGTCCATAACCTCCTTTGTCTCTGCGGAGGTGAGGGAGTGGAGTTTTTCGAGCGTGCCGTAGGAGTTGTAGCCGAGGGGTACAGGGTAAAACTTCTGCCGCAACTTTATCATCACTTTCTGGCGCGGGTTGTCGTCGAGGCCCATAAGGTCGCTGATGGCCAGCTGCCTTGAAAGCTCAAACTGTTCCTCTGTGAGGTCCGGGCGCAGGAAAACGTCCGCGTAAACCTCAAGCACCTGCGCGAGGCATTCCGCCTCCAGTGCGCCGGCAAATCCCATTCTGTACGTACCGACCGCGCTGCTTCTATGCAGGCCGAGGCCATCGAGCTTGTCTTCAAGCTCTCTGCTGCTCATATTGCCGGCGCCGCGCATTATCCATTCGACGATGACGCGCCCCGAGCCCTCGAACTTGTCCCCGATGCGGGATGTGCCGCAGGGAATGAGGAATGAAAAGGCCGCCGAACCGACGTCCTCCATAGGCTCGCCTATGATTGTCATACCGTTTGTGAGTTTATAAAAATCTGTGTGTCGTTTCATTTTATTTCCAATATATCCTTTTCGGTTGACGTCTCTTCATTTTTGTCAAACTTGACGGTAATGCGCTTGCTGACGCCTTTCTGTTGCATCGTAACGCCGAAAAGCTTGTCCGCGATGGACATTGTGGCCTTGGCGTGAGTAACAATGATAAATTGAGAGTGCTTCTCAAACTCCTGTACGATAAGGTTGAAGCGCCTGTTGTTGGCCTCGTCGAGCGCCGCATCAACCTCATCGAGGAAGCAGAACGGCGAGGGTTTGCTTTTGAACACCGCAAAAAGCAGTGCAATGGCGGTCATTGTTTTTTCGCCGCCGCTGAGCAGGCTGATGCTCTTTGCCCCCTTGCCGGGGGGTTGTGCAACGATTTCAATCCCGCATTCGAGGATGTCACCGTCTTCGTCTTCGAGGATTATATCCGCCTTGCCACCTCCAAACAGCTTGCGGAACATCTCGCGGAAGTTCTCGCGTACCTGCTCGAATGTTACTTTGAATTTCTCGCGGCTCTCCTTGTTGATTCTCGCTATGAGGGCGGCCAGCTTGTTCTTGCTGTCGGTGAGGTCTTTTATCTGCTCGCCGAGGAACTGCTCACGCTTCTCGAGCGCGCTGAGCTCGTCGATGGCGTCTATGTTTACGTTGCCAAGGCGCGCTATCTTCTCGCGCAGCTCGTTTATCTGTTCGCGTACGGCGTCCCAGTCGGTGTCTTCGTCGCTGAAGCCTTCTTCAAGGTAAGTTTGTGCGATGTCAAGCCCGAGCTCACCCTGCACTCTGTCGGCGAGATCTTCTGTCTTTACGCGCAATTCGCTTATCTCAATTTCGAGCTTATGGGCGATTTGTTCGGTGTTGTTGCTCGAATGCTTCGCTTCGGCAAGCTGTTCTTCAGTGTCAGCAAGTTTCTCGCGCCGCTCTGCACAAAGCTTGCGCATATTTGATGCGACGATGAGAAGCTCCTCTTTCGTCGCGTAAAACTCTGACAGTTCCGATTCTGTGCATAAAATACGGCAGGTGGTCTGCTCAACCTGTTCATCGTTGCCGATGAGGTCGCCTGCGGCAGCTTCAATGCTTCGGCTGAGATTATCAATCTGCGAGCTGAGGCTACGCTGTTCCTGAATGAGTGCGTTGCGGCGGACGGTGGTTTGGCCGATTGTAATTCGCAGATTAGTTACCTGCGATGAGAGCTCTTCCAGTACAGCTTTCTTCTCGGTTATCTGCTCGCCCATTATCTCAACGCGCTCGCCGCTCTGCACGGCGTTCAGCTCTGTTGCGGCGAGATTTTCCTCGGCTATCCGGCGCGCTTCGACTTCCTTTGCTATCGAATCATCTATGCTTTCCAGACGAGCACGGCTCGCCGGCAAATCGCGGCGGATATTGTCTATGCTCTGCGATATGATCGAAAGCTTCGACTGCGCCTGATATTTCTCGGCATTGCTTTTCTGCTGGTTTGCACGCAGGGCTGCGGCCTCCTCAGATAGGCTTTTCATCATGAGGTTGTTTTCCTCAATACCCGATTCTATCTGCTCAATCCGTTCGCAAATATCCCGGATGCGGCCGGTGAGCTGCACCATACGGCTCTTTCTGGAAATAAGTCCCGATGCGCCTGAGCGTTTGCCGAACTTGACAACCCTGCCCCCGAATACAAACTCGCCATCGAGCGTAACAACGGCGGCGGAAGGCTGAGTCTTGCAGATTTCGTAGGCTTCGGCGAGGTTGTCGGCGAGCAGATGGCCGCCAAGCATAGCTTTGCCGAGCGCCTCATATCCCTTTTTGAATTTGACAACATCAAGCAGGCTTTGTCCTGTTGCGCTGCTTTCCTGGGAAGCTCCCATGCCGCATAGCACGGCATTCAGGCGACCGTTTTCATCGGCATGCTGCTTGAAATCTGCCGTGAAGCGTTCCACATCGTCCACTACAAACCAGTTTACGCGCTCATCAAGCGCCGCCTCAACAGCTGCGGCATATTTAATGTCAGTATCAAAGAGGTCTGCGGCGAGGCCATGAACATAGTCATATTTTTCAGGCTCTGCACGAAGTTTTTTAAGCACTTCCTTCGCTGATTTCGCAACGCCCTCATTGTTTTTCTCAAGCTCTTCAAGCAGGCGCAGCTCACGTTCAAGGGCGCTTTTCTCCTGCTTCTCAGATGCCGCCATTTCAACTTTCTCGCGTAGCTCTCCGCCAAGCCCTTCGAGCTTTTCTTCATTCGCATCAAGCGATTCGCTAACGCTTTCAAGAGCAGATTCAATGTCCGCGAGCAGTTTCTCCGCGGCTTCTTTATCCTTGACGGCAGTCTTGAGATGTTCGGTAAGGGCAGCTATGTTGGAAGCAAGAGTAGTCTTTTCCTGCTCATAGTTTGCAATGTGGTTTTCAGCGTTGTGGATGTCGTTGCGGTACTGTTGCTGCTTGCGTGCTGTTTCGAGGGCGCCGGCGCGTTCTCTCTCGATCAGCTGCTGCAAGCTTGTCATCTCCATCACAATTTCCTGATGCATTTCTTGAAGTGATGAAAGCTGCTCCTGTTTCTCTGTTGCATCCCTCTCGTTTTCGGACATGGTAAAACCACAGCCTTGAAGGAGTGCTTCGAGCTTTGATCTTCTTGTATCGAGGTTGCTAATCCTCTCGCTCGCAGAAGATTTGCGCACGGCGAGTTCGTCGAGCCTGTGCAACAGGTGGCTTGTGCGCTCTCTGCTCTGTTCGATTCTGCCCGAAATTGCCACAATGTTCTGATCGGTAGTGTTTATGGCGTTTTCCAGCTCGTGGATTTGGTTGCGCAGGGTTGATTGAACAGTTTCAAGCCTACTGAGTCTGCCGAGCAGGGCACTTCCGGTCTGGTTGAGCTCGCTGAGCTTTTCCGCCGCGTCTTTGTTGTGTACGGTGAGTTTGTGGAATTCTGCCAGAGAATAGCTCAGGCGCAGTTTGTCGAGCCGGTCTTTGTAGTCAATATAATTGCGCGCCTTGCCTGCCTGAAGTTTGACGCTTCTAAGCTGTTTTTGAAGTTCGTTATAAACATCTGCAACGCGCAGCATCCTCAGTTCAGTCTTTTCGAGTTTGCGCTGTGCCTCTTTCTTATGTGCTTTAAACCTGCTTATTCCGGCGGCCTCCTCGAAGATGAGGCGGCGTTCGGTTTTGGAGGCTGTAAGCAGCTGGGACACTTGCCCCTGCTCTATGATGGAATACGCGCTTACTCCGATGCCGGTGTCCATAAACCGCTCGCGCAGGTCTTTCAAACGGCAGTTCTTGCCGTTCATCAGGTAGAGGCTTTCGCCGTCGCGGTAAAGGCGTCGGGTAATTTGTAACTCGTCCTGTTCGCCGCCTGCACCTGTAAAGCACATGGTAACCTCGGCCATCCCCGAGGGCTTTCGCGTTGCGCTGCCGCTGAAGATGACGTCCGTCATCTGGCTACTTCGCAGGCTCTTTTTGCTCTGCTCTCCCAGCACCCACTTAACCGCGTCAACCACGTTGCTCTTGCCGCAGCCGTTAGGCCCGACAATGCCTGTGATGTTGCTGTCGAAGAGGAATTCTGTCTTATCGGCGAAGCTCTTGAAGCCGTTGAGTATTATTTTGTCAAGTCTCATCTGGCCGAGTTTCAGTCCGAAAGTTTCTCAAGTGTGTTTTCAAATTCAGGGCGTATCGGCGCCGGCCCAATGACGACTTCGGCTTTTATGCATTGCATTTCCTTGAGCTTTCTCAAAATTCGGACGGTATCAGTGAAACCGAGCCCAAGGCCCGCTCTCGCACCGCCAGGGAGGACGGAATTGTCTGAGAGCTTGTCAACCAGATCGTCAACCGTCATCTTGGAATAAACCGGCCCGATAACTTCTTTCATCCCCGGGTGTTGTCTGAGCAGGAGAATGTTTTCAGAGCCCACAGGGTTGTTTACGAGAATGTTGCCGCCATCGAGAGAGATAAAGATGTTGCCTGCGAGCGGAATACGCATCCCGAAAAGCACAATACGCGGGCTCCTTTCCCTGCGCACATATACCAGCGGCTCTTTAGAAGTGATGATTGTGTCGATGCGGAAGCCCGAGTTTGTGCGCTTTGGCATAACAGAAAGATCGGAAGCCTCGCTGAGATATTCGTAGCAGAGGATTTTTATCTCTGCGTCGTCATCAGAAAGAAATTGTCTAAGCTGTGATTTTGTGCTTATCGAGGCAACCGATTCGCCAATAGCCTCGATAGCCTCACGCTTGTACGGCGAACCGGGCGTTGAGGCCAGCTCCACAAGCACATCACCTGCCTTTTCGTAGCCTATGTTCAGTGCGCAACGTGCCGCGCGCAGTCGTACCGCAGCAATATCGCTGTCCAGCAGCGGCGTAATAGCGGTAAGGGCAGGGCGGCCTATAGCTTCAAGGCCGTACTCGATGCTGTCATCAATCGGATCTTCAAGGTTACGCGCGAGAAGCAACGTGCGTGCAATCAGGGCTTCATTGTCTTCGGGTAAGTACAGCGCCGTAACGAGTTTACCGAATTTTTCATACTTTCCCTCAAAACTTTTCGGTATCGTAAGGTTTACGATATGGGAGCTTCTTGCCGCGGCCGTGCCCTCACCGAAACGCTCGTTGATGCGATTGCGTATTATTGAGGTGAGGCGGTAGTCGGGCTTTTTGAGCTCGAGGTAGAGTTTGTTGTCTTCGGTGAATGAGCCACCCCCGATCACAACACCCTTTCGCAGGTCCTGCGGATTCTCGGTCTGCTCAACATACATCGGCCCTTGTCCGCTGGCGATTATCTTCGCTCCCGCAACTCCAAGTTTGCTCTTGGTAGTCAGGTTGCAGGTGAAAAGACTGCCGTCTTTGAGGCTGGTTGTCTGGGTGTTCGTCAAGGCCTCGACGAACAGATCGAACTTCTGGCCGCGCTTGGCACCTGCGGGAATCTGCCCATAGACACGTACGACAGCGTTGTCTGTGCTGTTGATAAAGCGTATAGCTTCAAGGCGATTGGTATCTCCGAGCATCTGCTGAACGAGTTTTATCATATATTCGCGGATTTGCGTCGGGCATTCGGAAGAGCCGTTTGTGCCGAGCCCTGCCACGATTCCATACCCCTCCACGGCAACCGCCCCGGGCGCGTACAGATTGCAGAACGCCGCGACTGTGTTGTTGAGGTGCAGCTCGGGTAACTCGGAGTCCGCCTTTGCCGGTTCTTTATTACCTGAGCAGCCCGCTATAAGCAGACAAGCGGTTATTATAGCTGTTAGAAACCATTTCATCATATGTTATTTCCTGTAAAAAAAGGCGTTTGCGCCTGCGTTACGGTTAGAACGAGCGCTATCGTAAATGTTACGTAAACACTCGCCCTGGTCAAGCCAATAGGTTTATTGTGGATTAACGCCGAGTCTTGCACAAATGCAAGTTTTTGCGGTCGTTTGTTGTTTGCGCCAAAAAATGGACTCAGCTGTTTTTCAAGCTATCTTTTGAGCATTGTCAGGCCCTCATTTCCGGTGAGCTTCGCCGTCAGCAGGAACAGGCTGCCGCAAAGCGCAATCGTAAGCAAGATGTTGGCCAGATTCAAGGCGATAGTTCCGGAGATTGATGCGATGGCACCTTGGAAAATAAAACCTGCGACAAGCATAATGAGACTTGCGACGAGCGTTTTCGAGAGTAGGCGCAGAAGGCCGCTGCCTGCGTCGCAATACTGCCTGCGCAAAACACGCATCAGCGTAAGCACCTGCACATAGCTACAAATAGCTGTTGCCGCAGCCAGACCCGCTGCGCCGAGCGGCCAGATGAGCGCGAGGTTCAGCAGTACGTTCAAAGCAACCGCCCACATCGCGCTTCTCGCCGGCACCTTTGATTCGTGCAGTGCATAGAAAGCCTTCACAAGAATCTGCTGGAGAAAATAGCCCGTTATTCCGAGCGCATAAGCCGCAAGCACGCCGGCGCATTTGAGCGTATCGGCTGCGGCAAACTTTTCTCCATGCTCAAACATCAGCGCGATAAGCGGCTTTGCTGTGATGATCAGTCCTGCGGAGCATGGCAGAGCGATAAAAACTGCGAGCTTGAGCCCTTTGTTCAGCGAGCGCACCATCTTTGCACTGTCTCCGGCCGCGGCGCTCCTGCTGAGCAGAGGGAAGATTGCGGTGGCGATGGATATGCCGAACACCCCGAGCGGCAGCTGGTAGAGCCGCTGCGAGAGGTACAGATGCATTACGCTCCCGCGGCGCAGCGGATACTCGACAACCCTTCCGAGCGCGGTAAACGCATCGCCCTTGTCAACGCTCGCCGAGAATATCCACGCGATTACCTCATCGGACAGCGTGTTGATCTGCGTTACGGCGGCCCCGAGCACCATCGGCGCCATCAGCATAAGCACCTTTTTCGCCGCATCGCTGTGCACATCCCAGGCAGGGCGGATATGGATGCCCTTGTGCTTCAGTACGACCAGTTGCAGGAGTGTCTGAGCAATTCCCGCCGCAAGCACGCTCACTGCCGCGGTGAATGCCTGCGCTTTCGGCGAAAGCCCCGCAAAGCGTCCGCTGATTACGATCGCCGCTATGATAAAGCAGTTCAACAGTACGGGCGCAGCCGCCGGAGCTGCGAAATGATTGTGTACATTGAGCACACCCGCCAGAATGGCTACCGTGCATATAATCGCCGCGTATGGTAGCATAACGGCCGCAAGTTCGGCGATGAGCTTAGTGTCCTCGGTTGCAGAGCTCGCGGAGTAAAGGTACCATAAAATCACCCACCCGACTACAACCAGGGCGCTGAGCAGCGTGAAGATTACCGTGGTAACAGTGTTGGCAAGCCGTGCCGCGCTCGCCTCGTCGCAGGCAAGCTCTTTGGAATAGACTGGAATGAACGAGCTTGTCGCCGCGCCCTCGCCGAAGATTCTGCGCGAGAGGTTCGGTATGCGGAACGCGATTATCCATGCGTCGCCCAGAGCCGTTGCGCCGAAGAAGGTGCTGTAGCATATATCACGTGCCATCCCCAGCACGCGGCTGAGCATTGTGAAGGATACTATCTGTTTGAGGGCTCTGAGCATATATCTCCGATGTCTGTTTATTGTATGCGAAGAATTATAATGGAGCGCTCAGAATTAACAAGAGCCGATGCAGTGGTAGCATGCTTGTGTAATTGCATTCTCCACCCGTTTGACTTTTTCTGAATCGGTTGGTATTTACGTTCGGTGCTTCAGGCCGGATAAATAATTTCGCTGTAATCAGTGAACAAAAAAAGCCGCGTCCCGGTTTGCGGAAGCGGCTTTTTTATAATCTGTGAGGAGCGGGTTACCGCATATTTACAACGATTTCCACACGCCTGTTCTTGCTCTTCCCGCTGGCGGAAGAGTTGTCTGCAACCGGCCTTGATTCGCCGCATGCGCAAGCGCGGATGCGGTCGGTGGCAATGCCTTTGCCGGTCAGGTAGCGTACGACAGAAAGCGCGCGCTCTGCGCTGAGCTGCCAGTTGTCTGCCCATTTAGACTTGCTGATCGGGTCGGAGTCTGTGTGGCCGACAACATCAATCTGCTTGTCGGCGTATTTGTTGCGAATTACATCGTAGATGTAGTTGAGGTCGGAGTTGACTGTACTTTTGAGCGTAGCCTTGCCGGATGCAAAGAGAATTGTGTTCGGCAAAACGACCGTAATAGTGCCTTTTTCCGCATCGAAGGCAACTTCATAGTTGTCGCCAAAGCCGGTGGCATCGCCCGGGGTCTTGTTGAGTTCTTCAATCTGCGACTGAAGGTCTGCGATCTGCGCCTCGCTTGACTGCAACCGATTTGCCATCGCGGCCTTTTCCGCGGCAGTTGTATCAAGGGCCGTCATGGCGTTGTCGTAGCGGCCTTTGAGATTTTCATGCTCAACGTTAAGGCCTTCATACTTCTTTTTCCAATCGGTACAGCCGCTCAAAGCCATTACGGTAAGTGCGATAACTGCAAGTTTTACGATATTCGATTTCATATTACGCTCCTGGTTTGTAATTTTGGTTAACCGTACGAGTAGTCTCTTCATATTTGATGTCAAATAGCCGGCAGAAAAACCTTATTTAGCCAGCCGAAGACTGCATTATGAAAGATGATAACAAAAACAGCGGCGATTGACAAGAACGGGCCGTAAGGAATTTCTTTTATTTTTTTGGTAAACAGTCTTGCAGAGCTGAGAGCAAGCCCTAAAAACGGCGCTGTGAAAAAGATTACCACAGCCGCTGAGCTTCCCGAAAGCGCGCCTATCGCGCCCATCAGATGTACATCGCCGAGCCCCATGGCCTCGCGCCCGAAGCCGAGCGTGCCGAGGATACGCATAAGCCATACGCACCCCGCGCCAACAAAATACCCCATAATCGAACCGAGCAGGCAGTTTACATACGGGTTAGATGCAATAGCCTGCCAGCTTTCAAGCGGCGAAAGATATTTCCACGCAAGCAGGGCGCCCGCCATTATCGGCAAAAGAAAAACACATTCTTTGAGCATTTCCGCGCGGTCGTTGAAACCGTAGTTTTCGCAGATATTTTCCTGCCGGTTTTCGCTGCTGAGTTCAAGTCCTTCGTAGCTCGGGCGTATCAGACGCAACTTCAGCAGGATGTTCGCAATAATCATCCCCGCTGTAAGGCCGAGAGGCAGGGCGCTGAGCCTCACATCAATTACGGGAAACAATCCATATTTTGAAATGGTCTCAAAGGCAATAAAAAAAGGAGCCGCCGCGCTTGCGAGAATCGAGCAGGTGGTAGCAAACACGCAAAGCGACATTGGTATGAGGTACAGTTCAAAATCGATGGCCGAGCCAGCTATGAGGCAGGCAAACAGGATGCAGTGAGCCAGGTACAGCCACCAACCGCCCGCGAAGAAGTCTGTGTAGTCGGTACCGAGGCGCGAGAAGGAAATCGTGCCCATATGAAAGCATAGAAAATACAGCAGGGCGAAGAAAAGCCCCGTAAATATCTCCACAAAGACATATCGCGGCGAAATAGCGCAACCACAACCGCTGCATTTGCCCCTCAGTAGAAACCACGACAGAACAGGTATATTTTCATGCAACGGTATCTTGCGCTCACAGACCGGGCAGAAGGACCTTGTCCTGGCGAAGAAAAGCCCGCGCGGCAAACGGTATATTACGACGTTAAGAAAGCTTCCGACACAAGCTCCCACTACAAACATGTAGAGCATTATGCCCGCAGTAACAAAGCCGTTACCAGATATCAATTTCCAGCTGCAGATCAATATCCGTGATCTCCCTGACCTTCTCTTTCACCTTGTCGATCAGCGAGCGCACGTCAGCGCCGGTGCAGCCTTCTTCGGTGGTTATAATGTTGGCATGTTCCATGCTGACTTTCGCTTTGCCGAAAGTAGCACCTTTAAGCCCGCAGTACTCAATTATTTCGCCTGCGCTCTTTGTGTCACAGTTTCTGAAAACACACCCCGCACTGCGCTTGCTGGCAGGCTGGTTGTTTTTCTTGTAAATCCAGATCTCCTGAACGCGTTTGAGTAGCTCTTCTCCAGGTGATGGCGTCAGGGCGAAGGTTGCCGAGAGGATGATGGAGTCATATACGTTGCTGTCGCGGTAGTTGAAAAGCAATTCGGGCTTTGACATAGTAAAGCAGTTGCCGCCGGCATCCATCAGGCGCACGCTCTCAACCGCCGTGCCGATTTCACCGAACTTGCCGCCGGCGTTCATACGTACCGCGCCTCCGATTGAGCCGGGGATGCCGGTGAGGGATTCGAGGCCGCCGAGGCCGGCTCGTATCGATTCCAGTACAAGCTTGCTGAGGTTTACACCGGCTCCGGCGATGATTTTGCTGTCTTCTATTTTGAACTCGCAGAACTCGCCCGCGAGCCTGATCACGAGGCCGTCAAAGCCTTCATCACTGATGAGCACATTGGAGCCGTGCCCGAGTATTTTGTAACGGATGCCTTCAGCAAGCGCCTTTTTCATAAGGGAGCTAAGCTGGTTTTCATTAGAAACTGAAGCAAAATATCTGGCATTGCCACCTACGCCGTACCAAGTCATAGGGGCGAGGGGAACATTTTCCTGAACGAAATCAAAATCTGAGAACAAACTCATATCAAACCTTTACAAAATGGCTATGCAAATCACTGCTCGGCTTTGCCGAGAGCCGTGAGCAAGAGGATAAGTTTTTTTACAGGCTTAGTCAAGTAAAAACAGTCTTGATTATGCCAAAATTAGCGGCGCAACAGTAATCGGGCGCGCGCGAATAAAACCACATTTTCATAATTTCGCTTTGGTGTGGCCATGCAAAAACGCAAACCCTCCAAACAAACATTTGACATAATTCGGCGTATAGGCTATAATCCCGCAGAAGATATCAGGTAAAAGCTTCAGCAATAAATCAATGCTTGGGAAGGATGCGGACCAATGCGATCAGACTTGATTGGATACATTCACGACAAAGACCAAGGCCGAGAATACCCGTCTGAGGGACCATTTCTGACAATTTCCAGGGAATTCGGATGCGGTGGCTATGAGCTTGCTGAGAGTATTTCGAAGCTGATAACCGAACGCTCCGGCGAAAACTGGAAGATTTTTAAGAAAGAACTTTTAGAACAACTTGCCCGTGAATCAGGTATAGACCTTGAAACAATTGAAAAACAACGTTTCGAGAAGCCGTGTTTCGTAAAAGACATGCTGAACGCAATGCGCCAGAATTCTACCCCTGACAGTGTTGAGGTTCGCAGTCGCATTGCGTTTATGGTACGCAAGGCAGCGTTTGATGGCCGTGCGATTATTGTCGGCCAAGGTGGCGCAGCCGCAACGAGCGGTATGCAGGGAGGGTTGAATGTGAGGGTGGAGGCGCCTCGTAGCTGGCGTTTGTTGCGAATCAGCAAGCGTGAAGGCCTTAGTAAGAAAGAGGCGCTCGAAAAGCTCACGGAGATAGAGAAGCGACGCGAGTATTTGCGGAAGTTTTATACTTCTATGGGTGGGGAAGCCCCCTTTTTTGATCTTGTTTTTGATAACAGCAAGTTTACTACGGCTCAGATTGCCGAATTGATATTTCAAGCTATGATCCAGTTGAAACTGGTTGAAATTGGCTTTTGAAAGCACAAAGCATAAACAGGGATATTTGAATGGAACTTATCAAACAAATAAAAGATGCCGAGCGGCAGGCCGAAGAGATTGTGGCCGGAGCGCGTGAGGCGGCAAAAGCCGCCGAGCTTGCCGCCGCCGCAAAGCGTGAGAGCTTGCTTGAAGAGGCTGCCGTAGCAAGGCGGCGGTTGATTAGACAGGCATCGGATAAAGCGCTCGAAGAGGGCGGCCGTCAGGCCGAATTGATCGAAAGGCGTAGCGTCGAGGAGTGCAAAGCGCTCGAAACGGCGGGAGCCGGTGAGCTGGAATCGGCCGCAGAGATGATTCTGACGGCAATTTTGAAAGGTTAGAAGGGGAAGGCACAATGGCCATAGCGCAGATGCGGAAAATACTTATCGCCAGCCACAAGAGTGAGGCTGCGGCGCTTCTGGATGAGCTCCAGGAGAAAGGCATCCTGCACCTCATCTCCGGCCCCGGCAATGCGCTTGCCGCTGACGAGGAGCTTGCACGCAAGGCACAACGCCCCAGAGAGCTTGAAGAGCGCATAAGCGAGTTGGAGAAGGATATTGCATTTCTCGAACAGTTCAAGAAAGCGCCCACATCTCTTCTCTGCCCGAAGGTTCCCGTCAGCAGGAGCAGATATCGTGATACCACCGCGGCTGAGAGCCTTTCGGTTCAGGCAAAGGAGGTAAACTCCATACGCAAGCAGCTTGAGACGCTTAACACTATCGATGCCGAGCTGAAGCTCAAAAACGAAGACCTTAACGGTTGGCACGATATTGATGTGCCTCTCGAAGAGCTCGACAATTTCAAGAACGTGAAAGTGTTTGTGGGGATATTGACCCCGCGCAATTTTGCCACGGTGAAAGAACAGCTCGAAACGGTGGATGCCGTACTGGAAGTTATCAATATAGACAAGCGTTGTGTGAGGTTTGTCGTAGCCGCGATGAAAGAGGCGGCCGGCGAAGTACACAAGATTCTGCGTGCGGGAGAGTATGAAGCCTTTGTTCATGTTGATTATCACGGCACGATAGCCGAAAACATAGAGAAAATTGAGAAACGCCGTAACACGCTCGGTGACAAAATTCGCGAGCTTAAACACCGCGCGGAAGACCTCGCCGAGAATGGTATTGATTTCAGGATACTCTGCGATGACCTGCGCAACAAGGCTGACGCCATCTTTACGGAAAGCGGTGCCTGCGCTTCAGACAGCGTGAATTTCTATGAGGGCTGGATCAAAGATGCTGATATGCATGTACTTGATTCGCTGATGGAAAGCTACTCTCACAGCTGTTACAAGGAGCTTGAAAACGAAGCTGATGAAAACGTGCCCGTGGCTCTTGAAAACGGCCCGTTGTCAAGACCTTTTGAATCAATTCTCTCGTTGTTCGGCCCACCGAAATACACCGAGCTCGACCCGACAGTTTTTATGGCCCCGTTTTTCGCTATCTTTTTTGGACTCTGCCTCACCGACGCAGGCTACGGAATCATAATGATTCTTGCCAGCATTTTCTTTCTGCGCAGGATTCAGGGCGATAAACGCTTTTTCAACATGTTCCTTATCTGCTCCATTGTAACGGTATTTGCGGGCGCAATGACCGGCGGTTGGTTCGGTTCGCTTGTCTATGACTTCGCAGTAAAAGAGAATGTCGGCTGGCTGATGGCGATGATTGAAAAGACTATGTGGTTTGACCCGCTTAAAGATCCTATCAAGCTGATGTTGCTTTCACTCGCCTGCGGTTACGTGCAGATTATGTTCGGGCTTGCGGTTGGATTCATATTCAATTTGAAACGCAGAAACTTCGCGGCCGCGTTCATCAACAAGCTCTGCTGGATACTGCTTTTGAACGCGCTCATTGCCAAACCCATTTTGGCCAGCAGGATGTCGGAGTCAGTCAGCCTGTCGCTGAGCATGCTTACATTCGCTCTGCTTATTGTTATCGGGCTGTTCAGCGTTCGCGAAGGCAGCTGGGGCGTTCGCATTGCAGGCGGCCTTTTCGAGCTGTTCGGAATCATCTTCTACCTCGGAGATTTCCTGAGCTACCTGCGTATTATGGCCCTCTGCCTTGCCACGGCGGGCATAGCTATGGCCGTAAACATTATGGCCGCTATGACGAGCGAAACGCCGCTTGTCGGCTGGATTATCGCTCTGATAATACTCGTTGTAGGGCATGTTTTCAACATACTTCTCAGCGCACTGGGTGCATTCGTTCATACGCTTCGTTTGCAGTTCGTTGAGTTTTTCCCGAAGTTCATTGAAGGCGGCGGCGTTGAGTTTATGCCGTTTGCACGAAACTATAAATACGTACATATTGAAGAATACAAAAACTAACAGGATACATTTACAAGGAATCGTATTATGCAAGAGGTCTTTTTTTCAGGGACATCAATAGCCTTTATTGGAATCGCGCTTGCCGTTTTTCTCAGCGGTACAGGCTCGGCAATCGGATTGAGTATAGCAGGTCGTGCCGGTAACGGCGTTCTTGCTGACAAACCCGAGCGCTACGGCACACAGTTCCTGCTTGTGGTACTTCCGAGCTCACAGGGCATTTATGGCCTTGTAGCGGCCATTCTCACACTCAGTAATATGAATGCGTTTGGTGAGGGGCCTCTGTTCAGCCTTGGCTTTGAGCAGGGATGGATTGTCTTTGCAGGCACTATCGCCGTGGGTGTGGCTTGTCTGTTCAGCGGTATTTATCAGGGTAAGGTATGTGCGGCAGGTATTCTGATGGCTGCCAAGCGCCCCGATATGGCCACAAAGGCCGGTGTTATATACGGTATTTTTGTTGAGTTGTATGCTCTGTTCGGTCTGCTGGCATGGTTCTTAATTGTTAATCAGGGTATTGCTTGGGATGCCTTCAAGGCGTAAGGGTATTGGCCTGATGGATATAGAACAGGTAACCAAAAAAATCATTGACGAGGCGAACGAGCAGGCAGCACAGATAAAAGCCGCCTGCGATGATAAGCTTGCCGACTACAACCGGCAGACAGCCGAGCAGATCGAGAAGTACCACGTGCACTCAAAAGAGCTGGCGGAAAAGGCCGCGAAGGAAGAGATGATGCGCATTCTCGCGACAGCTCGTATGAAGAGCCGCTCCGCAATTCTCTCGAAGAAGAGGGAAATTTTGGCAAGGCTCGACGTAATGGCGGCAGAGAAACTCGCAGCGATAAGCGCGGAAGAGTTTCTCAAGCTCACAACAAAGCGGCTCAAAGAGCTCGGCCTCAAAGGTGATGAAGTGATAAGGCCCGGCAAAGACGAACAGCTTGCCAATGAAGAGTGGCTTGAGAAAATAAACAAGGCTCTCGGCACAAAGCTTACGTTCGGTGAAAAGGCGAATTTCTCCCGCGGCTTGTCCGTAGTGGGCGGAGATGTCAGCGTGAATATGTCGTTTGATATGCTCATCGAAAGCGCCAAATCGGAGCTCGAAGAAAAGATAACATCAAGGCTCTTTACGCAGTAGGAAGGTTGATGTTATGAGTGTTAATATCGATAGCATCGGCCCGAGAGTGGGCAGGGATGAATGGGATTACGGTTTTCAGGCGGCGCTTGTGCGCTCAATGGAGACCACCTTTATAACCGAGGCGAATTTTGCGGATATGGCCGCGGCGCAAGATGTGCGCGAGGCGATTGATTGCATCAGTACCTCAACGTATCGCTTCGCCGCAACCGATTCCGCTTCGGTTGAGACGACTCTGCTTGAAGCTCGCTCGGCTCTGCGTTCTTTCTTTCGCGAAACCGCCCGCGGCACGGCAATCGAAGGCTTGCCCGAAATTGAGGCAGATATGAGCAATCTACGCCTTGCCGTGCGCAGATTTGCCGCCGGTAGAAATATTGGCGATGATTACGGCACGGAAGGAAGCGTACGCGCGGAAGAGTTCGAGCGAATTTTTGAGTCAGACGACTACTGCGATCTCCCTGCTCATTTCCGCGATGCGCTTGAGAGTGCCTTGCTGTTATACTATGATACCAAAGACATTCGTTCTATCGATCTGGCGATTGATGCGGTTGAGTTTGCACGCACCGCGGCGCTTGCCGCCGATGCAGAGCTCGTCTTTCTGGCCGACATAAACCGCGTGCGCGTGGATCTTGTCAATATAGGAATGCTGTTGCGCGTGAAATATGCCGGCAGCGAAGAGGAACCACCATTTATCGAAGGCGGGTTTGTCGATATAGACAAGCTTCGCGGAGCGCTGTATCAGAGCTTCGACGTATTCGACCAGGTGTTCTACTCGACAATATACGAGGTGCTCGTGGTTTCGAGTGTGCATTATCTAATGGACAACGATTCCTTTGTGCGATTCGAGGCGCTTTGCGAGAGATTTTTAAGCACCTGTTGCAAGCTCAGCTCGTCTGTAACCGCAGGCCTCCAGCCTCTCATTGCATACTACTACTGCAAGCAGCTTGAGATAAGGCGCCTGCGCATAGTGCTGAGCGCCAAGCGCAACGGCCTCGATTCAAAGCTTATAGCGGAAAGGCTTGGTGTGTGATGGAAGGAAAAGCAGCGGTTCTTGGAAGCGTGGATTTTGTCTTGCCGTTTACGGCGCTGGGGCTTGAAGCCTTCACCGCCGAGACAGATGAGCAGGTACGCGAGAACGCCGAGCGCATTTTAGAACAGGGATACAGCCTTGTGATTGTGTCCGAGGAGATAGCGCATCAGGCTGATGAAGTCTTCGATGCGACAAAAGCGATGCCGGTGCCTTGCGTGCTGGTGCTTCCGTTTGTTAATGAAAGCGATGGCTTCGCGTTTGCCTCTCTGGGCAAGGTGTTGAAGCTTGCTACCGGAATAGATATTTTGAACTAAATGCAACTACCCGCCGCGTTTTGAGCGGCAGGAAGGCAAACTTACAGGAATAAAAATGGCGAAACTTGGACAGGGCAGAATAGTAAAAGTTGCCGGGCCGGTTGTGATGGCCGAAGGAATGACAGGCGCGCGAATGTACGATGTTGTGCGCGTTGGTGATGCGAATCTCATCGGTGAGATTGTTGAGCTGAAATCAGGCAGTGCAAACATTCAGGTGTATGAAGATACCGTGGGCGTAGGCCCGGGTGAGCCTGTTGTCAATACTGAAGCTCCGCTTTCAGTGGAGCTGGGACCGGGGCTTATCTCCAACATTTATGACGGCATCCAGCGTCCGCTCCGTGACCTCTACCAGGAAGAAGGTCCCTTTATTAGCCGCGGCAATGAGATTCCCGGCCTCAACAGAACAAAAAAGTGGCTTTTCTCACCTGAAATAACTGCTCCCGCTGAGGTCAGTGAGGGTGATGTTCTCGGTACTGTTCAGGAAAGCTCACTTCTTCTACACAAGATTATGGTTCCGCAGGGTGTAAGCGGGAGGCTGGTTAGCATTGAGTCCGGCGAGTTTACTGTTGTGGAGCCGATTGCGAAAATTGAGACAGCCTCCGGCGAAACAATCGACATTACAATGATGCAGAAGTGCCCTGTGAGAAGGCCGCGAAGGAATAAGGCCCGCCTCACGCCTGACAAGGTGATGATTTCAGGCCAGCGCGTCATTGATACGTTTTTCCCGATAGGCGTCGGCGGTACGGCTTGCGTGCCCGGCCCCTTCGGTACAGGCAAGACGGTCGTTCAGCATCAGCTTGCAAAATGGATTGATGCTGACGTCGTTGTGTACGTGGGCTGTGGAGAGCGCGGCAACGAAATGACAGACGTGCTCACGGAATTTCCGGAGCTTAAAGACCCTAAGAGCGGCAAGCCCCTTATGGAGCGCGTTGTTCTCATTGCCAACACCTCCGATATGCCCGTTGCGGCACGTGAGGCGAGTGTTTACACGGGAATAACGATTGCGGAGTACTTCCGCGATATGGGTTATAAAGTCGCCTTAATGGCGGACAGCACCAGCCGTTGGGCAGAAGCGATGCGTGAGATTTCCACGCGTCTGGAAGAAATGCCCGCCGAAGAAGGGTATCCTGCATACCTTGGCTCGAGAATCGCATCGTTCTACGAAAGAGCAGGGCGCATTGAGTGCCTTGGCGAACCGAAACGTGAGGGTGCGTTGTCTATTATTGGAGCTGTAAGCCCACCCGGTGGTGATTTGTCCGATTCGGTAGTGCAGGCGACCCTGCACGTCGTGAAGGTGTTCTGGTCTTTGCAGGCAAAGCTTGCCCAGCAGAGGCACTTCCCCGCGATTGACTGGCTCACAAGTTACTCATTCTACAAGCAGTATCTCGCCGAGAGCTTCTCCGATAAGGATATGGCTGAGGAGATGGTACAGATGAGTGCGAAATGTATGGCGCTGCTTGAGCAGGAAGCCAGTCTGCTCGAAATCGTCAGGCTTGTCGGCGCAGAAGCAATCAGCTCTTCAGACAGGCTTGCCATTGAAACCTCGAAGATTATCCGCGAGGACTATCTTCATCAGAACGCGTTCCACGATGTGGACACATACACCTCTCTTGAGAAGCAGTATGAGATGCTCAAAACGATTCTGCATCTGCATAATGTTTCTCTTGCGGCTATTGAGGCCGGAGCGGATGTTGCTAAAATCATCAGTGTGAGTGTGAAGGAGGAAATCGCAAGGTCGAAATATACGCCCGAAAGCGAGATTGCAAAGTTCAAGCAGCTGCGCGAAAAGATAGATGTGCAGATTGCCGAAGCGAAAGGGGGCAGCAATGCTTAAAGAATACAAAACGGTAACAAGTGTGGCCGGCCCGCTGATGATTGTGGAATCGGTCAAAAATGCAAAATACGGTCATATCGTTGATATTGAGCTTGGCGATGGCTCTTTGCGCCATGGGCAGATCTTGCAGGTGGACGGAGAAAAGATTCTTGTGCAGGTGTTCGAGGGCACGGAAGGTATCGACATCGACGAAACGAAGGTGCGTCCGCTTGGCAAGCCGCTTGAGCTCGGCGTTTCTCCTGATATTCTCGGCAGGGTGTTTACCGGAACTGGTGTCCCCTCGGATGGCGGGCCGGCTATAATTCCCGAAAAGCGCCTCAACATCAACGGCAGTCCGATCAATCCCTACAGCCGCGACTATCCCAACGAGTTCATCCAGACCGGCATCTCCACGATTGACGGCCTAAACCCGCTTGTTCGCGGGCAGAAGCTGCCGGTTTTCAGCGGAGCAGGT
Source organism: Phycisphaerae bacterium (assembly GCA_050251615.1). GTDB lineage: Bacteria > Planctomycetota > Phycisphaerae > Sedimentisphaerales > Sedimentisphaeraceae > Sedimentisphaera. Next base: position 48,927 of record JBFWMM010000011.1, read on the forward strand.
CTGCCGCACGATGAGCTTACCGCTCAGCTTGCAAGGCAAGCGGCAGTTCTCGGCGATGATGAGCAATTTGCTGTTGTGTTTGCCGCGATGGGCATTACGTTTGAAGCTGCGCAGTTTTTCATCAAAGACCTTACTGAAACGGGCGCCATTGAGCGTGCGGCGCTGTTTATCAATCTCGCAAACGACCCCGCGATTGAGCGTATTGCAACGCCCCGCGTAGCGTTGACAGCCGCCGAGTATCTTGCTTACGACCGCGGAATGCAGGTGCTTGTAATCCTTAACGATATGACGAATTATTGCGAGGCGCTACGCCAGATAAGCGCGTCCCGCCTGGAAGTTCCAGGGCGTCGCGGCTACCCTGGCTACCTCTACACAGACCTTGCCACGATTTACGAACGTGCCGGCAGGATCAAAGGCAAGCAGGGCTCCATCACGATGGTTCCCGTATTGACAATGCCCGAAGACGACAAAACCCACCCTGTTCCAGACCTCACCGGCTACATTACAGAGGGGCAGATCATTTTGAGCCGCTCACTCTACCGCAACAACATAAATCCGCCTGTGGATGTGATGCCGAGCCTGTCGAGGCTTAAGGACAAGGGTATCGGAGAAGGCAAGACGCGTGAAGACCACGCCGACCTCTACAACCAGCTCTACGCCGCTTATGCGCGCGGAAAAGAGGCGCAGGAGCTTGCCACAATCCTCGGCGAAGCGGCACTCAGCGATGAAGACCGCAACTATATGCGCTTTGCCAATGCCTTTGAGCAGAGGTATATCTCGCAGGGTTACAGGGAGAATCGCTCCATTATGGAGACGCTCGAACTTGGTTGGGAGCTACTGAGCATGTTCGAGGATTCCGAGCTGAAGCGTATTGATGAAGACCTCATCAAAAAGTATATGAGCAAGTACCGCGGGTAAGAGGAGCGCAGGCTTAGATGCAGGCAAATATAAACGCAACAAGAATGGAGATGCTCAAGCTTCGCAGGAAGCTTGAGCTGGCGAAAAAGGGCCACAAGCTTCTCAGTCAGAAGCGCGATGAGCTTTCCAGGCAACTCGTGAAGATCTCACGCGACATAGCGCCTCTGCGCGAGAAAGTTGAGAAAGCGCTCAACAATACAGGTCGCCGTTTTATGCTCGCCAGGGCATCCATGGAACCCGAGGATGTTCGTGCGGCGCTCGCTGAGCCTGTGAAGAAATTCAATCTGGCTGTGAGCTTTGCGAGCGTGATGAACGTGCGTGTGCCGCGATTCGAGAAGGTGCTTGAGGGTGATGTTGTCTGCTATGGCTACGCCCGCACAAGCCCCGAGCTTGACGTAGCACTGCGCTCGCTTGAGAAGGTGTTTGATATGATCGTGGAGCTGGCGGAGAAGGAAAAACAAGCCTATCTGCTTGCGATAGACCTCCAGAGCACGCGCCGCAGGGTGAACGTGCTTGAACATGTCGTGATCCCTGAGACCGTCGATACGATCAAGTACATCAACTCACGCCTGAGCGAAAACGAGCGCGACAACACAAGCCGCCTGATGATCATCGTTGACATTATCCGCGGCTGAGCAAATACATCCTGCGCCGAAGTTTACGGCAAACTCGGCGCTGTCACGTGATGGTTCTAATCTCTTTGTTCTATTACCGAAGCCGACCTTTTCTTGTCGAGGAAGATTTCAAGCGCGGCCTCTTTCTTCTCTTCGGTTACAAGGTCTTTGATGTAGTCGTGTACGTCCTCAATCGATACTTCCCTCTCCGCGCGGCGGTCTGTCAGTTTGACGATATGGAAGCCGAATTCCGTACGGAACACCTCGCTCACCTCACCCACTTCCATCGCAAACGCCACGTCCTCGAAGTCTTCGACCATCGTGCCGCGCGCAAAGAAGCCCATATCCCCGCCGTTGTCGGGACAATCGGAATGCTTGCCTACCTCCGCCTCGAATGTTGTTTCGCCTGTGCGTATTTTCTCTCGCAACTCGCAGAGGAATTCGTATGATTTGATATTTTCTTCTTCGGGAGCAAGATGCTTTACGATATGACTCGTTCGCACCATCTCGGGTATTTTGAAATTGTTGCGGTGTTCTTTGAAGTAGTCTGATATTTCTTGCTCTGTTGCTTCGCCGGCATCGGCTTGAATCTGCTCGACAAGCTTCTGTATCTTAATTTGCAGGGCAATATCGGCAAGCACCTTATCCTCGTCTGCTTCGGTGAGTTCGCGCGATTCAAAGAATTCCTTCTTCGAGCCGGCGCGTGAAATCATTTCGTTAAAGCGCCCGGTGGCTTCCGCGTTCACATCAAGGACGAGCCCTTGCGCGTGCTGTTTGAGCAGATACTGCTCGATGATATTCTCCCGAGCCCAGTCGGCCAGCTGCTGTTCGCGTTCGGTCTGGTTCATTTCCGCGAACACATGTTCGTACTGCGGACGCATGCGTTCCATTTCCGCTTCGATGAGTGACTCTTCTACAACTTCGTCATTAACGTATAAAGGCATTATTTTCCCGCTTCATAAAGTTCCATTTTTATTATAAGCACATTTTTTGTGCCCACGGTAACCCTGCCGACCTCTGCGGCCCTGTGCGGGGCTACCCAGATTATTTTATCGTTTCGGTCAGTCATTACAACCGCGATTGATCTGTCGAGCCGGTTCACTCGTGCTCTCATAAAAAACTTGCTCACCTTCTGTGAACAATCCGCGCCGAATGGTCGGAATCTGTCTCCATTGCGCCGTTCACGTGCTGTAATTGGAAGGCTGATCTTGTCGGCATCGAAGATGGTTATGTGTTTGTCGGGATTTTTCAGAAAAAGCGCAAACTTCTTCCTGTCAAACTCTTCCCGCCACACATCAATCCGCCAGTTGCGGAATTTGTATGCCCCGTCGCCTCTTATAAGTGTGCTTTCAACGCCCTCGCCGCCGATGCCCGCGAATATGACCCTGTCGTATCCGGCAAACATATATATGTTGTCAGGGAGTTGGTACTTCCTGCTGTCTCTGCTCCCTGCGGCCTTCATCATTGCTTCGTAATGCGCGCTTGTGAGCTTGTTTTCACCTGCGCCAAGGCCTACGAGCGCGCGGCGGAGGATTTCCTGCCGAACAAACAGGTTCTGCTCAAGAAATCTCTCCTGCTTTATTACTACTTTATCAGGCTCTGCCATCTCAACCGCTTCGTGCCAAACGCTTGATGCTTCCCTCTCAACGGCATTGCGATACCGTCTTGCCGCTTTACTCAGCTCACAGAGCTTCTCTTCCAGCTCGGGGAACCCTTTTTTCAGCTCGGGGATGAGCTGGTTGCGCAGGCGGTTACGGGTGTAGTCGGTTGTGAGGTTGGAGCTGTCTGTGCGAAAAGGCAGGCCGTTATCTTCGCAATATGCGAGAATGTCTTCTTTGGAGCAATCGAGCAGGGGGCTTATGATTCGCAGGCCGCGGATTTGCCGTTCGGGCAGAATCCCGCAGAGCCCGCGAAAATGCGTGCCACGCATCATACGATGTATAATTGTCTCGCAATTATCGCCGGCATGGTGGCCTGTGGCGATGAACTTTGCGCCAAGCCTGTCGCAGTACTCGCCGAACAGCCCCAAGCGCAGCTCTCTTGCGGCCGTTTCAAGAGAGAGCCCGCGCCTCTTTGCTTCTCGCTCCGCGTCAACGCTTTCGCAGTAAAACTCTACTCCGAGCTTTGCGCATAAATCTCTGCAAAACGCCTCGTCCCCATCGCTCTCCGCACCGCGAAGGTTGTGGTTTATGTGAAGCGCGTAAATCCTGCGCTTGCCTGCGCTTTGAACAAGGCAGTGCAAAAGACATACTGAATCTGCGCCGCCCGATAGCCCAGCAATAATATCGCCTGCGCCGATTGAGGCGAGAAACTCCTGCACTTTTTCGTCAACAGTCATTCGTATCTCAGCGTCTTGACGGGGTCTGTCTTTGCGGCTATGATCGCGGGGATTGCCGAGCCGATGAGCGAGGCGATAAACGCGTACAGCGATATTTTCACTGTAGCTATCGCGTCGATGTGGTTTGGTATTTCGCTGAACATATACACGCTCGCCTTCCAGACTTTTACGCCTGTGAGCTTGCTGAGGGCGTCTTCAATGCCGTTGATGTTGTGCGTGAAGAGGGCGCCGAGGCCGATGCCCAGCGCGATGCCGGCAATGGCGGCGAGCATGCCGAACCATATAAACATTCCCGCTACGCTGCAAGCGCTATGTCCGCAACTGCGGATTATCGCGATGTCTTTGCGCCTGCCCAGCACAATCATATAGAAAATGCAGAAGACCAGCAGTATAATCCCCGCGCTCACGATCGAAAAAATCGCCATCAGAACATCAAGCTGCTTCTGGTACTCCACTACCATCTGCCTTTGCAGCTCTTTCGCCAGGGCAACGGAGCCTGCGTTTATCCAGCTCGCAGGCCACTGGAGCGTCTCTGCGGCAAATTTACGCCAGACACCGTCAATCTCTCTGAGTGACTGATGCTCCTGCTCGGGGGTGAGCCCCGCTTTCAGGCGTACCTGCACCGTATCCGCGACCAATGGTTCATCGGGGTAGAGGCTTGCTGAAAGTGTTTCCAGCGGCACATACACATTCGAGCTGTCGAACTGATTTATCCCCGAGAAAGACACGTTCGCAATCCGCACGCGCATATCTATGCGCTGCGTTGCCACGTCCTCGCCGGCGGGCTTTGCCGCGAGCAGAAGGGCAGGCATACCGATTTTGCCTTGCGCTTCTGTCAGGTTGTAGTCATCGGTGAGCGGGTCGGGAGTCTGGAGCACGCCGATTGCCGTAATCGCGCTACCCGCGCCGAATGGTTCGCCATCGGTGATGAGTTGGTCTTTTATCTGTGTGATGAGGTTTTGTTTTTCGAGGTCTATGCCCCATATATCAACCTTGCGCACATTCCCCTTGCCGAGTAGCATAAGCCCATGCGTGCTGAGCAGGGCGCTACTGCCCTCAACCCGTTCGAGCTTGTCGATTTCGGCTGTGAGCCGGTCGTACTGTTCGATTTTCAGAGATGGGTGCGGTCTGATTATCACGTCTCCCATAGAGGAAGAAGCGCCCCCCTCTACCGCCTCTATAAAGCCGCTGAATACGCTGGCAAGTGAAATCAACAGAGCGCAGCTGAGTGCTACTGCCAGCGAGCTGATAATCACCAGCCTTGCTTTCATAAGGTATCTCATGCAGAGCAGAAACTTGAGCATCTATGCCTCAAACAAAAAAAGGCGCGTAATTTGTGCGCCCTCTGTCATTGTTTTATCAGTGTACTCTTTGGCCGGGCTTCGCGCCGCTGTCGGGAGAGAGCACAAACACCTCTTCGCCGCCTGGGCCTGCCGCAACAACCATACCTTCAGAGACGCCGAAACGCATCTTGCGCGGCGCCAGATTCGCCACGCATACCACGAGCCTGCCTTCAAGTTCTTCGGGCTTGTATGCCTTGGAGATGCCCGCAAAAACGTTCTTCGTTACACCGCCGAGATCGAGTGTGAGCTGGAGGAGCTTGTTCGCTCCTTCCACAGGCGCCGCCTTAGCCACCTTAGCCACGCGCAGGTCAACTTTCATAAAGTCATCGATTGTGCATTCTTCCGCGATTGGCTCATCAAGTGTGATAACGGGTTCTGCGGGTTTCGCTGTCTCTGCTTTGGATTCTTCAATCATCTTCTCTATATTCTCCATTTCCACTCTGTCGAGCAGTCTTTCAAAATCGTTAATCGAATGTCCTTCAAGCTCTGTTTCGACGTCCGCGAGCTTCAGGTCTCCGAGGTTCAAAATCTTTTCAATGCCCGCTGTGAGCTTCGGCACAACCGGCTTAATGTAGATATTCAGCGCTTTAACCGCGTTTATAACGGCAGTGAGTGTGGCGAGGGTTTTGGCCTCATCCTCTTTCACTGTTATCCAGGGTTTTTCTTCATCAATGTAGCGGTTTACGATGTCTGCGAGATGTATTATCTCGCGCATTGCCTGCCCATACCTTAGCTGCTCATACGCTTCGGCTATGCTGTCTTTGCCGCCTACGACCTGCTGCCACATCTCGCGGCCTTTGCCGTCCATTCTGCCGAGCGAGCCTCCGAGCTTCTTGCGGAGCATCGGAACGCTCCTGCTGACCAGATTCACAAGCTTGCCGACAAGGTCTGAGTTTACGCGGAAGTGGAAATCTTCCAAGTTGAGGTCGAGGTCTTCAACGCCGTCAGTGAGCTTGCAGGCGTAGTAGTAGCGTAGCATATCAGGTTCGATGTACTTGTGGCAGGTGCTCGCCTTGATGAATGTGCCCTTGCTCTTGCTCATCTTCTGGCCGTTTACGGTGAGGAAGCCGTGAACGAAGAGTTTGTTGGCGATTTTGTTGCCGCTGCCTGTGAGCATTGCCGGCCAGAAAAGTGCGTGGAAATACATAATATCCTTGCCGATGAAGTGGTACAGTTCCCAGTCAGGGCTGTTCCACACTTCATTAAAGTCTTCACCGTTCTTGTCGCACCAGTTCTTGCAGGAGGCCATATAGCCGATTGGTGCATCCAGCCATACATAAAAGTATTTATCTTCTTCGCCGGGGATCTTGAAACCGAAATAGGGGCCGTCGCGGGAGATGTCCCAGTCGCGCAGGCCTGCGTCAAACCATTCCTTGAGCTTATTTGCAACGGAACTGTGGGTATGGCCGCCGCCAAGCGTCTCGCGTAGCTGCGATTCATAGTCGCTGAGCTTGAAGAAGTAATGTATTGAGCTCTTTTTGACGGGGCTTGCGCCACAGAGCGAGCATTTAGGTTCAAGTAGCTCTGTGGGCGAGTATGTGCCGCCGCAGGCATCGCAGGAATCGCCATACTGGCCTTCTGCCTTGCACTTCGGGCATATGCCCACAATAAACCTGTCAGGCAGGAACATCTTGCATTCCTCACAGTACGCCTGCTCAACCTCGCGGCAGGCGATGGAACCGCGCTCTTTGAGTTTGAGGAAAATTTCACTGCTCAGTTCTTTGTTTTCAGGCGAATGGGTAGTGTAGTAGTTGTCGAACTCGACGCCGAAATTTACGAAGTCCTGATAATGTTCCGCATGAACCCTGTCAATCAGCTCCTCGGGCGTAATGCCTTTATTGCGCGCGCTGATCATAACGGGTGTGCCGTGGGTGTCGTCGGCGCAGAAGTAGTGGCAGCGGTTGCCGCTGAGCTTCTGAAAGCGCACCCAGATATCGGTTTGTATATATTCCACCAGATGGCCAATATGTATCGGGCCGTTGGCGTATGGCAGGGCTGATGTTACAACAATCTGTCTTGGCATAATCTTCTCTTGTCAACTTTCATTCGGTAGCGTTTGACGGGGATTTTTTTGCGGTATTACCTTCTGAGCCGCCGCGCTTGCCGCGTCCGCGGCCTCTACGTCCCCTTGAATGCTTATTCTTTTTCGTTTGTTCGCTATTGTCGTCGTTTACGTTTTCTACGGTAACCTCAGCCTGTTCTTCGAGTTTCGCGGGGGTTTTCTGTTCCTTTCGAGCCCTTGCTTCCTGTTTGCGCTTCATCGCATTGTTGCGTAGCTCGGCGCGTTTCTCATTCTCCTCGCGCATATCGGTTACTTCTTTGGGCATCTTGTCGAATATCTCAAGATCGTCGATGTGGAACGCCTCAATTTTGCCATCCTCGTGCAATATGCGCACGAGCTGTGTGATTATCTGATAATCAATTACGCGGCCATAGCCCGAAGGGCTTTTTACCCAGCTCTGGCGGTTGGGCATATTTTTGCGCAGTTCCTGATAGGTGATGTCTTCGTAGCGCAGGCAGCAGCGAAGCCTGCCGCAATGACCACTGATCTTGGACGGGTCGAGCGTAGCTTTTTGTGTCTTTGCCATACGCATATTAACCGGTTTGAGAATCTTGAGGTATCTCTTGCAACAGCATTCCTGGCCGCAGGTTTCGATGTCGCTTATCAGGCGCGCCTCATCTCTTGCACCTATTTGGCGCATCTCGATTCTCGTTTGAAATTCGCGGGCAAGCTCCTTGACGAGATTGCGGAAATCCACGCGGCCTTCCGCGAGGAAATAGAACACGATTCTCTCACCGCCGAAGATATGTTCAAACTCGATTATTTTCATAGCGAGGTTTAACTCGCGTACAAGCCTGCGGCAGATGCTCAGCTCTTCGCCTGCGCTTTCACGCACGTGCCTCAGCTCGTTGATGTCCTGATGGGATGCGTAGCGCACGAATGTGCCGCCGTTTCCGATGGGATAATCGGGATGGTCGAGCTCGTAGTACTCTTCAAGCGATGTTACGCCGCGGTAGTTGCCGTGGCTGTAGCAGCTACAGCTACCCACAATCTCCCCTATCTCAAGGCCGCGCTCAGTCTTTATAACGACCTTGCCTGCCGAGCAGGGTATGTGTGCCTCCTCGTGGGTGAACCAGCCGAGGAAGCCGAGCTTGCCGTATCTGACAAGCATTTTCTTAGTCTTTTTATTTGCAGAATCTGCCATTTTGTTTCTTTCAGTCTATATATAAAACAGAGCCGCCGGCTTATTCCTGCGCGCCCTGTAAATTACACTTTCGCGAGAGCGAAGTTTATCAAAATATCTTCAAAAATCAATTTTTCGTTTACGTATCTGTCAATCCAGCCTGTGTTTGTGTTCACTTTCTCAAGCAGCTTCGTCGCTTCGACCGGATCTATAAGACCGGCAAGTTTTTCTATTTCACAGAGCTGGTCCGCGTTCACCGCGCATTCGCTACTCACGGCAATCCGCGAGGCGTCGAGCAACGCAGACATTACCATCATCAGTACGAGCTTCTGGGCTCTGCGCTTCAAATCGCTTTTCCCTGCCTCAGCTCCCGCCTCTCCGATAGCTTCTGCAATCTCGGCGGCCTTTGCAAGCAGCTTTTCCGCCATGTCTATGCAGTCGGGGAGGGCAAGCTCTGTTAAGTCCGCTACGAGCTGCTTTTTGAAGCTGTAGCAATTGCAGGAAAGAGTAGAGAGTAGCTGTGATTCTCCGAGTGAGCCGTTTGTCAGCTTGGCCCAAAACTTCGCCTCATTCGCCCCGATACCAACGCCCACAAGCTTTGAGACGATAAAGTCAGTCTCGACAGGCCCGAACCTGTAAACCTGGCAGCGTGAGAGGATTGTGTCGAGCAGTCGTTCTGTCTTTGTGCAGAGCAGGATTATGACGCAGTGGGAGGGGGGTTCTTCGAGCGTCTTGAGAATGGCGTTCTGTGCGCTGGCGTTGAGCTTCTCCGCTTCGCTGAGCACATAGACAGTTCGTTTGGCGATCTGCGGTTTGCCCGCGATAACGTCGATGAAAAACTCCCTGACAACATCAATCGGGAATTCGCTCGGGCTCTTTTTGCGCAGCTCGGCATTTTGCGAGAACTTGTTGAGCTCTTTGAATATGTGCCTGAAATCGGGGTGTGTGCCGAAGTCGAACAGGCGACAGCTTGCGCATACGCCGCAACTGTCCGCTGTACCGTTGCCGGCAGGGCTTTCGCAAAGCAGAAGCTTCGCCAGCTCGCCCGCCATCTTGAACCGCCCGACGCCGTCGGGGCCGCTGAAAATAAAGGACTGCCCGAGCCTTCCAAGCTCAAGCGAGCGCTGAAAGGCCTCTATGATGTGATTCTGGCTTTTTACGTCGTAGAGGCTCATAGTTTTCCATTGAATCGAAAAAATTTATTATAAGGAAACCATAAGATTTGGGAAATTAAAACCGTAGGTTTTGCAGTGGCAGATCAGACGGCTGAACCGAAATTCAAGAAATATATAGAGGTCACGACAGGACAGACAGGGCAAGTGGTACCAATAGTTATTTCTTTCACCGGTCGTACTTGTCTTTTATCTCTTAATCTGCCTGAAGCAGGCAAAAACATTTCCTCCGCTTGTCTGCGTGGTCGGGTGCAATTTTACATCACTTGCACCATCTCATAAGCACTGGATAACCGCCGTTATACCTGATAGGCAGTGCTATGTATGAAACGATGAGTATGCGCCGAAGTCAAGAAAACAAATCCCCTTCTATTTAGAAAAAAAATCCCTGTCGGTTGCCCGACAGGGACTCGGTTAAAGTTACGGTATTCGTCTTGTGAGATTAGAGAGCCGGAGCCACTAATTCAGTGCCAAGCCAATCGGAAGCAAGAATGCTCAGGTCGCCAAGGTCAACAACGCAGTCGTCGTTGAGGTCGTTGGTCTGGCCGAGACAAACATTTGATCCCGTTATGTTGGCATAAGTCTGAGCGATTGTTGCCGCATCCAGAGCGTAGTTGTAGATTTCAACTTCGTCGTAGATACCGGAAACATTGTTTGCCGCGTTGTAGTCAAGGCCATCAACGATATTTCCGCCTACGCGTGAGGCGATTGCGACAGGGGCGTCGGTTGCGTTGATTTTGGTCGTGCACTCATCGCCTGCGTTAACAACGCTGCCATCGTCTGAGGAGTACCTGAGACTCAAAACGCCGTCAACGTAGATCTTCTTGATCGTGCCATCGCATGTGGCTACAACGTAGTGCCACTGGTCATCATAGATTGTCTTGTTGGCGGGCGTGCCTTCTTCTTCAACTGCGTTGCCGCGTGTCGTGAAGCTCGGGCGGTCGCTTGTAAAGCCGTTTTGGCGAAGCTGCCAACCCTTGCCGCCTTCACCGTCGCGTACGACCATCGGGCACCAGGCCTGATTGTCAGAGGTCTTTATCCAGAGAGCTACGGTGATTTCGTAGTCGCAGATGTCGAAGTATGAAGCCTGTTCGGGATCAGTGTAGATGATTTCTTCGCCTTTTACGATTGAGATAGCGTCGCCTACAATGCTTTCAGGAGCCATGTTCGGTTCGCCGATTGTGAGAGTAGCGGGGCTACCGGCAATCACGTTCTCGACTGAGCCGCCCTCGAAAGGCCAGTAAGCAATCTTTCTTTCAACGCCAAGAAGAGCCATTGCAGATAAAACTTCCACATTCGCGTCGTTGTTTGCAACGCAGTAGTACCTGCCTTCATCGGCTACTTGCGCATCGGCGATTGTGAGCGTGCTACTCTGCGCACCGGCTATGGCAATGTCGTTTGTGCCGTCAACGTACTTGTACCACTGGAATGTGGCGGGGGACTCTGTGCTGATTTCCACTGCGAACTCGGCGGTTTCGCCGGCTTCAACGATCTGATAAACAGGCTGGCCGGTAATGATAACCTTTGTCAGCTCGGTCTCGAATGTCCAGACATCGCCCTGTGTTTCTGTAGAATCGCTGTAAACAGCGTCAACACGCCAGGTGCATGTGCCGTTCTTTGCAAGCTCAGGTGAAGGAGTGTAAGACGCTCTGAGCGTCTCTGCGTCCCAGCTTGTTACGCTTACAGGAACCATCGAAATCCAGTTCGGGTCAGCTTCTTCGGTGTAGTAAACGTTGAAGGAATCGAGGTTCGAGGGGACAACGAAATTGTCCGTTGAGCCGTCTCTTACAAGCGGAACTTCCCATGAAAGCTCAAGGCCTGATACGGCAACATCCTGCGCGTCCAGTGCGGGTGCGGGGGCGTGTGCCTTTGCAATCCAGTCTTCGTTGATGCTGAGGTTGTCAAACCACTGGTCGCTACCATGGCCGCCTGCGGTGAATACCTGAATAGCGTCAATTGAAGTGCCGGTGAAAGTACCCTCCCATCTTGCAACTACCGGGCCGACATCAGCATTGTCGTCATCTTGTCCCTTAAAGCCTGCATCCGGAATGGAGCCTTCTGAAATGGTCATCTTGTAGCTGTTGGGGCCTGTGAGAATGAAAACAACCTGATAGCCGTCGTAGTTGTCGTACCTCTTGGCTGTCTGTACATACTCGCCGCTACCGGTGTCGTACTTGCTGTACCAGTCCAAGCCGCCGATAAACACATAAGCAACTTCAACGGTTGTGCCTGAGAGAAAGCGAATACCTATCTGTTGGCCGAAGTCTATGTTTGTGGCGTGAGAGTAGTCGATTGAAACCGCTTGATTCACTCTCAACGCACCGCCCGCAAACTGATGTGTCGCTTGGGTTCCTTCGGGCTCGTCAGACAAGTCCCAGATAGCCCACTTGAGGTCGGTACCGTCCTGATAACCCTGGAGGTAACTTCTGCTGGCGCCGCCGGGGCCTGTAACCGTCCAGACGTCAACCGCGCCCGCGTTACCATCAGGCAATGCGCCCGGGCTGTCTGATGCTTCGTAAAAGGCGAGATCCGCCCCGTACAGACTGCCTGCTAAGCAAGCCATCATGACCAACCATAAAACTTTTTTCAAATACATCACTGTAACCTTTCAAAAAAACGAAAGTTCAAAAAAAGAAGCAATCACTTGATTGCAAAACATTTCAGTATGACTTAAACAAGCCGAGCCTGTTTACCCCGCTGTTCAAGGCGTTAAAACAGGTCTTGCGGCTTTCGGAAACGAAAAATTGCTGATCTTTTGTGTGTTCTTGTCGGTTTGCCTGAAAAATGTAAGATTTTTTTGAAAAAATATTTCAAACGTGAAATTTCACTCAAACGGCCGGATTTTTCTATTAGATGAATTAGTGAATAATCGCGGTTTCATCAGGTTAGCGG
>JBFWMM010000012.1:0-61144 GCA_050251615.1 Phycisphaerae bacterium
GTGTCGAGTGTGGAGAATTTCTTGATCCGGCGTCCGGCGTAGTCGTAGGTATAGGCCCCCAAAGCTCCTGTACCAGAATTACAGTAGGTCATACGGTTCTCTGCGTCATATTGCATTATATTCACTGTCATACTGTCGAAATTGAAAACAATAACAAAGCCCAAATGAGTGATTTTGCTACAAAATCACTCGCCATAGCTATTTCCTTAAAAAATCAACCGCATCCAATTACCCTGCGTACTTTACGTGCGTAACTAACGTTATCATTAAAAACCGAATAGTCAAGTAATTTTTCGGGTTAATTAAACACAAAAGTTGTTCGCCGCTTTTTGAAAATAAAACCGATGTAGCGGATTACAGGGAAGAAGCAGAACAATGAGAAAAAGGTTTCAGGTTTACTCAGGCAGGTCAAACCGGAAAAATGCGTAGGGGCGGTTCGTGAACCGCCCTCTCTCTGCGGTTGCATTTCCAGTTTGCGGCTATACCATCTGCGCCTGATACTGCTTGGGCGTTTTCTTTGTTACCTTCTTGAATACGCGGCAGAAATAGCCGGTGTCGCTGTAGCCGCATCTTCGAGCAATCTGATAGAGTGAGAGGTCGTAGCTCTTGAGAAGGAACTTGGCGCGGTTTATGCGGACGTAATTGAGATAATCGCAAAACTTCATATAGCCATTTCGGTTGAACAGCCTTGAGAGATGGTTGGGCGAAATATCAAACCGGCCTGCGACATCGCTCCTTGTAAGCTGTTGCTGGAAATTCTCCTGGATAAAGGTGCATATATCCTGAAAGAGCATACTCGGCTTGGAAGAATTGGGGCTACCGAGGCTTTCAAGGCGTACGGTATAGCAGTCGAGCAGGGCGGTAATCAGATGATTGTAGCAGCTGTACCTGTTGTTGTTTCTCATCTCGAAAATTGCATCCAGAATTTTCTGTTCGGGGCCGGCGAGCGTGTGGTCAAGCGGCACTTTCCTCGCACGCACAGCCAGGTCTGATGTAACGAGGCTTATCCCCGTGTGCTGCTTGCCGAAAAGCAGGTGGAGCGTAGTGGAGTGCTGCCGCATATCGGGCTTATCCCAGCAGTTCGGGGGAGCAAGTAATGTATCGCCGGGTTTCATAATCAAACGGCGTATTTCCTTGTCCTTTTCCATAAAGGTCTGATACTCCCCGTCAACCACAACCGTAAGACGGGGGAAGTGTACGGCAAATGCCAGCATGGGAGGGGGAGTCTCTTTGCCTGCAAAATGCACCTCACCCACACCGCCCCGAGCCGTAATGCGCCGGAGCGCATCGATAATCTGGCTTGTTTCCATAGCTTGCCCTTATGTTACAATTTTATTATATCGCACGGCGAATAAAAAGCGCATTTATTATTTTACCCCTCTTGACTGTGCAATCAAGTTTATTCGGGGCAGATGGATGATTTTTGTTTTGTTACGATTTTGCTTTCATCATGTTACAATTGTCCAATAATTGGTTTTATTTTCCTATATACCTCGCGATTCGCTACCGTATAATGCACATAATCAATAAATGAAAGCGTTCAATACTTGAGAGGTAATTTGATACATGAATAAGCATATTGAGAAGCATAAACAATACTTGCTCAGCGGTGTGTCTTTCGCCATTCCTTTTATTGCCAGCGGCGGTATTTTGATTGCAATTTCGATAGCTTTCGCGCCTATGGGCGAGGCCGGCCCCGATTTCTCAAACAGCCCCATTCTCAGTCATATTTTCAGTATAGGTGCTGCCGCCTTTGATCTTCTTCTCCCGATTCTCGCAGGTTTTATCGCCTATGCCATGGCCGGCAAGCCCGGTCTTGTGGCAGGTTTCATCGGCGGCTCATTTGCCAACATCAAGCATGTCGTGGGCGACCAGAGCGCAAACGCCGGCTTTCTCGGAGCGCTTCTTGCAGGTCTCGTTGCAGGGCATATAGTCAATCTTCTCAAAAAAATGCCTGTTCATAAGTTTGTCAGGCCGGTTATGCCGATTCTTGTTATCCCTGTTATATCTTCGGTTCTCATTGCGACATTGATGCTCTTTGTCGGAATGCCGATAGCAAAGATAATGGTCGGTCTCAACCATGCGCTTCAGCAGATGCAGGGCACCAGTGAGGTACTTCTCGCTATTGTACTCGGTGCTATGATTGCCTTTGATATGGGTGGCCCCGTTAACAAAACAGCCTTCTTTTTCGGAGCATCTCTCATTCAGCAGGGCAATTACGCCGTAATGGGAGCGGTAGCCGCGGCAATCTGTACGCCTCCACTCGGGCTTGGCCTTGCCACTGTTATCTCGAAGAAGAACTGGACAGAAGAACAGCGCGAATCAGGCATTGCCGCTCTTGGTATGGGCTTGATAGGTATTACAGAGGGTGCGATACCGTTTGCAGCCGCAGAGCCGGTCCGGATTATTCCTTGTATTATGCTCGGCTCTATGGTTTCTTCGACAGTTGCCATGCTTGCCGGCGTTGGCAATCACGCGCCGCACGGCGGGCCGATTGTGCTTCCCGTTGTTGATCATAAACTCGCCTACATTCTGGCGATTACTGCAGGTACGCTGGTAACGGCTTTGGCTGTTACCACTGTTAAAACTCTTTCAAAGAAAGGTGAACAATGAATTACATCGCGGTTACGGCTTGCCCGACGGGCATAGCTCATACCTACATGGCTGCTGAAAATCTGATTCAGACAGCTAAAGCGCTCGGCCACACGATCAAAGTGGAAACACAGGGTGCTATGGGTATAGAAAACGAGCTGACCGGTGAGGATGTAAGCAATGCTGATGTGCTTATCCTTGCGGCAGACATTATGATTGAGAATGCGGAGAGATTTGAATCTCTTCCCAAGATTGAAGTTCCTGTGCAACTTGCACTCAAAGACCCTAAAAGCATTTTCGCAATGAAACCGGAATAAGCAGATAAATAAGCGTGTCAGAAGTAAAAACTAAATATGAATACCGATTTGTATGCCCGTTGCCGAACGGCCTTCATGCAAGGCCGGCAACAATGCTTGAGCAGATTGTCGCAGAATTCACGAGTCGTGTAACGCTTGTGAACCTCAGCAACGGCAAATCTGCGAATGCAAAAAGCGTACTTTCTCTCGTCAGCGCGGACGTCAAGAAGGGTGACCAATGCGTTGTTGAGCTGGAAGGAGCCGGTTGCGGCAATGAATACGATGAGATAGTAAGATTTATGGAAGACGAGTTTCCGTGTTGCGATGAAGACCAGCCGACTCCCGCAGAATTTGAGGCCAATGGGTATGTGCCTCCGGTTTTGCGCGTTGCTGGGGTGCATATTGAGACGTGTAGGCCGATCGTAGCCGGTTTTGGAAGAGGGAAAGTCGTACATACTGAAGCTCTGAAGCTTCCGAACAATGTCGGGAGCGGGAAAATAGATGACGTATCAGGGGAATTATCCAAAATAGAAATGGGTGTTGACGCGTTGCGCGCGAATCTGACTGCAAGGCTGGATTCAAAGAGCATCAGCGTTACAGAGAGAAATATTCTAAGGGCACACCTCTCAATCGCAAATGACGTGGAGCTTTCTGATAAGGTCAAAAGCCTTATCGAAGAAAAGAAGGTACCCGCGGGGGTTGCGATTGTGGAGGCGTTTGAGTATTTCTCAGGGCTTCTCAGCAGTGCGCAGAGCGAAATTATTCGCGAGCGCGTTGCAGACCTCAAAGACATCTGCACGCAGTTGATTGAGGTTATTTACGGTTCGGGCGATTTCAACGAGATTAAGCTTGTAGAACCGACGATATGTGTTGCGGAGGATCTTACTCCTTCGCAGTTTATCTCTCTCGAAAAGTCTCTGCTTTGCGGCCTCGTGCTGACAGATGCAGGGGCGACAAGTCATACGGTAATTCTGGCCAGGTCTTTCGGTATCCCTACCGTTTCTGCAAGCGCAGGCGTAGGGAAAAGCATTCAGGAAGGGCAGGAAGTAATCGTCGATGCCGATTACGGGCTCATAGTTACCCTGATCAATCCGCAGGTTGAACGTTTCTATGAATCAGAACGCGAAAAGCAACGCTGCATTGAGGAAAAGTATGAGCGGTACAAGACAGTCGCCGCAAAAACAAAAGACGGCTTTGCTGTCGAAGTTATGGCGAACGTTTCCATGGCGGAGGAGGTAGCCAAGGCTGTCGCCAACGGAGCCGATGGAATCGGTTTGTTTCGCACTGAGATGCTGTTTATGACAACATCAACTGCGCCGACAGAGCAGGAGCAGTTTGAGCAGTACAAGATTGCTGCCGAAGCTGCCGCGGGGAGAGATGTTATCATTCGCACATTCGATATCGGTGGTGATAAGCCGGCGGAGTTTATCGAACTTGCCGCAGAAGACAATCCTTTCCTCGGTTGCAGGGGCGTACGGCTATACCGGCGTTACGAAAAGTTTTTCGCCGATCAGCTTAGGGCAATTCTTCGCGCATCCGCTTTCGGGAATCTGAAAATTATGGTTCCTATGGTCAGTTGCGTTGAAGAGGTTGATTATGTCATCAATGTTTTGAACAGGGTTAAAGGCGAGCTGAGTGAACGGGGCTGTGAATTTAATTCACAAATTGAGCTCGGTATTATGGTTGAAGTGCCTGCGGCGGCTTTTATCTTGCCTCAACTGGCGGGCAAGATAAGCTTTGTAAGCATCGGAACCAACGATCTTACTCAGTATTTTATCGCAGTTGACAGAGGCAATGAGCTTGTCAGCGATTTGTACAACGCAATGCATCCCGGCGTCATTTCGATTATCAGGAAGGTTGTTGAAGATGCGCACCAAAATCGCATCAAGGTTGGTCTCTGCGGAGAAGCTGCGGCAAACTTAGATATGTCCTCGGTGCTCGTGGGCACGGAGATTGATGAGCTGAGCGTGTCGATTCCGTCGGTGCCGCGTCTCAAAGCACACATCTGTATGCTTGAACGCCGGCACTGCTCACAGTTGCTTGAATGCACAATAGCGGCAGATACCGCCCAAACTGTTCAGCAGTGCCTCGAAGCTTCGCGCCCCTCTATGATGCTTCCAATCGTTGATGAAAAGCTTGTGTGCTTTGACGTGGACTGCGTCAACAAGGAGGAAGTCATCAAATTCCTTGCCGACCGCCTTCACATACAGGGTCGGTCGAATGATTCCTGCAAGCTGGAAGTGGATTTCTGGCTCAGGGAACAGCTCTATTCAACAGGCCTCGGTTTCGGGATTGCTGTACCTCACTGCAAGAGCAAATATGTACTTTCAAACTCAATAACCATACTGCGTCTTCGAAATAAACTTGAGTGGGGTTCGCTTGACGGTGAACCGGTTGACGTGATTATAGGTATGACTATTAAAGACGAAGACAACGCAGGCAACGAGCATATGCGTATATTCTCTACGCTTGCGAAAAATATAATGCATGAAGAATTTAGAAACAAGATTAGAACAATTGATTCTGAAGACGGCATAGTAAGCTATTTAAGGGAAAAATTGTTCGATTAACGCAATTGACATTATTTTAACTGGTGTGAAATGAAATTACGAACAGGCTTGTGTTTGATTATGGGGTGCAGCGCACTTATGGCTTTCGGTGCAGAAAAAAGTCCAAACCTGGACAAAGACAAAACATTGTATCTCGTTGGCTATGCTCACCTTGATACTCAATGGCGTTGGGATTACAGAACTACCATTGACGAATATATCCTCAACACGCTCGATGACAACTTCGAGCTTTTTGAGAAATATCCCGAATACAATTTCAACTTTACCGGCGCCGCTCGCTATGATATGATGAAAGAGTATTATCCAGAGCGTTACGAAAAGCTCAAGGATTACATCAAGCAGGGCAGGTGGTTTGTGAGCGGTTCATCGGTTGATGAATGTGATGCGCTTATTCCTTCCCCCGAGTCTATTCTCAGGCAAGTTCTCTACGGAAACAAGTTTTTCCGCAATGAGTTCGGCAAAGAAAGTAAAGACTTTATCCTCCCTGATTGCTTCGGCTTTCCGTCCTACCTCCCGTCTCTCTGGAACCACTGCGGCCTTCTCGGCTTCAGTACCCAGAAACTCTACTGGGGTTCTATCGTAGGCGTGCCGTTTAACGTCGGCATGTGGGAGGGCCCTGATGGCGAGAGCGTAGTATGTGCGTTAAATCCCGAATCTTACGGAAGCGGCTTCGGCGGCAATCGCCCGGACCTCGATGAAAAGTGGATCAACAGGCTTCAGGAAGACGGTGAAAAATATGGCGTCTTTGCCGACTACCGCTACTTCGGTGTTGGTGACGTTGGCGGCGCCCCCCATGAGAGAGATGTAAAAACAGCTGTAGAATGCTTCAGTGATGATGAAGGCAAAATTGATGTAATCCTCGGTTCTTCCTTCCAGCTCTACGAAGACCTCACCGAAGCTCAGAAGAGCCGTTTGCCCAAATATAAGGGCGAGCTTATGCTCACAGAACACTCTTCCGGCGTTATGACTTCCCAGGCCTTTATGAAGCGCCTCAACAGGAAAAATGAACAGCTCGCAGATGCCGCAGAGCGTGCTGCTGTAATCGCGGACTGGCTCGGCGCAGCGGAATATCCCGCAGAAAGGCTCGAAAAGAGCTGGTGGCGCTTCCTGCAGAACCAGATGCACGACATTCTCCCCGGTACCACAATACCGGTGGGTTATCAGTTCTCCTGGAACGATGAAATTATTTCACTCAACGGCTTTGCAGACGTACTGACAAACTCGGTTGCAGCTGCCGGCCGCGCTCTGGATACTAACGTCAGGGGCGAGCCGATTGTGGTTTACAATCCGCTTTCAATCTCACGCGAAGATATTGTTACGGCGCGCATAGAACTACCTGCAAACAGCTATCCGAGAGTTTACAATGCAAAAGGCAAAGAAGTGCCTTCGCAGGTTGTCAGTAGAGACGGTGAGACCGCCGAGATTATTTTCCTTGCTGATGTACCGGCGGTAAGCGTAAGCGCGTTCGAGCTTCGCAGCTCCGACAGGGCTTTCGCGGGCAAGACGGGCCTTGAGCTTGCCGGTAACACCCTCGAAAATGAGTATTACAGCGTAGTCATTGACGAAGCCGGCGACATTGAAAACATCTTCGATAAGAAGGCAGGCAAGCAGCTCTTCAGCAGGCCCGCCAGGCTCGAATTCCACCGTGGCACGCCAGAGCAGTGGCCGGCGTGGAACATGGACTGGAACGACCGCAAGCACGGCCCGATCGGCTATGTTGACGGCGAAGCAACTATCAAGGTTGTTGAGAATGGCCCGGTGCGTATTGCTCTTGAGATTACAAGAGAGGCCAGAAATTCCATCATCACACAGAAAATTTCACTCTCCGCCGGCGACTGCGGCAAAAGGGTTGAGCTGTACAACAATGTTGACTGGCAGAGCTCGGCAACGGTGCTGAAGGCAAGCTTCCCGCTGACAGTGAGCAATAAGCTTGCCACATATACACAGGGACTTGGCACGATTCAGCGTGGCAACAACTACGAAAAGCAGTTTGAAATGCTTTCTCACGAATGGTTCGACCTCACCGACACCGATGGCTCGTACGGCGTATCAATCCTTGAAGATTGCAAGTTCGGTTCAGACAAGCCCTCCAACAATGTTATCAGGCTCAGCCTGCTTTACACTCCGGGGGGAAAAGTCGGAAGCTATATGGATCAGCACACCCAGGACTGGGGGCATCAGGAATTTTCTTACGGCATCTATGGCCACAAGGGCAACTGGCAGGATGCTCTCACAGAGTATCAGGGACGCAGATTCAATCAGCCCCTCAGGGCGTTTTCTGCAACAAAGCATAAAGGCTCTGCCGGTCGCGAGCTCTCAATGCTCAAAGTGAACACCGAGCAGGTTGATGTGCGCGCGATTAAGCTCAGCGAAGATGGAAGCAGCGTAATCATCCGCCTGCAAGAGCTTCTCGGCAAGAATGCAGACGGCGTAACAGTATCCCTTGGCAACGGCATTGAGTCTGCGGTTGAGGTTAATGGTCAGGAGCAGGTAATCGGCGATGCCATCGTTTCAGGCGGCAAGCTCAAGCTTGATATGAGCAAGTCTCAGCTCAGAAGCTTTGCAGTAAAACTTAAAGCACCGAGAAAAGCACTTGATACAGCCAGGTATGCTGCGGTTGATCTGCCGTATAATATCGATGCTTTCAGCTCCAACAGTGAGAAATCCGACGGGCCTTTCTCAGGTGCATCTATGCCTGCCGAACAGGTTCCCTCCGAGATCACTCTCAACGGCGTATCATTCGATATTAAAGCAGAAAAAGCGAAAAATAACGCAGTTGCCTGCGCAGGACAGACGATTTCTCTCCCCGCTGGCGATTACAACAGGCTCTACATTATCGCAGCGGCCGATGAGGATGTTGATTCTACAATCAAAATCGGCGCAAAGCAGGTTCCGTTTGCAGTGCAAAACTGGACAGGTTTTATCGGCTCGCATGATGTCCGCGCATGGGACAGGCCTTTCAAGGCGGTTGATTATCAGACAGTAGGTCTGATTGCTGATATCGACAAGGGCTTCATCAAGCGCGACAATGTTGCTTGGTATGCAACTCACCACCACGATGCTGAAGGCAACAACGCTACCTATCTTTTCAGCTATATGTTTGAGTACGGCTTTGACCTGAACGGTGCAAAGACAATCACTCTCCCTGTTGATTCAAAGATCAAGATTTTCGCTGTAAGCGTAGCCGAAGACGAGAATGTCGCATCGCCGCTTATGGATCTCTACGACAACTTTGACAACCGTAAGGACATTGAGCTGAGAGAAAAGCCCGGCAACATAACTGACGGCAAGACTGCCGCAGGGCTTGTTTCGATCGAAAAGGCGGAGAGCTACGAAGAGCTTCGCCTCAGGAAGCCCGTTGCAGATGACTTTGCGGATGCGGCAACAGGCAACAATGTCGAGTTTGCGTTTCTTTCCAGAGGGCTTGCGGTTAAGCCGCGCGCAGGAGAAGTTGACGGCAAGCTCCCCGCTCTTACAGATGGCATAGTCAGCGAGCTTCCCGATGAACCCTCCAAGGCTGTTTATTTCGATAACGGCCAGGGGCGCTTCTTCACAGACTTCGGTAAGCTTGTTGACATTGAGGAAGTGAACACCTTCTCAAGGCACAAATCCGACCGTGCCCCTCAGAAATATACTCTCTGGGCGGCCGCCGGTGATGCAAACCCCGCCGCCGAGCTTTCCGCTGAGGACGCAGGCGGCTGGACGCTTATCGCTTCAGTGGATACCAACGAGCTTGGAGAGGGCGGTGCGCATCTGAGCAGTGTTTCTTTCCCGCGCGGAAGCAAATTCAAGAAGATTATGTTTGTAACAGACCTCGAAGGACAGGGAACGTTCTTCAACGAGATCGATATTATTGCAAGATAATAAGATTTAACGGATTGATAAATGCATAAACTCGTACTCTTTTTGTTTGCTGCGTCTTTGCTTACTTCACAGGCAATTTCCGCTGATTTTTCGCAGTTTGGAAGAGAGACTCTTCGGGTAATTGAGCGAGACCACAGCATGGCTCCGCGAGCCGGCTATTTCGAAGACCAGACAAAGTCAGCGCCGGCTTTCACCTGGAGTACATCGATGCTCCTGCTTGCCTATTCAAAAGCTGCTGCGTTCGATGATGCTTACTATAAGCCTCTCGACGAGCTTATCAGCTTTATGGATCTGTACTGGGGCGATTACAAGGGCATTGGCGGCTACGACCACCAGCCCCATCCAAAGGCGGTTACAGAGCGCTATTACGATGATAATGCGTGGGTGGCTATGGGGCTTATCGATGCATACGAAGCGACAGGCAAGAAGGAGTATCTCGGCAAGGCCCGCGAGACAATTAAATTCTGCTTGAGCGGCATTGACCATGAAAAGGGCGGTGTATGGTGGCGCGAGTACTGGGAAAGACGTTCCCGCAGAACGAAAAATACCTGTTCTGTTGCTCCAATTGCCTTTGCATGCCTGAGATACTATCAGTTTACAAACAGCACTCCATACCTCAAAGCGGCAACAGAGCTTATGGACTGGCTTGATGCAAACCTCAAAGACGGGGATGCGCTTTACTGGGACAACGTCCGGCTTGATGGGGAGATTGACAAAAAAAAGTGGACTTACAACTCCGCGATGCCTGTAAGGAATTATATTCTTCTGTCCAAATTCACAGGCAAGAATGAGTATCTCGATAAGGCCACAGCGACTGCGAAAGCTGCAAGGGATTTCTGGTTTGTAAATGAAACGGGCGAAATCAAATGTGAAGCTATGTTCGCCTTCACGCTTACCGAGGCGTGGGTTGAGCTTTCCGCCGCAACCGGAGATCCGCAGTGGAGAAAGCTTGCGGAAAAGACACTCAGCTACGTCAATGACAATCTCAAAGACGAAAACGGCCGCTATTCCAGCCATTGGTACGGGAAAACGGATGGTTCGATTGAGAAATGGAAGCTGCTTTATCCTGCGGCAACGGCAAGAGGCTACTGGGCTCTTGCGGGAAAACAGGATTGATAGCCCCCTGTATAAAGTGCGGTCGGATGGAAGGTTTTGGTTTTTTGACAATTATGCAAAGTATTTTGGAAAGGCGCTTTTAATGAAAAAAACACTTCTCGTGTTGTTTATGGCAATGGCACCCATAGCAGGAGCCGTTATAGTTGACATCGATTACAGTGCGACGCCCGATTGCGCAGACTGGGCAAAGCGGGCGAAATCCATAACGGAAGAGTGGTATCCGAGGATATGCAATCTTCTCGCGAGCGAATCACATAAATCCCCCGATACTATCCTCCTCACTTTCCTTCGCAAAGATGACGGCATTGCATATTCGTTCTCGAATGAGGTGCATGTCTGCGATAAATGGATAAAAGCACATCCCGAAGATATCGGGCTTGTGGTTCACGAGCTTGTTCACGTGGCGCAGGGCTATGGCCACGGCGGCCGGGGAAACAGCTGGCTCACCGAAGGCATCGCCGATTACATCCGCTGGGCTGTTTACGAGGGCAAGCCGCTTGGCTGGTTCCCCCTTAGCAAACGTGCTGACGGCTACCATGACTCGTATCAGGTTACAGGTGGATTCCTTCTCTGGCTTGAGTCAAGCAAGGCGCCCGGGATTGTGCGCAAGGCGAACGCCGCTCTCAGAGCAGGCAAATACAACGACTCGCTTTTTGCCGAGGTTTCAGGGGGAGAAAGCCTCGACGAACTATGGAAACAGTATGTTGAAGAGCGCAAGAAGATGGCCGAAGTGGTCATTCCTGAAGATTGGCAGATAACTCCGTTTATCAGGCCGGTAAGTGAGCCTGTAATCGCACCTATCAAAGATACTGTTTTCGATTGCCCCATGCGTGGCAAGCCGATGAACTGGGAGAGTAGCGATACATTCAACCCCGCCGCAGTTGTAAAGGACGGCAAGATCTGTGTGCTTTATCGTGCTGAAGATGGCAGTGGCAATGGCATCGGCGACCACACATCAAGAATCGGCCTTGCCACAAGCACCGACGGCATCCACTTTGAAAGGCGCTCTGAACCTGTCTTTTATCCCGCCGATGATGAACAGAAGCGCTATGAATGGTATGGCGGCTGCGAAGACCCACGCGTAGTTGAAGGCCCAGATGGTCGCTATTACATGTACTACTCAATGTGGAACAAAAACAACCCCGAGGGCGAGCGCAGCAACGTTCACATTGGGGTTGCAAGCTCAACAGACCTCATTACGTGGGAAAAGCACGGGCCGATTTTCTCAAAGGATATGCCCGTATTTGAAACCTGGCACAAGGCCGCGGCTCCCGTAACGGCAATCAGAGACGGACGCCTCAAGGCAGTCCGGATCAACGGGCTTTACTGGATGTACTTCGGAGAAAGACAGATTCAAGTTGCAATCTCTCGTGACCTGATTCACTGGGAGCCGGTTAAAGACGACAATGGCAAGGTATTAACAATTATCCGTCCCCGCAAGGGCAAATTTGATTCCAACCTCACTGAAGCAGGGCCTCCGGCTGTCCTTACGGATAAAGGCATTGTGCTTATGTACAACGGTAAAAACAGCGACGACAAGTCGCTTGATAACGGTGCTTATGCTGCCGGCCAGCTTCTTCTCGACCCTGAAAATCCGACAAGACTTCTTGAAAGATGTGATAATTATTTCTTTAAACCCGAAGAAGATTACGAAAAATCAGGCCAATATGCAAGTGGCACTGTATTTATTGAAGGTTTGGTATATCATAATAGCAAGTGGCTGCTCTATTTTGGCGCGGCTGATTCATTTGTTGGTGTAGCTGTCTGCGAAGACAGCGAATAATACTGGAGAAAGATTTATGCACAAGAGAATGATTTCGCTTCTGGCGCTTCTCGCTCTGGCCGGCAGTTGTCTTGCCAAAACGGAAACTTCGTACGTTGATTACGTGAACCCTCTTATCGGTTCTGATTCAACATTCAATTATTCAACCGGAAACACCTATCCGGCGATTGCTGTGCCGTGGGGGCTAAACTTCTGGACTCCGCAGACAAACAACAACGGAGACGGATGGGCCTATCAGTACGATGCGTTCAAGCTCAAAGGCTTCAAGCAAACCCACCAGCCGAGCCCGTGGATCAACGACTACGCGGCGTTTTCATTTATGCCCGTTGTTGGCGAGCTGAAAGTTGACCAGGAAAAGCGTGCCAGCTGGTACTCTCACAAGGCAGAGATTGCGAAGCCGCATTACTACAGCGTCTATCTCGCTGATTACGATGTAACAACGGAAATCACGCCCACCCAGCGTGCGGCGCAGTTCCGCTTTACATTCCCCGAGAGCGATTCGTCTTATGTATTGCTTGATGGCTATGCAGGAGGTTCGATGGTGAAAGTCATTCCGGAAAAGCGCACAATCATAGGCTATTGCCGCAACAATCACGGCGGCGTACCCCGGAACTTTCACAATTACTTCATCGCAGTATTCGACAAGGATTTCGCTGACGTAAGCACGTGGGGCAAAGACTGGAGTGTAAACGCCGGCTCGAAGGAGCAGGAAGGCGACCATGTCGGCGCAATTATCAAGTTCAACACTGTCCGCGGCGAGCAGGTAAACGTAAAGGTGGCCTCGTCTTTCATCAGCCCTGAACAGGCAAAGCTCAACCTTGAGAGAGAAGTAGGCTCTGACAGCTTCGATGAGACCTGTGCAAAGGCGAAGGCAGAATGGAACAAGCAGCTTTCTACTGTTGAAGTTGAAGGCGGCACAACAGACCAGCTCCGCAATTTCTACAGCTCATTCTACCGCACGCTTCTCTTCCCGAGGGATTTCTCTGAAATAGATGCCGAAGGCAATAAAGTGCATTACAGCCCGTATAACGGCAAGGTTCTGCCGGGCGAGATGTACACCGATAACGGCTTCTGGGATACTTTCCGTGCGGCGTTCCCGCTCAATTCGCTTCTTTTCCCGAAGCAGAACTCCATGATGCTTGACGGTATCGCAAACACATTCAAGGAAAGCGGTTGGCTTCCCGAATGGGCGAGCCCCGGCCACAGAGGCTGTATGATAGGTTCAAACTCAGCCAGCATCATCGCGGATTCCTACCTCAAGGGAATCAGAGGCTACGACATTGACGCTCTCTATCAGGGCATACTCCACAGCTCGGAAAACGTACATAGCCGCATTCGTTCGGTCGGCCGTGATGGCGTTGAATACTACAACAAGCTCGGGTATGTGCCCAATGATGTGGGTGTTGGCGAGTCTGCTGCCAAGACTCTCGAATACAGCTACGACGACTTCACAATCTGGATGCTCGCCAAAAAGCTCAACAGACCTCAGGAAGAGATTGAACGTTTCCAGGCAAGAGCTCAGAACTACCGCAACCTCTTTGACGCATCGACAAACTTTATGCGTGCAAGAAAGAAAGACGGCAGCTGGACAGAGCCATTCGTTCCCGAGAAATGGGGCGGAGACTTCACCGAGGGCTGTTCCTGGCACTACACGTGGTCAGTATTTCAGGATCCGTACGGTCTGATGCGGCTTATGGGCGGCAAACAGGCTTTCAACGACAAGCTTGATGCTGTCTGGAATACGCCTCCGAAATACGACTGTTCGGCTTACGGTTTCCCGATCCACGAAATCATCGAGATGACCGTTATGGATATGGGACAGTATGCACACGGCAACCAGCCCATCCAGCATATGATCTACCTCTACAACTACTCCGGCGAACCCTGGAAGGCACAGCAGCACGTCCGCGAAGTTATGGAAAAGCTCTACACCCCCACGCCTGACGGCCTCTGCGGAGATGAAGACAACGGCCAGACAACTGCCTGGTATGTCTTCAGTGCGATGGGATTCTATCCCGTATGCCCGGGTACCGGCGAGTACGTTTTCGGCGCGCCTCTGTTCAAGAAGATTACAATCAACCTGCAGAACGGCAAGAAGTTTGTCATTGAAGCCCCGAAGAACTCTGATGAAAACATTTACATCAACAAGGCAAAGCTCAATGGCAAGTCGTACGGCAAGAACTTCATTACTCATGAAGCAATTACAAACGGCGGCAAGCTTGAGTTTGATATGACATCTTCGCCGAATACAAAGCGTGGCACCTCGCTCGCAGATGCTCCTTATTCAATGAGCCTTGACCAGGAAAATAATTGATAGTTTTTTGAAAATTGATAGATTATTGTAAACCGCCTGTTAACAGCGGGCGGGTGTTGTTGAAAGTTAATCAGGCAGTATTGTTTACAACTGAAAGGTAAAACCAATGAAAACGAAGACTTTCCCGATTCTTCTGACTTTTTTTGCTATGGGCGTTGCTGATGCCATGGGCCCGATGTCTGCGGCCGTGCAGGAAAACTTTCATATCACAAATGTTATGGCGACACTCCTGTCGTTCTTTGTATTTATCGCTTTCGCCGCTTTCAGCATACCCGGCGGCTTGCTTGCGGGACGTATCGGAATGAAGAAGCTTCTGCTTCTTGGCCTTGGTCTTAACGCTCTTGCAATGATTGTACCTTGCGTTATCGCGCCGAGTTTCGTTGTTCTTCTCGTGTGCATCTTTGTTCTCGGCATAGGCACAACGTTCCTGCAGGTGGCCGGCAACCCGATTATGCGTGATGTGAGCGCCGAAGGTAAGTTTGGAGCTAATCTTTCATTTGCGCAGGGCTTCAAAGGCATCGGCAGTACGGTATCAACATTCCTCGTAACCGGCATTACAAGTCTCGTAATATTCCAGAGAATGGAATGGTTCCAGAGCCTCGGCTGGCGTGGCGCGTTCCCGATTTTCTTTGTTTTGATGGTTGTAACATTCGTACTCGTTTCCATGCTCAAGATCAAAGAATCAACCCCCGAGATGCCCCCGAGCGTGGCTTCAAGCCTTAGTCTGCTGAAGAAACCCGTATTTGCCCTTGCAGTACTTGGTATTTTTCTTTATGTAGGCGCTGAAGCCTGCATGGCAAGGTTCCTTACTCCCATGGTAGAAAAAATGGGTCTTGAACCCGAAAAGGCGGCTAAGGTCGGCGCTACTTTGTTCTTCCTCGTACTCACAATCGGTCGTCTTGCAGGCGGTGCAGTAGCCAGAGTTATGTGTCCGCGTATGTTCTTCCGCGTTTCGGCGCTTCTCGGTCTGATTGGCGGTGTTATGCTTATGTTCGGCAATGCAACCCTCGCAGTCTCCGGTGTTATCCTTGCGGGCCTTGGCTTTGCAAACATCTGGCCGATGCTTTTCAGTATTACGGTTGAAGAAGACCCTGCACGTGGCGGCGAACTGAGTGGCCTGATGTGTATGGCTATCTCCGGTGGCGCCATCGTTCCGCTCGTAATGAGCAAGATGGTAGATATGGGAATGGGAACGAAATCATTCCTCGTTCCGATAGTATGCTTTGCATACCTGCTCGTAATTTCAATGAAAGGCGGCAACGCTGAGAAGGCTACTGCTTGATTTTTCAGGAATAGAAAATGAACAACGATAAGAGAATTGTACTTACCCTCGATGCCGGCGGCACGAACTTCGTATTCAGCGCTATGCGGAGGCTTAAAGAAATTGTAGCTCCTGTAAGGTTGCCGTCTAACGCAGACAACCTCGATAAATGCCTTGCGACAATGGTTGAAGGTTTCGAGAAGGTGATTGAACAGCTCGAAGAAAAGCCTGTGGCAATCAGCTTCGCTTTTCCCGGGCCGGCAGACTACCCCAACGGTATAATCGGCGACCTCGGCAATCTCCCCGCTTTCCGCGGGGGCGTTGCCTTAGGTCCGTTCCTTGAAGAGCAGTTTGGTATGCCTGTGTTTATCAACAACGACGGCGATCTTTTTGTTTATGGCGAAGGAATTGCCGGCCTTCTTCCGAAGGTTAACAAGATGCTTGAAGAGGCGGGTGCCCCCAAACGCTACAAGAATCTCTTTGGCGTAACTCTCGGCACCGGTTTCGGCGGCGGCCTTGTTGTTGATGGCGAGCTTTATCTCGGCGACAACTCCGGCGGTCTCGAAATCTGGATCACTCGCAATAAAAAGTACCCGAAGTGCTATGCGGAGATGGGTGTCGGCATTGCTGCCGTCCGCAGATTCTTCGCTGAAGCTGCCGGCGTGCCTTTTGACGAAGTACCCTCGCCCAAAGACCTTTACGACATCGCGACGGGTGTCGCAGAGGGCAATGTCGAGGCGGCAAAAAAGGCCTTTGCGGATATGGGCGAAGTACTTGGTGACGCTCTTGCAAACGCCATTACGCTTCTTGACGGTATCATTGTAATCGGTGGCGGCCTTTCCGCGGCGTATCCGCTCTTTATCGATGCGGTACTTGCCGAGCTTAACGGCACAATCGAAGATCTTCAAGGCAACAAGCTCCCGAGAATTGTGCAGGATTGCTTCGACCTCGAAAACCCCTCTGATGTGGAGAAATTCATCAAGGGTAAAGTAACCGATGTTACAGTTCCGGGGACAAACCGTAAGGTCAAATACGACTCAATGAAGCGTATCGGCATCGGCAGGGCGGTACTTGATACCAGTTTCGCAGTTTCTGTCGGCGCGTACGCTTACGCCCTTAATCAGCTTGATAAATAATGGAGAACAGAATGATTCACAAAATAAGATTTACAATTCTTGCCATGCTTGTTGCCGGCTCTTTTCTGATTGCTGCCGATAAGCAGTTCAAAAGCAATCGCCCTGCGCCCGATAAGCGTACGTTTGTCAGCGAGGCGGTAGAGGCAAAGATTGAAGAGGTTAAGAGCATCATTAAAGACCCCGAGCTCGCTTGGATCTTTGAAAACTGCTATCCCAATACACTCGATACCACGGTTGACTTTGAGTACATCGATGGCAAGCCCGATACCTTTATCATTACCGGCGATATTGATGCGATGTGGCTTCGTGATACGACTTGTCAGGTCTGGCCTTATATGCCGCTTGTCGAATCGGACGAGAAGCTTCTTGCCCTCATTCAGGGCCTCATTAACAGGCAGACTCAATGCGTTCTGCTGGATCCTTACGCAAACGCGTTCTATAAGGATATGACGAAGGAATCGCACTGGGCAACAGACAAACCGGCCCCCATTAACGGCGTTCATGAGCGCAAATGGGAAATCGATTCGCTTTGCTACGTCGTACGTCTCGCCAATGAGTACTACCAGATCACCGGCGATACATCTCTCTTTGATGCGGATTGGGATAAAGCGATGCGTACAATCGTTGAAACATTCCGCACCGAACAGCGCAAGGGCGGCTATACCGACAGCCCGTACCGTTTTGCCCGCGAAACAGATCGCATGACAGACGCGCCGGTTCACAACGGTGTAGGACGTCCCCTGAGGCCTTGCGGTCTTATCAGCTCGCAGTTCAGGCCTTCAGATGATGCGACAGTCCTCTCGTACCTGATCCCGTCAAATCTCTTTGCAGTGCAGAGCCTTGAACAGCTTGCCGTTATCTACTCAAAAGAGCTTGGCGACAAGAATTTTGCGAAGGAATGTTCTGATTTTGCGAAGGAAGTCAGCACGGCTATCAAGAAGTGGGCTGTTGAAGATCACCTGAGCTACGGCAAGATTTACGCATACGAAGCAGACGGTTACGGCAACCATCTCTTCATGGATGATGCGAACGTTCCGAGCCTGCTCTCGCTTGCCTACCTTGGCATACACAAACCCTCTGACCCGATCTATGTTCGTACGAGGAAATTCCTTCTCAGCGATGATAACCCCTGGTTCAATAAGGGCCTTGCGGCAGAAGGCGCAGGAAGCCCCCATACAGGCCCCTGGAGCATCTGGCCGATGGGTATCATCCTTCGCGGTCTCACAAGCACAGATCCCGTTGAGATGGAATATTGCCTGCATATGCTTAAAGCAACTCACGCCGGCACGGGATTTATGCATGAATCTTTCAATATGGATAATCCCAATGAATTTTCCAGAAGCTGGTTTGCTTGGGCAAACACATTGTTCGGTGAGTTCGTAATCAAGGTGTATAACGAGCACCCCGAAATCCTCCAGAAAGACAACATCTAATACGGAACAAATATGACTGAATCTTCTAATCACAGATTAGCGGATTGGATTGGAGCAGGGCTTATTGTCCTGCTCTTTTCTTTAATCCCTGTTGCGGGTTTTGCCGCTGAATACGACAGCTCATACTCACCTCTCTTCAACGGTACAGCGGATCATGCTTTGCAAGGATGGGTATGCGAAAACACATCAATATTGGACGAAAATCAGGAGCGCAGCTTTAAACTTGCCTTCGGTGGCGATAGTGCATCGATGACAAGCGATATGTTCAGCATACGTAAAGGCGAACAGCTCAGGCTCAGGTTCAAAGCTAATGCTTCCGTAAAAGCATCTCTGATTTTCTACTCTTCCTCGAAAGACCTGCTCAGCACTGCCGACGCGCAACCGTCGGTAAAGGATGGAGAGTTTTTCGCAGAGCTGAAAGCTGACTCAGAAGCGCTTTATGCGGCTGTTGCATTCAGCACGGATAACTCCGTGATTCTTGATGATATTTTTGTGGACAGGGAGATAAGTTATCGCCCGCTTTATGAGCCTGTCAGGCCGCTCGCCAGAGGCGATAAGCTTTATGTCTATAAGACGGGGCGCAGGCCCCGCGATAATGATGTTATCGCCGTGCAGACTCTGCAGGGAGTTGTAGCGCGTACGAGCGGTCCGAAGATCTGGATAGACACCGGTGATATGACCTTTGCCGATGGAATGAAAGACAAATTCGACATTCAGTTTGACTATACTTACGCCGAAGATGCCCCAGGCCTCTTGAAGGAGCTGATCGGCTGTACTTCGGGAAAGTATGTCTTGTACGACCTCGCCGATTTGCCCTCAATCAGTGCCGCTACCACAATGGCCGGCTTGCTTGATGGCATAGCGATCGACAGGCGCATTGAAAATACAGCGAAGGCTGCCGGATATGAGCTTGGCATTGATGTTCGTGGCAAAGACTGTAAGTGGGTATATGAAAACTACCGCGATGAGCTCAGCTATGACTCAATCATAGTGCATACAAACAATAAGCGCCATCACAGTAGCGCACCGAGACTGAGAGACATCGGCCCCGCGAAAAAATCCATTGACTGGTGGCTCGCTGATGAGGCCTACTCTCGCTCGGTTTACAGCAGCATGAATCCCGTTTCGCCTGTTTATGGGTGGCAGGACCCTATCACCCCTGATGAGGGACTGACGGTTAAAATTCACAGTGAAGAAGGGCTGTTTCAGGTGCCCAGCGATTTTATGTACAACCTTACAACGCATTTTGGATTCAGCAAGCTGTATGAGGGCAAGTCATTCAAGCCGAAGACCGTGCTCAACAAGCCCAAGACAGAGCAGGGCGTGCATTACGTTACGTTCATAATGAGCGATATGGACAACATCCTTACGGAGATTGGCGACAATTCGTTTTACTCAAATCAAAGGTTTTACGACAATCCGCATAGAGGCGAGTTCCCGATGAGCTGGGGTATGGCTCCTTCGCTTGTGGAAATGTCTCCGCTGGGCATTGATATGTGGTACGAGAAAGGCAAGAGCAACGAGGCGTTTGTCGGCTACTGCGGCCTGGGTTATTTCTACCCCGATTGCGCTCCTTATATGCAGACACACGCCAGAAGGCTTGAGAGCTTTATCAACCGCTCGGGTCTGCATACGATGCTTCTCATCGACAGGCTCCTGCCGGATAAACCGCTTGATGAATCCTATGCAGAGACCGCCAAATGGTTTATGCAGATGGAGCAGCTCCGCGGCCTGTTTTATATGGAGTACATCGAATACGCACCCCACGGCGGCAAGATATACTGGTTCAACGGCAAACCGATGGTTACAGCCAGATTTGATTTCCGCAGTGAGGAATTTTACGGTGCCGTTCGCAGTACGCCGCAAAAACTCGCTGACAGCATCAACGCCTTGCCGAAAGACCCTTCCAACCCAGATAGCTATACGTTCGTAACCGTACACGCCTGGAGCAAAGGGATGGATGGAATCGCAGAGACAATAAAACTGCTTGATGATAACGTGCGAGTGGTCCATGCTGACGACTTCATTGAAATCATCACGCATAACCTTGCCCCTGCGGCAAAGTAGAAGTTCCATATGTGTTTACTGATGCAGGAGAAGTAAAATCGGCAAAAAACAAATTATCTCGACAAGATATAATGTGCGTGTCAAAAAGCATAAAAGAAATGCCAAAAAATGTATTTACCTTATTGCTTGAGTAAGAGATAATGGCACAATCATGGAAAAACAGCAGGGCAGTGCATAGGGTTGTCGAAATCTCGATAAGACCGAAATCATCTTGCCGTATCAGTTAATTTAACGCGAAGGGATTTTTTAATGAAGAAATTGTTGTTTGTTCTCATTCTTGGTGGTACAGTGTTACTGCAGGGATGTGTAAAGCAAGTAGATACATCCGGGGCTGCCACCGCTGTTAAACTTCAATGTGAAGACAGAACCAATCCGCTTGGTATAGACATTGCGAAACCTCGTTTGAGCTGGATTGTTTCAGCTGAGGAAAATGGAGTAGGCCAGAGTGCTTATCAGATACTGGTGTCTTCAAGCACTGAATTGCTTGATTCCGGCAAAGCAGACCTCTGGGACTCAGGTAAAGTTGTTTCACAGAAAAGCTTCGCGGTTGAGTATGAAGGCATTCCGCTTACAACCGAATTACAGTGTTTCTGGAAAGTGAAGCTGTGGGACCAGGAAGGCAATGCCGGACAGTGGAGCGAAACTGCCATCTGGACGATGGGGCTTATGAAGCCTGCGGATTTTACAGCAAAATGGATTGCTTTCGATATGCCCGATGAGAAGAACCCACTTACCGAGGTGAGCTGGATATGGGACGTGCCAACGGCACATGAGAATACTTCAGTCGGCACGCGATTCTTCAGAGGCAGCTTTGAGGCGCCGGCCGTTCAATCGGCAAGATTGCGTATCACAGCCGATGACTGGTACAGCGCTTATATTAACGGCAAACCCGTTTCGGAAGGTCTATCCCATTCTTATATCAGAAACGTTGATATAACCTCAGAGATCATAGCGGGAACGAATTCTATTGCGGTTTCAGCCGGCAACAACGGCACAAGTGATAATCCGGCCGGTCTGCTGCTCGCTGTCATTCTTG
This sequence comes from Phycisphaerae bacterium, assembly GCA_050251615.1. Taxonomy (GTDB): domain Bacteria; phylum Planctomycetota; class Phycisphaerae; order Sedimentisphaerales; family Sedimentisphaeraceae; genus Sedimentisphaera. Next base: position 21,469 of record JBFWMM010000012.1, read on the forward strand.
AATTAGCTGATGGCAGCACAAAAATAGTATCGCCTGATGAAAGCTGGAAGGCTTCGGCTGTAGAAACCGAGGGTTGGAAAGCTCCAGGATTTGACGACAGCGCATGGGGAACGGCTTATAAGCTTGTCAAGTTTGGCCAGAGGCCATGGCAGGGCACAAGCGAACCGCGCCTGCCTCCGGCAAGATATTTCAGAGGTGTAGCTGAGCTTGATGCGGCTCAGAAGAGCGTTAAGAGAGCATATATTCACGCTTCCGCTCTCGGCATTTACCAGCTTTATCTAAACGGCAAACATGTGAGCAAGGATTACTTCTCACCGGGTTGGAGCGACTATGAGAAGCGCGTATATTACCGTACATATGATGTTACCAACCTGCTTTCGAGCGGCAAAAACGCCATCGGCGCAATCCTCGCGGACGGCTGGTACTGTGGTTATGTCGGATACGCCAGAGAGCGTGAGCATTACGGCAAGGATCCAAGGTTTATGTGCCGCCTTTTTGTTGAGTATCAGGATGGCTCAACCGATGTTTTCGATTCAAATGATAACTGGAAAGCCTCTCTCGGTCCGATAACTCAGGCAGATTTCCTCCGGGGCGAAAAATACGATGCCCGCAAGGAGCTTGCCGGCTGGACAACTGTAGATTTTGACGACAGCGCATGGGTAAATGCGGCTGTTGACGATAGCAAAGGCGCAATTACCATTCAAGCCGCACCTTCTGAACCTGTTATTGCATACAGGACAGTCAATCCGATAGGCGTTGAAGAAGTTGGCGGTAAGTATATCGTTGATATGGGGCAAAACTTCGCCGGCGTGGTAAAAATCAGCGTTGACGGCGAGCCCGGGCAGGTAATCAATCTCAGGCATGCAGAAGGGCTTAACCCCGATGGCTCCATCTATACTGATAACCTTCGCAGTGCATCATCTGAAGATGCTTATATCTGTAAGGGAGGCTCAACTGAGACCTGGCAACCTATGTTCACATTCCACGGCTTCCGCTATCTGGAAATTACAGGCCTGAACGCGGCTCCTGCCCTTGATTCTATCACAGGGCTTGCGCTCAGCAGCGATACCCCTGTTTCCGGCAGGTTTGATTGCTCGAATGCACTGGTGAATAAAATTTATCAAAACGCATACTGGACGCAACGTATGAACTTTATTGATGTGCCTACAGACTGTCCGCAGCGCGATGAGCGCCTCGGCTGGACGGGTGATGCGCAGGTTTATATCAATACGGCAGCATACATGAATGATGTGCATGCTTTCTTTACCAAATGGATTGTCGATCTAATGGATGGCCAGCGTTCTGATGGTCAGTTCCCGATGGTGGCTCCGTTGAAAATTGCCGGAGACGATGGTGGCCCCGCCTGGGCTGATGCAGGCGTTATCTGCCCGTGGACAATCTACAACATGTATGGCGATACTCGCATTATTGAAGCACATTACGATTCAATGAAGAAATTTATAGATTTCTGCACCGCGAGAAGCACCGCCGAACATCTGCCCCCGCAAAACTTCCACTGCTTCGGCGACTGGCTCAACATTGACGACAATACTCCGGCTGACGTTATCTTCACCGCATACTACGCCTACTCAACCAGTCTCTTTGCGGAGATGGCCGGTGCCATAGGCCGCGAGGATGATGCTGCCGCTTACGGTAAGCTTGCGGCAGAAATAAAATCTGCTTTCGAGAAGGCTTACGTCAGCGAGGATGGCAAGATCAAAGGCGACACGCAGTGTGCGTACGTTTTGGCGATAGCTCAGGATCTGCTTTCTGAGGAGAATGCCAAACTTGCGGCAGAGCATCTTGTTCGCAGGATTCACGAATGTGATGACCATCTTTCGACGGGTTTTGTGGGAACGAAAGACCTTATGCTTGTTCTCGCGAAAATCGGCCGCAACGACCTGGCGTATAAGCTTCTTCTCAACGAGACCTTCCCGTCATGGGGCTATACAATCAAGCACGGCGCGACAACAATCTGGGAGCGCTGGAACGGCTGGACGCCCGAAGACGGCTACAACGACCCAGGTATGAACTCCTTTGCGCACTACTCCTTCGGCGCTGTGTGTCAGTGGATATTTGAAAATATCGGTGGTATCAGCCCTGCTGAGCCCGGATTCGGGAGCATTGTAATCAAGCCCGCTCTCGGCGGCGGTCTGACCTGGTCAAACTGCTCTTATGATTCTGTGAGAGGCACTATAACCTGCAACTGGCGCATTGAGGGCGATAAGAAGGTGTTTGATATTTCAGTCCCCGCCAATACCACGGCAACCATCATTCTCCCTGCATCAGAGAGTTGCAAGCATTCGACTGAAAAAGGCGTTGCAAGCATGATTCAGAACAGCGATAAGGAATGGGAGATTGAAGTTGCCGGCGGCAGCTACTCATTCGAGCTTAACGGCTGACAGCCGACACTGTAAACGATAAAAGCACGGAAGAGATTCAGTTCTCTCCCGTGCTTTTTTTTCGGCTGTGATTGGAATCAGTAATCTGTTACAGGCACAAAACCCTTGCTCTCTATGATTTCCTGGCCTTCTTCAGAGAGATAGAAGGAGCAGAACTCATGTACGATAGAGCCGAGCTTGGGGTAGCCGTTTGTGAAGAGGAACAGTGCGCGGCTGACAGGATAGATGCCTCTTGATATTGTCTTGCGTGAAGGGGCTACGCCATCAATCTTCAGCGCCTTTACGTTGCCGTCAACGAAGCCCAGACCTACATAAGCAATAGCGCCGACAGTACTCTTTGCCCTTGCGTGAGCTTGCGGGTTCGAGTTTACGTATTCAACGCCTGAGGCCATCTTCTCTTTATTCATAACGAGACCATGAAATGTTTCGTAGGTGCCGGAGGATGTATCTCTACTGATTGGAGTGATTTTAACGTCCGCGCCGCCAAGCTCTTTCCAGTTGGAGATTGTACCGTTGTATATGTTTCGTACCTGCTCGGTGGTAAGCTCTTTTATCGGATTTGACGGGTGAACAACCACGCATACACCATCCATTGCGATTGCATGCGCTACGGGCATAATGCCATTTTCGATGGATTTTTCGAATTCGCTCATTTTCATAAAACGGCTCATCATCGCGATGTCGCAACGACCTTCTGAAATGGCGGCAGCTCCGTCTCCCGAACCGGTTTTCTTTACGGTGAATTCAACATCAGGATGTACGTTGGCTTTGAAGTATTCGACAAAGGCATCGCAGATCGGACCTACGGTTGTTGAGCCGTCGATATTAAGCGAAACGGCCGCTCTTGCGCTCAGTACTACCGAGAGCGCAAACAATGTGATAATAATTTTTTTCATTTCTTTCCCTTTCAATTTACTTTTACATTCCGTTAAAACTTCATTTCGACATCCAACAGGAGGCGGTTGAAGTCATCGTCATTATCGCCTTTATTGTTAGCGAAATATGTGGCTCCTATTGCCATATTGTCAGCAATGGCATATTTCCCCTGGAACATATGGCCCTTGCCGTTTGTGCCGCCGCCGATAAAGTCTGAATCGGAGAACGCGCCGATAACCGCGTCTGATTCCACGTCTCGGTAGTTGTATCCGAGCTGCCAGCTGCCTTTGCTTTTGGCTTTCCCGAGCTGGCCACCTATGAGCCAGGCCGTGTCCTGCTCGACATCGCTCGCAGTGTTATTAACATAGTCTGCAAAAATGCTCACTGGAGTTTCCGTATTGAAAGACATTTCCGCAAACCCTTCCAGCAGATTGTAGTCGTATGCATATTCTCCCGAGGCAAGCGTTGTGTTGCCGAAAGATTTGCTGCTGTCATAGAAAGTTGCTGTGTCGGAAGTGTTGCCGTAGTCAAAGTAACCGGCGCCGGCGGTCAGTTTGCCGAGAGATATATCGGTGATGAAGCCGGCCTGAATGCCGAACATCCCCTGGTCTGCTTCGCTGGAATTTTCTTCCACCCACATAGCAGCTGCGTTTGCGAATACCTTCATACCGCCAAGATTGCCATTGTATTGAACAGCACCACCCTCAGGGTTCAAGTCCCCGTCCCAGAGAAGCTGGCTTTTTCCGGGTGCATAGAAGGGATTCGCCATTTTACCGGCAAGTACGTTGATGTTGTCGTTCAGTTTCCAGTTCAGGTATGCTCTGTCGATCCAGATGCCTTTGCCCGTCCAGGAACCATCCATTGTCTGGTTGGTTGAAGCAGGCTCTCCTGCGCCGGAAGCAAGTCTGCCGTAGAAATCTACATCATCGTTGATCTTCGCCTTTATATTCAAGCGAACCCTTAATCTGTTCCTGTTGCGTTCGTTTTTACCGTCCTGATCAATCTGGTCGTAACGGAAGCGAAAGTCTCCGCCGATTTCCAGATCCTGCACCCAGCTGATACTGTCAACTGTCTGTTGAAGCTGTTCGGAATTCGCGGATTGCTCCAGTTCAAGCTTTTCGAGACGAGAAGTCAATTGCTTGATTTCGTCTTTCAGCAGACCAATTTCAGAAGCATCTGCACAGATAGCTTGTCCGGCTAAGCCGGTTGCCATAGCGGTAAGTAAGCATTTTTTCAACATTCATATATCTCCACATACTTGTTGATTGAATAATTGCCGGACTACGTGCCGGCACTGCCATTTCTATATAACAGTATTCTAACACAGCTCATTAGGAATGTGTTACTGTGCCATTAGCATTTTGTTAGGATTGATTGTGCATTGTGTATTGCGCATTGAAGAAGCGCGAAAAACATTGACCGTTTAACATCAAGATGTATAATTTTCTGTGTTTGTAGCAAATTGGTAAGTTGGCAACTTGTTGGAACGTATAAAGTAAAGGATATTTGATGGCACCCAAAATACTGTCTAACATATTTCAATCAAAAAATGGGCATAGGTGGATCTTTTGGGATTTTTTAGTTGGCTTTGTCGCATTTTTCTTAGCGATGACAATCACCCCAGGCCGCACTCTCACATATCATGGCCTCTTGATTTCGGTATCAATTATTTATGGACTTTTTGTAACAATTGTTGTCAGATTGTGCGGCGTTACCGCGCCGGGTAGAGATTATTCGTATTCTTTGCTTGAGATGCTTTTTGCGGCGGCAATCGGAAGTGCAATATCATTCTTCTGCATACAATTTATAGCAAATATGTGTTTGTACCATTTCAGCAGAACTATCGCTGTAACAATCCTTGCTATAACCTTTATCGGGGTGATCCTGCCGCGTTGGGTTGCGAGTTCCGTAGTGAAAACAAGAGCGGTAAATATTGCCCTCTATCCCAGCGGTGAAAATGCCAGCCTCCTTAAAGAGCGCCTTAAGAGACGCGGATCTTTTAACGTGGCGGGCGTGTTCTGCGATTCTAAATATACCTGCGAACAGGTTGGGAATGAAGTAATCAGCCTCCAGGAGAAAAGTAAGGAGGAGATTGTGAGGCTGCTGAAAGATAAGGGGATAAGCCTTGTTGTACTTTGCGAGACAACAGACGTGCCTGAGGAAACGCATGATATATTGGTTGACCTCCCTCTGAACGGTATAGATATTCTCTCCAAAGGTGCGTTCGTTGAGACGTATTTCAGGGAAATCTCACTCGACTATGCAAACCTCCATTGGATGGCATCGCATCGCTCTCTCCCTGGCAACACCGCCATATTTTCCGCAAAGAGGGTCTTTGACTTCTGCGTGGCCCTCACTGCCACCATTTTAACACTACCCTTATGGCCGCTCATAGCGCTTGCGATTCGCATAGACAGCAAGGGGAGCCCTCTTTTCGTGCAAAAGCGTATAGGTATGTACGGGAAGGAATTTGATGTGTATAAGTTCCGCACAATGGTAGATAAAGCAGAAGAGAAAGGCGCGTTCTGGACAGTTCAGAATGATGACAGGATTACCAAGCTTGGTGCGTTTCTGCGTAAGTCAAGGCTTGATGAGTTGCCCCAGCTGATCAACATAATGAAAGGTGATATGTCAATTGTCGGCCCGAGGCCTGAGGCGGTTGCACTCGGAAGGATGTATGAAGAACAGATTCCCTATTACCACCGCCGTTATCTCGTTCCCCCCGGGCTCACCGGCTGGGCGCAGATATGCTACAAATACGGCGCGAGTGTTGAGGATGCCAGGCGCAAGCTTGAATATGATCTGTACTACATCAGGCATCTTTCACTGATGTTTGATATTCAAATTATTATTAAGACTATCCCTTCCATGATGAAAGGCAGTCGGTAAGCGAAAATAAACGTCATATATAAAAAAAGCAGGGCGTTTAATGCTCTGCTCTTTTTCATATTTGGCTTTGTTGCCATCAGACTATGATGTTTACAAGCCTGCTCTTAACCACGATTACCTTGCGTATCTGCCTGCCGGCTATGAGCTCTGCTATTTTTTCGCTCGCAAGCGCTGCTTCCTGAAGCTGCGCATCATCAAGATCAGGGCTCACCATAATACGGTCCTTGATCTTGCCACATATCTGAACAGCAATTTCAACTTCCTTTTCCCTGGCAAGTTCTTCGTTATATGCCGGCCAGTTATGGTAAGCGATTGTTTCGTCTTTACCGCCGAGAATCTGCCACAGCTCTTCCGCAATATGCGGAGCAAACGGAGAAAGGACAAGCGTAAACTCTTTAAGCACGCTCAGCGGCTTAAAGTCAAGCTTGGAAAGATGATTAACCATAATCATCATCTGGCTGATCGCAGTGTTAAATGCGAAATTCTCAATATCGTTGCCAACTTTACCGATTGTCTGGTGCAGGATTCTCAGTGTGTCTTCCGCGGGAGCAATATCCCTGATGTCGCTGTTCAGTTCGCCGTTGCTCTCGTTAACGGCAATTTTCCAGTATCTTGCAAGGAATCTGTGTACACCCTCAACACCGTTCATATTCCAGGGCTTGGTTGCTTCAAGCGGCCCCATAAACATCTCGTAAAGACGCATTGAGTCCGCGCCATATCCGTCAATGACTACTTCCGGATTGATCACGTTGCCGCGGCTTTTGCTCATCTTCTGGCCGTCTTCGCCGAGAATCATTCCCTGATTAACGAGCTTATAGAAAGGTTCGCTTGATTTGACATAGCCAAGATCGAAAAGAAGCTTGTGCCAGAAGCGCGCGTAAAGCAGGTGCAACACGGCATGCTCGCCGCCGCCGATGTAGAGGTCAACGGGAAGCCAGTATTCTTCTTTTTCAGGGTCAAAGGGGGCAGAGGGATTCAGGGCATCAATGTAGCGCAGGTAGTACCAGCAGCTGCCGGCCCATTGTGGCATTGTGTTCAGCTCGCGGCGTGCTTTCCTGCCGTCAGGCAGGACAACTTCAACCCAGTCCACAGCGTTGGCAAGGGGCGGCTGGCCGTCTCTGTTCGGCTTGTAGTTTTCAACCTCAGGGAGCATAAGCGGGAGCTCGGATTCATCAATTGCGATTCGCTCGCCGTCTTCGGCGTGCAGAATCGGGAACGGTTCGCCCCAGTACCTCTGACGGCTGAAGAGCCAGTCTCGCAGCTTATAATTTACGGCCTGTTTGCCAAGCCCCTTTTCTTCAAGCCACGCAATGATTTTTTTCTTGAATTCCTGCGTAGTGAGCCCGTCAAACTTACCTGAGTTTATTGCCGTTCCGTTACCGGCAAAGCAAATCTCACCAGCCTCGGCAAGCTTTGCTTCCTCGGCGTCCTGCGGCTTTACAACCTGAATAATATCGATGCCGAACTGCTTTGCAAACTCAAAGTCTCTTGTATCGTGTGCGGGCACGGCCATAATGGCGCCGGTGCCATAGCTGATGAGGACATAGTCGCTTATCCAGATTGGAATCTTGACGCCGTTAACAGGGTTTACAGCATACGCGCCAGTAAACTGGCCGGTCTTATCCTTTGCAAGATCTGTGCGGTCGAGATCGCTTTTTCTCGCTGCGGCTTCTTTGTATGCGGCAACAGCTTCCTTCAGCTCTTCAGCAGTAATCGCCTCAACAAGCGGATGCTCCGGCGCAAGTACCATGTATGTGGCGCCAAAGAGCGTGTCGGGGCGAGTTGTAAACACGGTAATCTTATCGTCATATCCGTCTATGCCGAACACTACCTCTGCGCCCGTACTTTTACCGATCCAGTCCTGCTGGAGCTTCTTGATTGAGTGTGTCCAGTCAATCTCATTGAGGCCTTCGAGCAGGCGGTCGGCATATTTTGTGATGCGCAGCATCCACTGCCTCATCGGCTTTCTTACCACTGGATGGCTGCCGCGCTCACTGACGCCGTTTATAACCTCCTCATTTGCAAGCACCGTCCCAAGCTCCGGACACCAGTTAACGGGCGCCTCATGCTCATAAGCAAGCCTCTGTGAGTCTATATATTTACGTACAGCCTCTTTGCCCTGCGCCTCAATTTCCGCAGGGATTTCGAGCTCGTCAATCGGCCTTGCTTTCTTGAGCTTATCATCGAAAAAGCTATTGTAAAATTTCAGGAAGATCCACTGCGTCCACTTGTAGTAGCCCGGGTCGGTAGTGTTAACCTCCCTATCCCAGTCGTAGCTGAAGCCGAGGCTCTTGATCTGCCTCTTCATATTGGCTATGTTCTCCATGGTCGTGATGGCTGGGTGCGTGCCTGTCTGCACGGCATACTGCTCAGCCGGCAGGCCGAACGCATCCCATCCAATCGGGTGCAGGACGTTAAACCCCTTCATGCGTTTGTAGCGCGCTATAATATCGCTGGCGGTATAGCCCTCGGGATGACCTACATGAAGCCCTTGCCCGCTTGGATACGGAAACATATCCAGCACATAATACTTCGGCTTGGAGTAGTCCATCTCAACTTTGAAAGTCTTATTGTCCTGCCAGAAGTCCTGCCATTTTTTTTCGATACTGTTATGGTCGTAACGGCCGTTTCTTTCCATTTTATGAATCGCCTTGAATGTAAGTTTGTGCAAATATAAAAAGATACCTGAATATACCGAAAACGGCTTTTTTTTCAACTTTTCTTTTGGCGCAGCACTGAATATCGGGGATAGCTGACGTCTTTTTATCTTCGTGTGCCTCTTTTCTTCTATGAAGCCAGTGTCAATCCCTTTGTTCAAATACTACATAATTTGCCATTCGTTATACCTTATGTTTGTCCCCAAAGTCCGGACAAGAACGCTTTGATTTAAGGTGGAATTGCCTGAATTGCTTTTTCTTCGCGTCATTGCGGTTGCATTTTACATTGATTCAGTGCTTACGCAATTGCGTTGCTTGATTCATTTTACCGTAATGGAGGGCGCAGTGCTGCTTTCTAAACTCCATCGGGGTGAGCCCGTTCTTCTTTTTGAACAGCTCGGAGAAATGGTATATGGAGCTGAAGCCGAGTTTTTCGGCAATCTGCCCAACCTGCAAATCTCTTGATTTCAACAGCTGTGAAGCACGGTGCAAGCGAAAATCAAGCCGATACTGATACGGTGAGAAGCCGGTCATCGTTTTGAACGTCTTTCTGAAGAGAGAGTAGCTTATTCCCAGTTGCGCGGCGAGGAGTTTGAGGTCTATGGTCTGGTCAAGGTCGGAGAGAAGTATCAGTCGTGCCTGCCGGACGATTTGCGCCTTTTCGTAATCGTCATCGTTTTGCGTGTCTTTTTCAGTCATAAGCTGAGTGAGCAGACTGAACGCCTGCGCGGATAACAGGAACTCGAATCCGTGCGGCTGATGTTGCGAAATGGAAATAGTATCCAGAAAAAGGTGCATTATTTTGGCGTTATTTCGTATTGTCAACAGAGGCTCTTTGGGAGTGAGCTGGCTGTTGCCGATGAAGTTTTCAGCGGAGTTGCCCGTAAATTCAATCCAGTGTTCATCCCAGCCCGTTTCCTGATTCGGTTTATATCTGTGCCATGTATTGGGGAAAACAATCAAAACCTGCCCCTCGGACACTTGTAAACGAGGCGTTGCCTCCGATTCAAACAAGCCTCCGCCGCGCGAGATATACACGAATGTGTATGAGTCGAGCACGCGGCCATGTTCCCAGTTGAAGTGGTGGTGGCTCGGGTGTATCACCGGCGGATAGGGATGGTTTGCAGGTACTTTACCGTACCCCGCGCTGACTACGCAGAATCCCCATTCGCGATAAGCCGGACTGCATGGAAAGTACTTAAAAAACGATTCTGCTTGCGTTATCATAATCTGTAAAATTAATGCCAAAAAATGCAACTACCGAAACTGCCTTAGGACTGATGATAGCAGAAATGAAAAAAACGTCAACCTGTACATCGCTTTGAATTTGCAATTTCGTCGTAGCATGGCGCATTTGATGACAGCATTTTCAGATCGCGCTCGCCGCAGGTGCAACTCATCGGCAAAAACACGAATGCCACGAAATAATAGCGTAAGTTCTGCGACAGTAACAAGTCTGTGCAGGAAAGGTGCGTTTCAAACTGCCGTAGGCATTTTTTTCTGATTTATCACGTATCGATGCTGCCCTGCATATTCACAAAAAGCAAGTTTTGATTATGATTAACCCTTCAGATCAAAATACTTTAGCGGAAGGGCTGATTATATGGAACCGGTAAAATTTGCGCCGATCTTCAAAGAAACCATTTGGGGCGGCAGTGCGATAGCGGAAAAATACGGCAAGACGCCCCCTGCGGGAATGAAAGTCGGCGAGAGCTGGGAGCTTTCAGACATCCCCAGCGGCAGAAGCGTAGTGGCTTGCGGCAAGTATGCCGGTAAAACGCTCGGCGAATTGTTGCGTGAATACCCCGAAGAAATCATGGGCGATAAGAACTACAGCGCCGAGAGCTTCCCGCTTATGATTAAGTTTATAGACGCAAACGACGTGCTGAGCGTTCAGGTACACCCCGACGCGGAGCTTTGCAAAAGAAGCGGCAAAGGCAGCCCCAAGACAGAATGCTGGTACATCCTTGATGCAGCTCCTGGCGCCTGCATATACAAGGGGCTCAAGCCCGGTACCACGTGCGAGCTTTTCGCAAAGGCCATAAAGGAAGGCACATGCGAAGAGTATCTGGAGAAGATTGAGGTGAAAGTGGGCGAGTGTCATTTCCTGCCCTCGGGCGTGGCGCATGCGATTGGCGCAGGGCTCTTGATCGCCGAGATACAGCAGCCCTCCGATACCACATACAGGGTATTTGACTGGAATCGCGTTGATGCCGACGGCAACCCGCGCGAGTTGCACGTGGAGGATGCTCTCGAAGCCATTCATTTTGACGGTAATGACAACCTGTCTGTACGTTCGGAAGGCAGGCTCGTTGACGCGCCCGAATTCAAGCTTGACAAACTTGAGCTTGACAGTGGGGGAGAGTGCGTCTGGGAAGAAGGCAATATGGCCGCCATAACTGTCGTGAGCGGCAGCGGCAGAATTAAAGGGGATTCGAGCCTGCTTGAATACAAAGCCGGCGATACTATGCTCCTGCCTCACTGTTTCGGCGGAGCTGTTATTGCCGATGAAGAAAGCTGCCTGCTGATAGCTTCTTTGTAACTTAATAATAAAACTCATTCGGAGATAAAATGAACGTACCGATGTTAGACCTGCGCAAGCAGTATCAGGCGATTAAAAACGAGGTTTTGCCGGCAATTGAGGCCGTATGCGAGTCGCAGGCATGCTGTCTGGGGCCGGCGGTTGATGCATTTGAAAAAGAAGCGGCAATTTACTGCGGTTGCGCGCATGCAATCGGCGTATCCAGCGGCACTGACGCACTGCTCGTTTCTCTGATGGCCGCAGGCGTAGAAGCAGGAGATGAGGTTATTGTGCCCTCGTTTACCTTCGCCGCCACGACAGGTGTTGTGGCAAGGCTTGGAGCGGTGCCTGTGTTTGTCGATATTGATGAATACAGCTTTAATGTGAATCCGGCTTTCATTGAGGAGCGTATAACCGAAAAAACAAAGGCGATAATTCCCGTTCATCTTTACGGTCAGATGGCGCAGATGGAGCCGATTATGTCTTTGGCGGCCCAATACGGCTTTGCCGTCATTGAAGACAGCGCTCAGAGCATTGGAGCCGAGCAGGGCGGCAGGAAAAGCGGCTCGATAGGCGATTACGGTTGCTTTTCGTTCTATCCGACAAAAAATCTCGGCGCGTTCGGCGATGGTGGTATGATTACGACAAATGATGCCGAGCTTGACAGGCTCTGCCGTATGATCCGCAATCACGGTCAGAATGCGCAGTATGAGTACGAGAGACTCGGCGGCAACTTCCGTCTTGACGGTATTCAGGGTGCAGTTTTGAGCGTAAAACTAAAGCACCTCAAGAGCTGGGAGGCACGCAGACGCGCCAACGCCGCGATCTATGACAGGATGCTTGCAGGGGTCGCAGAAGTATCCACGCCCGTAATAGAAGAAGGCAATTACAGCGTTTACAACCAGTACACAATCAAAGCGGAGCGCAGAGACGAGCTGAAAGCCCATCTCACCGCTAAGGGTATCGGCTGCGCGGTTTACTACCCCTATCCGCTTCATTTACAGAAATGCTTTGCCTCTCTCGGCTGGAAAGAAGGTTCATTGCCCGTAACCGAGCGCATTTGCACTCAAGTTCTTTCGCTTCCGATAAGCTCCGAGCTTGAAGCGGGGCAGGTTGAGTATGTTGCCGAAGCCATAAAAGAATTTTATGAGTAAAGGATTGTCGCGTGCTGCAAGTCTTTGATCTCGGTTGCACCGATTACGTGCCCTGCCTGGAATTGCAGAAGTCGTTTCTCGCGGCAAGGCGCGAGGCAATTCTGCTGACAGAACATAAGCCCGTAATCACATTCGGTGTGCGTAAGGATAAAAACCTCTTGCGCCGCGACGAGGCGGCTGCGGGCGGGATTCAAATCGTCCATACCGCCCGCGGCGGCGGAGCGACAGCTCATAATCAGGGTCAGATTACGATGTATGCGATAATCGATCTGCGCAGGCATGGCCTGGATATTACCTCCTTCGTTCGTTTGCTTGAAGAGACGGGTATCAGAATGCTTGCTGATATGGGAGTTGTTGCGGGGCGCAAAGAAGGGCTTCCAGGACTGTGGGTCGGAGAAAAAAAGATAGCATCGCTGGGGGTGAAAGTGTCCTCGGGAATGACGTATCACGGAATCGCCATAAACCTCTGCAATGATTTGAGCATATTTGCCGGCATTGTGCCATGCGGACTTGATTCCGTTGAAATGATAAACGCAACAAAGCTCGGGGCGCAGGTTGATATGGCTGCCGCCGGAAAATCAATCGCAAAACATTTCGCATTGCTGCTTAACACAGATTATCACTATGAACAAAAAACGATTTCCCAGCTGGCTCAAAACTTCGATTTCAACATCTGAGCAATTCAACGAGACGCAGCGCCAGATTGGCGGCATCGGCATAAACACGATTTGCGACCATGCCAACTGCCCCAACAAAGGCGAATGCTGGGCTCGCGGTACTGCGACGGTGCTTATTCTCGGCTCAAACTGTACGAGAAACTGCAAGTTCTGTTCGGTAACCAACGCGAAGCCCGAGCCAGTCGATGTGTCCGAACCGGATAAAGTGGCAGAGCTTGTGCGCCGGATGCAAATCAAGTATCTTGTTATAACCAGCGTTACAAGGGATGATTTGCCCGATGGCGGCGCTTCCCATTTCAGGGATGTGGTCCTGCGCAGCAGAGCGATCAACCCGCAGGCAAAGTTTGAAATCCTCACCCCAGATTTCAGTGGAGTACAGGAGGAGGCGCTTGAAATTCTTTCCCCTGCGCATCCATTCGTCTTTTCTCACAACATCGAAACTGTGCGTGAGGTCTTTGGCACTGTGCGTCCTGAAGGTGATTATACCCGTTCTCTGCGGCTTCTGGAGTTGGCCGCAGGCAGATTCGACACGCCTGTAAAGTCTTCCTTTATGCTTGGCCTCGGAGAGAGTGATGAGCAGGTGAAGCGGCTTCTCGGAGACCTTCTTCAAACGGGCGTAAGCAGGGTTTCAATCGGACAGTACCTCAAATCAAACCGTGATGCGGTGGAAGTGGCAGAGTTTGTCCACCCCGACAAATTCGCATGGTGGGCTGAATACGCAAAGAGCCTCGGATTTTCGTTTGTGCAGTCTTCTCCGTTCACGCGAAGCTCGTATATGGCCGACGCCGCGGATTCAGAGCTCGCTTAACAGCTCATCCAACTCGAAGCTGATTTCCTTGAAGCGGTTCGCGGCGATATTAAGGGTCTCCCATTTCTTGCTGCGCCTGCGCGCATTTCTGACGTAATCGCCTATGCGCACGATCTTGAACAGAAATCTCTCGTTTTCGCAGAGATATGTCGGGCAGTCGTCGTCAATCACGTAATACGGGTTTTCGAGCCTGTAAACGAAGCAGAGCAGAGCGGGGCAGCAGTTTTCGTTGATAAACATCAACGAGTCAGCATCCTTGACGGTGATCCAGTTCTGAAAAGAGCTGTCAGAGAGATCGCGGGCTGTATGAAGCAGTCTTCCTTTCACTTCTATGGCGAAAGTTTTGCGCGGGCCCTTGATAAGGAAATCGAAACGTTTAATCGCCGTCTTACCTGATTGAGTGAGATATTCGCAGGGTATATTCAGCTCATCAAGGGCGTAAGCAAAAGTCTTTTCATAGATGTTTTGATACATCACCGTTCAACCGCCACAGAGCTCCGTCAATACCTCTGCTTTTCTTTCGGAACGTACCACTCGTGCATCTTTACACCGAGCTTGTAGTAGTTAACATTTTCGATCCGCTTGTCCATAAACACAAGCGACGGCCTGACAAACATAAACGTGTATGGTTGCTCCTCGTGCAGTATCTCCTGAAAGCGGTGATACATCGCATTGCGCTTGTCTTCATCGAGGGTTTTGCGGGCGTTCTCAATGAGAGAATCCACCTCGCTGTTTTCGTAGAAGATATAATTTGAGCCACCTTCGGCCGTCTGGCTGGAGTGCCAGATCTGATATGGGTCGTTTTCCACTTCCCCGCTCCAGGCCAGAGTCGTTGCATCGAATTTACGGTTGTGAAGCCTGTCCAGGAAGATAGACCATTCGTACGCGTCGATTCCCATAAGCACGCCCACTTTCGCCATCTGATCCTTCATCACTTTCGCCATCTGTTCGGTTATCGGCGAGCCACTGACTGTCATCAGTTTGAATTTGAACTCGACCTTCTTTCCGTCAATGTTTTTATCGCGTACGCCATCGCCGTTTGAGTCTTTCCAGCCGGCTTCGTCGAGGAGCCTTGCGGCCTCTTCTATGCTGAAGGGCCAGGGCTTTATATTCGGGTTTGCCTGCGGTGAGGCTGGAGCGAACGGTCCGGTTGTTATGGAAACGAGCCCCTCCCAGATATGGTCTTTTATGGCCTCTCTGTCGATGAGGTGTGTCATTGCCCTGCGTACCTTGGCCTCTTTGAAGTACGGCGTATGCAGGTTCCACGAGACATAAGTGTAGTCGCTGCGCGGAGGAAGGAACTTGATTGCATTAAAATCCTTTAGGAATTTCGGGTCTTTGGCATTGGTGCTGTACTGTTCGGGCAGCGCCCCCATAACATCAATCTCATGTGCTTTCAGCGCGTTAAGCGCGGCCATATCGTTTGTGATGACCTTATAAATCAGCTTCCTGAAATGTACCTTGGTTCCCCAGTAGTTTTCGTTGCGCTTGAGTACAATCTGATTGCCCACATCCCACCTCTCGAAGCAGTACGGGCCGCTACCGACAGGGTTGCTGATCTTTTTATTAAACTCTGACGGGTCGTCATACTTATAGATGTGTTTGGGCAGGATGGCGGTTTCACCGATTGTCATAAACGCCATAAAGTAGGGGCGTTTCATGCGGAAGACAATTGTCCGCGCGTCTATCTTCTCGTAGCTGTCTATATCGTAGTAGTAGTTGCGTTTGTCGGCGCAATCGATGCCGAGATCCATTATTGTGTCGAAGGTGAACTGAACATCATCTGTTGTAACCGGTGTGCCGTCAGAGAATGTAACATCCGGCCTCAGTGTGAATGTGAGCGTTAGGCCGTCCTGCGATATTTCCCAGCTCTTGGCGAGGCTCGGGCCGTATTTAAGCGTTTTGGGGTCTCTTTTGACGAGCGTTTCGAATACGTTGCACGTGCGCACTCCGCAAATAATGTCGGCGTAGAGGTCTTTGCTTGTGATCGGATTGAGAGTGGGGGGCTCTGCGGCGATGCGCCAGATGAGCCAATCGCCGTCTTTTGCACTGTCTGCCGAGCTTGTTGTACTGCCGCTGCTTAAAACGCCTTCGGAGATTCGAGCATCAAGCATATTGAAGCGCTCAAAAAGTCTGTCGGACTGCTTTATAAGCATTGCCTGATAGCATATTATAACTGCCAGCAGCACCATCACCATAAATTTGAAAACAGTCGATTTCCCGTTCATTTTCTATTCCCTGTCTTTGCCTTCATGGCACCCAAGAAAAAACCTGAGGCGTCCTGCGTCAGGTTTTGTGTTTTAATCAAAATGTGTTGAAAAGTCAGTTTCCAATATCGAGCTTTTCCGGTTCACCGGAAGCGTAGCTGATTGCGAGTTTCTGGGCAATTGTGTCGAACAGGCTTTTATACTCATCGGTTGCCTGCTGGAAGTTTCTGCGTTCCATTGCTTTGAGCAGTGATTCGCCGTTGATTTCAAGCACAGGTAAAACATTCTTGACGGTCTCGCTGATCATAGCGCCGAGCTGAATCTTAGCCTGTTCAGAGATGTCATTGCCATCTTCGAGCGAATAGATGTACCTTTGTGCGGCAAACGCGAATATCTGAGCAAATGGCTCTTTGAGCTCGTTGTTTCCGGCTTTGATGCGGGCGGCGGCTGATTTAAGCAAGCCTGCGTCAAATGATTCAAAGCTTGTTTTGCCGGACTTGTACTGAGCTATGCGGCTCTTCATCAACGAAGCGAGAATCCTGTCGGCGTCGGCATCAGCTATCTTCGAGGCAAGCTCTGCCATATACATCATCACAATCGAAGATGTTTCGCTTTCCGCTTGAAGGGCTACCGCGTCCGTCAGTGCCTTGCCGTTTTCGCTTCCGGCTTTGATTTCCGCAAGAGGAGCGGCTTCAAGCGCAAGCTTGAGTCCCCAGTACCTTGAAGAAACCTGCTCTGATGCAGTGAGCTCGGCGGCAAGCGTGAGAAAAGCTGCATCGTCAAGTTTATAGGCGATATTCGCCATCACAATCTTGAACCCTGCGGCAAACCTCTGGTCTTCCCAGCCGTCAACTCTCGCCATTACTTTTTCGATCTCTGTTTTCAAAGCCGCGGTAAACGCGCTTTTGTAATCAGTCTGTTCGGCCTTGGGCAGGCGCAACGTGATGATGTCTGCTACATTGATCACCTCGGAAAGGTTTTTTGCGTTGAGCATTTCTCCGAAGGAGTCTGTGAGAAAACGCTCAACCACGGCGTTGTCGGCCGTAGCGAAGCTGTCTTTCGCGCGTACATCATCGAGTTCTTTTGTGTTGACCGCGTAAACGCAGGCCCCTGTCAATAGCAAAATGGCTAAGTGCTTTAACATTGAGCTTCCTCTTTTTCGTTATGTTTAAGTTTGCTTTTGCGAATTAGAACTACTATTCTAATTAAACACCGCCTGTCAATCCAGCAAAATCTGTGCAGGTGAAGTTTTTGTTGCGCTAATTGTAAAAACAACGTATAATTAGAGCCCTATGTATAAGAGCCGGAAAGGCTTAACTTGTTGCGAGTATGCGTTGTACACGAACAAGCTGTATGTTTTGACCGGCATATTGAAAGGTTTTATCAGCAATGATTACCAAACAGTCAAAGAGCCAGATTATTTCTGACTACAAGATCAACGAGAAGGACACCGGTTCTCCTGAAGTGCAGATTGCAATTCTCACCGCGAGGATCAACGAACTGACAGAACATCTGCGTACGCACAGGAAAGACCACGCATCACGCCGCGGTCTGCTCAAGATGGTAGGCACAAGAACATCGCTTCTCAGGTACATCGCGAAGAAGGACATCGAGAGGTACAGAACAATCATCAAGCAGCTCGGCTTGCGTAAGTAAGCTCTCTTCGAGCGGATATATTTGAATGTTAATGGGACGTTTTCAGAGTACGGATATACTTCTGCAAGCGTCCCTTTTTGTTTTTTGTAAAGCGGGATGTGTCCTGCAAGTAAGTAAGAATCGAGGAAAAGAACTATGTTTGAAATCCACAAGGTAGAAAGAGAAATCGCCGGCAGACTCATGAAAATTGAGACCGGTCTTCTCGCCAATCAAGCGGGGGGCGCCGTAACGGTCGCCTACGGCGACACAGTAGTCTTTGCGGCCGCCTGTTCATCAGATGCCCGCGACGATATTGATTATTTCCCGCTCATGGTAGATTACCGTGAGAGGCAAGTTGCTGCGGGTAAGTTTCCCGGCGGCTTCATGAAGAGAGAGGGCAGGCCCTCTACTCGTGAAATCCTCACTGCAAGGTGCATCGACAGGCCTATCAGGCCTCTTTTCCCCGATGGTTACTACGATGAAGTGCAGATTATGGCCAACGTTCTCAGCGCTGACCAGGAAAACGACCCCGACGTTCTTGCGATTATCGCGTCATCGGCGGCTCTCTGCATCAGCCACATTCCTTTCCAGGGCCCCCTTGCGGCTTGTAAGGTTGGAATGATTGACGGCGAGCTCATCGTCTTCCCGACGCTCGAACAGGCCGGCAAGTCAGACCTTCACCTCCTTCTCGGCGGACGCAGAGACGCGTTCAATATGATTGAGGTTGAGGCGAACGAAATCAGCGAAGCGGATATGGCCAAGGCTGTTGAGCTGGGGCAGAGTGTTGTCGCTGAGATCTGCGATATGATCACCGAGCTTCAGAGCCAGTGTGGCAAAGAAAAGATTTGCAATCTCAAGGAAATCAGCCCTGAGCTCAAGGCCAAGGTCAATGAAATGGCTTACGACCGTATTTTTGAGGCCAAGCACGTTGAAGGCAAGCTTGAGCGTCAGGATGCGATTAAGGCTGTTAAGAGCGAAATCGTTGAGCTGCTATGCGCCGATGAAGAAGCCCTCTATACCGAAAAGGATGTTAAAAACTGCCTGAGCGATGTTGAGAAGGCTGTAACGAGAAATATGATTCTCGCCGGCAGACGTCCTGATGGCCGCGACAACTACACAGTCCGCGAGCTTGATGGCCGCGTTGCTGTTATTCCGCGCGTTCATGGCTCAGCCCTGTTCACCCGCGGCGAAACTCAGGCGCTTGTATCTGTTATCCTCGGTACCGGAAAAGACGAGCAGATTATCGATGGCGTGCATGATGAGTACGGCCAGAAATTTATGCTTCACTACAACTTCCCTCCTTATTCAGTCGGTGAAGTTGGTTTTGTTCGTGGTCCTGGCAGGCGTGAAATTGGTCACGGCGCTCTCGCAGAGAAGTCTCTGCGTCCTATGATGCCCTCCGCCGACGAATTCTCCTACACGATCAAGGTTGTTTCTGACATTACCGGCTCAAATGGCTCAAGCTCTATGGCCAGCGTCTGCGGCGGCACGCTCGCCCTTCTTGATGCAGGCGTACCGATGAAGAAGCCTGTTGCGGGTATTAGCATAGGTATGATCAGCAAGGACGATGAATACGTTCTCATCACGGATATTCTCGGCGAAGAAGACCACTTCGGCGATATGGACTTCAAGGTTGCCGGTACCACAGCAGGTATCACAGGCATTCAGCTCGACCTCAAGAAGCAGGGCCTCTCGCAGAGCATTCTTGTTGAGACGCTCGAACGCGCACGCGTTGCAAGGCTTGGAATCCTTGACGTAATGGGCAAGGTTCTTGATGCTCCGAGAACTGAACTCAGCGAATACGCTCCGAAGCTCACGACCATTATGATCGACCCCGAGCTTATTGGAAAGGTTATCGGTCCTGGCGGCTCGGTTATCAAGAGCATTCAGGAGAAGACCAACACTGTCATCGAGATTGATGACGACGGCAAAGTTACCATCAGCACCATGCAGGGTAACGGCCAGGAAGAAGCCAGAAAGATCATCCGCTCAATAACGCAGAAGCCTGAATTGGGTACAATCTACGAAGAGGCGAAGGTTGTTACCATCAAGGATTTCGGTGTATTTGTGGAAATCGCCCCCGGTGTTCAGGGGCTCTGCCACATCAGTGAGCTTAGCGATGGCTTCGTGAAGAACGCGAAGGATGTAGTCAACATTGGCGACATCATCCCTGTTAAGCTGTTTGAAATTGACAAACAGGGCAGGATCAAGTTCTCAAGGAAGAAAGCACTTGAAGATCTCGGCATCAAAGATGACAAGAAGCAGTCAGAAGATTGATTCCTGATAATCGATAAATCAAGGGGCAGTGGCTTAAAAGGCCTCTGCTCCTTTTTTTATTGGATCATCGCGCTTACGCCACGAACTGCTTCCCGAGCCGCGCAAGTGAGTAAGCGTTGTTTGTTGGAGTAATGGATTTATTTCCTTACGGTAGCCCTTATCTGCCGAGAGAAGAGCTACGCTCATTCACAATCGTAACTCGTACCGGCTTGCCAGGCGCAATATGGGAGGATGGGCAAAAATACCCCCTCGTGAGGTGTGTATCGAATTGTGGTGGGCAGGCTTAGTTTTCTGCTGTCCAGCCGCCTCCGAGAGCCCTGTAAACTTCAATTAGATTTGATGCTACGTACCCTTCGCTTAAGGCGAGTTTGTCCTGTTGAGTGGAAAGGCTACGCTGCATATCGAGTACGTTCTGGAAGTCTGTCAGACCGGCGTTGTAGCGGCTGTTTGCCAGCTCCACGCTCATCTTCGCCGACTGCACAGAATCTGCCAGAGCACTGCGTGCCTCACGCTCACGAACGTACGCATCGACTGCTCCCTCAACCTCCGCAAGCGCCGCCAGAACTATCTGTTCGTAGTTTGCCAGATACTCCTTTGTGCGTTCCTTTTCCAGTTCGATATTACTGCGAATGCGGTTGCCGTCGAATACATTCCAGCCGATGCTCGGGCCGAAGCTGTACGCGCGAGAATTCCACTCACCAAGATCGCCAATATCCGTTGATTGAAGCAAAAAGTTTCCGGTTATGGAAAGTGAGGGGTAGAGGTCTGCCGTGGCCACGCCTACGCGCGCGCTCTGCGCGGCAAGTAACCGTTCCGCCCTCAAAACGTCAGGCCTGTTGCGTACGATATCAGCGGGGATTCCGATAAGAAGCTCCTGTGGTGCCTGGGGCAGTGAGCCCTGGGCGTTGAGCATATTATCAAGCTCTCCGGGCCTCAGCCCCAGAAGCGTGCAGAGTCGATTTGCCGCCCACGTTCTTGAGGCGTGGAGAGGGGGGATCATGGATTCGGTATTGTGCATGTTCATTGAGGCTTGGGTTACATCAAGCTGAGAGACAAGGTCCGCCTCAAAGCGTGTTGTTGTGAGGTTGAGCGTTTCGCGCTGAATGCGCAAATTTTCCTCCGCATACTCAATCCGCTTATCAATCGCCCTCAGCTCCACGTACTGCGTGGCTATATCGGCATAGAGGTTTATGAGCGTATTGTTGTATTGCTCGCGTGCGGCATCAAGTTCCGCCATTGCCTGCTCAACCTGCCTCTTGTTTCTTCCGAAGAGGTCTATATCCCAGCTGAGGCCGAGGCCGATGCTGTGGTTGTTTGTCGGGTCGGTGAGGCCGGGCATAGCGCCCGTCGCATTTTTACTCGCCTTGGCTCTCTCATATGCCGCGGCTGCATCAATCGATGGGTAGTACTCGCCTTTCGCGATTGCCAGCCTGTACTGCGCCTGTGAGACGCGGCTTGCGGCGGCGGCGAGTTCCCTGTTGCCTGTGCCTTTTTCGATAAGGGCAGAAAGCGTGCTGTCATTAAACATGTCCCACCACTGTCCGAGCTGTAAGCTGGTGTCGTTAATGTCGTTCAGGGAGGCTTTGCTCCACTGTGCAGGTACGTTTGATTCGGGTGCCTTGTAGTCCGGCCCGACAGCGCAACCACCGATAAATATCAGTGCAGTGAAAAAGAAAGGCAATTTTTTCATTATTATCTCCAAATAGCATTTGTTCGGTGCGTAATTATAGGTTTTTTACGCAATTTATCCAGCGAAAATTACGGTTGCCCAAGCTTTGCACGATAGATTTCTGTGTGTATAATACGATTTTAATTTAAGCGAAAGACTATGTACGAGCTTCATGACACAATTTGCGCTTTGAGTAGCGGAGCCGCTCGCGGCCACAGACATATCATACGCCTCAGCGGGCCCTCTGTTCGCGCTGGCTTGCGTAAGCTTGCGCCTGAGACGAGCGAAACGGTTGTTTCAAGCTCTCGAATCGGGCCGCTCAAATTCGAGGCTGTGCTGTACAGTTTCCCCGCCGGGCGCTCCTATACCGGCGATGAGCTCTGTGAGGTTCACGTGAGCTGCCCGTTATGCGCGGCAGAGGAGATTGTCGAATCACTATGCCTGATAGATGGCGTTCGGATGGCGGGCCCCGGCGAGTTTACTTTTCGTGCGTTTATGAACGGCAAGATAACCCTCGCGCAGTCCGAGGCAGTGGCGGAGATTGTCAGCGGGAGCAATATGTTTCAGGTGGAAGCGGCGCAAAGGCTGCTGCGCGGAAGCCTTGCCGAAAAAATAGACGAGCTCAAACGCAAGATACTGGAATTGCTCAGCCTTTTCGAGGCGGGTATGGATTTCAGCGAAGACGAGGTTATATTCATCAGCCCCGATGTGGCGCTTGAGCGTACGCTTGAGATAATCTCCGGCCTTCGTGAGCTGATTGAAAGCAATATAAAGTATGAGCGAATGATTTCACTGCCGAGCGTTGCGCTGTGCGGCCTGCCCAACGCAGGCAAGAGTTCGCTTGTAAATGCGCTTCTCGGCAGGGAGCGATGTATTGTGTCCGATATTGTCGCGACGACACGCGACATCTTGAGCGATGTGCTTGAAACCGGCTTGGGACAGTGCGTTTTGAGCGATTGTGCGGGGATAGCGAGCGATTTTGAGAGCGCACCCGACAACCTCGCATCGCAGGCCGCGGCCGAATATGTCAGGGCGGCGGATCTTGTGCTGTTTTGCATGGAGGCAGGCAAAGCCGATTACTCGCAGGATTTGGAGCTGTTTGAGCTTGTGCGCGAGAAAGACGTTTTATGCCTTCTGACTAAAAGCGATGAGCAGGCGGAATCTGCTTCACTGGAATTATTCGGGTGTGAGTTTTTTGCGGTAAGCGTCAGGCGGCCTCTCTCGATAGATGCTCTGCGGCGTAAGATAGGTGAAAAAACCGCAACTCGAAGCGAGGCGGCAGAGCAGGTTCTCGCGGTCAACAGGCGCCATTACGATTCTGTAAATGATTGCCTCAAACAGACGCGCGAGGCTTGCGAGCTGTTTGCCGCCGGCGATGATGAGCTTGCCGCTCTGCTACTGCGACAGGCACACAGCAGCATCTCCGATATTGACGAACAAAAGCAGATTGACGAATCAATTCTTACCAACATTTTTTCGAGCTTCTGCATAGGCAAGTAGCTCATGCGAGGAAGTTGCTTTTATTCTTAACCGCAGAGGCAGCCGGCGCCGGCAGTATTGTACTCCCCTCGCGCTTTCTGCGGTTGCATTTTTTGCATTGGTTCCGGCCTGAGAGGCCTGAGTGCTTCACGGTAAAAAGCAAAAAGGCGCACAATTTTTGTGATGCGCCTTCTGGTTTGTTGCTACTGGAGCCGGTTTTTACAGCCCCGTACTTGTCATATAGAAGTATCTCAGCCAGATGTAAACGCCGCTCAACACTACTGACTGGAGCATAAACCCCGCGCCGTACTTTGTGAATTTCAAGAAACTGATATGAATTTTGTTGCGGTGGCAGATCTGGCTCATAACGACGTTTGCGCTTGCGCCGATGAGTGTACCGTTGCCACCGAGGCAGGCACCCATAGCGAGAGACCACCAGAGCGGCGCCGCTATCTGCTGATGAATCAGAGCGGGGTCGGTGATGCCGAGCTGGGTAGCGAGCTCAGGGAAGCAGAGCTTGAGAAGGGGAACCATCGTTATCACGAACGGGATGTTGTCGAGAACCGCTGAAAGCACAGCACTGCCGATGAGCACAACCATACAGAGCACAAAGAGGTTGTTGCCGGCTATGTTGAGCATATTGACCGAAAGCCACTCAATTACGCCATTATGCTCCAGTCCGCTGATCATCATAAACAGGCCGATGAAGAAGAAGATTACGGCCCATTCGACTTTCATCAAAACTTCTTCGCTCTCTACGTTGCAGACGAGCATCATAAGCATACTGCCCGCGAGCGCGATAACCCCCGGCTCCACTTGCAGCATGCTGTGCAGGAAGAAGCAGAGCAGAATCAAGCCCAGAATCGACAGAGATCGAATCATCCTTTTTTTGTCAACAATGGCCAGCGCCGGCTCGGCTTTTGTAACCCTCTCCCTCACCGATTGAGGTACTTTAAGCATTTTGCCGAAGATCAGGTAAACTGTGAGCGCAAAGACAATCAAGATTATACCTATCGCAGGAGCAAGATTTACGATGAAATCATTGAAGGAAAGATTGCCCTGCGAGCCAATGATAATGTTTGGCGGGTCGCCGATCAACGTAGCCGTTCCGCCTATATTGGAAGCAATGGCCTCAAGTACCACAAACGGTACTACTGGTAGCTCAAGCAGCTGTGTAATGAGGATCGTTACGGGAACCAGAAGAATAATCGTGGTTACGTTGTCCAGAAAAGCCGAGAAAATAGCCGTAGTAAAGATAAGTGCAAGCAGAATCGTTACCGGATTGCCTTTGCTTGCCTTGGCGATACTTATTGCAGACCATTCAAAAAAGCCCGTTTTCGATACAATAAACACGCAGGTCATCATGCCTACAAGCAGGAATATCACGTTGAAGTCAACGCCTTCAATCGCCTGCTCAAAGGTAATAAGCCTGCAGCCAAGCATCAGCGCCGCACCTATTATTGCTACGATAGTCTTATTGATTTTTTCCGAGATTATAAACAGATACGATATTACGAAAATTGCAACTGCAAGTGTTGTGTGCATTATAGCCTCTTAAAAGAAAAGAATCTTGTCAATGATGGAGAAGCGGTCAATGATGCCGGCCAGCTTATCATCATCAACGACAAAAATAAGCGAGTGATTTTTGACGGTCATCTCGAAAATAATCTCCATAAGAGTCTGCTGCTGTGAAATCTTCGGCACTTTCGTGTCATAAATATCTTTGACAAGCAGTTCCTTCTGGTATTTGAAGTATTTCTCGAACGGATCGATGTGCTTCACAAACGAAACCGTTTGAAGCTGGTTGAAAAAGTCAGGAATTCCGTAGCTGAAGATGTCGAGGCAGGAAACTTCGCCGAGAAGTTTGCCCTCATCGTCAAGAACAGGCAGGATATCCTTGTGGCTCAGGTGCATTGTGCGCGCGGCGGCCTGCACCGAATCGTTGATGTTGACGGTTATGTTGACCGGCCTCATCACGTCTTTTGCGAGAATCTGGCCATGCTTGACCATTATATTCTCAACGATAAGCGATTTAAGCTCATCCCGCGTGAAATCACCGCGGCTGAGGTCTATGCCGTTGTCACAAATCATTCTGGCCAGATCCGCCATAACTTGAAGAATGATATAGGGCTTGTCGATGCAGCTGACCATCATACAGACCAGATGGCAGGGCTTGCCGTCGCGGCTGGCGTAGTCAAAGCCGTCTTTACAGTATCCTATCACGCAAGCGAAGTCGTCAGACTTGTCAATTCTGGCGTGCGGAAAGGCTACCCCGTTGCCAAGGCCTGTGTTCTGAGAGTTTTCGCGGTCCATAAGACTTGCGAAAAGCTCCTCTGCCGTGAGAGAATCATCGAGACAAGCCGGCTTGCTGTCAACGAGATGCTCAGCCAGCTGTCTGATAATGTTCTCTTTCGTATCCGGTTTCAGATCCGGAACGATGAGCTCAGACTTAATGTATTGAGAGATGTTTACCATAGTGTATTTCCAGGGTGGACATAAAAAAAGCAAATCATAGGAGACTCTCGGGCGCTGTCAAGCAAATACATTGTGTTTTGGGTATATATGGGACCTCCGCGCAATGCCTACAAAAATGTAAGGAGGTTTTGCGAGCAGGCTCCAGATTGACTTTCATTAAGTTTTAGTTAAACTATCGGCTCCGGGTTTGGAACCGCTTGACTATACTTCAACGAGATATCATACATGAGTTCAAAAAGAGAAGAATGCGGCGTTTTTGGCATTTGGAATGCTAAAGACCCCGCAGAGAAGATATATTTCGGCATACACAGCCTCCAGCACAGGGGGCAGGAATCTGCCGGCATCGCTACGACCGATGGAAACGCGCTGAAACATTTTGCCGGTATGGGAAATGTGTCCAAGGTGTTCAGGAAATCTTCCATGAACATTGTACCGAAGCTCAGCGAGAACACCTTCGGTGGTATCGGGCATGTGCGCTATTCGACTGCAGGCTCAAGTATGCCGTATAATGCGCAGCCGATGATCGCCACCTATTCGCAAGGCGAGGTTGCAGTGGCTCATAACGGCAATATCACCAACGCCGACATACTCCGCGAGGAGTACGAAGCGACGGGCAGCATATTCAAGTCCACCAGCGACACCGAAATCCTGATACATATGCTTGCTAAGCCCGGACATATTCATAAAGCAGATACCATAGCCCACGTTTTGAGACATCTCGACGGGGCTTTTTGTGTTTTGTATCTTTTCCCCGACAGAATCGAAGCCGCCCGTGACTCCTACGGCGTAAGGCCTTTGAGCATCGGTAAAACACCGGACGGAAGCTGGTGCGTGGCAAGTGAGTCTTGTGCATTTGATGCGATAGGCGCAAAATTTGTGCGGGATGTCGAGCCTGGCGAGATTGTTACGCTCAACAACGATGGGATTTCAAGCAGGTTCTTCATTGAAAAGGGTTCGCATACACCTTCGCACTGCATCTTCGAGCATGTTTACTTTTCCAGGCAGAACAGCCTTATCTTCGGCGAGAATGTTCATCTGACCCGCAAGAAATTCGGCGCTCACCTCGCACAGGAACATCCATGCGAAGCGGATATTGTTATCCCGATTCCCGATTCCGGCACGGCCGCGGCTATCGGCTATTCAAACGAAAGCGGTATTCCGTTTGAGATGGGCTTTGTGCGAAGCCACTATATCGGCCGCTCATTCATTGCCCCCACGCAGGAAATGCGCGACCTCGCAGTACGCCTGAAGCTTCAGATAATTACCGAGGCAGTAAAGGGGAAGAGGGTTGTTGTTGTGGATGATTCAATTGTTCGCGGCACAACCACACGCGGTAAAGTGCGTACGCTTCGTGAAGCGGGAGCTGAAGAAGTGCATATCAGAATAAGCTGTCCGCCGTTGAAGTACCCATGTTTCTACGGGGTTGACTTCGCTTGCAAGAGCGAGCTTGTGGCGAACAAAATGCAGATGGACGAGCTTGCCGGATTCCTTGAAGCAGACAGCATCGGCTATCTCTCCCTTGAAGGTATGCTTGATTGCGTTTCGCTTCCCAACGACCATTATTGTACTGCGTGCTGGTCGGGCGAGTATAAATCCCCGACTCATCGCGGCAGAAGCAAAGATTCTATGGAAAACAGCTATCGCACACTATTCCATCTGGAGGAAATGTGATGACGGATTATATAACATACGAACAATCGGGCGTAAACATCGATGCAAACGATGTTATGGTAGATAAAATTAAAGAAAGCGTACAGGCCACATTCAGCCCGAGAGTGATCAATCTGCACGGCGGTTTTGCGGGTCTTTTCAGCCTCGAAAATAAGCCTGAATATAGCCGCAACTACAGCAATCCCGTTATGGTTGCCTGCACCGATGGCGTTGGCACAAAGGTTATGCTGGCCCGCGATATGGAGAAGTTTGACAGCGTGGGGCAGGATCTTGTTGCGATGAGCGTAAACGATATGATTGTACTCGGCGCTGAACCTCTCTTTTTCCTCGACTATCTCGCGATAGACGAGCTCAAACCGGAAAAGGTGGCGCTGCTGGTTGACGGTATCGCGAAAGCCTGCAAACTCGCCGGCGCTTCACTTATCGGCGGCGAAACAGCCGAAATGCCAGGTATTTATGCGAAGGATGATTTCGATATGGCAGGTTTTGCCGTGGGCGTAGTGGAAAAGGATGAGATCATCAAGGGCGACAACGCGAAGCCCGGAGATATTATCATAGGAATCGCCTCGTCGGGCGTGCATTCAAACGGCTATTCACTCGTTAGAAATGTCTGCTTCAATAAGGCTGGCCTCAAACTCACGGATAAAATTGATGAGCTTTCAGGAAAGATGCTTGGAGAAGTGCTTCTTGAACCGACTCGGATTTATGTAAAGCCGGTTCTTGCCGTTCTTGAGCAGGTTAAGGCTAATGCAGAGCTTAAAGCTATGGCACATATAACAGGCGGCGGGCTTGTGGGCAATCTGCCGAGAGTTTTGCCGGCAGACTGTGACGCCGTCATAGAGAAATGCTGGGATGTGCCTGAAATCTTTACCTATATGCAAAAGCTCGGTCCCGTTGAAGAAACGGAGATGTTCCGCGTGTTTAATATGGGCATAGGGTACGTGCTTGTTGTTGCGCCCCAGGCGGCCGACAAAACACTTGCAGTTCTCGAAGAGCAGGGCGAAAAGGCCTGGAAAATCGGCCAAATTGCCGCCGGCTCAAGAAAAGTAATAATCTCCTGAAGAAGTAAATATCCCCGAAGCGTTGGCGCATATACCCAAAGATGTCGGGGAATTCAAACCACGGCGTAGAGACGCAGGATGTTGCGTCTCTGCGATGAACGGCTCAATCCGGCAATAATACCCGTGCGCAAAGCGCCAAATATCTACATTGTGCAGCTGTGCCATCCTCAAAATTTCGTGATAAAACTCAATAAATGCCTTGCTTTGCTCTCCTGTTAAACGTATAATTCAAACGAACATTTTAATTTGTTGTTTACATAATGGAACCGATAGATGAATGACACACAGGGGACCAGAGAAAGATTAATGGAAGCGGCTATGGCTGAGTTTGCCAGGCAGGGCTATGTCTGCGCTACTGTCGCGGATATTTGCGCGCGAGCTGAGGCGAATGTAGCTTCGGTAAATTACCATTACGGCTCAAAGGAAAAGCTTTATCAGGAAGTCTGGCGCGAAGCGTTCGCGCGTGCTCACAAGCGCTTTCCTGTCGATGAAGGGCTCTGTGCTGATGCAGCGCCACAGGAGCGTTTGCGGGCTTTCATCAGAGCGAAAGTTTTTCAGATGCTGGAAAGTGGCGAAGAAGATTATTTCGGTATGATTCTCACCAACGAAATAGGACACCCCACCGAATGTCTCGATAATATGAAATGCGAGACGATTTTGCCTATGGCTGAGCGTTTGCGCTCGATTGTTATCGATATTCTCGCTCTTCCGGCAACAGACAGGCGTATCGAGCTGTGCATGATGAGCGTGCTACATCAATGCCTCGCACTTGGTATGATGAAATCGACGGCGCCCAAAGTACTTATTCAACGCCTTGGTGGCTCAGGGGATTTCAAATTTACCGCAGAGCAGATTGATTGCATTGCCAAACATATATATGAGTTTTCGATTGGAGGAATAATGCGGATAAAGCAAGAGCTTGAAAGGTCTTCGACATGATGAAGACAGTTTTATCATTGTTTGTTGTCGTTCTGGCGGCCGGGTGCAGCCTGCGGGAGCCGATAGCGCCTGACAGCGCGCGGGCAGGCATTGAGTGCGAGTTTGACGCAGGCTCCGCAAGACTTCCGGATAAGTGGTGGCAGGCAATGGGCGATGATGAGCTCAGCGCTACCATTGAGCAGGCTCTTGAAGGCAATTTCAGCTTGCATGCTGCCGTTGCGCGTATTGAACAGGCTCGGCAGGCTGCGCGGCAGAGCGGTGCGGCCATGCTACCGAATGTGAACTATTCTTTTGATGCTTCACGTGCCCGTACATCAAGTCTGTTCGGCCCCTCATACGGGAATACGCTCCGCGGTTCGCTTGTCGCAGGTTATGAGTTGGATTTGTGGAAGCGGGTTAATTCTGCGAGAAACGCCGCGCTCTTTGAGCAGGAAGCCACCGCGCAGGACTACGTAAGCGCGAAGCTGTCGGTTTCGGCCGAGATTGCTCAGCTCTGGTATGCGATGCGTGCTAATATGTTGAAAAAGCAGGTTCTTACAGAGCAACTCAAGGTAAACGAACAATCCCTCGAACTCATTACGGGCAGGTTTAACAGCGGCAAATCAGTTTCTTCGGATGTTTTGAGCCAGAAAAGACTCGTTGAAGCTGTCCGCGGAAGCCTCATCCGGAACAAGGGCGAGTTTGAGAGCCTCCAGCATGCACTCTGCGTTCTTCTCGGCAAGACACCAGGTGATTGTCCCATGCCGCAGGCACTGCCGCTTGCGGAGCTGCCCGAACAGCCGGTCGTGCCGGCGGAATTTATCTCGCGCCGTCCTGACCTCGCCGCTGCTTTGAGCAGGATACGCGCGCAGGACAGGCTCGTGGCGGTTGCACTTGCCGGTAAATACCCCACTCTTACCCTCAGCGCAACGGTTTATGGTACAGGCGACAGCACAGACGACATTTTCGATGACTGGTTCGGCTCCCTGGCAAGCGGACTCACCGGCCCGCTTTTCGACGCCGGTTACCGAGACGCCGAGTATGAGCTGAACAAAGCCCTGCTCAATGAAGCGCTTGCCGGATACAAACAGGCCGTTGTCAACGCGTACAAGGAAGTTGCCGAAGCGCTTAGTGCTGAGAAATACGGCCTTGCCTATGCCGGTAGCGTAGCCGGTCAGCTTGAGCTTGCACGCGCAGTTACAAAGTCCGTCAAGCAGCAGTATATTAACGGTCAGCTTGGCTATATATATATTCTCAATGCGCTCGAAACCGAGCAAAACCTTGAGCTATCAGAAATCGTTGCGCGGCTTGAATGTGTTCAGGCACGCATAGACCTATGCCGCGCAATCGCGGGCGGCTGGAACGAAGAACAAATCACCGAATGAAAGGGTTGATAAGATGATAAGAAAAGTAGTGTCGTTTGTAGTTAAGGCTATCCTGCCGCTTGCCGTTGTGTTTGGCGGTATAAGCATTGCAAAGTGGCAGATAAACAATAAGCCTGAGGCGGAGAAGCAGTTCCCTGTTCGGCAGGCGCGCCTCGTTACGGCAGAGCAGCCCGGCCGCGGCGACTATTATAGCGAGATCCTCGCCATGGGCACGGCCACCCCCGCGCAGACAGTAGTCCTTCGCCCGCAAGTGCAGGGCCTCATTACGCACCTCTCAGAGCGAGTTATACCGGGTGAGAGAGTAAAAAAGGGTGATGTACTCCTTAAAATTGATGAATCCGACTACAAAACAGCTCTCACGCAGGCGCAGAGCAATCTTGATGCAGTCAAGGCGACTCGCGATATAGAGTTTGGCAACAGGAAAGTGGCCGAGATGGATTATGCTCTGCTCGGAGAGGATGTTGATGGCTTTGATAAGCAGCTTGTACTAAGGGAACCGCAGCTTAGAAGCGTAGAGGCGCAAGTACTCGCAGCAAGCGCAACTCTGGAGAAAGCCCGGCTTGATCTGACAAGATGCACGATTGTGGCGCCGTTTAACGCGCTGATCCAGACAAAGTCGGCGGAGCTTGGCCAATATGTCAGCCCGACAAGCGGCCTGCTTGAACTCACCGGCACAGATACCGCCTGGATTGAGGCGCTTGTACCGATGGAAGATTTGCGCTGGATAAAAGTGCCCGGAGCGCAGGTAACTCTACACGATGATTCCGTCTGGCCGAAAGACAAGACGCGCAGCGGGCAGGTACTCAGGGTTCTCGGCACGCTTGAAGGTTCAGGCAGGCTCGCAAAGCTGATTGTGGAGGTGGATGACCCATTCTGCCTGAAGCCTGAAAACAGCAACTCGCCGAAAATAATGTACGGCACCTATCTGCGTTGCTCGATCAAAGGGACGCTTGTTGAGAATGTTGTCAAGCTTGATAGGAAATACCTCCACGACAACGATACTGTGTGGACTATTACTTCGGACGGCAAGCTTTCCGTGAACGAGGCCGAAGTGCTCTTCAGGCACGAGGAATATGTGCTTGTTTCGGGCGGTTTGCCTGATGGTGAGCCTGTCATAACGAGCAATCTTTCTGCCCCCGTGAACGGAATGGACGTGCGTACGGAGGAGCAGGGCACGGCTTTAACCAATGCAGGGGCGAGCGGATCTGAAGATGGAGCAGGTGATGCATAAGCAAAAAACTGACATCGGAAACGGGCCGATTGCCTGGATGGCAAAGAATCACGTCGTTGCGAACCTGCTTATGCTCGTTCTGCTCATCGGCGGCTTATTTATGCTCAGCAAGATAAAGCGTGAGGTTTTCCCCGAGTTCGATCTGGATATGGTTACGATTTCCGTAGCTTATCCTGGCTCAAGCCCCGAGGAAGTCGAGCAGGGAATCGTGCTGGTAGTTGAAGAGGCGATACGCGGCCTTGATGGCGTTAAAGAGGTACGTGCTACGGCATCGGAAGGAAACGGAATTGTTATCGCCGAGCTGCTTGAGGGCGTCAACGGGCAGAAAGTCTATCAGGACATCAAGCAGGAAATTGACCGCATTACCACTTTCCCTGAGGAAGCAGAAGAGCCGAATGTTCGGCTGGAAGTGGCCAAGCGGCAGGTGATCGACATACAGATCTTCGGCGATGCGTCCGAGTGGGTGCTTAGAGATGTGGCCGAGAGCGTACGTGATTCGCTTTTACAGAGCGACGGCATTACGCAGGTGGAGCTGGGTGGCGTGCGTGATTATGAGATATCTGCCGAGATCGATCGCGATGTCCTGCGTGAATACGGCCTCACGCTTCAGGAAGTTGCTTCCGTGATACGGACAAGCGCCGTGGAAATTCCCTGCGGCCTTCTGCAAACTGATTCCGGCGATATTCTCGTGCGCATTAAACAGCGCTGCGACTGGGCTGATGAGTTTGCGCAAATACCGATTATCGTGCGCAATGATGGTACGGTGGTGTATCTCGGCGATATTGCCAAAGTGATTGACGGCTTTGAGGACAGCAAGTCTGAGGCGTATTTCAACGGCAAGAGGGCAATCGGCATAGATGTGTATCGCATCGGTAAGCAGACGCCTACCGGCGTTTCCGACAGCACGAAAGCTGCTATGAAACGGATTGAAGCCTCAATCCCTGACGGCATCGACTGGGTTATCAATAATGACCGCTCGGATATGTACCGCCAGCGTTTGAGCCTGCTACTGAAAAATGCGGCAATGGGGCTTGTGCTTGTACTGCTGATTTTGAGTATGTTTCTGGAAATCAGGCTTGCTTTCTGGGTTACGGTGGGGATTCCTGTTTCGTTTCTCGGCGCGTTCCTGCTCCTGCCGGTAGCAGACATAACAATCAATATGATCTCGATGTTTGCGTTTATAATTGCGCTTGGTATTGTGGTTGACGATGCGATTGTTGTGGGCGAAAATATCTACGAGCACCGCAAGCGCGGCGATGACTTTTTGAAAAGCGCTTATCTTGGCGCTAAGGAGGTGGCCGGTCCGGTCTGCTATAGCATTATAACAAACATAGTAGCGTTCGTGCCGTTGCTGTTTGTGCCGGGGATTATGGGCAAGGTCTGGAAAGTTACTCCGATAGTCGTTTCAACTGTGTTTACAATTTCGCTTATCGAATCTGTTTTTATTCTGCCGGCTCACCTTTCGCGCAAGCATAAACGTGAAGGTAAGGTGATCGCTTTTGTACATAAGCACCAGCAGTCGTTCAGTGGCAAATACGAGGCCTTTATAAGAAACCGCTACGCGCCGTTCCTCGATTATATTTTAAAGTATCGCTACCTTGTAATTTCGATTTCTATAATGCTTCTGGCAGGCATATTCGGCTTTGTTAAAAGCGGGCGAATCGGTATTATACAGATGCCGCGTGTTGAGAGTGATTATGCGTATGTCTCTGCAAGTCTGCCTTACGGCTCGCCGATTTCCGAGGTAAGAAATATTGCGAAAATGCTCGTAAAGGCAGGGGAGAATGTGGCTGCTGAGAATGGCGGCGATAAACTCAGCAAGGGGCTATACACCGTCATCAACGAAAATCAGGTTTCCGTTCGGCTGTACCTTACCGACGCGGGCATTCGTCCAATAAGCACAGCGGAGGTAACGAATCTCTGGCGCGAGAAAGTCGGGCAGATTCCTGGCCTCGAAATACTGCGCTTTGAATCAGACAGGGGCGGCCCGGGTTCGGGTGCGGCGCTTGAAGTGGAGCTGAGCCACAGAGATATTGACGTGCTTGACAGAGCCGGTACAAAGCTTGCCGAGCTTCTTGAGGGGTTTTCCGTTGTAAAGGATGTTGACGATGGCTATCAGCCCGGCAAACGCCAGTACAATTTCCGTCTTAAGCCAGAGGGCAGGGCGCTCGGACTCACTGCACGAGACATTGCAACACAGGTGAGAGGGGCATTTTACGGTGCTGAAGCCTTTCGCCAGCAACGAGGCAGAAATGAGGTTCGCGTGCGGGTTAAGTATCCGATTGCACGCGGCGTGAGCGAGTATGACATCGAGCGCTTTCTTGTGCGTACGCCTGCCGGCACCGATGTACCACTGTTGGAAGTGGCCGATTATGATATAGGCCGCGCATACACATCCATCAGCCGAAAAGACGGGCGAAGGGTAATCAGGGTTTCGGCGAACGTGGAGCCGATCAGCGAAACGAGCAAAATAGAAAAGGATCTTGAAACAACCATATTCCCGCAGATAAAGGCGGATTTCCCCGGCCTTTCCTGCGGCTGGGAAGGAAAACAGAAGAACTTCGTGGAGAGCACCTCGGCTTTATACACGGGTTTTATATTTGCTTTGCTCGGAATATATGCTGTGCTTGCTGTGCCGTTCAAGAGTTACTGGCAACCGATAATCGTGATGATGGCGATACCTTTCGGTATCATCGGGGCCGTACTCGGGCACATTATGATGGGCTATTCAATCAGCATTATAAGCATGATGGGTATTGTGGCGCTTTCCGGCGTTGTTGTGAACGATTCGCTTGTGCTCATCGAATACGCCAACAAGGTGCGTACAGGTGGCAAGAATGCCATGGAGGCGATACATGTCGCAGGCGTACGCAGGTTCCGGCCGATTATGCTCACAACGCTCACGACCTTCGGCGGACTTGCTCCGATGATCTTCGAGACGAGCCGTCAGGCGAGGTTTATGATTCCTATGGCTATCTCGCTCGGCTTTGGCATCCTCTTTGCGACCTGCATCACGCTTGTGATTGTGCCGTGTTTGTATGTAATGCTTGAAGATATTGCCAACATCTCGAAAAAGGTAGAAAGCTACGTTTACGACGAGGTTTGAACAATAAACCGATTGCGTGGTATTGATGAGGCGGTTATTGTTTGACATATATCGCCTCAGAGCTAAAATTCAGCC
Source organism: Phycisphaerae bacterium (assembly GCA_050251615.1). Taxonomy (GTDB): domain Bacteria; phylum Planctomycetota; class Phycisphaerae; order Sedimentisphaerales; family Sedimentisphaeraceae; genus Sedimentisphaera. The sequence continues at coordinate 56,642 of JBFWMM010000012.1, forward strand.
TTTAACGAACTTTGCGATATGTTGATACGCTGCAAAAACTTAATAATACCGCTTGTCTTCGCGGCGGTGGCCTTTGGCTATGAGCCTTCGTCATACGAGCTTATGGGCATAGAGGCGAATCTTGAGCCACTGGATGTGAAAGTCCTCGTGGTTGAGAGGAGTGCTTCGGCCGATGCTTCCGCGGCGGATTACCTTCCCGACATCTCCCTGCCAATCTATGACATGGCTGATATTACAGCTTCAGCCGCTAACGGCGCAGGCTCTTTCTCTGCCCATGCAAACGCCGTCTGCTCGATGCTTGCCGGCGTTGGAAGGCCGTTTTACGGTGCTGAGCAGGTTGATTATCTTGCCCCGCTGGCAGGTGCCAGGCTCCAGATTGTGGAGTATTGGGATTTTCTTGCGGCGAATGTAGCGGCGCAGCGTTTTGAAGAGCGTCCCGATGTTATTACGATGAGTCTTGGTAGCACGCTCGAAGACTGGTGGACAAAGGGCGCAGAACGCCTTGTATCCGAATACGACACAGTTGCGTTTGCCAGCATCGGCAACGGCGATGACATACTGGGGTTCTGCTTGTATCCAGGCGCGTCTGCCAACTTTATCGGTGTGGGTGTGGCTTTGGAGAAAGATTTCCCCTCGCTCTCCGGTGAGCTTCTCGGTACGGAAGGCTCCAGTTCGTTCAGCACAGACAGCACGGTGGTAAAACCGGATTTAGTCGCTCCGGGCAATTTTCTTGTGAGCGGTATAGATGGACATATGTATCTCACCGGTAGCTATTCAAGCTTTGCTTCGCCAGCTGCCGCCGCCGCAGGCGCTTTGCTTATAGATGAAATCAAGACTCACTACACCCCGGCAAAAGGGAATATAAGCAGCTTGGTACGCGCTATTCTTTGCGACAGTGCGAGAAAAGGCCGCTACTGGCATAAAGGCTTATGGTCTGCAGAAGATGACGATACCGCTGTATATGACAGCCGGCAGGGGGCAGGGCTTGTTGATTTAGCCGCGGCGCAGGAGAGACTTCGTGCAGGCAGGGCTGATGCTGTATCGCAAGACAGCACCGGCAGATGGGATGAAGCAACTATCAGCAAAGGTGCTATCAGGTACTACCCGCTTTCCGTGAATGAGGATGAGCGCTACATATCTGCCACGCTATGCTGGAAGCGCACATACAACGCAACCTTTCCATATTCAGCGTCCGCAGAGGACTCAAATTTGCGGCTTGAGCTTTTCGGCCGCGCAAGTGATGGAGGTTGGATTCTTCTTGCGGTGAGCGACAGCGCGGCGGCCAATACCGAACATATTTTTACATCAGTTGCTCAGGGGTTTGCTGATTATCGCGTTGCGGTGCTGTACAGCGACGCTGACGCTTGCTCTGCGGATGCCGCAGTTGATTACGCAATAGCGTTTGGAGCAAGGCCAATGCCGGAAGACTGGAAAGGCTGGCTTGATACTAACTCCGATTCAAAGCTCGATTTCAACGATGTAGCGCTTGCTCTGGCAACCGGCTCCGAACCGGCAGTCGCCGATATTAACGGTGATGGCACAGGCGACTTCAACGATATTATGTTCCAGCTGGGCGAGATAGTTAAAACATTAGACAAGATGGAAACTGAATGAAAAAAGATAAACCGTTTCTCGGCCTGACGAGGAAGATCGAAGTACTGATAATCTCGCTTGTATTTGCGCTTATTCTTCGCGGGTTTGTGCTTGAGGCGTTTAAAATTCCGACAGGTTCCATGGCGCCCACACTCCGCGGCGATCACTACTTTGTCGCCTGTTCTCAGTGTGGCAGGCAGTTTGATATAGGCTATATGGCCGAACGCACGCGCAATCCAAATATCGCATTGCCCTGTAAATGCCCGAGTTGCGGGCTTGTACAGCCGGTTCTGCCGATCAAAAGCGGCGGCGACCGCATCATTGTGGATAAAAGCCTCTATCAGCTTCGCGCCCCGGAGCGCTGGGATGTGTTTGTGTTCAAATGCCCGTATGATCCGAACCTCAATTATATCAAAAGGCTTATCGGCTTGCCCGGCGAAACGATTCAGTTTATCGATGGCGATCTCTTCGTAAATGGTGTAATTGCCAGAAAGCCAGAGAAAGTGCAGGAGGAACTCTGGATGCCGGTTTTTGACGGTGATTTGATTCCCGCTCGGCCAAAACAGCGCGGCTATGGTCGCTTCGGCTGGACTTTTCCTTTCAATGAAAACGGAGGCACTTGGACATACCTGCATAATGGCAGAGTGATTGAATGCGATAGTGATTCACGCGCCGCGCTCGAATATGATTCGGTGCGCGGGAACGACTTTTCGGCCTGGTACCCATACAACCTGCGCACAGCGCCGGAGGGCGAGGTTTGCAGTGATTTGAGGGTGAAGTTTACCGTGGCGCCGCAGGCTGAAGGCTCAAAGCTTGGCGCGAAGATTGTGAAATATGACAGGGAATACATCGGCCTCGTTGATACGGCTGCGGGCAAACTGCTTCTTATGCAGGTTATTGACGGCGTCGAAGCTGTTCTCGGCAGCCTCGATATCGCTCCCGTTAAAACAGGCGAGCCGGTGCTGTTTGAATTTAATAACGCAGATTATCGTCTTGAAGTGAACTTCGGCAAGTATAGTCTCTCGCATATTCTCGGTGAGAAGCCAGGCGATATCGGCGCGCAAACAGCCACAGCCCCGGCTGCATCTATTCTTGCCGAGGGCAAAGCAACGCTGAGCCATATATCAATCTTCCGCGATTTACATTACATTACAAATGGCGTTGAGCGGGCCGCTGAGCCGTTTGAACTTGGCCCCGACGATTTCTTCGCCTGCGGAGACAACAGTCAGAACAGCTACGATTCGCGCCTCTGGAATGAAGAAGGCGTCGGCAACAACGGCATAACTTATGCGGCCGGTATTGTACCGCGCGATTACGTGTTCGGCAGAGCGTTTATCGTCTTCTGGCCCGGACCGATGAAAACCAAACCGACAGGCAAATCATTTGTGCCCAACATAGGCCATATGCGGCTTATCTACGGCGGATAAATCACACCAATGAAAGATTTTCTAAAAACTATATGTATTGAGGCAGGTGAACTTACCCTCAAATACAAGCACAAGGACTCTGCGCTCAAAATTGACGCCAAGAGTGAGAAGGATTTCGTAACTGAGGCTGATTTGGCGGTGGAGAAGTTGCTTGTTGAGCGGATTCTTGCAAAATACCCCGCGCACAGCATCCTTGGCGAAGAGACCGGAGCGCATGCCGGCTCGGAGTACCGCTGGATAATAGACCCCATAGACGGTACAAACTGCTTTATGCACGGTCACCCGTTTTACAGTATCTCAATAGCGATTGAAAAGGGCGACACTTTGGAGCTCGCAGCTGTTTACGCACCCGTTCTCGGGGAGTTGTTTATGGCGCAACGCGGCAAAGGAGCCACACTCAATGATGTGCCGATAGCGGTTTCCGAAACCACCGAGACGAACAACGCTATGGTGGCTACGGGATTCGCATGCTTGCGTGAGAATAAGGCCAAGCAGGGCTTAAAGCTGTTTTGCGATGTCGTGCCGCATGTGCGTGATGTTCGCAGGCACGGTTCGGCGGCGATGGATGTCTGCTATGTGGCCTGCGGGAGATTCGATTTCTATTGGGAAAGTTATCTCAATATCTATGATGTCGCCGCGGGCAGGCTAATCCTCGAAGAAGCAGGCGGCCGGCTTACCGACTTCTCCGGCGGGCAGACAAAGCTGTACAGTGAGGTTGCTGCGAGCAACGGCGTCATACATTCAGAGCTTCTACGCCTGCTGAATAAGCGATAGGTCTTAAACAGCCTCATTTACCGCGGTAGTCTATGCCTCTGATGCCGTTTTTTGTAAGATTCGGGTCGGGCAGGCCGTCGTTGGCCGGCTCAATATCTGACGCCGGAACGTAATCAACGTGATTGTCGGCAAAGATGAAATTTCTCGTGCCCTCAAGGCACCACCATGCCCCGTCATTTTCAATGCGGTCGTGGTTGCTGTACCATTCGCCATATATAATCTTCATTCCAGGATGTTTGGCATTACCGATTTTCTGCACTACCTGCCTCACAGGGCTTGAGTATGTGCCGGCAACGCTGGTGATATTGTTGATCTGGTCGGGGCTGTGGTAAAAGCTCATAGAATATGCATAGCTTGTCGCATCGTACTTGTTCTCGGCGGTGCGGTCGCCGGGGCAACAGAGTACGCTTGTCTTGCCGGCCTGATTTTCGAGGTAGGGAAGGAGCGCATCACGCATACCGCGCCCCATCCACAGCCAGTAGTTGCGGCCGGGCATCGGGTCTTCGCTGGATGGATAGCTCAGGGTGTTGTCTTGTGCGTAGGTCTCGGTTGCAATGCCGACCTGCCGCAGATTACTGACGCAAAGCGTGCGCTTGGCAATCGTACGGGCTTTGGCCAGAGACGGCAGAAGTACGCCCATCAGCATCGCGATAATACCTATCACAACTAACAGTTCGATCAATGTGAATGCTTTTCTTTTGTTCATATT
>JBFWMM010000013.1:0-31313 GCA_050251615.1 Phycisphaerae bacterium
ATTACAGATTGATGCGACGCCGGCGCCTGCCGCCGGCAGAATTGTATTATCTTCGTGCTCTTCGCGGCCTTCGCGGTAAAATAAAAACCTTAACGAACAAAGTTTATAAACCACTAAGCGCACTAAGAAAGAGAAGAGCGCAAGCGCGGAGGGCGCAGAGAGAATTGCAGATTCAAGATTCAATATTATCCGCGGATGAGGGTTATCAGGTTCACCTCGCCCGGGCAATTGAGGCGGGCGGTGAGGCGGCTGCTTCCCGCGCCGGCGCTTGTGATGCCCTGAATCGAACGGTATTGCCAGTGGCCGCGGCAGTAGTATCGCGGTGCTGTGCTGTTTGTGATAATCGGAATCCCGCCGGGCAGGCAAAACTGCCCCGCATGCGTATGTCCGCTTAGCATCATTGAAAAGCCGTGCTTTTCGGCGAGTTTGTAGTGGTGCGGCTTATGCGCCAGAAGCACCTTGAATTCCACACCGCTTCCGTGGGCGCTTTTGATCAGTGCGTCCCAGTTTTCGTTGTTCTGATGGCTCTTTTCGCCAATCCCGGAGACGAGAATCTCCGCGCCCTTTTCACGGATTACGACCCCCTCGTTCACAAGGACGTGCACGCCGAGATCTTCAAGGTGTTTTGCGATGAAGAGCGAATCGTGGTTGCCATATACAGCGAAAAGCTTATCTGTTTTGTGGCGTAGCTCCTGCACGAGCGATGTGAGGTACCTGCAAACGAGCACGGGGAATTCCCCCTTGCCCCAGGCAAAATCGCCGCCTAAGAAACAGTAGTCGTAGTCCACATCGCGCACTTTTTCAAGCAAAAGCTTGTGGAAATCGCCGCGTGCGGGGTAGTGCAGGTCTGATATAAACAGCACCTTCTTGCCGGAAAATGCCGCGGGCAGATTGGGAAACGCAAGCATATAGCGGCGCAGGCACAGGTTGAAGTATTCCTCACGTGAACGCTTCCACAGCCCCATGCCTTTGAGCAGCATCATGGCGGTGCGTTCGTAAACGTCTCTCATTATGAGCGTGAGCTCTGTTTCTTTGTCCAATGGCAAACTTGAATTCCTTGCACTGATTAACCAACGCCAATTATAACCGATAAAACGCACAGTTTCAATGCCGCCAACACTACGCGCTACAGGCGGTTTTTCTTGACTTTACCCCACTATACGCTAAAATGTCTGCCGTATCTGTTTTCAGTCAGCTAAGAATAGTGCATGTATAACGCATATAATCGAAAGGACATATTGTAATGTACGCTACCATAGTAGATGTAAGGGCGAGGGAAATCCTCGATTCACGCGGCAATCCGACAGTTGAGGTTGATGTAATGCTCGACGACGGGTCAATGGGCCGTGCGGGAGTACCGAGCGGAGCCTCCACAGGCGCATTCGAGGCTTGCGAGCTTCGTGATGGCGATAAGAACCGCTACCTCGGCAAGGGCACCCTCAAAGCCGTTCAGAACGTAAACGAAGTCATCACTCCCGAACTCATCGGCATGAACGCCATGGATCAGGAATCAATCGATAAGATGATGATTGAACTCGACGGCACCGACAACAAGAGCAAGCTCGGCGCGAACGCCATCCTCGGCGTATCTCTTGCAGTTGCCAAGGCAGCCGCAGACGCAGCAGGCCTTCCGCTCTACCGCTACATCGGCGGCAGCAACGCAAACATTCTTCCCGTTCCGATGATGAACATCCTCAACGGCGGCAAACATGCGGACAATAACGTTGACTTCCAGGAATTCATGGCAATGCCCGTCGGCGCGAAAAGCTTCGAGCAGGCGCTCCAGATGGGTGCGGAAGTTTTCCACACACTCAAGAAGGTTCTCGGCGACCGCGGCTACAACACAGCTGTTGGTGATGAGGGCGGCTTCGCTCCTTCGCTCAAGAGCAACGAAGAGGCTTGCGAAGTTATCGTGGAAGCAATCAAGAAGGCCGGTTACAAGGTAGGCGAAGAAATCGCTATCGCTCTTGACCCCGCCTCAACAGAAATGTGGGATGAAGAAAGCAACACATACAGCTTCTTCAAGAGCAACCCGGGCGCCAAGATCACCGGCAAGGAGATGGCCGCACACTGGGCAAGCTGGATCGAGAAGTACCCGATCGTTTCAATCGAAGACGGCCTCGCCGAAGAAGACTGGGACGGCTGGAAGAAGTTTACAGAAGACTGCGGCGGCAAGTGCCAGCTCGTTGGCGACGACCTCTTCGTAACCAACAGCAAGCGCCTGGCCAAAGGCATCGAGATGGGCTGCGCAAACAGCATCCTCATCAAGGTTAACCAGATTGGCACTCTCACCGAGACAATCGACGCTGTAAAGCTCGCTCAGCTCCACGGCTACACCGCCGTAATGAGCCACCGCTCAGGTGAGACAGAAGACGCAACAATCGCTGATCTCGCGGTAGCTCTCGGCTGCGGCCAGATCAAGACCGGCGCTCCGAGCCGCTCAGACCGCGTTGCGAAGTACAACCAGCTGCTCCGCATCAGCGAAGACCTCGGCGACAACGCCAAGTACGGCAACTACACAATGCACTGTCTGAAGAAGTAATTCTTCGCGCGATAAGCAATCCAAAGGGGTGCAGCGTTGCAAAACGCCGCGCCCTTTTTTCGTATGCGCGGTGCAGAAAAGCCGTCTCGCGACGAATCGTTATTTGAGCCTTGGCAGGGAGTCGAGCTCTTTGAGCCTGTCGCGCAGGCGTGCGGCCTTCTCGAAATCGAGCGCCTCGGCGGCCTGCATCATTTCCTTCTCCAGCATGGCAACCATCTCGGCTTTATCATATTCGCGCTCATCCATGCTCACCGCCTTCCGTGCGGTCTTTCTCGCTTTGAGTGTGTCTGTGAGCGAGGTGCGGATGGCCTTTTTGATCGTCTCGGGGGTAATGTTATGCTTTTCGTTGTACGCCTGCTGCACAAGGCGCCTGCGGTCGGTCTCATCTATCGCTTTCTGCATTGAGGGCGTGATTTTGTCGCCGTAGAGCAAGACCATCGAGTTTACGTTTCGAGCCGCGCGGCCGATTGTCTGGATGAGGCTTGTTTCGCTTCGCAGGAAGCCCTCCTTATCGGCATCGAGAATGGCAACCAATGACACCTCCGGCAAATCAAGCCCCTCGCGAAGCAGGTTGATGCCGATAAGCACATCAAAATCGCCCCTGCGCAGGTCGCGCAGGATGTCCACACGCTCCATCGCATCAATCTCGCTGTGCAGATACTTGCAACGAATGCCCTGCTGTTGGAAGTATGCCGAGAGGTCTTCGGCGAGGCGCTTTGTAAGCACGGTAACAAGTACCCTTTCGCCGGCATCGGCGCGGGCGATTATTTCCCGCTCCAGATTATGCACCTGATCCTTCGCCGCCCGCACCTCTATAACAGGGTCGAGCAGACCTGTCGGACGGATAATCTGCTGCACAATCTCGCCGCCGGTGAGCTGAAGCTCATAATCGGATGGTGTCGCGGATACATATACTGTGCTTCCCGGGCGCTTCTCAAACTCCTCGAAACGCAGCGGGCGATTGTCCAGCGCGCTCGGCAGACGGAAGCCGTGTTCCACAAGCACGCTTTTGCGGCTACGGTCGCCGGCGTACATCGCGCGCACCTGCGGCAATGTTACGTGAGATTCATCGATGAACATTATGAAGTCTTCGGGGAAGTAGTCCAGGAGGGTAAATGGCTTGCCGCCCGGCTCAAGGCCCGATAGATGACGGGCGTAGTTTTCGATGCCGCTGCAAAAGCCCACCTCCTTTATCATCTCCATATCGTATCTGGTGCGCGCTTCGAGGCGCTGGGCTTCGAGCAGCTTGCCCTGCGAGCGGAATTCGAGCAGCCTTTCATCAAGCTCCGCCTCGATACCCGCAAGCGCCGCTTCGATGCGGTCTTCAGGCATAATGTAATGCGCGGAGGGATAAATAAACAGCTGATTCTCCTCGGCGAGGCTGTCTCCCGTGAGCGGGTTTATGTATTGCAGACGCTCGATTTCATCGCCAAAAAACTCAATACGCACAGCATATGACTCATAGGCCGGCCATATCTCAACCACATCCCCGCGCACGCGGAACGTGCCGCGGTGAAAGTCGATGTCGTTGCGGTCGTAGAGGACTTCGGCGAAGCGGCCGAGGAGGTCGTCTCGCTCGATTATATCGCCGACGAACACGGGCACAACGCTGCGCTTGTATTCCTCCGGCGAGCCGAGACCGTATATGCAGGAAACGCTCGAAATCACGATGACATCATCGCGGGTTAGCAGGCTGGTCGTCGCGGCGAGGCGCAGGCGGTCGAGGTCGTCGTTGCGCGAGGCGTCCTTCTCAATGTAAATATCGCGCTGCGGGATGTACGCCTCGGGCTGGTAGTAATCATAATAGCTCACGAAGTACTCGACAGCGTTGTCGGGGAAAAGCTCCTTCATCTCTTCGTAGAGCTGGGCGGCAAGGGTCTTGTTGTGTGAGATGATCAGCGCGGGCTTGCGCACAATATCAATGACATTCGCCATGGTAAACGTTTTGCCCGTGCCCGTGGCGCCGAGAAGCACCTGATGCCGCTTTCCGGCGTTGATTCCGTCAACAAGCTTCGCTATCGCGGCGGGCTGATCACCAGCCGGCTTGAATTTACTTTTGAGCTTGAACTGAGACATTTTTTCAATCTCTCCTGTCTAAACGACGTGCAGATTTTCTCACATCCTACGAACCACTCCAATCACGGCTTTTGTTGTCAGCCTGACTTCACCAACATCGGTTGGTACTTGCGAGGGCCCTGTCAACAGCGGAGGCGCGCAAACGCCCCACACTCAGGGCACGGTGAATCGCGCCTCTACTTATCCGTATGCGTGAAGCGAAGAGTCGCTTTCCAGTCGTCATCGCCATCATTGGCCATAAGACGAAGCGAATCGACCTCAAGCCCGGGCCATGTTTCAAGGAACTCGGTAATAAACGAGGTGAAACGTAGCATATCAATCGTCTTTATCGTCATCGTGGCGCCCTGCGTGGTACGGTTGCTGCGCTTAATCACAGCCTCGGTGCGTATATCGTAATCTGCGGCCTTAATACCATGCTTGACAGCCAGCTTGTCGATTGCGGTTGTGTATTGGAATTTGCCGATCTCCTTGCGCGATTCGCTGAATTTCAGGCGGGCAGGGTCAAGTTGGTAAATTTCCTCGCAAAACGCCAGCACCTTCTCGCCGCCCTCTATGCTCTTCTCCAACCGCGCCTCACTGCGCGGAACAAGCACGAGACTCGCCACAAGATACCACAAAACCGCAAGGCCCAGCAGGCCGAGGCATACGAAATGTACTTTTATCTTACTTTCATTCATTGCTGTACCTCCTCTCATTTCTTAACGTTCAGATTGAGTGTAAAGCTGTCTTCGGTGCCGACCTGCTTGAGGGATTCCTGCGAACGCTCAAGGTTTATGTGCTTGTCAACCTCTGAAAGCAGCAACTGCGTATCTCGGCGGCTCTTCGTGCTGCCGTCAAGGCGTAGAGCCGTAGTGGTTATGTTAATAGAATCCAGCTTCACCGGTGAAGAATACGGCATGGAGTTTATGATTTCCAGCGCAAATTGCAGGCGCGTCGGCACGGAATCCACATCGGCAGTTTCGCCGGCCTTGATGCGCTTGAGCCTGCTTACCTGCGTTCGCATATCGAGCGATGCCATACCGATGCTCTTCATCGTAGCGCCTTTCATTGCGTAAGAGTACTCCTCGGCAATCTTCTCCTCAATCACGTTCGATGCGCGGCTGAGCATACCTGCTGTGAGCGTGGCTCGCCAAGCAAACACCCCCACAACGATTGTGGCAGCGATAAATAGCGTGGAAAGGGAGAATCTGACAATGCGCTTTCTGCCCTGAAATGACGAGAAATCAGCGCGGAAGTCTGTGGTTACGTTTTGAGGCGGGCGAATCGAAGCTGAATAAATCAGAGCGCCAAAGGCCTGCTCGGGCGCGCCATCGGCCTCTGTGCAGGCAAACAAATCACCAAGCTCAATTACTTCCGTTTCTATATCAGTTGCTCGCGAAACAGTTTCGGCGGCCGCACACTGCCCGGTCAGATAAATCTTACTTACCTTCTCGCCAAGGTTTGCGGTGAGGATGGTCATACGGATATTGCGAGCTGCCGCCTCTTCGCTTCCCGAGGCGCAGGTGAATGAGCGGATGTAATCGAAGCCACCCTGCCTGCCTGTTACCGCGATATAGCCCCTGCCGCCAGCGAAAGCCGCGATAAGAGCGGAGCCCTCTGCCGGCATTTCCACCCTCCCCGCGAGCAACCTCATAAGGCTCACAGAATCAGGCTCTATCACTTCAGGGTCTATGCCGTTTGCCTGAAGGTCTTTCAGGATAGCCTGAAGCGCCGCTTTTTTTGCCGTGAACACAGTAACGGTTGTGCCATCGGGCTCGGTGGCGTTTACGAGGTAGGACGTGGCGAGGCTGAACACGTTATCTCCAACCAGGTCTTCCACATCATATTTGATTGTACGCGAGAGACGGCGCGCGTCAGTGAAGGCGCTCTTTACGCTGTGCTGCACAAACTTCGAGCTGTCGAGAATCAGGCCCGCATAGTCGATGCTTATGTTCAACGAGGCAAGCTTCTCCGCAAGCCGCTCGCCTATGCCGCGCGGTTCTTCTTCTGCGGACGCGGAAAGCGTAAAGCTCTGTTCGAGAGCCTGCGCCGAGCAAATCGACACGACCACTTCTTCGCCATAATATATGCCTATGTTTTTTTTCATTTTTCGCTTCCTGTGCTTATCATATATTAATGATAAACGGTTGCAATTTTAACAAATTTTCTATCCGACCTCATTATTGCCGTTGTTGATTGCGAAACGGCGTTGCCGCATTTCGCCTCCACATGTATTGTCCAACAATTGCTGCGGAAAACCATCCGCTCTTTGCATTTATCCAGCGACACCGAATAGCTGTAAAGCCTGTTGCGCAGCTCCTGATACGTATCGAACGGCTTGTTTATACGCTCTCTTATGATCTCATCGGCGATTTTCGTCTCATCTCCGCCGTAACAGAACAGAGCTTCGAGAATATGCCGCGGCGCAGTATTCACATTAACCTGCTGCGTGCCCCAGAGCCCGAGATACTTCGCGGCGTTCTCCTGACGGTTCTCGGTTTGGATATAGTCGCGTGAAAGCCCCTGCACATCAAACACCGAGCGCAGGAGGTACATATAATCCATATAAAGCTCGTTCTCTCCGCGGTCAACCTTCATCTGACGCGTGCGAGTTGTGAAAACGCTCTTGCGCTTGCCATCTTCGTCTTTGACAACCGAGCGGGTTTTGAAATTTTCATTTTTTGTTACCTTGCCCGCATCCATGCCAACGGTAAACGGCTTGATCTTGCGCCCTTTCTCAGCAGACTCAAAAAACCGCTGCTGCTCAGTCTCGCTGAGGCCCATCCATTCGGCAAATATCAACCCCGAAACTTCCGTTTCGGCGGCGGTTTTGGTATCGTCTTCCAGCATCCATACGAGCGGATACTTGGCGTTTTCGTCCTCAATGCTCACGGTAATAACCGCCTCGCCAAGCTCAATCTCCAGCGGCTTTATAATCTGCGGCCAGTCAAAGCCATAGGGCCCGGGCACTGTGAGCTGCTCAATTTCCTCAGGCGACAGAGGGGTGGAGAGTTTTTCGACAATCGCGAGATTTCCACCCGCGTTAAGCGCGATTTTTTCGTAATCTTCAACGTTCTCGGCGTTTGAGAAACCTGTGAGCGAATCTACAATCTCATCTATGAGCTGCGTAACATCTTCATCGGTATCCACGGGGGCAAATGTGCCCTCAGTACGGAAGATGTCGAGCCGCTCGGCCTTGCGCTCCTCAACGGCCTCTGCAAGCTGCTGCTGCAAAATGGCGTAATCCTCTTCGTCATAAGCGAATACATCCGAGAAGTCGGGCAGCATCGCTCTGCTTTGAAGCTTGAAGGTAACGCGCTGTTGAAACTCCTCCTGCGCCCAGCGCGTGCCGGAATCGCAGGCGTACCTTGCCTTAGTGTAGTTGATGAGGTAGTTGTGCCGGCGCTGGCGGGCGCTCATCTTCGAGACGGCAACATACGTAACCGAGATGAGAATCGACATCACGAGCATCGTTACAATCAGCGCTATACCGCGGCGGTTATTCTTCATCGGAGGCCTCCTCTGCCGCGGCCGGCTCTTCTCCTGTGTATTCCTCGCCTGTGGCTGAATCGTCTTCGAGGCCTGCAAGTTCGTCTTCGAGAAGCTCATCGTACTCTTCTTCAAGGTTTTTATTGAGTAATCTGTACTGATATTCTTTGGCGCGGTTAACGGAAATCGTACGCCGCATTATGTCCTCATCGGGTACAATCCAGTCTCCGGTTACATCCTCTATCGGCTCCGCGAATGAAATTTCGGCGATGAGGCCGGCGGGTAGCGCGTCTGTTGCCCAGCTCTCGGATACATCATCGCCATTCAGCGCGTTAACGTTGAAGTGTGTGGCTTCTGTGCAAACGGGCACATAAATCTCTTTGTCCGGCTCGGCCTGCTGCTCCGTACTTACGAGAGTGTCTTCGAGAAGTAAGCCGCTGTGGCAGCGGTATATAACGATAAGTCCCGTATCGGGGTTGTAGTCACTCTGCCAGATTATACGGCGGTATTTGCGCTTCGATTCACCTTTGGCCACAAAATAGTTTTCCATCTCAAGACGCATAATCTCGGCGCCGTTTTGGGTATGCTTGCTGAGTTTGAAAGTCGTGTTGGTGTCGGAAGAGATGGAATCGATGTCCTCGGCGAGCTTCTGCAAAACCTCCCTTGAGCCTGCATTCTGCGTAAGCTCGGTATCGATCTGCACGGAGGCATTCAGGCACACCTGAAGCAGAGAGAGAGAGGCGATGAGAATCAGCGCTGTAACCGCAAGCGCGGCGAGAAGCTCGTAGAGTGTGAGGGCTTTTCTCATTGGCCAATCCCGAAATTCCTGAGTATATCGCCGAATTCACCGTCGAGAAGCTCTTGAAGTTCTGAATTGTCGGCGGGTTCAACGCTACCGGTGTCAGTTTCTTCTTCGGCGGTATCCTTCTCGGCCTGCGCCTCGCTTACCGCGTCTGCAACGTCATCAAGCATCTGCTGCTCTGCGGTGGCCTGCTCTTTGTACTGCTGTTGCTGTTCGTCAGAAAGGCGCACAATCCAGCTCTCGAATTCTATCGTTTTGTATTCGCCATCGGTACGGTAGTAGCCGGAAGTTGAAAACGCGCGCACCCACATATCGCTCGTGTTTGGATACGTGGCCACTTCAAAACCAATTTCCCAGTTGAGGTCGGGGTTGAATTCGTCCACGCCACTGTCGTAAAATTCATACGCATCATTTTTGGAAAGGATATACTCCATATTCTCCCGTGCAAGGTCAACGGCATTGTTTTCAAGGCGCATATCAATCATAGTTTCCAGGCAATTCGTAATCGTCACAACAACCCCGCTGACAACAATCCCCATTACAAGGAGAGCGGCCATGGCCTCAACGAGCGTATAAGCTTTTCTGTTTGCCTGTTTCATTGGTTGCATGTTCTCAGAAAGTTAAATCGTACTGGGGCACGAGCAATTCCACATCACCCTCTTCAAGGGCGGGATTGTTGCCGAGGCGGTTTACCACGATAGAGTAGAGGTTGCCTTCAAGGTCGGATAAAACCACCTTACCACCATAATCCCAGTCCCCGTGGCCGACAAGAAACAATGCCTTACCCTGCTCACTGGCGCCGTCAATGTATTCGCCGTCGTCGAAAACAACATACAGAAGCTGGCAGTAGTCCGAGAAAGAGCCGCGCTCAATCACATCATCTTCGAGGAGCGTTTCAAAATTCTCGCTGTACGGCTCATCTGTCTTTATCTCATAAAGCGTGTAGCTGTATTCGATGAAATCGAACAAAATTCCATACCTGCGCTCACTCTGACTCGCCGCCACGGACGCATCGCGAAACAGCTCGACGATATGATACGCCTCGCGGTGAAATCCGCTGCCCCCTGCCGCGAGCTTGGATTTGAACAGCGCCAGAGCCGTTATCAGAGACACGATAATCATGCAGAGAACCATCTCTGCCAGTGAAAAACCGGTTCGAGTTTTAGTTGGCATCGGTGCTGTAAAGGTCGGCGTTATAGCCTTCGCCCTCGGCCTCACCATCGGCGCCGAAGCTGATAATTACGAACGGCTTGCCGCTCTCAGGGTATTCCTGATAGAAGAAATCGTTGCCCCAGGCATCCGTCGGCAGGTTGGATGTGTTCAAATAGCCCTCAGGATTCCAGCCGGTCACGTCCGCAGGCTCTTCGATGAGGTCGTTAAGGCCTTCATCGGCCGTGGGATAGCGGCCTGTATCGAGCTTGAACTGCGATACGGCGTTGTGGAGCATCTTCAGGTTTGCTTTTGTCTGCATTACCCTGGCTTTGTCTGCCTGGCCGAGGAAGTTCGTGGCCACGATAGCCGTGAGCAGGCCGATGATGATCAGCGCCGCCATAACCTCCACAAGCGAAAAGCCCTTGTTCATTTTTCTTCTGTTTGTTTTCATATCTGTTCCTTTCAGTCGTTAATTCCGTGTTTGTTATATAGTGTGAAAGATCAATGCACAGGGACAATCACAGCTGCGACAGCGGCATTTATAATCCGCTTTGGTGCGCGTCTGCGCCGCTCCTCTCGCGGTTCTGATTGTCTGTTTAACTTTTCTTGCACAAAACATCATATTCATTCGGATTGTCTCTGTTTCCTGTTACAGTTGGCTCGTAGTGAAGCGTACGATAGGGAGAATCATAGCAAGAGCGAGCGTGGCTATGCCGGCGGCAATAAAGATGATAATCACCGGCTCCACAACCGCGTTGAATCTCTCAATGAAGGTGTCGGTGCTTTCTTCGAGCTTCTCGCCCACGCTCGAAAGCATCAGCTCAAGCTCGCCGCTCCTCTCACCCACTTCCACCATATGCGCGCTGGTCGGGTCGAGAATGCCGCTCTCGCGCAAAGGCGCCGCAATGCCCGAGCCGGTGAGGATTCTTTCTCTCGCCTCGCCGATTGCCTTGCTCATCACCATATTTTTTGTTACATTTGAAACCACCTTCAAAGACTCCGCAACAGGCAAACCGCTGTGCAGAAGCTCTGAAAGCGTCATCGCAAATCTCGCAGCAACGCTCTCACGCACAAGCTTGCCGATTACAGGCATACTCACTGCGGCGCGGTCGAAGAACAGACGCCCCTTTTTCGTGCGGCCGATGCTGCGGATTATGTAACTCAACAGCACAATCGAAACCACAAGAATGAGGTCTGCTTTGAGGTCTGTTATAAAATCACTTATCGCGATAACACCCTTGGTTACCGCAGGCAGCTCCTGATTCATCTTCTGCAGAGCAACCGATATCTTCGGGATTACGAAGCTTGTAAAAAAGAGCATCATACCGATGCCGAAGAGCGTGAGAATGGCGGGGTAGATCATCGCTGTCGCCAGCTTGGCCCGCATCTTCGCGCGTTTGTCCATAAAACCGGCAACGGAGGCCAGATTCTCACTGAAGCGGCCTGTCAGCTCGCCGACACGCGCCATATTTACGTAAACCACGTCGAAGTAAACGGGGTAATCGCTGATGGCGTCTGCGAAAGATTCGCCGCCGACAACCCGTTCTTTTATATCACCGAGGGCGCTTTTGAATCTCGGGTTTGTCTGCTGATCTGCAAGAACGCTGATCCCGTCTGTGAGTTTGATGCCCGAGCGCAAAAGCAGCGAAAGCTCCTTCGAGAATTCGCACACAAGCTTATGCGGGCTTGCGGTCGATAATGAACCGCCGCGGCCGCCCTGTTTCTGAGCTATATCCACTCTCAACGGGTGCAGGGCTCTCTGGCGAAGCTGCTTGCGCGCTGCGAAGGCGTTCTCGGCGGTGAGAGTGCCTTTGTGCTTCTTGTTGGCGTGGTCGTAGGCTATGTAAGTAAACTGAGGCATATTTCCCCCCGTCAGACCAGATCAGACTGGGTAACTCTGAGTACTTCCTGAATTGTCGTTTCGCCGCTGATAACTTTCAGAGCGCCATCCATACGGAGCGTTTTGAGCCCCTGCTCCAGCGCAAGCTTCTTGAGCACGCCGGCGGGTCTGTTGTCCGAAACCATTTCGCGCAGCTCTTCATTGACAAGCATAAGCTCGTAGATTCCGAGCCTCCCGCGGTAGCCGGTGCCGAAACACTTCTCGCAACCTATGCCCTTATAGAAATGCTTTGTACTTTCGCGGGTCAGGTTGAGCTCGGCGAGTTCGTAGTCTGTCGGGCGGTACTCGGTGCGGCAGTGCGGGCATATTCGGCGCACAAGCCTCTGGGCGAGTATCGCGATGATTGACGAGCTCACAAGATACGGCTCCACGCCGAGGTCTATGAGGCGGCTCATCGAGCTGGCCGAGTCGTTTGTGTGGAGTGTGCTGAATACGAGGTGTCCGGTGAGCGAGGACTGAATCGCCATGCTCGCGGTTTCCTGATCGCGCACCTCACCGACCATTATCACATCGGGGTCCTGGCGCAGTATGTGGCGTAGCGCGGTTGCGAACGTCATACCCTTCTTCTCGGAAACCTGCATCTGACTGATGCCTTCGAGCTGATACTCGATCGGGTTTTCCACGGTCATTATATTCTTCTCGGTGGAGTTTATCCGCTGAAGCGCGGCGTAGAGCGTGGTACTCTTACCGGAACCTGTCGGGCCGGTAACGAAGATAACGCCGTGCGTCTTTCTGAGAAGCCTGTCGAAGCTGGCCAGATCCTCATCGCGGAAACCGAGGTCTTCAAGCTCAAGCACGCCCTTACTCTTATCAAGGATACGCAACACACACCTCTCGCCGTATGCTGTGGGAACCGTGCTCACGCGCAAATCGATCTCGCGCTGGCCGAGGCGCACTGTCGTTCGGCCGTCCTGCGGCATACGCCTCTCGGCAATGTCCATCCCCGCCATCACCTTGATACGCGAGATGACGAGCGGGAGCACATTGCGGTTGAGGCTGAGCGAGTCGTAGAGGATACCGTCGATTCGGTAACGAATCTGGAGCTTGCTCTCGAACGGGTGGATGTGAATATCACTGGCGCGCATCTGAAGCGCGCGGAAAAGGATATCGTTTACGAGCCTGATTACCGGCGGGCGGTTGACTACATCGAGCAGGTCGTCGGAGCCGGCGATCTCGTTGGCGAGATTGTCGATATTCTGCGAATCAAGCTCCTCTGCCACTTCCTCCGCAACGCTTGTCTTCTGCTCATAAGCCACATCAATAGCGGCAGTTATATTGGTTTTTGTGCCTAATGCCGGCTCAACAGGCACGCCCGTCATGCGGGATATGTTGTCATAGACATCGAAATTCAGCGGCAGTGCGCTTATAACAGTGAGCGAAGTTTCATCGCCCACCGCTATGATGTAGTGGTGCTGGGCATAAACAGCAGGCACATTATTCACAAAAACAGCAGGCACATCCGCTGCGCGTACCTCTTCCATAAACCGTACGCCGAGAGCCTCGGCAAACAGCCGCAGCACGGCGTCTTCGGTGAAGTGGTGGCAGCCGAGCACAAGCTCGTCAAGACGGCGAGGGTCGGCGGCGTTCTCTGCGAGATAGCTCTTTAATGTGTCGGCATCCACGATGCCGGTGGATACTGCTGTGTTTATCAGAAATTCTTTCATTTTAAGGCATAAGGCAAAAGGTAAAAGGTACGCGAGGCCTTCCGTCTTTTTGCCTGCTCTTTCGTTAGTATCAATAACATTTTTAATTTTACCACGAAACACGCGAAGAGCACGAAGATAATACAACTCTGCCGTTGGCAGGCGTAGCATACCGCTCTTTTCTTTTGCTCATTCTTTTCATTGCATTCTTATTCTAACCAAAGAGTGCGCTTCGCGGTTGCATTTCCCGTGCCTCAGTTAAGATCCAAAACCTTCGCCGGCGCCATCGGCTTGCCGTCGAGGCCGGGCCAGTCCTGCTCAAGCTGGAATTCACCTTCAAATTCCTCAAAAGACTGCCTGTTTTTCTTAGACTCATCAAGAAGGTCTTGAAGTCCTCTCAATGTGTCATCAGGTCTGAGAATTGTACCCTTAATAAACACGTACATTCTCGTCTGTCCATCGGAGTTGTTTGTGCCCTTGAACAGGCCACCGATAAGCGGAATATCGGAAAGCAGAGGTACTCTGTTTCCGCCCTTGGTCTGATTGATCTTTGTAAGACCGCCAAGAATAATCGTGCTTTCATCCGGCACGGTAATCGTGGTGGTAATATCCGTACTAACGGTATCCTGCGGGCCGATAACGCCGTCAACCTCTCCCGAAGTTCCCTGGAAGTCGGTGCGGTTAAGCATAACATCAAGCCTGAGCAGATCGCCCTCGCTGATATGGGGCGTGATGGTCAGCGTAACGCCCGCCTCATAAGGATCCCAGCTCACATTGCTGCTTGTCGTTGTGCCCTGCTCGCCGATAACACTCGTTGATTTGCTCGCAATGTACTGCGTGTTGGAAGTCTTTATCTCACCTTCCTGATTGTCGTTTACGAGTAGCTTGGGCTTTGCCATAATGCGGCCGAGGTTCTTTGTCTGAACCGTATCAAGCAGGATCTGAACATTCCTGTCCGAGTAGAATCCCGTGAGCGAGGAATTGTTCCAACCCGCATCAAGGGCATTTTCAAGCCCCGAAACTAACGGAGCGGACGTTGCCCCGCTCGTAGTTGTGGCTATGTCGTGTCTGGAAGCCGCTGATTTCAAGCTGAAGTTAAAGTCGTCATTCTTTGTTACCTCCACCAGCGTTACATCAATCAGCACCTGCGGACGCTTCTTATCAAGCTCGGTGATAAGGTTGGCGATCCAGTCCTGGTCCTTCTTGCTGGCATAGACGATGATGGAGTTTGTGCTTTCATCGCCTGTGATTGTAACCTCGGTGTTATGCCCCAGAGAGCCGGTGGTAGAGCTCTTCTGCACCTTTCCGGCGGTGGATGTTGTGCCGGAGGTTCCGGCGAGGCCCTGCGATTCGGCCTTATCCTTTGCGATCCTCTCCACAATATCGACCAGCGTCTCGGAGATGTCCTCCACAGACTGATTTTCCAGAGGATACACGCGCACGGGTGCGGCGTCTTCGTTCGGCTCAACATCGATATAGGAGATGATAGACATAATCTTCTCGTGTTGCTCATCTGTCGCGTTTACGAGAAGCGAGTTGCTTGTTTCAATGTAAACCACCTGCGGCTGATCCTCAAGCACCTCTTCGGCATCCTGAATTTCACCTGATGCCTGTGCGCCTGCGGTTGTCGGGCGTGCGGCGGCGGCAAGCGTACGGGAGCTCCGCGAGTTGCTCGGCTGCGAGCCTCCGGACTGCACAACCCCGAGCTGGTCGAGCGCGTCGAGGATGATTTCCGCCCCAACAAACTCAATATGGTACTGCTTTATCGCGCGCAAGTCCTGCTTGGGCACATCAAAAGCGTCTATAAGCTTGTTCACTTCCTCGAGCTCGTCTTTCGAGCCGATCATCAGCAGGCGGTTTGTGCGGTCGTCCACGTCAATATACACGCCGCCTTGCGCTTCGCCGCCGATTGTTGTTGATTCGGCGCCTGCCGCCTGCGTGCGCGTGGGAACGGAGGGGATAATCCTGCCCTTTGCATCTCTGCGCACAGCCGTTGAGCCGGTGCTTCCTCCCGCCGCATCGCTCGATACGGTTACCGAAACCGTACCGAGATTTGAGGCCAGGGCGTTAATTTTGGAAACAACGCTGCTTGCCAGCGTGTATTCGAGGCGGCGGTATGTAAAATCGCGTTGCTCTCCCGGCACATCAATCAGCGAAAACATTTTTTCGATTCGCGGCATACGATACGAATAGCCCGTTACTATCATGCTCTTTGTCTCGGGCAGGTCAATGATGTTGATGCCGAGCTTCATGCTTGCAAGCATCTTCTTGGCAACCTCCGTCGAAACGTTTTCCAGCCTGAACACACGCGTTACGATAACATCACCCGGGCGCACGTCCAAAGCGCTTTCAGCAATGACAGGGTCGAGATCTTCGGCCTCGGCTCTGGGCACAATCGTTACCAGATTACCGCGGCGGGTCATAATGAAGCCGCGGAATTTCAGCACGGATTCCAGAAGCGCGTAGGTATCTTTTACTTTTATTCGGCCGTTATGCACCTTCAGCATAACGTCGCCTTTAATTTTGTTCTGGTCGTAGATGTAGTTGAGGCCGAGCTGCTTGCCGACAAGCTCGATGAGCGTCTGAATCTCAACCTGCTCAGGGAGCGTTATTGTGAGCTCAAGCTCCGCATCAGGGTTTGTTATCTCGGGTACAAGAAAATCGCCCTCCGCCGCGTTTGCTGCCGCGGGAACATCGGTAATCTGAACCGGCTCGACAGTCGTCTGCGCGGTTTGAACGGGCTTGATCGCCGCTCTGCGTTCGGCGGCGGCATCAGCGGACGCGCCGGGCACAAGGCGCGCGGAAGTGGCGCGCGGGTGGGTATTTGTGCGCGCGGAAGGTGCGGGCTTGTTGGCGGCTTTCGCGGCTGCCTCTCTCTCGGCTTCCGCCTTAGCCTGCTCCATAATCTGCTCGGGAGAAAGCTCGCCGGAGGCTATCGCCGCTTCCTGCTCGGCCTGAGCTTTCTGTAAAAACTGCATCGCCGCCTGCATGGCGTCTGTCGCCTGCTGGCCTGCAACCGCGGCCTGCTCGCTTACAGGAACCTCTGAATCCGCGGCTGTTGCCGCAAGCTCCGACGAGGTTGGCGGCCGGGTGCCTGAGTCGCGAAGCACCGGCTCGCTCACGGGGAGCGGCCTGTCCAGCTCCATCTTGGCGCGGAACATCGCCGCGTCAAAATCCTCACCCGCTTGAAGCTCTATGCCCAGACGGTCGAGTATTATCTGCTGCTGCGCGGTTACCTCGGCGTGCCCCGCAGGACAAATCATCACAAGCAGGGCAAAAACCCCCGCCGCAAGCATTTTTATCGCAAATATATTTGAAGGTTTAGACATCTATAACTCCATACTTTTTTCGTTTGAATGAAACCGCTCACCTTGTTTTGACAACACCGGCGAACAAAAGTTCCGTGTTTGGCGAGATATGACAGTGTTTTATTGAAGCAAATCCTGGAAGTCGCTATCACAACAACCTGACATGCTCATATAGATTTTGCAAATGCCCCTGTTTCAAGCGGAATTTGGTTCCGTGATTATGGCCGGTTCTTGCATCAAAATCTATATAAACCAAGCCATCTTCTATTGCTTTCGCAAAAGCCTCAATAGAGAACTTTGACAATATATAAATTTCATCGTAACGGAAGAAAGCCATGCCGTTTTCTCGTTTACAACTTGCCTTACAAAAAAAGCAGTTGAGCAGTTTTGTTCCTGCTTTATGTTCCAAATCGTCAAATCCCCAGTATGGCTGCGGATTCAACTCGCCTAATCCGACATTTCTCTCAACTTCTTTAAGCCATTCGTTATGCCTTGCATCAACAGCTTTGTAATCAAAAGAGACAAGAACCTTGCGGCTATCCCTATCCAAAACGACCTTAAAACCCCTGTCGCTTCTGCTGTTACCGGAAATCGTTTGCCGAAAGCTCCTCTCCTCAATTCCGTACCTTCCCCCTGCCTGCTGGTGTCCCCAACCGTACAGCGGCAACAATAACTTCGGCACAAACCTGACTGCCCGTGGAGAAGGTTCAAAATGGAAAAGCGTTGTAAGAGAACTCGTCCCTATTCTCTGGCATTTGAGTTCCCATTCCGCCGCATTGGGGATTGGTAGATTATTTTCTTCTATGCCTAACAAATCTTCCAGTATGTTGCCCACCGCACCGTCATTACGGCCCCTATTGTTGGGAATCCAACCCCTATTTCTTATTTCTTTCAATTCCTGAATCAAAGATTCTTTTGTAAATATCTTCATTTCATCCTCTCCAATAAGATCCCTGTTAAAAAAGGGTTTTGGCTTTATGAACATCACTGGTAGCGAGCTTGAACAATTCAAACGACCCACTGTTTTCAATTCTACTCCTTGCCATCTCGCAATACTGCTCAGAAAGCTCCAAACCCACAAAATGACGGCCAAGTTTTATTGCGGCAAGGCCGGTAGTTCCGGAGCCCATAAACGGGTCTAAGACAGTCTTTGCTGTTGTGGAAGAAATGCAACGCTCAATAAGCTCCAGCGGAAAAGGTGCAGGGTGCGGATTACCCATCTCTTGAGAAAACTCCCAGACATCGCCATGCCTGTTTGCTTTCGGAGCAAGCTGAAACCGCGGTTTGGCAATAAGATATATCACTTCATACGTCGGCAGGAAATACCCTTTGTTAAAATTGATACCTCCGCTTCTCTTCCAGATGATAATCTGCCTGACAGGAAAGCCGCTCACAATATCCTGACGGTCCTGAATGAGACCATTTTGAACACGCCATTTATGATTATAGAAGATACACCCGTTATCGGGGATAATCCTCAGCATCTCCGTAAGGCATTCTCTTTGCCATTTCGCATACTCATCGTGCGGCATACAGTCGTTGTAAGTTGCATAGCCGCTAATTAACGCAGCGTTTTTCCACTTGCCCCCCCTGCCATCTTTCATGCCGTTGCCTGAGGAATTCTTGAGGTTGTATGGTGGGCTTGTTACAACAAGGTCTATGCTTCCGTCTGGAATTTTCTTCATGAGCTCGAGGCAGTCACCGCAAACTATCTTATCAAGGAAGTCTTCTGGAAATACATACTTCTCTTCCATTTCACTCCTGCTCATTCCTGTGGTGCAGAATCTCGCGGACAGCATACGTTGCGCGGCCCTGCGATTCGTGATATGTGCGGATGAGAAGCTCGGCAAGCAGCCCCATCATAATCAGCTGTACGCTTGTGATAGTGAGGATTGTACCGAGGATGAGAAGCGGGTTGCGGTTTATCGAGTACCCCGAGGCCAGCTTCTGATAGATCATAATTGCAAATGAGATAAACGCTACCAGAGCGCTGTATATGCTGAGCCTGCCGAAGACGTACAGCGGCTTGGTTGAATAGCTGTTCATAAAGGAGACGGTGATGAGGTCGAGGATGACTTTATACGTGCGCGAGAGGTTGTACTTGGCTTTGCCGGCTATTCTCGGGCGATGATTAACGACAATCTCGCCAACTCTCGCGCCCGACCACTGCGCCACGGCGGGGATAAACCTGTGCATCTCGCCGTAGAGCTTCATTTCGCTGATAACCTCGGCTCGGTACGCCTTCATCGTGCAGCCGAAGTCGTGGATATTCACGTTTGTGATGCGCTTGATGGCGTGATTTGCCAGAATCGAGGGCAGCTTGCGCGTTACGGCTTTATCCTTGCGCCTCTTGCGCCAGCCGCTGACGATGTCGTAGCCCTCATCGAGCTTCTCCATAAGGGCGGGAATATCGGCGGGATCGTTCTGCAAATCGCCGTCCATCGGTATGATAACCTTTCCGCGCGCGCGCTCGAAGCCCGCCTGCATGGCGGCTGTCTGGCCGAAATTGCGGCGAAATGTTACCACGCTCACCCGCTCATCCTGCTCGAATACGCCCCTGAGCACATCGTGAGAACCGTCCCAGCTGCCATCGTTTACGAAGATCACTTCGTAGCTGTAGCGCCGGACGGCCTCGCTTGCCAAAGCGGCGGTTATCTCCTCGTAAAGGGGGATGATGTTATCCCGTTCGTTGAAAACGGGAACGACAACGGATATATCAATTGAGGCGCTCATTTACTTCTCTGTTTTATTTGCGTTTGATGGCTTTGTCCGCAATGTCCCTGCGGCAATAGGCCCCTTCAAATTTTATCAAGTCAACGGCTTCATAAGCTCGCTTCTGCGCATCGGCGATTGTATTGCCGAGCGCTGTAACGCCGAGCACTCGCCCGCCGTTTGTGAGCAGTTTATCGCCTTCGAGCTTTGTGCCCGCATGGAAGACGGTAACGTCTTTGAGCTTGTTCGCATCGGCGATGCCGGTTATTTCGACGCCGTTTTCGTAGCTGTTAGGGTATCCGCCGGACGACATTACCACGCAAACGGCAGGCCTTTCGTCCCATTCGAGAGTAATCTTATCGAGCCTGCCCTCGCATGTTGCCAGCATCACTTCAAGCAAATCGCTCTTGAGGCGCATAAGTACGGGCTGGGTTTCGGGATCGCCCATGCGTACGTTGTACTCAAGCACTTTCGGGCCGCCGCCTGTGAGCATAATGCCGGCGTAGAGGATGCCGCGGAACGGCGTTCCGTTCATATTCATACCGTTGACCGTCGGGACGAGTACTTCGGCGATAATCTTATCCATCAGCTCATCCGTAACGACAGGCGCGGGGCTGTATGCGCCCATACCACCTGTGTTGGGGCCTGTGTCGCCTTCGCCGATCGGCTTATGGTCCTGACTGGTCTCCATCACGTATATATTGCGGCTGTCAACAAAGGCCAGAATACTGGCCTCCTGTCCGGTGAGACGTTCTTCCACGATAATCTCTTTACCTGCATCGCCAAAAATCTTATCAACCATAATCTCTTCGGCCGCGTTGAGAGCTTCAAGGGGGTCGGAGCAAACATACACACCCTTGCCTTTGGCAAGCCCGCAGGCCTTCACAACAAGCCCGCCTTCGCGGGTTACGATGTAGTCCTTCGCGTCCTCGAAATCATCAAAAGCGCGATATTCGGCCGTCGGCACGGAATTTTCGCGCATAATGCGCTTGGCGAAGGCCTTATCCGCTTCGAGCTGCGCTGCGGCCTTGCTCGGGCCGAAGGCCTTTATTCCCGCCGCCTCGCACGCATCCACAAGCCCGTTTGCCAGAGGGTCTTCCGGCCCCACGACAACCAAGTCGATTTCTTTCTCTTTCGCAAACGCGACAACCTCCGCGTTATTGTTTACGTTTATCGCTGCCATAGTGCCCAGCTTAACCATACCGGGGTTGCCAGGTGCGATAAAGAGGCGTGTGAGTTTCTTGCTCTGGGCCAGCTTCCACGCCATCGCGTGTTCGCGGCCGCCGCTACCGATCAGGAGTACGTTCATATTCTGCAAACCTTATTTCTTTACAATTCTGGCAAACCTGCGCTTGCCCACTTTTACAATCATTCCGTCCACGATTTTCACCATCGCAACGGGGTCGAGCTGCTTCTCGCCGTCTATGCTTACGCCGCCCTGCTTTACGAGCCGCTTGGCTTCTCCGCCGCTTGCGGCAAGCCCTGCCTCGGCGAGGAGCTTGTTCAACATTACCTCATCTTCCGACACTGCGAAATCATCTATCTCGCTTGGCAGCTCCTTCTGCGCGAACACCCTCTCAAACTCTGCCTCTGCCATCTCGGCGGCTTCGGCGCCGTGGAACTGGGTGATAATGTCTTTCGCCAGAGTTACCTTAGCGAGCTTCGGATGTGTCTTTGAGC
The DNA here is from genome assembly GCA_050251615.1 of Phycisphaerae bacterium. Lineage (GTDB taxonomy): Bacteria > Planctomycetota > Phycisphaerae > Sedimentisphaerales > Sedimentisphaeraceae > Sedimentisphaera. The sequence continues at coordinate 21,284 of JBFWMM010000013.1, forward strand.
CGTCTATGAGCGTCTTTATCTCCGCCTCGGGGATGTCGGTAAGGAGGGTGAAGTAGTTCTCCATCATTTCATCGGATATACTCATCACCTTGCCGAACATATCGGAGGGCTCGTCTGTAACGCCGATGTAGTTGTTTTTGCTCTTGCTCATCTTCATCCGGCCGTCCAGCCCGACGAGAATCGGCATCGTCATAACTATCTGCGGCTTCTGGCCGTCGAGGCGCTGGAGGTCTCTGCCGACGAGGTTATTGAAGGTCTGGTCGGTGCCGCCAAGCTCCACATCGCTTTCCACCTTCACAGAATCATAGCCCTGCATCAGCGGGTAGAGGAATTCATGGATACTGATAGGCTCGCCCTTTTTGTAGCGCAAATCGAACGTGTCGCGCTCAAGCATACGGGCAACCGTCATCGAGCTGCAAAGCTTGATAATATCGACAAGCTCGAGCGATTTAAGCCATTCGCTGTTCGGGCGCACTTCCAGCTTATCCTCGCTTGTGTCGAGAATCTTGCCCGCCTGCTCGAAGTATGTCCGGGCGTTTGCCTCGATCTGCTCGCCACTGAGGACGGGGCGCGTGCTGTTCTGGCCTGTCGGATCTCCGATGCGAGCGGTATAATCACCGATAATAAGCACTGCCTTATGCCCTAAATCCTGAAACTGGCGCAGCTTGCGCATTACGACTGTATGGCCGAGGTGCAGATCGGGGGCGGTCGGATCCATGCCCAGCTTCACGCGGAGCTGCCTGCCCTCTTTCGCCGCCGCAACAAGCCTCTCTTCAAGGTCTTTCTCGGAATATATTTCTACCGTTCCGCGCCCCAGAAGCTCAAGCGCCGGTTTGATGTCCATTGTCATTAAACAATCCTATATCACTGAATTGAAGATGTACAGAGCGAGCCCGATAACAGAGAGCACCGCCATTACTGCTATTAGAATCCACAGCAGTCCGATATGTCTGCCCTGTTTTTCGAGCTGTATGTTGAGCTTGGCAAATTCCGCACAGAGAGATTCCTCTAAGCCGCAGCTCCTGTCGAGGGTCTCACGCACCTGCCCAAGCTCCTCGCGCTGCATCTTCGCCTGATGTGGGATATCCTTTACCATCTCGGTGAAGTGTTCCGTGGCCTCGATTTGAGACTCAATCTGCTCGTGCGTTTTGGCGATGAGTTCTGTCTGGCGTTCTGTAAGCTCAGGGATAACATCGAAGCGCTCAAGCAGATCAGCCTGCTGGGCAATATGCTTCTCAAGATGGCTGCCAATGCTTTCGAGCTTGTCCACCATCTGATTAAACGAGCTGTTGAGCCGTTCGAGATGCTCCCGCTGAGTGCGGCGCAACTCAAGCTCGGTCTGTTCGATGAGCTCGGCCTTTTTGTTTATCAGCTCAAGATCTGCCTTGCTCTGGTTTTCTTTCGCACTGCTCTTAAACTTGAAGAATTTCTTCAAACCCATCATTGCCTCCGGTTTCAGCTTGCCTTTTCAGTTTTTTTTGCCACCGTCTTTTTCGTTGCCTTTTTCGTTGCCTTTCCGGTAGCGGTCGTATTATCAGGTGCGAAAAGATCGCGTTTGCCGTTTATTACATCGGCATCAACGATAAGCTTCTCGCCGACCGCCTCGTCCGGCAGGCGATACATGATCTCTATCATAATCTCCTCAACCACACTCCTCAGCGCCCTGGCGCCGGTATCCTTCTTCATGGCACGCTCGGCAAGCAGTTCAAGGGCATCAGCTGTGAACTCAAGGTCTGCATTGCTCATTTCAAACAGCTTTACATACTGCTTTATAATGGCGTTGCGAGGCTCTGTCATGATGTTTATAAGAGCCTCCTTGTCGAGATTTTCCAGCGTGGAGATAACGGGCAGTCTGCCCACCAGCTCGGGTATCAGGCCGAAATGGATGATGTCCTCGCTGGTTACATTGCGCATCACCTCGGAATAGGCGAGCTTCTTATTATCGGAAAGGCCACTGTTCTCGCTTGAGAAGCCGATGGCCTTCTTGCCCAGACGCCTGCGGATAATGTCTTCCAGGCCGACGAACGTACCGCCGCAGATAAAGAGGATCTGGCTGGTATCAACCTGTATATAGGCCTGTTCGGGGTGCTTGCGACCGCCCTGCGGAGGCACGTTCACAACCGTACCTTCGAGCATCTTCAGCAGAGACTGCTGTACACCCTCGCCGGAAACGTCGCGCGTTATCGAGACATTACCGCCCGTCTTGCCGATTTTATCGATTTCATCGATATAGACGATGCCGCGTTGAGCCTTTTCAACGTCATAATCCGCCGATTGGAGCAGCTTGAGAATAAAGTTTTCAACGTCCTCGCCCACATACCCCGCCTCGGTTACTGTTGTGGCATCGCATATTGCAAACGGCACATGCAACTCGCGTGCAAGCGAGCGGGCCAGAAGCGTCTTACCGGAACCAGTCGGGCCGATAAGAAGCACGTTTGATTTATCCAGCTCCACATCCGGCGAATCGTTGTCGGTATGGATGAGGCGCTTATAGTGGTTGTGCACGGCGACGGAAAGGTATTTCTTCGCGAATTCCTGACCGATTACGTACTGGTCGAGGTATTCCTTTATCTCGCGCGGCGCAGGGAGGTTGGTCGCATCGAATGATGTTTCTTCAGACAGTGCTTCCTTCTGTTCATGTATTATCCGCTGGCATATATCTATGCATTCAGAGCAGATGCAGACATCCGGCCCCTGAACAATGGGTGTCTCAAGTGAGGCGTGCTGGCCGCAGAAACTGCATACTCTGTCGGTATCTTTACGATTGGTTTTTGCCATTCATTACTCCATATATATTATATCGCTCCCGTGAGCCGCCTTATTGTACCGTAACAGGGGCTTTACCGCAAGAATTCTTTGCCGAAACGCAACGGGCGTATGCAATATCAGCGATGGGAATGCACCCACCCGAAAAATAAAACCCTTCCCTGCCACTCCATGCGGCGGAGAAGGGTAAAAAAACAAAAGCGGGCGGCTTTTTTTACCTGCCCGCTGTATTTGCGTGTTAAATTATTACGTGGCTTATTCTTCCGGCGCTTGTTCAACAGCCGGCTCTATGCCTGCATCTTCGGTTTCAACGTCATTTTCTTCATCGCGGACGATTCTTGCCGCAGACACAACAACATCTTCGTCTTCCTTGAAGCTGATCAGCTTGACGCCAGCAGCGTTTCTGCCGATTTCGCGAACCGCCTCAAGCCCAATACGAACCACAATGCCGTTTTTCGTGATCATCATAACGTCATCGGAATCTGTTACCGCCATTATCGCAGCAACTTTGCCGTTTCGCTCGGTCGTCTTGATGTTACGCACACCCATACCACCACGACCCTGCGCACGGTAATCTTCTTCCCTGCTACGTTTGCCATAGCCCTTTTCGCAGACGGTGAGGATGGAACCGCCCTCCTCGAGGATAATCATAGCGACCACCTCATCATCGCCGCGCAATTTTATACCGCGCACGCCTCTTGATACACGCCCCATCTGGCGCACATCCTTCTCGTTAAAGCGTATGCTGAAGCCGTCTCTTGTGCCAAGGAAGATCTCGTCGTTGCCACTGGTGATAGCGACAGATACCAGAGCATCGTCATCGTCAAGCTTGATGGCATTTACACCCTTTGCGCGAACATTTCCATAGGCGCTGAGTACTGTCTTCTTCACAACACCGTTACGCGTGGCAAAGACGAGATTGTGGTCGTCATCAAACTCACGAACGTTAATAATTCTCATCACCTTCGCTTCGCCAAGCTCAAGCAGGTTTACTATATTGCGCCCCTTGCTCTGGCGAGTGAGGTTGGGTAGCCGGTACACCTTCACCCAGTGGCAACGTCCATCGTCGGTAAAGACCATCAGATAGTCGTGTGTCGAGGCGACAAAAATATGCTCGATAAAATCGCCATCTTTGCTGTCGGAGCCGATGATTCCCTTACCGCCGCGTGCCTGCTTGCGGTATGTATCCATGGGCACGCGCTTGATATAGCCCTCGTGGCTCACGGTAACAACGACTTCTTCTTCCTGGATGAGGTCTTCGATGTCGAAATCTTCAACAGCCTCTGTAATCTGCGTACGGCGAGCATCGCCATACTTATCCATCATTTCCTGGAGGTCGGTGCGGATTATATCATAGACAAGCTTTTCACTTGCAAGGATCTCTTCATAACCGCGAATTTCATCTGCAAGGCGCGAGTACTCATTGGCAAGCTTCTCGATTTCAAGGCCGGTGAGCTTCTGCAACTGCATTATGAGAATGGCGTCTGCCTGCGGGCCGGTGAGGAAGCTGTCGCCGGAGACAGCCGCATCAACGAAGCTGTCGGGAAGGAGTTTGCGGAGAGTTTCGGTCTCAACGAGCCTCAGCGGCTTGTTCATAAGGTTCGATCGAGCCGCGGGCACATCCGGCGAGCGTTTGATCAGCTCAATAATCTCGTCAATATCGCTCACCGCGAGGATGAGACCTTCGAGAATGTGGGCGCGATTGCGGCTTTTGCGCAGAAGGAACTGGGTGCGCCTGCGGATGACCACTTTGCGGTGGTCGAGATATTCGCACATTATCTGGCGGATATTGAGCGTCATCGGGCGGTTGTTAACCAGCACAACGTTGTTTATCGCGAAGGTCGTCTGGAGCTGGGTGTATTTGAACAGCTTGTTCAGCACGACCTCAGGTTCCGCGTCTTTCTTCACATCCACAACGATACGCATACCTTTGCGGTCTGATTCGTCGTTCACATCGGCGATTTCCGGAATCAGCCCCGAATGAACGCAGTCCGCAATCTTCGAGACGATATTCGTCTTGACGACCATATACGGGATTTCGGTAATAATAATCTTCGTACGACCGCCGCTCTTCTCCTCGATAGTGTGTTTGCAACGCACACGCACATGTCCGCGGCCGTTCGTGAAGGCGTCCATAATGCCTTTGCGGCCGCAAATGATACCGCCTGTCGGGAAATCCGGCCCCGGCAGCACTTCCATAATATCTGCGAGAGTGCTGTCGGGATTGTCTATGAGCATCATCATCGCCTTGCACACTTCCGTGAGGTTGTGCGGCGACATATTCGTTGCCATGCCCACAGCGATACCCGTAGAGCCGTTCACAAGAAGATTCGGGAACTTCGACGGCAGCACGACCGGTTCGGTGCGTGTTTCATCGTAGTTGGGAACGAAGTCAACTGTGTCCTTGTTGAGGTCTTCGAGCATATCGGTTGCCGAGGCATGCATTCTCGCCTCGGTATAACGCATAGCAGCGGGAGGGTCGCCGTCAATGCTGCCGAAATTACCCTGCGGGTCAACCAGCTCATAACGCATGCTCCAACCCTGCCCCATGCGGACGAGAGTCGGATAGACGACACCCTCACCATGCGGATGGTAGTTACCGCTGGTATCACCGGCGATCTTCGCACATTTACGATGCTTGCTTCGCGGGCCGAGGTTGAGGTCGTTCATGGCGACAAGAATTCGCCTTTGCGATGGCTTGAGGCCATCACGCACGTCCGGAAGAGCTCTGGACACAATAACACTCATAGCGTAGTTGAGGTACGAATTCTTCATCTCGTCGAGAATGGACTTATCCTCAAACTGCTCTATGTTCCGGTTTATTATTTCTTCTGACATCGGGTGTATAACTCCGTTTATTCTCTGGTCTTGCCGGCACAATACAACATTGCACCTGTTTCGCTCAAAACGCGAAAAATCCTATGCGAATTATAACAAAAATGGCGTTTCAGTCAAAACATAACGGGGCAAATTGAGGTTACGGGGCGGTTTATGGTATGTTTTTTACGCAGGTGCGATTATACAGGCGCCTGCAGGCGTTGCATTATCATATTTAAGATTCAAAATTCAAGATTCAAGATTTGAAACAGGCGGAAGATGCTTCACAAAGAAGCAATGTAACCGGCCCGAACAAAAACAAACTGCACGCCCCTTTTATGCCCCGCGGCGTCGATTGCGCGAGTAATGCGCCTGCAAAAATCTGCATGGCGAGGGACGGGCAACAGACGTCGCTCCGTTTATCATTCCGGAATATCTAATTCTGTGCTTTGAATCCGTTATTTTGAATTCCATATTCTACCAGGCGAGCGGTTGTTCCGGGGTATTCACGGGCGCCGGTTCCGCAGGCACAGGCGCAGGAGCGGGCTGCGGCGCGGGTTCGGGTTGCGGCGCGGGTTCGGGTTGCGGCGCGGGTTCGGGTTGCGGCGCGGGTTCGGGTTGCGGCGCGGGTTCGGGTTGCGGCGCGGGTTCAGGTTGCGGCGCGGGTTCAGGTTGCGGCGCGGGTTCAGGTTGCGGCGCGGGTTCAGGTTGCGGCGCGGGTTCAGGTTGCGGCGCGGGTTCAGGCTGCGGCGCGGGTTCAGGTTGCGGCGCGGGAGCGGGCTCTGGAGCCGCCTTCGCTTCTGCCTCGGCTTTCAGCTTAGCAATATGCTCTTCAAGCTTCTTCTGCACTTCCAGAGTCTGCTTGAGCTTCTTCTCATATTCCAACTTCATCTTTCCGACTTCCTTGCTCTTGAGCTGCTGGTTCCTCAGGTTCACTTCATACTCTTTCATCTGAGCCTTGAGCTTAGCGAGCTCGCGTTGCGTCTCGGAGACATCTATCTCGGCCTTGATACGTTCAATCGTCTTTGAGGCTGCATCTTTCTCAAGCTCAGCGGCATAGTCGTCATTCTGTCCGAGAGGGTCGGTAATAACATCCGTGATGGTGTTGGCAATATCTTTTTCCTGAGAGTGTTTGCGGAATTTCTCCTTGGCAAACTCAATCATATCCTCGTAGCTCATTCCATTGGAAGAGATACTCGGCGTGAGGATAAAGGTTATGTCCTTTGCCCTCTGTTCGTAGTCATCGCTGGCGAAGAGAAATCCCAGCATCGGAATATTTTTGAAGAAAGGTATGCCGCGGGTTACGGCGCTGTTTTCCATTTTGCGGAAGCCGCCCACGATCAAGCTCTCGCCCAAGCGGATGCGATTTTCGCCGAATGTGGCTTTCTTTTCCGTGATAACGGGTCTCTGAACGACACCTTCAGGCGTGCTTTTGGAGCCGATGGAAATATCGGTTTTGAGGCCGATTGTGCCGTCCTGATAAACGTACGGCGTAACCGTAAGCTTATCCTCAACCCATATATACTCCGTCTCCTGATACGGCAGAACGTTATTTTTCGTCTGAATTCTCGTTACCGGAACCCTCTCCGAAGACGAAACTGTGGCCGGCCGGCCTACAAGCGTTTCTACGGTCGGGTTCATCAACACCTTAAAATAGCCTCGTGAGACGAGCATATCGATCATAGCGGTCGTACCACCGGCATCGGTTCCGTTACCGTCATAACCGAGCAGAAGCCCCATATTCTTGCGCTCTGCCTCGCGGACGCTCGCGCCGGGTAGGCTCGGGGAATTCGCGCTGGACAGCTGAATGTTCCGGTTGAGCAGATTATCCACTTGCACCGTGGTCTCTTTGTCCATCGTAACATCCGCATAGTTTTCGACAACCACACAGTTTATGCGCACTTGAATCGGCGGAATATCAATCTCCTTGAGGAATTCCAGTACGCCGTCTGCCGCCGCATCATCGGGGCAGGAGACAATAAGCTGATTAGCCGAATCAAGATTTGTAACCTCAAGCTTCAGCTGGTTGCTCACAAGATTACCAAGATCGCCAGGGGAATGGTGGCGGGTATAATAGAACAGCTTCACGCCCTTGCTCGTCTTCAGGCGAACGGGTTCTGCCTGGATGCGGTCGGGAATGTCGGTGTTGAGTTTGTCATCGCGCACCTCGGATGCCGCGAGCAGAATCTTCTTCGCTTCGACTTCCGTCTTCTTTTCGTTGAGAACGTCCCCGCAACCCGCTATAAACAGAATGGCAAGCATATTGAGTGTTATGAGAAGGCGCTTAATCATTTCGCTGCCTCCCCGCTCTGACCGACGCCTGTTTCGATTGCGGCTTCGAGGGTCGCTGAGAGCTGTTCAACTTTTTTGATTTCCTTTTTATAGCTCTCCACGCTCTGTTCGGATTCTGAAATATCCTGTTTCTCGAGCTCCAGCCTCTGTTTGATTTGCTCAAGCTCCTTTTGGAGCCGCTTTATCTCTTCGGAACTCTTCGAGAGGGCTATCTCAGCTTTTATCTTCTTAATCTCCTCGCTGTCCCTCTGATTGCGCATGTTGCTTTCATACTTGCCCTTACCGAACGGGTCAATGACCATTCTGTCGATAATCTGGAGCAGTTCGGTATCGGTTACCTGTTCCGCGCGCTTCTTGCGCACTTCTTCGAGCACCTCATCGTAGGGTCTGCCGTAGGTTGATATGCTCGGCGTGATGATGAAGGTAACCTCTTTGGCTCTCTCCTCGAAATCCTTACTTGAAAACAGGAAGCCGAATATCGGGATGTCTTTCAAAATCGGGTATCCGCGCACAATTGCTACGTTCGTAGCCTTTTTGAAGCCACCCACAATAAGGCTCTGACCGGGCCTGACCCTGTTTTCACCGATGTCGATGTTTTTGTTTGAGATAATCCTTTGCTGAACAACACCTTCAGGTGTGCTCTTGGAGCCCATGGTTACTTTTGTCGTAATGCCGATTGTGCCGTCTGCGTAGAGCTTGGGAACCACGTCAAGGTAGTCCTCTACCCAGATATACTCCACCAGCTCATAAGTGTCGGTGGTGTTGCCGCTACGGAACGAAATCGTTTTGACCGTCGGCACCTGCTCCCTTGATTTGAATGTGGCTCTTTCGCCTGAGATAACCTCAAGCTCGGGATTCATCATGATCTTGAGGTAGCCGCGGGATTCAAGCATATCGACAACGGCCTGTGTGGAGCCTACGTTGTTGACGCCGATATTGATGCCGATTTTCGAGCGGGCCGGCTCTCTGAGCGATGCGCCAAGGAAAGTGGGCTGGATAACGCCATCAACGCGCTTGGCTTCGAGAGTGATGTCGGTGCCGAGAAGGCTTCCCAGCTCGGCTGTTGTCTCTCTGTCCATCGTAAAATCGGCGTAATGCTCAATCATCATACAGCTCACCTTGATCTGCACAGGAAGTACATCGACATAGTCGAGAAATGAGATAACTTCCTGCGCCTCTTCATCGCTGCCGCAGTTGATTATGAGCTGGTTCGTGGCGTTGGCCTCGGCCGCGCCTGTCTTCATCTGCGCCCCGAGCATGCCCGCAAGTACGTTCGGGGGTTGATTTTTTGCAAAATACAGAACCTTAACGCCGTTGGATGTATGAATGACTCGCGGGGATTGTGCGTATATTTCGGGGAGGGGATTTTTTACGGCCCGGTCCGCTTCGAGACTGGACGCATCCTCAAGAAGCATCTTAGCCTCAAACTCCGTTTCGCCTTCTGAAAGATAATCCCTGCCGGCGCAACCGCCGAGCAAGGCCAAAAGACTTAAACATAGAAACGTACCTGTCAACCGAACCAATTTCCCGGTCTCCCTTCGGTAATCCATCACTTTATTGTAGCCGATCGAATCGGTCTTAGCACGAAAATCCTTTCCGTAGCTCGTTGATGTTAACTTGTTACGCAACCTTTTTCAAGGCCATAACTCCATTTTTTACGCATTTGCCTTGATTTTGTGCGATTTTGTGAATAATTTCTTACAAAAGAGATAAAAAACGTCCTCGGGAGATGTAAATGGCAAAAAGACAAACAGACATAACAACGAATTGCAAAGACTGCAAAGGCCTTTGCTGCAAATATATAGCTCTGCCTCTGGATAATCCCGAGACAAAGCGCGAATACGACGACATCCGCTGGTATCTCTGCCACGATAATGTATCGGTGTTCGTTGAGGACGGGCAGTGGTACGTGAGCTTCCACACGCCTTGCCGGTACCTGAGCTCTGAAACCAAACTGTGCTCGAACTATGAGCAGAGACCCGAAATCTGCAGGGAGTTTGACTCTGACGCCTGCGAATTTACACAGGATGAATACGGCTACGAACTGCACTTCACCTCTGACGAGCAGATGGGTGAGTACATCAAGCTTAAGTTCGACAACAACCTCACCGAAAAAGGCAGAAGAAAAGCTAAAAAATGACCGACGCGATGAACC
>JBFWMM010000013.1:31413-60688 GCA_050251615.1 Phycisphaerae bacterium
TGAATACGGCTACGAACTGCACTTCACCTCTGACGAGCAGATGGGTGAGTACATCAAGCTTAAGTTCGACAACAACCTCACCGAAAAAGGCAGAAGAAAAGCTAAAAAATGACCGACGCGATGAACCCGAGCCCATGCAACCCGGTGCGGGCCTTTCGCGCGTGGAATGATTCTCAATTGAGCACAAAGCCTGCTCGCGCACAGCGGAGGCGCGCAAGCGCCCCGAAATTGAAAGTTAAGCCCGTTGCGTTTTTGCCGTCGCTACGCTCCGTTGCACCTGCGGTGTCGCATTGCTTGCGCAATTGCGCTGTTTGCGGTTTGAATTCACCGGCATCGGTGGGCGAAAAACAGCGGAGGCGCGCAAGCGCCCCGAAATTGAAAGTTAAGCCCGTTGCGTTTTTGCCGTCGCTACGCTCCGTTGCACCTGCGGTGTCGCATTGCTTGCGCAATGGCGCTGTTTGCGGTTTGAATTCACCGGCATCGGCGGGCGAAAAACAGCGGAGGCGCGCAAGCGCCCCGAAATTGTAGAGACGCAAAATCTTGCGTCTCATGCCGGATTACGAACGTATATTACCCGTGGCATCGTTTTGGTTTATCCGACATCGATTGGCATTTGCGCAGGCGTTTTGGGCGCGATGAACCCGAGCCCATGCAACCCGTTTATTCCGATACGCACTTTTTGTAACAATATACTACGTTGGCAGTGCATATACGTGTACACTAAATGTGAAACGCATCACTTTTGTAACTTTATAACAAGTTCTTGCCGTACATTAAGAAAGAAAATAATTGTTCAAAAAGTTGTGATAGGCCAAATAAAAAACCGTTTTAGAACAATTTTTGCTTTACAAGCCTTCCCGTTTGCTGTTATAATGCATTCGTCGGCCCGCAAGGAGCCGAATCAAGCGCAAATTAAGGGCTGAGAAATAGTGAACGAGAAGAAGTTTATAAGGGCGCATACCAAACCCCTCTCGATTGCGATGGCCGAGCCGATTGGTCATCGACGCTTTGTCCCTCTCGACATTTTTCCCGCGCATTTCATCACAAGCCTCTTTTATCCCGCAAATCTTTTCATCGGGAGAGGTGCGTCTTGATTTGTTCCGAAATAAAATGAAAGATTCGGCTTTTCGGCCGATTATGGTATCACGCCGTCGTTTTTCAAACAGGCGTGTTTGTTGCTAATCTGTATCATAACAAGGAGAATTTATGTGTGAAGCAGGATGCGCCGGTTGCGGCTCAGGCTTAGAAGAAGCGGAGCTTGCACTCTACCCGCAGCTCGACAGCATTATCGAGGCAAATCGCGATGAAAAGGGCGCCTTAATACCAATCCTTCAACAAACCCAGGAGCTCTTCGGCTATCTGCCCGAAGGCGCACTCAAAAAGATAAGCCTCAGCCTCGCCATCTCATACAGTGAGGTTGCCGGTGTTGTTAATTTCTACTCGTTCTTTTCGACCGTCCCGCGCGGCAAGTATCTTGTTCGTGTATGTCTGGGCACGGCCTGCTACGTTCGCGGCGGCAAGGAGCTGCTCGAATCGTTCAAGAAAAAGCTCGGAATTGATGTCGGCGAGACAACCGAAGACCGCAAATTCTCGCTCGATATAGGCCGTTGTTTCGGCGCATGCGGACTGGCGCCTGTAATTATGATAAACGACAAGGTCTATCAGAGCGTCCGCCCGACGAAGATAGATTCAATCCTGTCAGAATACAAAGAATAGAGAGGGATACCCTGATGACAGAAAAAATTTCCTCCATAGAACAGTTCAATAAGCTCAGCGCCGAAAAGCAGGCAACCTTTGCCGACGGCGGCGCGATGGATCGGATTCTGCTTTGTGCCGGCGGCGGTTGCATCGCTTCAGGTTCGCTCGCGTTGCGCGATGAACTCAACATAGAAATAAAGAAGGCCGGCTTTGACGCTAAGGTTTGCGTCATTGAGACCGGCTGTATGGGGCCTTGCGCGGGCGGGCCTGTACTGGTTATGCCCGACCGCACATTTTATCAGCATGTTCAGCCCGATGACGCCCCTGAAATTATAAACACGCATATCATCGGCGGCAAGGTGATTGAGAGGCTCTGTTGGATAGACGACAAGAGCGGCACTCCCATCCCCCTGCGGGGCGACATCAGCTTCTTCAAGCGCCAGACAAAAATCGCACTTCGCAACAGCGGACGCATCCGCCCGACAGACCTCGGCGATTTTCTCGGCACAGGCGGATTTTCCGCTATGGCAAAAGTGCTGGGAAGTATGAGCCGTGATGATGTAATCGGGCAGATGAAAGACAGCGGTCTGCGCGGCAGAGGCGGCGCCGGCTTCCCCACGTTCCTCAAATGGAATTTCACAAAGAACGCCCCTGACGGACAGAAGTATGTTGTCTGCAACGCAGATGAAGGCGATCCCGGCGCGTTTATGGACAGAAGCGTCCTTGAGGGCGACCCATACTCCCTCATCGAGGGCATGGCAATCGCCGCTTATACAGTCGGCGCGGACCAGGGCTATGTGTATGTGCGTGCGGAATACCCCCTCGCCATCGAACGGCTTACCCTCGCCATAAACAAATGCTACGAAAGCGGCCTGCTCGGCAAGAACGTTCTGGGCACTGACTTCAGCTTCGAGCTCGGCATAAGGCGCGGCTCGGGCGCGTTTGTCTGCGGCGAAGAAACAGCTCTGCTTGCCAGCATCGAAGGCAAGCGCGGCGAGCCGAGGCCGAGGCCTCCGTTCCCCGCGGTTGAGGGCCTCTGGGGCAAGCCTACTCTTCTGAACAACGTAGAAACTTACGCCAACGTGGGCGCGATTATAGCGAACAGCGGAAAATGGTTTGCCTCTTACGGAACAGAGAAAAGCTCAGGCACAAAGGTATTCGCGCTCGCCGGAGCCATCAACAACGCCGGTCTTGTGGAAGTGCCGATTGGAACTACCCTCGGCGACCTCATCTACGACATCGGCGGCGGCATCCCGAGCGGCAAGAATTTCAAAGCTGCTCAGCTCGGCGGCCCCTCGGGCGGTTGCGTACCGCTTCAACATCTGAATGTACAGTTGGATTATGAATCGCTTCAGGAGGTCGGAGCAATAATGGGCTCGGGCGGCCTTGTTGTTATGGATGAAGACACCTGTATGGTGGATGTTGCGCGATTCTTCCTCGAATTCGTACAGGAAGAATCCTGCGGCAAGTGCATCCCGTGCCGTGTGGGCACGAAGAGAATGCTCGAAATCGTGGAACGAATCTGCAAAGGCAAAGGCCGAATGAGCGACCTTGACCTGCTCGAAGAGCTTGGCAAGCAGGTCCGCGATACGAGCCTCTGCGGCCTCGGCCAGACGGCCCCGAATCCCGTCCTCTCGACGTTGCGCCATTTCCGCGAGGAATACATCTCGCATATCATTGATAAGCACTGCACTGCGGGTGTCTGCCCTGATCTTGTGCTTGCGCCTTGCAACAGCGCGTGCCCTGCAAACGTCAACATACCCGGCTTTATTTCGCTTGTCGGCGAGGAGCGCTACGCCGAAGCACTGCGCCTGCACCGCAACCGCAACCCGTTTGCCGCGGCCTGTGCGAGAGTATGCTTCCATACGTGTGAAGATAAATGCCGTCGATCAACGCTCGATGCTCCCGTTGCGATTCGCGGCATAAAGAGGTATATGGTCGATCAGGAAATCGTTGCGCAGATTCCCGAAGTGCGCGAGAATAAAGAAAATGCAAAGCGCAAAATCGCCATTATCGGCGCCGGCCCCAGCGGCCTGTCCTGCGCGTACTTCCTCGCACGCCTCGGCTATCGCCCCACCGTTTTCGAGGCGGCGGCAAGGCCCGGCGGCATGCTCGTGCAGACGATTCCCGAATACCGTATGCCCAAGGAGCTTGTCGCGCGGGAGGTGAGAATGATTCAGTCAGTTGGCGTAAACCTGATTACAGACTGCGCTCTCGGCAAGGATTTTACCCTTGATTCACTCCGTTCAGAGGGCTACGAAACTATTTATATGGCTGTCGGCCAGCCCGAAGGCGTTGTGCTGCATATGGACGGCTCAGACACTGACGGCGTAACCGAAGCGCTCGACTTCCTCCGCGAGTACAATATGCGCGGCTCGGTGAAGGTGGGCAGGAAGGTTGCGGTTATTGGCGGTGGCAACTCCGCGATAGACGCGGCCCGCACGGCTGTTCGCTTAGGCGCTGATGTTACCGTGGTGTACCGAAGGACGCAGGCGGAGATGCCGGCGTACGCGGAGGAAATCGAAGACGCGATTCAGGAAGGCGTAAAGATTCTTGAGCTCTCCTCTCCGGAGAAAATCGTGAGCGAAGCAGGCAGAGCAAGCGGCGTTGTGTGCAGGAAGATGACCCTCGGCGACTACGACACCAGCGGAAGAAAACGCCCCGTTGACAGCGGAGAAGAGTTCACCGTGCCTGCTGACCAGATTATATTTGCCGTGGGCCAGAAGCTCAACATTGCTTCCCTGCTCGGGGAAGTGGAACAGCCCTCCGCGGAAAACAACTTCCGCTACTGCGTGGACGTTTGCGGCGAACGGCTTGAGCTTATCGGCGCAAGCAGAGTCAAAGCGGATCACTCCAATGGCAAGACCAGCATCGGCTGGCTCTTCAGCGGGGGCGACAGCGCCACAGGCGCTTCGAGCGTGGTTGAGGCTATCGGCGCGGGCGAAAGAGCCGCCGCGGGGATGGATGAATACCTCACCGGCGAAGAGCACGCTTTCTGGCGCGTGGATGTGCCCGTGGATACGTACTTCAACCCCGAAGCAGACCCGAACCCCGCACCGCGCAAGAAGGTCGTTACGCTCGACCCCGAACGCCGCAAGAGCAGCTTCGCGGAAGTTGAGCAGCCTTGGGAGAAGACCGAAGCGATTACACAGGCGCATCGCTGCTTGCGTTGCGATTACGGGAAGTACAAATGCGCCGAGGCGCAGGGTGAGTAACAGGGCTTTGAGCGAGCTTGAAGCAATTTGTGATAAAGAAAGGCAAACCATATGCTTACATTAACATTAAACGGAAAAGAAGTTCAGGCTGAACCCGGCGCTACCATCCTCGACGCCGCTAAGGCCCATAACATCTACATCCCAACCCTCTGCTACCTTGAGAATTTGAAGCCGCGCGGCCTTTGCAGGATTTGCGTGGTTGAGGTTGAAGGGGCAAAAAACCTTGTGCCCGCATGCTGCACGCCCGCCGCGGACGGAATGAAGATACAAACCAACTCGCGAAGGGTGCGCCTGGCGAGAAAGATGGTTGTTGAGCTCTTGCTCAGCGAACACAACGGCGAATGCACAACCTGTGAGAGAAATGAAGACTGCGAGCTCCAGAAACTCGCCCACGACCTCGGCATCAAGATGGTTCGCTTTGACGGCGAAACCTGCACCGAGCATACCGATGACACCACCTTCGGCATCTACCGCGAGAGCGGAAAATGTATCAAGTGCCGCAGGTGTGTGGAGGTGTGCCAGGGAACGGAGTCTGTGGGAGCTGTTTCCCCGCAGAACCGCGGCTTCAGCACAGTTATCGGCCCTGCCTTCGACAACAGCCTCGACACGGTAACCTGCATTCAATGCGGCCAGTGTGCGGCGGTGTGTCCCGTGGGCGCGATTATCGAGCGTAGCTATGTCGAAGAGATATGGGACGCAATCGAGGACAAGGAGAAGCACGTCATCGTGCAGACGGCTCCCGCGATTCGCTCGGCGCTGGGCGAGTGTTTCGGGCTTGAACCGGGCACCTGCGTTACCGGCAAGATGACCGCCGCTCTGCGCCAGTTGGGCTTTGACGGCGTCTTTGATACGAACTTCGCCGCAGACCTCACCATCATGGAAGAGGGCACAGAGCTGCTTCTCAGGCTAAAAAAAGCCCTCGTTGACAAGGAAGACGTGGCTCTTCCGCAGTTTACAAGCTGCTGCCCGGGCTGGATCAACTTCGCCGAGCATTACTATCCCGAACTGCTGGCGCATCTGTCAACCTGCAAATCCCCGCAACAGATGTTTGGCGCGGTAGCTAAGACGTACTATGCCGAGAAGATGGGAATCGACCCTGCAAAAATGGTTGTAGTGTCGGTTATGCCTTGCACGGCGAAGAAATTTGAGTGCAACCGCGATGAAATGATGGGCTCGGGCTATCAGGACGTTGATTTCTCCATCACAACACGTGAGCTCGGCAGAATGATACATCAGGCAGGGATTGATTTTATGAGCCTTGAAGATGAGTTTATGGATACTCCGTTCCCTGAATCTTCCGGCGCGGCGGATATTTTCGCCAACACCGGCGGCGTTATGGAAGCGGCTCTGCGCACCGCGTACGAGATCGTAACCGGACGCGAGCTACCCATGGACAAGCTGCACGTAACCGACCTTATGGAGCTGAAAGGCATCAAAAAGGCTTCTATCAAGATCGAGGGCACAGTCCCCGCATGGTCTTTCCTTGAGGGCGTAACGGCGAATGTTATGGTGGTTCACAGCCTCTCCAACCTGCGCGAGGTCGTGGACAGCGGCGAAATCTACAGGTATCATTTTATCGAAGTGATGACTTGCCCGGGCGGCTGTATCAGCGGCGGCGGCCAGCCACGCTTCACTACAGACGAAAAGCGCAAGAAGCGTATTCAAGCCATCATCAAGGAAGATGAGGGCAAGGAGCTGAGAAAATCGCACGAGAATCCGTTTATCAAGCAGATTTACGATGAGTTCCTCGGCCATCCATGTAGCGAGAAATCGCACCACCTGCTCCACACGCATTACGCGAGAAAAGCCATCGTCAGCTGACGGGCACAACACATTCGTATTCGGCATCAAACCTCGTAGAGACGCGAAATATCGCGTCTCTACTTTTGTATCGGGGGTGCGGATTGATTCACCAATCCGTAATGAAAAAAAATGTGAAAATTTTTCAGAAAAAGTGCGAGTTACGATTGACAACCGCCCTGCCGAGTGATACAATACGCTCAACGTTATGGTTCTTTGACACTGTAATATAGTTTTAGGTCTGCGTTTCAAAGCGTATGATTCTTTTTTCCAAAAAGTAAAGTTTAGATTTGGGTTGAGACGACCTTTATACCAAAGTATTTATTTTTATTCTTGATTGTCTCAACTAAGGCCGGGTTCGAAAGACTCCGGCCTTTTTTTATGCATTGAGAGGCGGTCTATTTTGAGTAATCCCGATTTTGACATCAGCACACTCTTTGCCGATAACGGGCGCATATCTGAGCTTATGCCGCATTTTGAGCCACGTCCGGAGCAGGCGAAGATGGCCGATCAGGCCGAACGCTGTCTTCTCCAGGGCATCCATACGATAATCGAGGCCGGCACAGGCACGGGCAAGAGCCTTGCGTATCTTGCACCCGCGATAAAATACGCCGTGAGCCGTAGCGAGAAGGCCGTCGTCAGCACGCACACAATCAACCTGCAAGAGCAGCTGATAAATAAGGACATCCCCTTTATAGCCGAAGCGCTCGGGTTCGAGTTTAAGGCAGGGCTGGCAAAAGGACGCGGAAATTATCTCTGCCTGCGCAGACTGAAATTTGTAGAGGAAAATAACCGCTCGTTATTTGACGGCTCGCCCTCACAGCTCAAAGAGCTGCGTACCTGGGCCGAAACCACCAACGACGGCTCACTCAGCTCGCTGGCGATGAGGCCGGACCATTCACTCTGGGAATCTGTCAGAAGCGAACATGGCAACTGCCGCGGCCGCAAATGCCCGCACTACAACAAATGCTTTTACTACAAGGCCCGCCGCGAGCTTGAGGCCTGCGATGTTATCGTATTGAATCACTCCCTGTTGCTCAGCGACCTCGTCCTGCGGGCGCAGGGCGCAAGCATACTCCCCGCATACAGCGCCATCGTCATAGACGAAGCGCACAACCTGCGAGCGGTAGCCGAAGACCATTTTGGTATCAACATATCGGAGAGCCAGGTAAACTACCTGCTAAGCGGTCTCTATGACCGCAAGAAAAACCGCGGCCTGCTTACCGGAATCGCGACAGAAGAACTTCTTTCACTCGTGATAAAGGCAAGAGAGACCCTGGACTTGTTCTTCACACAGGTTGCCGAGTATTATACGGAAACCGAGCGCGACCTCGGCGGCAAATGCCTCCCGGGCTCGCTCACCGACAACCTTTCTGAAGAGCTGCGCCGCCTGCGCCTTGAAATAAACCGTGCGATTGGTGCTCTGAGTGATGAGGAGAAGGAAAGCGACAGTACGGAAGAAATAAAACGCGCCATGGAACGTTTGCAGGTGCTGGAGCGAGATATAAAGCAGTTTGTGAATCAGCCCGATGCGCAGCCTGCGCAAAACGGCGCGGAAGAGGAAGCCGAACAGAAGAGGGTGAGCATATACTGGATTGAGTGCTTCAAGGGCAGGCAACCGAGATACACTCTGCGCAGCTCGCCGGTGGAGGTGGGGCCGGAGATTTGCAGGTGTCTGTTCGATGAGTATAAATCCGTCCTGTTGACAAGCGCAACAATCGCCTGCGGAAAAGATGAAACCGGCTTTAATTTCTTCGCAAATGGCATCGGTCTGTACAACTTCGAGCATCTTGAGCTTGACGCCATCTTCGATTACAGCCGCAACGCGAAGATTATCGTGGAGGCGGATTTGCCAGAGCCAAGCCACCCCGCTTTTACAGCGCGGGCTGTTCAGGCGCTTAAAGCGCATATCCTCGGCAACCACGGCGGCACGCTCGTGCTGTTTACAAGCTATTCTATGCTGCGCAGCTTCGCAGAGGAGCTGGAATTCTGGGCGATTGAAAACGGGCGCGTGCTTTTGCGGCAGGAAAAAGGTGTCTCGCGAACCGAGTTGATAGACAAATTCCGCGAAAGCGGCAATGCAATCCTCCTCGGCACAGAAAGCTTCTGGCAGGGAGTGGATGTGCCCGGGGACGCGCTGAGATGTGTGGTGATAATGCGCCTGCCGTTTCAGATGCCGACGCACCCGCTTGTTAAAGGCAAAATTGAGCTGATGAAAAAACGCGGCGAAAATCCGTTTATGAGCTATCAGGTACCGATGGCGATAATCCGCTTCAAGCAAGGTTTCGGCAGGCTTCTGCGCCGTAAAAGCGACACGGGAACCATTGTGATTATGGACAGCAGGATTGTCAACAAGTTTTACGGCAGGATGTTTATAAACGCGCTGCCGAAGTGTGAAGTGGAGATAAAGAGAGCCGAACCGGATTGGTAGAGAGCTTTGCAAAGCCGGCTTTTTTAAATAGAATTACGGATCAAAGTGCTTCGGCGCGGAAAATAGAAAATGAAACACCGAAAGGGGCAGATATGAGCATAAAGGATATAGCATCAAAGGCAAAAGAGGCATCAATTCTGATGGCGAGCCGCGCTACGGCCGTGAAGGACGAAGCGCTCGAACAGATTGCTCGCGCGCTTGAAGCGAATGCGGAGGAGATTACCACTGCAAATAAGCTTGACCTTGAGGCTGCCGAGCGGGACAATCTCGCCGCGCCTTTGCTCAAACGCCTGAAATTCGATGAGGGCAAGATTGCCGGTGTATGCGAGGGGCTGCGCAGCCTTATCGCCCTGCCGGATCCCGTCGGGCAGACGCTCAAAGCCACAGAGCTTGCCTCTGGGCTCGATCTCTATAAGGTTGCCTGTCCGCTGGGGGTTGTCGGGGTGATATTTGAATCACGCCCCGATGCGCTCGTACAGATATCTTCACTCTGCCTCAAAAGCGGCAACAGCGTCCTGCTGAAAGGCGGCAGCGAGGCCATGCGAACAAACCGCATCCTTGCGGACATCATCGCGGAGGCGAGCGCAGGTGCCGGCTTGCCGGAAGGCTGGATCGGCCTGCTGGAAACGCGCGAGGATGTTTCGGCGATGCTTGCCCTTGATGAATACGTCGATTTGATTGTACCGCGCGGCTCGAATGAGTTTGTGCAGTACATTATGAAGCACACGTCGATTCCCGTAATGGGCCACGCCGACGGTATCTGCCATGTGTATATCGACAAGGCGGCCGATTTCGAGATGGCCGTGCGCATCGCAATAGACTCAAAATGCCAGTACCCGGCAGTCTGCAACGCCATGGAGACACTGCTTGTGCATAAGGACATCGCGGGGCGGCTTTTACCCGTGCTGAAAGAGGGCTACGACAAATACAACTGCCGCCTGCACGGCTGCAAGCGCACCTGCAAGCTCATCGCGGCCGAGCCTGCGACAGAGCAGGACTGGAAAACGGAGTACCTCGACTACGAGCTTTCGATAAAGATTGTGGATTCGGTTGAGGAGGCCATCGCCCACATAAACCGCTACGGCTCCGGCCACACAGACGCCATCGTAACCGCTGACGAAACCGCGGCGAGGCTGTTCTTCGCGCTCGTTGACTCGGCGGACGTATTCCTCAACGCCAGCACGCGCTTCAGCGATGGCTTCCGCTACGGGCTCGGTGCGGAAGTGGGCATAAGCACAAACAAAATCCACGCGCGCGGGCCCGTGGGGCTGGATGGCCTGCTGATATACAAATGGAAGCTGATCGGCAAGGGGCAAATCGTGGCAGATTTCGCCGCCGGCACCGAATCCTTCACACATGAACACACCGACAAAACCTGCCCGATGTAATGCAATGTAAATCAAGGTTGCATGTTCGCTTGGAAGAGCGAATGCTCTTCCCTTTTCATCTGCGGACTAAGCGAACTTTGCGGACTCATCTTTACGCACTCGCTTGAGTACGCAGTGTCTGCCTTGTACGCAGAATCTCACAAAAAAACACCCACGCCTTTTCGGGAGCGGGTGTCTTGTAGTTTTTTGGAAGCAGTGCTTACCAGGCGAAATGTGCGAAGGCCTTGTTAGCCTCTGCCATCCTGTGGACGTTTTCGCGAGTTGTCATCGCCTGTCCATCGCCCTTATAAGCGTCTGAAATCTCCTGAGCGAGCCTCTGTGACATCGGCTTGCCCTTCTTGCCTCTTGCGGCATCGAGAATCCAGCGGAACGCGAGAGACTGCTGTCTCTTCGGCCGCACCTGCATCGGAACCTGATATGTTGAACCGCCGACGCGCTTGCTGCGCACTTCCAGAAGCGGCTTGACATTTTCGATTGCCTTCTCGAACACCTCGTTCGGGGGGCAGTCGGTTATACGTTTTTCAATAATACCCATTGCATCATAGAAAACTTTGCGTGCAACGCTCTTTTTTCCACTAAGCATAAGGCAATTTATGAACTTTGAGATCAACCTGCTGTTATAGACCGGATCCGCCTTGAGCTGGGTTGCTGATGCTGTAAACTTTGCCATACTGTGCTTTATCCTGTTCGACTGTGATTAAAAATTACTTCTTCTTTGCGCCGTACTTGCTTCGTGCCTGCATACGTCCGCTGACGCCTGCGGTATCAAGAGAACCGCGGACGATGTGGTAACGTACGCCGGGAAGGTCGCGCACACGACCGCCTCTGATGAGAACGGTGCTGTGTTCCTGGAGGTTGTGGTCAACCCCGGGAATATACGCGGTAACTTCCTTACCGTTTGTAAGACGCACCCTCGCGATTTTACGAAGAGCCGAGTTAGGCTTCTTAGGTGTCTGCGTTCTCACAACGAGACAAACACCGCGCTTCTGTGGACATCCACTGATATCCGAGACGCGCTTTCTCGCCTTCTGCTTGCGTCCGAAACGGACTAACTGATTGATTGTGGGCATTATTAAACCTTTATCAAAATACTAAAAAACGTTTTGTTAACTTTATCAGATACCCAGTGCTTCTCTGATTGCAGCATCCGCCGCAGCCTCAGCATCATGAGCACCCTGCAACTCAACAGGTACAGGCGCTTCGGTATTGTGCTTGACCGTAATCGAGCCATACTTGCCGAAACCGGTACCTGCCGGTATAAGCCTGCCGAGAATAACATTCTCTTTCAGACCGCGCAAAGTATCAATTTTACCACCAAGAGAGGCTTCCGTCAATACTTTTGTGGTTTCCTGGAAGCTTGCCGCCGAGATAAAGCTCTCAGATTGCAGCGAAGCCTTGGTAATACCGAGCAGAAGCGTGTTAGCTGTAGCGGGAAGTGGCTTCTTGCCCTTGGCCGGTTCTCCGAGAAGCATTTCTGTCTTTTCGTTGGCCTTGGCAAGGTCATCCCTGCTCACTTTATCGCCCTTCTTGAGCTTGGTATCGCCCGGATCCGTAATGACGATCATATCGGCAAGAGCCTTGTTCACACGTTTGAACTCACTCTTATCGACCACCTCACCCGGGAGGAAGCCGCTGTCGCCGATAGTATCGATTTCAACCTTGCAAAGCATCTGCGATACGATAATCTCAACGTGCTTGTCGTTGATATTTACGTTCTGAGCGCGGTAAACATTCTGAATCTCGGCGAGAAGGTAGCGCTGAAGCGCCTCTTCGCCCTTGATTCTAAGGATGTCGTGCGGAACGAGCGGGCCCTGTGTGAGCGAGTCGCCCGCAATTACTCTACCGCCGGTGTGCACGTTGAGGTGCCTGTCGCGCGGTACATGATGTTCGCGCTCAAGGCCGGATTCTTCATTGCGTACAATTACCGTAATCTTGCCTCGCCTGCGCTCACGCTGAAGCTCGACAACACCTGAGATCTCCGCCATGGCAGCAGGCTCTTTGGGCTTGCGCGCCTCGAAGATTTCTGTTACACGCGGCAGACCGCCTGTAATATCCTGTGTGCCGCCGGAACCGCGCGGAAGTCTTGCAAGTAGCTGTCCCGCGGTAACCTCATCGCCGTCATTCACTTCAATACGTGCCTTTGCGGGCAAGTAGTGAACATTGAGAATCTTTCCGTTTGTGTCTTCAATAACAATCTGCGGGTGTCTGTCGCCCTTATGTTCGATAACAACCGGACGGCCCTGCTGGCCCTTGCGCTCTTCATCAATGCGGGTCGTTTCACCTTCAATGATGTCGTGCAGGCGAATAACACCGGGAGTCTCTGCGAGAATCGGGATACGGTGTGCATCCCAGCGGAAGAGAACATCGCCGGCTTTCACCTGCGCTCCGTCTGCTATTGCAATACGGAAACCGTATTCAATCGGGAACGATTCGACCTGGTAGTTGTTTTCGTTTATAACGGCCACTTCACTCTTGCGTTTGAGTGAAACGTACTCAGTGGCTCCCTCCGCAGAGGTAACCGGCACGCAGTGTACGCCTTTATAGAGTACGCGGCCGCTACGTGTTGCTTTCTGGTCGTCTTCGACAACCGCGCGAGATGCGATACCGCCTGTATGGAAGGTACGCATTGTAAGCTGCGTACCGGGCTCGCCGATAGACTGCGCGGCTACGATACCAACCGCCATACCCTGCTCTACGAGACGGCTCTTACTTAGGTCCCATCCGTAGCACTTGGCGCAGATGCCGCTTTCGGCATCACATGTCAGCGGGCTACGAACCATAATGGAGCCCGGATTGAGCTCTTCGATTTTGGCGGCGGCTTCGGGCGTGATAATTTCGTTCTCACGAACGATAACCTCATCACGTACGAGGTCTTTAATGGTATCACGTGCCGTACGGCCGACTATCAGCTGGCTGAGCGGAATTTCAATGTCATCGCCCTTGATGACGTTTGTTTTCATGACGCCCTGGAGCGTGCCGCAATCGTCGCAGGTAACGATAACGTTCTGTGCAACATCCGCAAGCTTACGCGTGAGGTAGCCGGAGTCAGCTGTTTTAAGAGCTGTATCAGCCAGTCCTTTACGCGCACCGTGAGTCGAGCTGAAGTACTCAAGAATGTTAAGGCCTTCGCGGAAATTCGATTTAATCGGTGTTTCGATAATCTCACCACTCGGCTTAGCCATAAGCGCACGCATACCTGCCAGCTGCATGATCTGGTCAACACTGCCACGAGCACCGGAGTGCCTCATAACCCAGATGGGGTTGAGGTATGGCTTGCCGTCGCGCTCATCGTTTTTGATGGCATCAAGCATGGCGTTTGTAACCTCGATACGTGCGTGTGTCCAGGCATCGATAATCTGGTTCTTGCGCTCGGTTTCCGTTAGGACACCATCGCGGAAGTTGTTCATAATCTTATCGACAATCTTCTGTGACTTGATAAGAATATCTTTTTTCTCGACCGGTATGCGCAGGTCTGTAACGCCGATACTCAGGCCGGCGAGAGTTGCATACTTGAAGCCGAGGTCTTTAACCCTGTCGAGAATATCAACAGTTTTGCCGCTGCCGATGCGCTTGTAGCACTCGCTGATAACCTTACCGAGCTGCTTGCTGCTCATAAGCTGGTTGAAGAACGGCATTTCCTGCGGGAACACATCGTTGAACAGACAGCGGCCGGGGGTTGTTTCCACAACGCCGCCTTCATGCTCGCCGTCATCATCCATAAAACGCTTGCCCTTGGGCAGGCGAACCTTGCATTTGGCGTGCGCTGACACTACGCCGCGGTCATAGGCGCTGATGGCCTCGAACGTGTCGCGGAATACCATGCCTTCGCCTTTTGCACCGGCCATACAGGTTGTGAGGTAGTAGTTACCAAGCACGATATCCTGCGATGGAGTAAGGTTCGGAGAACCGTTTGAGGGCGAGAAAATGTTGTTTGTAGCAAGGATGAGCGTATGCGCTTCAACCTGCGCCTCGATGCTGAGCGGAAGGTGCACAGCCATCTGGTCGCCGTCGAAATCGGCGTTGAAGCCTTTACAAGCCAGCGGATGCAGGTGGATAGCGTTGCCTTCAACAAGTACCGGCTCGAACGCCTGAATACCCATGCGGTGAAGCGTGGGGGCGCGGTTGAGCAGAACGGGGTGCTGGTAGATTACTTCTTCGAGTATATCCCAGACGCAGTCCTCGCGCCTTTCGAGCATCCTCTTTGCGCTCTTGACCGTATCAGCATAGCCGCGCTCGCGCAGCTTCCTGATGATAAACGGCTGGTAAAGCTCAAGCGCAATCTTCTTCGGCAGGCCGCACTGATTCAGCTTGAGCCACGGGCCAACAACGATAACCGAACGAGCGGAGTAGTCAACGCGTTTGCCGAGAAGGTTTTCGCGGAAGCGGCCCTGCTTGCCTTTGATCATATCGGTGAGCGATTTAAGCGCTCTGTTGTTGCTGCCGACAACCGGCCTTCTGCATCTGCCGTTGTCAAGCAGAGCATCAACAGCTTGCTGGAGCATTCTCTTTTCGTTCCTGATAATAACTTCAGGCGCGTTAAGGTCCATCAGCTTTGCAAGGCGGTTATTACGGTTGATAATTCTTCTGTAGAGGTCATTAAGGTCGCTGGTGGCAAAGTTGCCGCTTTCCAGCATAACCAGCGGGCGCAGGTCCGGCGGGATAACCGGAAGCACCTTGAGAACCATATTTGTCGGCTCGTTTTCGCTCTCTCTCAGCGCGTTTACAGTTTTAAGGCGCTTGGAAAGCTCGCTGATCTTCTGCTTGCTGCCTGTGCTGTTGATCTGCTCGCGCAGCTCTATGCTGAGAAGCTCCATATCAAGCTCTTTGATGAGATCTTCAATGGCTTCGGCGCCCATGGCCGCTTTGAAGCCGGAACCATAGCTTGCGTATGCATCGCGGTACTCGTCTTCTGTGAGCAGCTGGTGCTTCTCAAGAGGCGTATCGCCGGGATCCATAACGACGTAGTCCTGAAAATACACAATCTTCTCAAGCTCGCTCGTTTTGAAGCCGAGCAGAGTGCTGAGGCGGCTGGGCATGGCCTTGAAAAACCATATATGCACAACCGGCGCGGCGAGAGTGATATGGCCCATCCTTTTACGTCTTACGCGGCTCGGTGCTACCTTTACCCCGCAACGCTCACAGATGACGCCCTTGAATTTAGTACCCTTGTGCTTACCGCAGAAACATTCATAGTCGCGCTCAGGGCCGAAAATACGCTCGCAAAACAGACCATCACGCTCAGGACGATATGTCCTGTAGTTGATTGTCTCCGGTTTGCGAACCTCGCCAAACGACCAGCTTCGAATATCATCGGGGCTGGCAAGCGAAATCCTTACCGAGTCAAAATCGTTTATTTTTTCAAAACCAGGTTCTATCATATCCCAGTATCTCCTTTTAAGTTAGGATAAACGTTCTCTGCCGCCCGAAATCAGAACGGCGAGAAATCCTTTTTGCTTTTTTCGAGTCTCATATTGAGGCCGAGCCCTCTGATTTCGTTACAGAGAACCTCGAACGAAACCGGCGTGCCGGCGACAAGGGAATTTGTCCCCTTGACCATCGATTCGTAAATCTTCGTTCTGCCTTCAATATCATCACTCTTAACCGTCAGGATTTCCTGCAGCAAATACGCGGCTCCGTATCCTTCAAGCGCCCAAACTTCCATCTCACCGAACCTCTGACCGCCTGCACGCGCTTTGCCGCCGAGCGGCTGCTGCGTGATAAGGCTGTATGGGCCGGTACTTCTGGCATGGATCTTGTCATCCACGAGGTGGTGCAGCTTGAGCATATACATATAACCGACTGTCGCCCTCTGCTCGAACGCCTCGCCTGTGCGGCCGTCGTAGAGCTGGCTCTTAAGAGTATCGGGGACAACCGCATAGATCTCATCGGCCGGCGGAGCAAGCTTGGCTTCCTCGAACTGTTTCATTCGCTCTTTGACATAGTTGTTCGCTTCTTCGGTGAGCGTATGGATTTCTTCCTCTGTCGCACTATCGAACACAGGCGTAATGGAATCGAACCCGAGTACCTTCGACACCCAGCCGAGGTGTGTTTCGAGAATCTGACCAACGTTCATACGAGAAGGTACGCCGAGCGGGTTCAGCACGATGTCAACAGGTGTGCCGTCTTCGAGAAACGGCATATCTTCCTGCGGCATAATACGCGCGATGATACCCTTGTTACCGTGGCGTCCGGCCATCTTATCACCCACAGAAAGCGTGCGCTTGATAGCCACATAAACCTTGACTTTTTCGAGAACGCCGTTAGGTAGTTCGTCGCCACGGTTGAGGTGGTCGCTGAGGCGTTCATACTCTTCGCCAAGCTCAACAATCTGAGGCCAGTAGAGATCAATAACGGCCCTGAATTCGGGCATCTTATCCTTCTGCTTGAGCCACTCGGCGCTGAAATTATCAACCTGTTCGGCGATAACCTCATCAACCTTGCTCACACCCGCCTTCTGGAGTGAATCGGGGTCAACAACATCAATGCCGTCGATCGTGGCATAAACCTTGTCCATCATCTTGCGGAACAGGCTCACTTGCTTTGCGGTTGTTTCTTCTTTGAGCGCGGTGATCTTCGCTTTAAGCGCCTTTTTTTCCACCTCATTTGTCGCGGAGTACCGGCGGAAATGTCTCGTACCGATAACAACGCCTTCGTGTCCGCTGGGCACGGTGAGTGAATCGTTCTTCACGTCTTCGCCTGCGCGGCCGAAGATGGCGTGGAGAAGCTTTTCTTCGGGAGAAAGCTCGCTCTTGCTCTTCGGAGAAACCTTACCTACAAGTATATCCCCCTGGCTCACTTTCGTGCCCTCGCGGATGATACCGTTTATGTCGAGGTTGCGAAGCATCTTCTCGCCGACGTTCGGAATGTCCCTTGTGAACTCTTCCTTGCCGAGCTTTGTCTCGCGAACCTCAATCTCAAACTCATCAATGTGAATACTTGTGAAAGTATCCTTCTTGACGAGGTTCTGGTTTATGAGAATAGCATCCTCGAAGTTATAGCCGTCGAAAGGCATAAACGCTACGAGGAGATTTTTTCCGATGGCGAGAACGCCATGGTCTGTGCCGCCGCCGTCTGCGATAATCTCACCGGTTTCAACGACTTGCCCGAGAGCAACGACCGGCTTCTGGTTGAGGCAGGTACGCTCGTTTAGGCCGCGATACTTCATCAGCGGGTATTCGTCGCGCTCATCAATGACGATCTTGAGCGCGTCAACAGCGGTAACCGTGCCGCCGCGGATTGCCTTGACAACCATCGGTGTATTCCTGGGCACTTCATATTCCATGCCCGTACCTACAAGCGGAGCCTCAGTTTGCAGAAGCGGTACGGCCTGCCTCATCATGTTCGAGCCCATAAGCGCGCGGTTGGCGTCGTCATGGTCGAGGAACGGGATGAGAGCCGCCGAGATACCGACAGTCTGTTTGCTGGAAACGTCGAGGTATTCAACTTCCTGGCTGTCAATCTGAGTGAGCTCGCCCTTTTCGCGCGCAAGAACGGGTCCCTTGCGCAACTTCTTCTGATCGGCGCGGTCGAGAGCGGCCGGCGGAGCGAAAACAAGCTCGTCTTCGGCGTCTGCGCGGAGCGTTACGATTTCGCCTGTAACCTTGCCTTTGTCCACCTTGACGTACGGAGTCATAAGGAAGCCGTATTCGTCGAGGCTCGAGTAAACGCCAAGCGAGGAGATAAGACCGATATTCGCACCTTCAGGAGTCTCAATCGGGCAGATGCGTCCGTAGTGCGATATGTGAACGTCGCGAACCTCGAAACCTGCACGTTTTCTGTTGAGACCGCCCGGGCCGAGGGCCGAAAGCCTTCTTTCGTGAGTGAGCTGACTGAGACAGTTTGTCTGGTCAACCACCTGGCTGAGCTCGCCTCTGCCAAAGAACGCATCAATGTGATTCGAGACGCTCTTGCTGTTGACGATGTCGGAGATCTTGGTTATCTCTTCGGCCTGCTTGCTGCTCATGCGGTCTTTAACGGTGCGCTGGAGCTTGAGAAGGCCCTTGCGGATCTCATCGCTACCGAGCTCGCCGACAGTACGCACGCGCCTGTTGCCGAGATGGTCAATATCATCAATCATGCCCTTGTTGGAGCGGAGGTCAAGCAGATACTTGACAACGCGAATATAATCATCAGACTGAATAACCTGCAAATCTTCGGATGTGTTCGTGCCGAACTTCCTGTTCAGGCGGAACCTGCCCACCTTGCCGAGCCTGTAACGCTTATCATCGTAGAAGCGTTCGTGGAACAGCTCTTTTGCCTTCTCCACGTTCGAGGGGTTACCCGGGCGAAGCTTGGAGTAGATCTTGAGAAGAGCGTGTTCGTATGTCTGGCAGTCGTCCTCGCCGAGCGTGTTGAGGATGAGCATATCTGTGAGATTGACAATAACCTCAACCTTATCAATACTGCTACCTTGAATCTGGCTGATCGCATCGCCGATCTGCTTACCCGCACCGACAATAACCTCGCCGGTTTCGGTGTCAATAATCTCATCCACAGACCACATCATCGGCTCAAGCTTGGCCGGGCTGATCTTCTTCGTCTCGTAGAAGATCCTGATGATGTCAGCGGTTGTGCCGTATTCCGGTGCCATAGCACGCAGGAAAACAGTCGCAGCGAGTTTGTTTGTCTGGTCGATTTTAACGAGCAGATTATCTTTCTTCGTTACACAAACTTCCAGCCAGCTTCCGCGCTCGGGAATGATGCGTCCGCCGTGAAGGATTCTGTCGGCCTCTTTGCTTTCAATGCCGAAGTCAACACCCGGGCCCCTATGCAGCTGGCTCACGATAACACGTTCAGCACCATTGACGATGAACGTACCACCGCCAAGCATAACAGGCATCTCGCCGAGGTATATGGCCTGGTCGATGCTCTGGTCGAGCTTCTTGTTGTGCAGTCTGAATGCAACGCGGAGCGGATAGCCGTAAGTAAGCTTGAGCTCTTTACACTCTATTGGAGTGTATCTCGGTTTTTCAAGTGTATATCCTTTGTATTCAAGAACGAGGTCCTGACCCTCTATGGGGAATGCCTCCCTGAATACCGCCTCAAGCCCCGCATCTGCCCTCTCCTGAGGGTTTATGTCGAGCTGGAGGAATTCCTTGTAGCTTTCCCTTTGCACCTGTGTAAGGTCTGGTACAGGGATAGCCTCAGTAAGTTTTCCAAAATTTCGTACCGGTCTTGGCCCCATCAATAATCTCCGCATAAAATTTATACAAGCCTGTGGGTTTGCCGAAAATATCCGACGTAAAAAGCATAAACGCAACAAAGGTGTACGGGTAGAGAACTACTATTCCCCACCCGACACCGGTATAGTCTGGTACAGCTACCGCTATGTTGCGGCATTATTCCTATATCAGTCGATCTTTACGGAAGCGCCTGCTTCTTCGAGCTGGCTCTTGACTGTCTCAGCTTCTTCCTTGCTGATACCTTCCTTGACTGTCTTAGGTGCGCCGTCAACGAGCTCCTTGGCTTCCTTGAGACCAAGTCCTGTGATAGCACGGATTTCCTTGATGACAGCAATCTTCTTATCGCCAACTGCTTCAAGAATTACATCAAAGCTGGTCTTTTCAACAGCTTCGGCTTCTTCGCCTGCTGCCGCGGGACCTGCCATCATAACTGCACCACCAGCTGCCGGCTCAATGCCGTACTCTTCTTTGAGGTAGTCAGCCAGTTCTTTGGCCTGCATAAGTGTCAGCTTTACAATGCTGTCGCCTATTGCCTTGATGTCATCGCTGAATGTTCTATTTTCGTCACTCATGTTATTTAATCTCCTTTTATTCCACGTCTTGCCCGCCGACTGCCATCACTACGCCGCGATGTTTAACCCTTTCAGGACGCCCGGCTGAGGCTGGGAATAAAC
The DNA here is from genome assembly GCA_050251615.1 of Phycisphaerae bacterium. GTDB lineage: Bacteria > Planctomycetota > Phycisphaerae > Sedimentisphaerales > Sedimentisphaeraceae > Sedimentisphaera. The sequence goes on from JBFWMM010000013.1 coordinate 51,802, forward strand.
TGAATCGTAAAATATTCTTTGTTTTTGAGGCTGTTATCAGGCAGCGCCTTCTTCTGCCTTGTCGATAATGGTCTTCAGGCAACCTGCGATAACGCTCGCCGGACCCACAATCGCACCGGCAAGATTTGCCGCCGGACTGAGAACCAGCTGTACGATCTGGCCTTGAAGTTCCACACGGTTGGGCATCTTGGAAAGATCAACAACACCCTTACCGCTGACGAGTGTGCCGTCAACATAGGCGCCCCTGAGCTCGAAAGCCTTGATCTTCTTCTCGATGGCAACCATTTCCTTGGCCACGTCAACAACGCTGTCGCCGCCGAATGCCACTGTACAAGGGCCGTTGCTGAAGAGCTCTGCTGCTCCCGGGACAACCTTCCTCATAAGCGAGTTACGCACAACTCTCAGGCTTACGCCCTTTTCGCTGAGCTTCGAACGCATGGCATTATTATCATTACCGCTTACACCGTCAGTACTTACAACGACGAATTCTGTTACGCCGTCAAACTTGACTTCCAGTTCTTTCTGCAGCAGTTCTTTTACAAATTTACTCATAGTGTCTCACCTCTGCCCTTATAGAGCCACCTGAACGCCCGGGCTCATAGTAGCACTGACGCTGACCTTAATAACGAATGTACCCTTGATGGAATCCGGCTTCTGCTTCTGAATAACATCAACAAATGCATTGATGTTTTCTACCAGTTTGGCATCATCGAAGCTGAGCTTTCCAACTATAGCGTGGATATTGCCGCCGCTGTCATTGCGATACTCAACCTTACCGGCAACAAACTCGCTTACCGCTGTTACGATATCCGGGGTTACAGTGCCGTTCTTCGGCGAAGGCATCTTGCCCTGCGGGCCGAGCACACGACCGAGCTTGCCGACCTGTCCCATCATCTTCGGAGAAGAGATAGCCACATCGAAATCAAGCCAGCCGTCTGAAACTTTCTTAACGAGGTCTTCATTGCCAGCCTCTACTGCACCGGCCGCCTTTACCGCCTCGATCTCTGAATCCTCACAGAACGCAATAACCCTTTTGGCCTTGCCGATACCGTTGGGAAGAGAAATCGCACCGCGAATAAGCTGGTCCGCCTGGCGCGGGTCAATACCGAGATGCATTGCAATCTCGACTGACTGGTCAAACTTGGGCGCGTCAAAGCTCTTGAGCTTCTTCACCGCTTCTGCGACGGGAAGAGCATCTTTTACAGTCTTTTCGACCGCCTTAATGTATCTTTTACTTTTTTTTGCCATTTTTACTCCGCGTTAATTTTTTAACGCTTCCACTACGATGCCGTGGTAAGCAGATAATTGATATTCAGTTTTCTACTTCAATGCCCATGCTGCGAGCTGTACCTTCGATGATACGATCGGCCGCCTCAATTTTGTAGGCGTTGAGATCATTCATCTTGCGCTCCGCGATTTCACGAATCTGAGCCTTGGTAACCTTTCCAACCTTCTTTGTGTTGGGTTCGCCGCTGCCGCTTTCGAGACCTGCTGCCTTGAGGAGCAGAACCGATGCCGGCGGACTCTTTATGACGAAGTCAAAAGTCCTGTCGCCGTAAACATTGATAACGACAGGCACGGTCATTCCGTTGAGTTCTCGAGTAGCCTCGTTGAACTGCTGAACGAATTGACCAATGTTAACTCCGTGCTGACCAAGCGCAGGACCAATCGGAGGAGCAGGCGTTGCCTTTCCACCGGGGGCCTGAAGCTTAATCTGAGCGGTAAGTTCTTTTGCCATTGATAAAACCTCGTAAAGTAAAAAAATGTATAGACACAAAACAGCCACGCGGGCCTTTCCCCGTGTAGCCGTTTATCCCCGCCTTATCAGGCAGGGACCACGTTAAGCTTTTTCTATCTGCCAGTATTCGATATCGAGAGGCGCCATTCTGTTGAATACCGGAACCATAACGCGAACAACTCCGCGCTCGGTATCCACGCTGTCAACCACGCCTTCCTGATTCTCAAACGGGCCTTCAGTAATCTTGATTGAATCGCCGGGTTTGAAGTCAAGTTTGAATGTGGGGGCGGTATCGTTTTCGCTTCCTTCGACTTCCTTGAGCATCTTTACCACATCGGTATCGCGCATAGGCGTGGGCACGCCTTCTGTGCCGATAAAATCACCGACGCCACCGGTTTCCTTGATCATGAACCAGGCCTGTTCGGGTATCCTGCCGGCTTCGTCCGTTTCAAGCTCCATGAAAACATATCCAGGGTATAGCTTGCGGTTTACAACACGCTGCCTACCGCCGCGCATCGACTTTTTAACCTTCTCCGAAGGAACCACAATCCTGCCGACATACTCTTCGAGCTTTTCCAGACGGACTTTCTTCTCGAGAGTATCACGAACGTAATTTTCTTTATTCGATGCTACTCTCAGTACATACCATTGCATAATAAGCGCTCCTTTACGAGTAGAGCTTCAGAACGTTCTCGAAGAGAGACGCAAATCCGATGTCTATCAGTCCCAGGAGAACCGAAAATACAATCACGACAGTGATTACAACTGTGGTCGCTGCCACTATCTGCGCCTTGCTCGACCAGCTCACCTTCTTGAGTTCGCCTTCGGCTTCGATGAGAAAGTTCGCAACGGTCGGGCGGTTCTGGAGGTAGTAGATGCCCCATAAGAGCACCGCAACGACAGCCGCGGGAACGAGATATTCAACCCACACGTTCGATGTTACGGTAAGTATCTCGCTGAGTCTGTAACTTCCCCAGCAAGCAAGAGCAAAACAGGCCAAGCATGTCCAAAGCCTTGTCTGATACCCCTGACCTCTTTTGTAAATGTAAAGTTGCATTTTGTTACCTTTGCTTTTCGCGCCTATATCACTATCGCAAAACAGGACATGAGGGAATCGAACCCCCAACCTTTGGTTTTGGAAACCAATGCTCTGCCAATTGAGCTAATGTCCTTTGCGCTGATTACTTACGTCTAATCTTATGAGTTGTATGCTTGCGTTCTTTTTTGCAATACTTGCTGAGTTCAAGCTTCGGCACGCCGCCTACCACGTTTACTTCCGTACGGTAGTTGCGCTCGCCGCAGTCCTTGCACTCAAGCCATACAAACTCTCTTTTCTGTGACCTTGCCATTTTTGCCTCTGTTCCGACCGGTCATAAGTACCGACCAAAATAATTGCTTTTCTTATACAGACAACTCCGCCGTGCTCTCGTCGCTTGTGGTGAGAGGGGCGGTAAAATTTAAGGAAAAAATGCCGGGCAGCCATTGGAAGACTGCCCAGGCTTATATTTTCGGTTTTGCCGATCAGGCAATAATGCCTGTTACAACACCCGCGCCAACGGTACGGCCACCTTCGCGGATAGCGAAGCGGAGACCCTCTTCCATGGCGATCGGAGCGATGATTTCAACTTCCATCGCGATGTTGTCGCCGGGCATACACATTTCAACTGCGTTGCCTTCGCGGCTTGTGATCTGGTTAACAGCACCTGTAACGTCCGTTGTACGGAAGTAGAACTGCGGGCGGTAGCCTGCGAAGAACGGGCTGTGACGGCCGCCTTCCTCTTTCGTCAGAACGTAAACTTCGCACTTGAACTTAGTGTGAGGTGTGATTGAACCGGGTTTAGCAAGAACCTGACCACGTACGAGGTCTTTCTTTTCAACACCACGGAGCAGGAGACCAACGTTGTCGCCGGCCTGGCCTTCGTCGAGTGTCTTGTTGAACATTTCAACGCCCGTGCAGGTTGTCTTTCTCGTGGGACCAAGACCAACAATTTCAATTTCGTCGCCGACGTGGATGATACCGCGTTCAACACGACCTGTACCAACCGTACCACGGCCCTTGATGCTGAATACGTCTTCGATAGGCATAATGAATGCCTGATCGACAGCACGCTCGGGAACGGGGATGTAGTCGTCAACAGCGTTCATCAGCTCATCGATGCAAGCGCAAGCTGCGTCGTCTTTGCCTTCGCACTCAACTGCTGCAAGCGCAGAACCCTTGATGATCGGGATGTCATCACCCGGGAAATCGTACTTGCTGAGAAGCTCGCGAATTTCCATCTCAACCAGCTCTACAAGCTCTTCGTCGTCAACCTGGTCAACCTTGTTCATGAATACAACGATCTTGGGAACGTTTACCTGACGGGCAAGCAGGATGTGCTCGCGTGTCTGAGGCATGGGGCCGTCTGACGCAGCAACTACGAGAATAGCGCCGTCCATCTGTGCGGCACCGGTAATCATGTTCTTAACATAGTCGGCGTGGCCAGGGCAGTCAACGTGCGCATAGTGACGGTTAGCCGTCTCGTATTCAACGTGCGCAGTGTTGATGGTGATGCCGCGCTCCTTCTCTTCGGGAGCGTTGTCGATCTCGTCGAACTTCTTAGCCTTTGTGCCCTGCTTTACAGCCATACGCATTGTGATGGCGGCGGTCAGAGTTGTCTTACCGTGGTCGATGTGACCGATGGTACCAATGTTAAGGTGCGGTTTCGTCCGCTGGAATACTTCCTTTGCCATTTCAGGTTTACTCCCTAAAATTCAAATTACTTAAAAAACTTTATTTCGACAATTTGCTTTATTTCTTTTCGAGCTCCGCTTTGGCAGTGCTGCTGGTCGGATTCGAACCGACGACCCCATCCTTACCAAGGATGTACTCTACCTACTGAGCTACAGCAGCAAACCTTATCCAACGGCATCATGCCGGGGTAGCTCATAATTGTACTTGCACTGTCCCCGTCAAAGCTCGAAATAGACCGAACAATATACCAAAAATTGCGCACAGTGCAAAGGAAATCTTCTGTTTTTCGGGAAAAAGTCGCAAAAACCATCCTTCACCTCTAATTTTTCACCTTATTCGGCAGTTCTTATGACATTTCGTGCGCTTATGTTGAAGTGATAATACGAGCCGCACAAGCTACCCGAAATTTGAATTTATACCCGTTGCGATTTTTCGTATTTCTTGCGAATCAGTACTGTTTGCGCCTGCTTTTTTCGTGATATTACGCCAGATGATTCTTAATCTCCGCGAGGAGGTTTATCGCTTCGAGCGGAGTCAAAGCGTTCACATCTATGCCGGCAAGCTTCTCTAAAACATCCCTCTGCTTTTTCTCAAACAGCGTATCCTGCTCTGTCGTGCGGTTGCGGCTGAGGTGTTCGCCCTCTGCTTCTCTGGTGAAAGTATTTTCGAGGTCTGCGAGGATCTCGCGGCTTCGCTCTATGATGGTGGCGGGTATGCCGGCAAGCTTTGCCACATGTATGCCGTAGCTCTTGTCCGTCGCGCCGGGGATGATTTTGTGCAGAAACACAACATCATCCATCCACTCGCGCACGGCCACGTTGCAGTTTTTAACGTTCTTGAACAGCTCGCTCAGCTTCACGAGCTCGTGGTAGTGCGTGGCGAAGAACGTCCGGCAGGCTATCTTGCCGGCGATGTGTTCGGTGATGGCCCAGGCAATGCTGAGCCCGTCGTAGGTGCTTGTGCCCCGCCCCACTTCATCCAGAATCACAAGCGAGCGGTGTGTCGCGTTGTTCACGATATTGGCCGTTTCTGTCATCTCAACCATAAATGTGGACTGGCCCCTGCTCAGCTCATCGCTTGCGCCGACGCGTGTAAAAATCCTGTCCACAATCCCGATACGCGCCTCGCGCGCAGGGATAAAGCTGCCAACCTGCGCCAGGAGCACCAGAAGCGCCGCCTGGCGGATGTATGTGCTCTTACCGCTCATATTCGGGCCGGTGATTATCATCACGTCCTTGTCGCCGGCGCCGAGCTCGATGTCGTTGGGCACAAACTCGCTCCCGAGCGCCTCCGCCACGACGGGGTGCCTTCCCTCGATGATATGCAGGCTGTTGTCCTCGGTGATTTCGGGGCGGATATAGCCGCGCTGACGGGCGAGGGTCGCAAGAGATGTGATGCAGTCGCAGTGCGCGATGGCGTCTGCGAGGCCCTGAATCCGCTCCACATACCGCGCAGCTTCGCCGCGGATCTGGTCGAACAGCTCGTTTTCAAGCGTAAGCGCACGCTCGTGCGCCGTGAGCACCTGCTGCTCGTATTCCTTGAGCTCTTCGGTGATGTAGCGCTCGGCGTTTTTTATCGTCTGCTTGCGGATATAGTCTTCGGGAGCCTTATCCTTCATAGAGTTGCTCAGCTCAATGTAGTACCCGAAAACCTTGTTGAAACCGATTTTGAGGTTTGCGATGCCCGTACGCTCCGATTCGCTCTGCTGATAGTCGGTGAGCCATTTGCGGGCGTCTTTTGAAAGCGCGCGGAGTCGGTCAAGCTCTTCGTTGTAGCCGGGCTTGATTACGCCGCCGTCGCGCGCGTGGGCGGGACAGTCGGAATTGATGGCCGCAATGAGCAGTGACGCCAGCTCGTCCATTGTGTCGCAGCCGGAGGCGATTGACTTGAGCAACTCGCTATCGCAGCTCTCAAGCACACCTTTAAGCGGTCCGACAAGCTCAAGCGTTTCGCCGAGAACAAGAAAGTCCTTCGGGGTGGCGCGCTGTGTACTCACCCTTGCGCAAATGCGCTCCAGATCGGCAATGTTTTTCAGCAGGCCCGTAAGGATTTCGTGCGCCTCGTCGTAGTCTGTCAGCTCGCTTACCGCATCAAGCCGCGCATCTATAGCGGGTTTGTCGCAGAGCGGCATGCACACCCAACCGCGCAACATTCGCGCTCCCATGCCTGTGAGGGTGTGGTCTATCGAGGCAAGCAGAGAGCCCTTTCTCTCCTCGGCGCGCATCGTACGCAATACCTCCAGACTGCGCAGGCTGGTCTGGTCGATGTACATAAAGCACTCGCGGCTGATGAGCTTTATCGGGCGGATATGCGCGAGCGAAACGCGCTGGGTCTCGTTGAGGTATTCGATGATTGCGCCGGCGGCGGGGATTATATCGGAGCCCACTTCGATGCCGAAGCCTTCGAGGGATTGCGTGCCGAAGAGCTTTGTAAGCGAGCGCATAGCGTTGTGTGAGTCAAAGTACCAGCCCGGGCGCTCGGTAAGCGTGGCGCTTGTGTGGGCGGTGATGTCGCGGTGCAACTTGGCTCTTTCTCCGGCAAAGAGCTCCCCGCGCTTCTCGGCCACAAGGCACTCCCGTGGCGCGAGGCGCGATATTTCGTCTATCAGATCTCTCTCTGGGAGCTTTCGTGCGTAGAAATGGCCGGTGGAGATGTCTATGTAGCAGAGAGCGGCGCTCGTGCGGCCCAGATGCACCGAGCAGAGGTAGTTGTCTTCCTTCTCATCGAGGAGGATGTCGTCGGTGAGCGTGCCCGGCGTAACAACGCGCACAACATCGCGCTTCACTACGCCTTTGGCGGTTTTCGGGTCTTCCACCTGCTCACACACCGCCACTTTATAGCCGGCCTGTATCATCTTCTTGAGGTAGCCGTCAACGGCGTGGAACGGCAGGCCTGCAAGTGGTATCGGATTGCCGGAGTCCTTGCCGCGGCTTGTCAGAGCGAGCCCGAGAACGCGAGAACAGGTCTTGGCATCTTCGTAGAACGTTTCGTAAAAATCGCCCATCCGGAAAAACAGAACCGCATCAGGATACTTGTCCTTGAAGTGGAAGAACTGCTTCATCGCGGGTGTCAGTTTTTTTGCGTCATGGGCCATTAAAGTTTCCTGTGCTTGCAGAGCGTTCTAAAATATAATCGAAAGGTTTATTCTACCAAACTACCGTGCTTTGGCAATACGGCGTTCAGGTCAAATGTATGGCTCGGTTTTCCGCTGAGTAGCTCCCTGCAAAGCTTGGCGCTATCATCTCCGGCGGCGATGCGTTCCACAAGCGCCATCTGGCGGCGCGTGAAGCAGACGGGGTCGTTTTCAGCGAGCGGCTCGGGCTCAAGCGCAGCGATGATTTTGTCTATCAGGAGCGGAATGTTTTCGCCTGTAAGGGCGCTTATGCGCAGCTCGCCTGCCTTGCCTGCGGAGGTCTGTAAATCGCACTTGTTCAGCACGGGTAAAATGATTTTATCTCCCGCGGCTTTTCTTACAAGCTCAAGCTGCTCCGCTTCGCTTGCCGGCTCAAGCAGAGCGATAACCGCCTCGCACTCGGCTGTGATTTCGCGCGTCTTTTTCTGGCCCGCCTCATCGAGCCTGCCTGAAAGAGAGCTGTCGAGGCCGGCGGTATCAATGAATTCCACATCGAAATCGCCTATTTTTCCCCGCGCGCTCACCCAGTCGCGCGTTGTCCCGCGCACCTCTGTTACTATGGCAACCTGTTTGCCGGCGAGTTGGTTTATGAGCGTGCTTTTGCCGGCGTTTGGCGCGCCCGCGATTGCGATACGGCTTATGCCGAAGAGACGTGCCGCGATTTTGCTTTTCTCAAGCACCGTTTTTGCCTGTTCGCATGCAAGATGCGGCTGTTTCAGCCGGCCCACCGCGGCATCTTTAAGCCCGCATGCGTTTATCAGCCGGCAAGCTCTCATTGAGGGCACGAGCGAAGAATAGACCTGCGCCTCCTGAGCGATAGCGTCATCGGGGGATTGCAGCGCGGCCTCTCGCAGGCAAAGCTCTACCGGCTCTGCAATCCGTGCGCCGCACCTCTCCAGAAGCTCCAGCGCGGCCTGTGTGATGATGGGGTTGCCGTGGCAATGGAGCGCAATCTTGCCCTCCGCTTCGCAGCCCGCAAGCACTTCGTCTATGATTTTGTTGCCATCGCGCAACGTTGCCACGAAATGCGAGCCTGCTCGAAACTTTGACGCCGAGCTCGCGCATGCCCGCGCGCAAATCTTCTCCGCATCAGCCCCCAACACCATCACAGTCGAGATGGCGGCGGGAGTCTGCGCTGTAAGGCAGGCGGCGATAGTCATCAGCTTTCCGGTATGCTGTCGATATGCTTTTTGTACGCCAGCACGATTCCGCTGAGGACGAGGTCGTCAACGAAGTTGTCCACAAACTCGCATTCGTCCTTGAACAGCGCTCCCGCGGCGCCGGT
>JBFWMM010000014.1:0-1814 GCA_050251615.1 Phycisphaerae bacterium
GTCAATGGCAGCAAAACCCCCGTTACCTATCGCTTCGACAGTAATGGTGAGGTGTTGGTGCTTGGTGATAATTGGAAATACACCTCACAAGCAGGCAAGGTTGAAATGATCGACAAATGAGGCAGATGGAATTCCCTGTGACGGCGGGCGATAGTCATTCGGGGTTACAAAATGGATTGATGCAAGCAGGGCCAGCAGCACTGTCTGTTCCGGGTACAAGTGCAGGAACGGGGCCGCCAACCTCATTGACTGGCGCAGAAATTGATGTATTGATTCGTTTTAGTATTAACGAGGTGGTGGAAGTCAATGAAGTACCGGAACAGGAGAACTGACCGATGACTATAACGGGTCTATATATCAGCACATTTTCAGTCGTGGCGTATCTACCTTTGCTGTTTATATGCTACAAAAAACAGCAAAGCGGTAAATGCTTTCTGCGTACGTTACTCTCTGGCACTGCAATTTACTATGCCTCAGGTGTCGCTATTGTATCTGCAATTGACGGGCATATGACGTTCGGTTCTGTATATTTGCTTTTCTTGGCGTTTTATGCATTAACTTATCTAACATCACTCCTTTTGCAGAAGAATAAGCGAGATTGTGTTGTACTGACAAGCATGGCAGGCTTTTGCCTGTTTTGCTTGCCGCTTACATTACCTATGTTATGGTGTTCCATTTTTTACAAGGGGTTCCCAACGCTGTTGCTTAATTTTGCACCAAACTTGTTGCTGGTACTGGTTATGGTGTTTATGAAGCTCAAAAAGAAACTGGTTGTTGCGTTGTTTATCTCGGGCATGTTGCCTTTAGGGATATATCTTGTCTTTTTGAACAAACTCCCCCAAGAAGAAGCTTTTGAGTCAAAAACGCTGGATATGCAATTTGATGACAATTGGGTTTGTAATAACAGATCTGAAGATGGGAGACCACTTGAAAATTTAAACTTTTATAATTTATCATTCACACAACATGATATACTGGAGGGGTTTACATCGTATATCACGATCCAGTGTGACAGCACCGGTTCCAATGTTATCAAGGGACTTTGTAATAGCTATGAGGATGTTTTTTATAACAGGGCAACAAAAGTACAATCTGCCATTATAGACGGTGTGCCATTCGAAGAGTTAACGGTTGTCGATTATAATTACTTGGGATTAGGCGTTAAGGTCAGAGAAGGTAAACGCGAATACTGTTCGGCGCTTCTGAGGAATTTAGATAAAGGTGTCGTAATTAGATATGTATGTCTGGCGGCTGATGCTGATGAGGTAGAGGCTATGCTGCAATCTATAAAATGGAAAGAATAAACAGCGGAATAATGCACCTGTATGGAGTATTCCGGGATAGGAGGCAGGCGAAGTTTTATTGCCTCAGTTTGCTCTGATTTTTCCATGTAAATACAACAATAGCAATGGGGTAGTTCCTAAAAGGTGTCTATCAAACTGCCGCCGGCAGAATTGTATTCCCTTCGCGTCCTTCGCGCGCTTCTCGGTTAATCTATAACTGCTTCGTCTGTAATGAGTTAGTGTTGGAAAGGCGCGTGTTCAAAGACTGCTGGTTTGAGTGGGCTATCGCAGAGATGGGGCAAAGAATGGGCGTTACGGCAACGGGGCTGCTGCTTCTGCGGCTTGTCGATCCGGACTATGAAACCAAAGCATCAAGTGCGTTCGCATACAAACAGATAGCGCATGAGCCGTTTATGGGAGGCGGCCTCCGGACAGGCGCCGCCATACCGTTGCTTGCGCTATACGGCGGCGTGCCGGTTTTTCTCATCAGCGCGGGTGCGATTGTGCTGTGGCTGATTGCAATCGCGCTGA
>JBFWMM010000014.1:1914-53610 GCA_050251615.1 Phycisphaerae bacterium
GAGCCGTTTATGGGAGGCGGCCTCCGGACAGGCGCCGCCATACCGTTGCTTGCGCTATACGGCGGCGTGCCGGTTTTTCTCATCAGCGCGGGTGCGATTGTGCTGTGGCTGATTGCAATCGCGCTGAAAAGGCGAGGATAGGAAGGTTTTAAGTTTTAAGTTTTAAGTTTTAAGTTTTAAGTTTTAAGTTTTAAGTTTTAGGTTTTAGGTTTTAGGTTTTAGGTTTTAGGTTTTACAGAGCGTCCTTGCGCCTGAACACCACCATATTCCCGAAGCGTCGATTGACGGGGCCGCGCGGCGTAAAGCTGTACTCTTTCTCGTACACGATTTCGTAGTTCTCGCGAATGTACCTTCGTAAATCGGCCAGCGCCGCAAAGCGCTCCGCCTCTGCCGGCTCAATCTTATCGGCAAGCTGAGCAGCATACTGCTCCTCATACATCGCCACAACTCTCTCATCGGCCGGAAGAAATCCGTTTGGCGTTGCAGGCCAGAATTCAAGCGGCGGGCGATCGTAAGGAAAGTGAATTTTGCGGCTGTCCACAATATATTTCGGCTTGTATTTCTCAAAGCTGCGCACATACCCGCGTGCCATCATTTTTATTGTCTCGGGCGCTCTGGTATGCATCTCACTCTCGAATGCCTTTTTATACGTCGAGCTGCGCTCCGCAACTACATAAATCCCAGGGTACCACCCCCACACATATATCCGATCATCCGGCGCAGTGTTTACATTGATAAACTTCCCCACAATCACCCACGGAGGAACTTGCTTTTTGAACCGTCTAACCTCCTCAAGGCGCTGAACATAGCCGCGCTTAAGAGTACCATTCTCGTCATAGGGTTTGCCGCTGTACGGGCTTCTCTTCAAGCCGCCCCATACCGGAGCAATCATAATCATCATCACAGCGCAGACAACCGCTTTCAGTGAAACAGAGAACGCGCTACCCTTCTTCTCCGTAAACGAACAGAGCTTCCAGATGGCATATGCACCGAAAAACGACCCGGAAACAGTAAGCGGTATGTAGTATTCTTCGTATGGGCGCGTGCTTACCCACACAAGCGACATATCGATCAGCCACCACAAGCAGAGAAGAAGGCCGGCAATGTCTTGCGGAGCGGCAAGCGGCAAGCGCTTTGTGCGGAGCTGCTCACGAATAAAACGCGCTTTCAAAGCGATAATGGAGGCAACAGCAAGCGCAATCGGAAAGATAACAACGCCGTAATAGCGCATAATTACCGGTGCCTGCTTGTCGTAGCCGCGGGCGCTTCTTGTACGCTCGGCATACCCTTGCTGTATATTTTTTGCGGGCGGTTCTGTCGGGGAAGCTACCTTTGCTTCGGCCTGTTTGACTTTCGCCCTGGTCTCAGAAGCCGCAGGAGCCTCCGTATGAATGCCGATTACGGCAAGCGCTGAATCGTATGGCGTGCTCATCTGAATGTGCCCTGCGCCAAGCCACAGCCAGACAGGTCCTGTTATGAGGGCAAACCCCGCGGCAAGCAAAGCAAGATCCGCCAGCGACTGCTTCAAACCCCGCCACTTCAGCGCAAGGCAAAGCAACCAGAGAAGTGCCGCCGCGCCGCCTGCTGCAAAACCGGTAACCTTAAACAGAGGGGCCCAGCCGATAAAACCGCCCGCAATCACTGCGAAAAGTTTGCGCTCTGTACAGTAATAGGCAATCAGAGCCGCTATGCCGATGGCGGCGAAGGCGGCCATAAACTCCTCCTTGACGTTGCCGTATTTGGCTATTACAGGAGCCGAGGCATAGAAGCTTGCCGAAAACGCAGCAATGAACGCCGCGAATTTGCCGAAGAATTTTCTACAGGCAAGATAAATTGCCGCAATCGCAAGGAGCTGAAAAATCCCCTGTACAAGCTTGGGGGCAAAATCGTGATAGCCGAACAGCTTAATGCCGAGCATATTGAGGAGAAGCGTACCCACCTTCGCGCTGGGTACTTCTTCACTGCCGATGACAGCTCCTTCGAGCACTCGATGAGCCGAATAGACATTGGCGCCGCTGTCAAAGGCGCCGGGGACGCTCAACTCGCAGTACTTGCCTATGCAAAAAGGGGTCAAAATGACAAGACATACAACTGCCGTAACCATTGCCGATGGTGTGATTTTACCGATGAGTTTTTTCATTTTCTGCTCTGTCATGGTTTCGGTTTTTATCTTTACGATAGGTGAATTATCCCGAAAGTGCGTTTTTTGTAGCAGTTTGCCACCCTCTCAAACAACCTTACCGAAGATCATCTTGCCGGCGGATGTCTGGAGCTGGCTTGTTACGGTTATCTGAACGTTCTTACCGATATGCTTGCGGCCGTCTTCCACAACAACCATCGTACCGTCTTCGAGGTATCCGATGCCTTGAGAGGCCTCTTCACCCTCCTTGAGTATCTTGATCTGCAAACCTTCGCCCGGTAGCACGATCGGCTTGACCGCCCTTGCAATGTCGTTGATGTTCACAACTTCAACCTGCCTGACCATCGCCACTTTACTGAGATTGTAATCTGTGGTAACAAGGCGTCCGTCGCAATTTTTCGTAAAAGCTACAAGCTTCTGATCAACAGGCGCATGCATCTCAATTCCGGGAGGAGGGGTATCGTCGATTGACACTTCCACAATGGGCTCGCTTTGTAGATTGGCTATCATATCCAGTCCTCGGCGGCCTCTGGCGCGTTTCTGCTTGTCTTGCGAATCACTGAGTAGCTGAAGTTCGTTCAGGATAAAACGTGGCACAATAAACGGCGCATCAAAAACTTTCGTCTGAACGAGGTCGTAAATACGGCCATCAATGATAACCGAAGAATCGAGTACGAGCGGCCTGATGCCTTTTGTCTGTCGGGAAAACTCAACATAAGGTATCACAAAACGAACATCATCTTTCGTCCTGAGAACCGTGCTGATTGTAAGATAGCAGATACAGATGCTCACAATCCAGCGCGTTGTATTGAGCGCCTGCTCTGTCATGCCGACATTGTAGAGGTCGTTGATTGTGTCAATGACGGGGGTGATTGCCCAGCTTATCAGCATACCCACAAGAAGTCCGAAAAAGATGCTTGTCAACGAGGACAGAAACTTCTTGGGCGTGAGCCAGTCAACAACGATGCAGATAATCGCCAGTACCATCGCAAGAACGTAGCCGGTGAGAAGCTTCGGCTCGTTGAGCACGCCTGTTTCCTGGGCGTTGTCAACGGCGAGAAAAAGTACAGCGAGGATGATTGTAAAAAACAATCCTCGGATAAAATATAACAGCATTGGTCTTGCTCCTGCAATAATATAAAAACAAATAATATCAATGCAGGGATTGTAAACTGAAGAACGAAACGGTCAATGAAAAACTCACATCAAAACTCGAAACATCCCCAATCCCGTTATCCTGCGCAAGACGGAAGGCTTAGTGTTACGCCGACCTTACAGCGCCGGCACACATTTATCATTGTGGTTTGAGAGCTCCTGCTGATAAGCGTTCAAGATCGCCTCTTGAATCGTATCACGGCACTCCGCGCTGATCGGATGAGCGATATCGGTATATATCCTGGAATTATCACCGACACCACGTCTGCCATCGCTATCAAGCAATCTGCCGCAGAAACTGCAGTACCTGGCTTTCAAACCATTTTTAGCACCGCAACTACAATGCTCAGTCAGCTGCTTAGAGGGCATTGCCACGAATAACCCTGAAGGTCCTTCTATTATTTTAATGTCTCTTACTACAAACTCTCCGCACAAAACTACGGAACAAAAGGCCTTGAGTCTTTCATCATTTTTTTCGGCAAGCTTGACTTGTACTTTACTTACTTCCATTTTTCCACCTCAATGCTTTAGCTTTACCACCGATTGGAACACGCTTCCACACGTGCACAAGTATCTCCAAACGTTATTATAACATTTGTGTAAGCACTTTCCATAATGTATCCACTTTTAACGGCGTAAAATATTGAGCCACTACCGCTAAGATTGAGTTTCAGGTTGCACTTAACACATTGATCATGGAAGGTTTTCATTGACGGATACGCCTTAAAACAGGCCTTTTCAAGCATATTAAGGCGCTTATTTACCAGTTGCTGAAAATCAGGCTTATGCTTAAGCATGCTCTCAATATCTGCGATATTTTTTTTGTACAAAACCGCGTTGTGTCGGTATTTTTTATAAACCTCGGGCGTGCTGCAATGTATGCAGGGGAGAAAAAGCGTAAAGACGCAATCGGAATTATCAATTTTAACAGGTTCGACTAATTCACCCCTACCTCGGCATCTGGCAGTAGGCCCGCCGAGAAAAAACGCTATATCACTGCCAAGCTCCGAAGCCACTTCAAACATCTGCTCTTCGTTCATCCCGAGTGAAAGGAATTTGTCGAGCCCCTGAATGGTCGCCGCGCAATCGCTGCTTGCTCCTCCGAGGCCGGCGCCGGCAGGCAGATTCTTCGTGAGTGTGATCTGCAAGTCAGGTTCGGCGATGCCAAGCATAGACACTATCCTTCTCACTGCCCTGAGCACAAGGTTGCTCTCATCTTCAGGAGCACGGTACGTACCATCGCAACGCAGAACTACCCCCCCGCTTTTGCGTTTCTCGAACCTGAGCGAATCGTACCATGCGATTTTCGTCATAAGGGTGTCAATTTCGTGGAAGCCGTCAGGCCGTTTGCCGGCTATAAGAAGATAGATGTTCACTTTAGCCGGCGCATTCACTATCAGGGCATCGCCATCGTACTCATATTTCTCTCTGCGCTGCATTATCATTTTGCCACCTTCTTAACCCCGATAACACACAGGGTCTCTAAAGCCGGCCTGTTCAAAGCCTTTGAGCCTGAGCAGGCAGCTGTCGCACTGGCCGCAGGCTATGCCTTTCGAAGACGGATCGTAGCAACTGTGCGTAAGAGAATAATCAAAGCCCAGACGCATTCCCTCAGTGATAATCTGCGCTTTCGTCATTTTGATAATAGGTGTTTGAATTGTAAAGCGTCCCTTGCCCCCAACTCCCGCCGCGCTGGCAAGGTTCGCGCATTTCTCAAACTGCTCGATGAACTCAGGCCTGCAATCAGGGTAGCCGGAATAGTCCAGGCTGTTCACTCCGATAAATATATCGAATGCGCCGAGCACTTCAGCCCAGGCGAGCGCATAGCTGAGGAAAATGAGATTTCTCACGGGGACGTATGTCAGCGGGATGCCGGCGCCGATAGCCTCATCGCTTCGCTCTTTGGGCACATCGATTGAGCGGTCTGTGAGCGCGGAACCTCCGAATGAACCAAGGTCTATCTCGACTACCCTATGTTCCTTAACCGCGCAAAACTCTGCAACACGTCTCGCTGCTTCCAGCTCAATGCTGTGCCGCTGGCCGTAAGAAAAACTCATTGCGTAGAGTTCATAGCCCTTACTGTTTGCTATCGCGGCAACTGTCCCCGAATCAAGACCGCCGGAAAGAAGAATAACGGCCTTTTTAGTAGTTTCATTCACAAGCATAGCTTTTGATATTCCAATAATGCGTTTTTTTGTTAAAATAGCCGCCTTGTTTAAGTGTGCGGACAGTGAAACCGCTATAGTATAAACTGTAAAACGAATTGAGCAACAGTATGATAGACAGCGTCAAAATTGATTTATTTGACAATCCGCGCCCTGGCCGTAACTACACTATCAGCACGAAGGTGCCCGAGTTTACGAGCGTGTGCCCGGTAACCGGCCAGCCCGACTTCGGCACAATTTACATCGACTACTGCCCCGACGAGAAATGCATAGAGCTGAAAAGTCTGAAATTCTACATGCAGAGCTTCAGAAATAAGGGGATTTTCTACGAGGCGCTAACCAACGAAATACTCGACTACCTCGTGGAGTGCTGTCAACCGAAGTGGATGACGATTAAGTCATCGTTTACCCCGCGCGGCGGCATTTCGACAGAGGTTATCTGCGAGTACCGTAAAGTATAATGCGCTTTACAGCTCGCGAAAAACACGAAAGACTCGAGATAGAAAGTATAAAGCGTAAGGTACAGACTGCTTGAATTGATATTTTTTTCGTACTTTTCGTGCCTTTCGTGGGCATATTTGAAGCTGATTAGAAAAAGAAAAAGGTATTTCAATGAGTGAATGCGACACAAATAACGATAATAAAAAAGAGCGGCTGGATTTCATCAGAAGCATAGTGCGCGACGACCTTGAAAGCGGCAGGTGCAAAAAAGTCATAACGCGCTTCCCGCCTGAACCCAACGGCTACCTGCACATAGGCCACGCCAAAAGCATCTGCCTGAACTTCGGTATTGCCGAGGAGTTTGGCGGCCAGTGCAACCTTCGCTTCGACGACACCAACCCCACAAAAGAAGAAGACGAGTACGTTCGCTCTATTGAGGAGGACGTATCCTGGCTCGGCTTCAGCTGGAACGATCAGCTCTACTTTGCCTCAGACTACTTCGAGCAGATGTACGAATACGCGCTTGAGCTGATCAAGGCCGGAAAGGCGTACGTGTGCGACCTGAACGCCGAGCAGACGCGAGAATACCGCGGCACACTGACCGAAGCCGGCAAAGAAAGCCCCTACCGCGGCAGGAGCGTTGAGGAGAACCTTGAGCTGTTCGAGAGGATGAAGAACGGCGAATTCCCCGATGGCTCAAAAGTGCTCAGGGCCAAAATCGATATGGCCAGCCCCAATATGAACATGCGCGACCCTGTCATGTACAGGATTCTGCACGCAAACCACCACCGCGCAGGGGATAAATGGTGCATATACCCGATGTACGACTGGGCGCATGGCCTTGAAGACTCGATTGAAGGCGTAACGCACTCAATCTGCACGCTTGAGTTTGAACATCACAGGCCGCTGTACGACTGGTTCCTCAACCAGCTTCCAATTCACAAGCCCAATCAGTACGAGTTTGCCAGGCTGAACCTCACTCATACCGTTATGAGCAAACGCAAACTGCTCAGGCTTGTGAAAGAGAGCTTTGTATCCGGCTGGGACGACCCCCGCATGCCGACCTTATCAGGCCTGCGCAGGCGCGGATTCAGCCCTGAAGCAATCAGGTCGTTCTGCAAGCTCATCGGTGTGAACAAATTCAACAGCACCGTGGATTATCAGTTGCTCGAACACTGCCTCAGGCAGGATCTGAACGCAAACTCACCGCGCGTGATGGCGGTGCTCAATCCGCTCAAGGTTGTGATAACGAACTACCCCGAGAGCCAGGAAGAGCTCTTCGATGTGGCTGTAAATCCCGAAGACGAATCGGCGGGAATGAGGCAGGTCCCGTTTGCTCGCGAATTGTACATTGAGCAGGACGACTTCATGATAGATGCGCCGCGGAAGTTCTTCCGCCTCGCGCCGGGCAAAGAAGTACGCCTGAGAGGTGCATACTTCATCACATGCGAAGATTACGTTACAGACGATGCCGGTAATGTTACAGAACTTCACTGCACCTACGACCCCGCAAGCCGCGGCGGAAGCTCTCCCGACGGACGCAAGGTTAAAGGTACTCTGCACTGGGTATCAGTGAAACATGCCCTTAAAGCGAAGGTGAACATATACGACCATCTCTTCAGCGCTGAAAATCCGGATGACACAGCAGAAGGCGTTGACTTCACCGACACCATCAACCCCAACTCGCTCAAGGTGCTCGAAGGATGCTTCGTGGAACAGAGCGTGAAAGACGCCGCGCCTCTGGACAGATTCCAGTTTGAAAGGCTCGGCTACTTCTGCGTGGATAAAGGTTCCACTCCGGAAACCATTGTGTTCAACAGGACAGTTACCCTGAAAGACACATGGGCAAAGATTCAGAAAAAATAATCAAACCGGATGTAGAGGCGCAACTTACTGCGTCTCTATATTCCGGAACCATATCTTAATCTTACTTCTGTTACAATCCCTACATCTGCTCGGGCACATCTATCCTGAGCAGACCTTCAAGGCCGTGAGAAAGGGTGCGGTGCGTGAGTTTACAGAGCATGAGGCGCGTAGGCATCTTATCTTCGCCCGCAGAAAGCACAGGGCAATTCGTGTAAAACGCGCTGAATTTCTGGGCAAGCTCATAGAGGTATGTTGTGAGGTAGTTCGGCTTAAACTCCGCCGCCGCGGCTATTATCGCCTGGCTGTATTTGAGCAGATGAATCGCAAGCTCCCTCTCGGGCGCTTCGGTTATCACAAGTTGCTTAGCATCCGCAAGCTGCCCTGCCACATCAATCCCCTTCTCCGCTGCCTTGCGCTCAATTGAATTCACGCGTGCGCAGGCATACTGCATATAGGGGGCGGTGTTGCCCTCCATCGCGAGCATCTTGTCGAAGCTGAACACATAATCGGTCGTGCGGTTGTTGGAAAAATCGGAGTATTTCACGGCACCGATACCCACCATCTTCGCGATTTTCCGCTTCTGCTCATCGCTGAGCGCGGGGTTCTTCTCACAGACCACCGCATAAGCCTTTTCTACAGCCTCTTCGAGCAGGTCTTTCAGCTTCACGGTATCTCCGGAGCGTGTTTTGAAGGGTTTGCCGTCTTCTCCAAGCATCGTACCGAAAGTAACGTGCTGGAGGTCAATACCATCTGCGATTCCCGCCATACGCGCAACGGCAAAGAGCATATTGAAATGCAACATCTGCCTTGCATCGGTAACGTATATCACTTCGTCAGCGCCAAGCTCGCGCACGCGGAATGTCAGTGCGGCAAGGTCGGTAGTGGCGTAGAGGAAAGCGCCATCGCTCTTCTGTACGATAAACGGCATGGGGGTATCGTCTTTTGTCTTGAAGCCCTCGGGAAACACGCAAACAGCGCCATCGGACACCGAAGCAAGCCCCGAATCCTTCAAGCTGTCAACAACAGCCTGTAATTTGTCTTTGTATGCGCTTTCGCCGCGTTCATCCTCTTTCGTGAGTGAAACATTCAGCTCTGAGTATATCTGCTGGTAATGCTTGCGGCTCTCTTCGACGATGTCGAGCCAGTTTTGCTTCCAGTGCGTCTCGCCGCGATGCAGGCCGGCTATTGCCGCGCGCGCTGTCTTTGCGAAAGCCTCATCGCTGTCGTAGAGCTGCTTGGCTTCTTTATAGAATGATTCGAGGTCGGAGAGGGCCATTGATGGACTCTCGCCGCTTTCTCTTTTCTGCTCAAGCAGAGCGCACAGCATACCGAACTGTGTGCCCCAATCGCCGATGTGGTTCTGGCGAATTACATTTGCGCCAAGAAATTCTTTCAGGTGGCAGATGCAATCACCTATAATCGTGCTGCGAAGATGGCCGACATGCATTTCCTTCGCTATATTCGGGCCGGAATAGTCCACGACAACCGTCTTATCATCCGCTGTTTTCTCAATTCCGAGGCGTTCACTATCAGAGGCAATTTCGAGCAGAGCGGAGCTGATGTACTCTGGCTTCAAGCGCAGGTTTATAAAACCCGGCCCTGCCACTTCCGGCTCGAAGCAGTAATCGGAAACGTCAAGCTTCTCAACGACTTTCGCGGCAAGCTCTCCTGGATTCAGGCGGTTTCTCCTGGCCGCAGCCATAACGCCGTTGGCCTGATAATCGCCGAAGTCCGGATTGTTGCTCGCACGTACAAACGCAGGGCTTTGCTCCCCCGTTACCGAGAAAATCGCTTCACTGACGGCCGCTTCGAGAATATCAGCTACCGGTCGCATTTTGCCCGTAGCCTCCGAGATCCACTTTTTCTGCATCGCCCCAGAGCAACTCAAGGTCGTAGTAGTCGCGGGAATCGGCGTCAAACAGATGAACTACAACATCAACGAAATCCACCAGAACCCAGCGGCCTTCTTCGTAGCCGGCCTTGCCGAATACGCTGAAACCCTTTGGTTTGGCTTCCTGTATGATTTCATCAGCAACGCTTCTCGTCTGGCGGTCGCTGGTGCCGGTGGCGATTACAAATAGCTCTACGGCAGGATTTTTGCCGCGTAAATCAAGCACGACAACATCTGTACAGTGCCTGTCGATCGCGAGCTTGGCCGCTTCAACGGCGAAGGCACGCGCCTTTTCTTTTTCCATTTTTGAGATCAAATTCTCAAACTCCACTAATTTTAAATGCTTGCAAGAAATGGCGGCTGAATACCGCTAACCGCCAAATTTTAGCGCTAAACGTATTTTTATCAAGTACAAGGCTATTCCGGCAAGCCGCCTACAAGCTCTTGCGGTTGGTAAAAATGCTCATTAAATCCCTCAAACCACAGTAAATGAAGCTTTGAGGTTTTCTACCGCTATCTTAGCGGATATAAAAAATGTTGATTAAATTCCTCACTCAACCGCAAATGAAGCTGAGAGGCTATCCACTGCTATCTTGAAATCACCATCTTCAACGATTCGTTTGCCTTCGGCATCTATAAAACTGAATGCGTCTCTCTTGAGAGTGAATTCCACGGTCTTCGTTTCGCCGGGCTCAAGTTCAATTTTCATAAACTCCTTGAGGCGCTTGTTCGCGGGAGTTATAGAGGCAACCAGATCGCTGACGTACAGCTGAACGATCTCTTTTGCCTTTACCGCGCCTGTATTCTTTACATCCACAAGCACATCCACGCTCAGGGCGGCATTGTTTGCAATCGTATCACGGCTAACGCGCAGGTTGGAGTATGCGAAGGTCGTATAAGACAACCCCCTGCCGAACGGCCACTGAAAATCAACCGTTGCTGGCTCCTGATCAGCAGAGGCTTTATAATCGTACCACTCAAACGCCGAGGCATATTTCGGATAGGAGAAAGGAAGCTTTCCGCTCGGGCTCTCAACTCCGGCAATAATATCAGCAATCGCGTTGCCGCCTTCCATGCCCGGCAGGCCGGCAAAAATAACCGCATCTGCAAGCGGTACTATCTCGCTGATCACCCTCGGGCGCCCTTCCGCAAGTATCAGCACGACCGGCTTGCCGGCTTTTTTCAGCTCCTTCACTAAATCAAGCTGGGCGCGCGGAAGAGAAAGCTCGCGGATATTTCCCGGTGTTTCGCAGTATGTCATCTCGCCCAGACAAACCACAACCACATCGCTTTGGCGTGCCTTTGCAAGCGCATCAGCGTAATCAACAGGTGCATCAAAAGAAGAGCCCGCAGCGTAGAGAACATGCTCGCGGCCGTATTCAGCCATCACAGCTTCAAGGATAGAATTAGCTGCCTTAGGGTAGAGTTCCTCCTTGTCGCCCTGCCAAGTCAGCGTCCAGCCACCGTTAAGCACCTTCATAAGGTTGGCCGTCGGGCCAGTTACAAATATCTTTTTATCTTTCGCTATCGGCAACACGCCGTTATTCTCCAGCAGCACAAGCGACTCACGCGCAATCTGTCTGTTGAGCTCGGTGGACTGCGGCGTTGCAAACTTCACGCGAAGGCTCTCATCCGGCAAAGCGTTATCAAAAAGCCCCAGCCTGTACTTCACCCGCAGGATATTGCGCACGGCATCATCAACAACAGATTCCTTCACCTCGCCACTTTTTACCAGAGAGACAAGATCTTTGGTAAAGCCCATATCAAAGGGTACCATGCTCATCTCAATGCCTGCGTTTACGGCTATCTGAGCCGCCTGCCGCCTGCCCGCGACAACTTTTTCTCTCGAGTGAAGATTGTCGATGTCTGCCCAGTCGCTCACGACAAAACCGGTAAAGCCAAGCTCCCCTCGAAGAATATCGCGGAGGTAATAGCTACTCGCGTGGACAGGTGTGCCGTTGATTTCAGACGAATTGACCATCACAGTCATTACGCCTGCATCAACCGCGGCGGCGAATGAAGGAAGAAATATCTCGCGCAGTTCCCTGTCTGGTATCCAGGCGGGAGAGCGGTCTTTCCCGCTTCTCGGGTAGCTGTAGCCGATGTAATGCTTCATACAGGCCGTTACAGGCACTCCGGCGTTCTGGTAGCCGGTAATGTAGCCTGCACCCATACGCGAAGCGATAAATGTATCCTCGCCGAATGTTTCGTAAAATCTCGGCCACATCGGATGCCTCGCAACTCCAAGTACGGGGGCGAAATTCCACGGAATACCCGCTGCGGCCGTTTCAACAGCGGTAACCTGCGCCATTTTGCCTGCAAGCTCCGCATTTCCCGTAGCGGCAAGAGATATGTTCTGCGGAAAGAGTGTCGCGCCGGTGATGTATGTCGCTCCGTGGATTGAGTCTATGCCGTATATAACGGGGATCTTAAGCCTTGTACGCTGCGCGGCGGCTTGAATCTGTTTGAGTATTCTGTGCCAGGTGTCTATGCTCATCGCCTCGCCGGAGCTGTTAAGAATGGAGCCGACACCACCTTTTACAACCACCTCTTCGAGTTTGGCGCTGTCGAGCTCAACGCCGTCTCCGGCAACTCCGTTTGTCATGGCTTCGAGGGTTATCTGGGTCATCTGACCCGCTTTTTCCTCTATAGTCATAGTGGAGAGGAGTTTTTCAACCTGTTTGTCGATGTCTGCGTTTGAAACGCCGAATGCTGATATTGTTATTGCAGAGATCATTGTAAAAGCACGTCCGCGCATATCTTACCCTCAGTTAAATAATCAGTTGCGAAGTACTTAGAATGTAACAAATCGCCTGCGTTAATCAAGGACAAAAGCAAAAGCGCTGCGCATTAGCTTGCAAATACCCGCAATAACGCTTTAACACAACACTTTACGAACTGACTGCCAAACCTGAAGGGCTGATATGATTACATTTATAACGACGTTTTTGTTCGCG
This sequence comes from Phycisphaerae bacterium, assembly GCA_050251615.1. Lineage (GTDB taxonomy): Bacteria > Planctomycetota > Phycisphaerae > Sedimentisphaerales > Sedimentisphaeraceae > Sedimentisphaera. The sequence goes on from JBFWMM010000014.1 coordinate 14,530, forward strand.
GCTTTCGCGCATACGGAGCGGTTGCGCTGATTATAAATGCCATAGGGAAGAACTGCTTTTACGTAGTAGCGAGGACAGTGACAAGCCTCCAAAACTCACGCCCCGGAGTGCACAATCAGGGGTGGGTACTTTTCTTTTTTGCCGGCAGGCGAATCGCCTTGTACGGGCTTATCATTCGGTATCGAACGCCGCGCCAAGTTATAGTGCGGCCGAAAGCGGATACAAACAGAAACGCAAGCATAGCCAGTGAGACGACGCTTGAGAAGACTATATCGTAAATCGAATACTTCCTGATATCGTCCGCATAGCGGCTGAGCAGACAGCACATCTGCTGCTGCCTCCAGAAGGCGCGTATAGACATGCACGCAAAAAACAGCACGGACACCGCAAGGAAGATGGCCGCATTCAAGCCGTCGCCTTTGAACAAGGCGACAATTCCGGCGACAAACATCCCCCATGAGCCCGCGACAGAAAACATGGACACAAGAATACCCGCTATCCATACATGTGGTGCGGTTATGCGGGTGATCATGAGCTGGCGATACACAAAATCGCAAAGCCTCTGCCAGCTGAATGCTTCGTATGATGCTACCATGCATGTGGGGCAATACCGTATCTGGTAGCCTGCCCTTTGCACTCTAAGGCTTAGAGTGAGGTCGTCGCTGACGCAATACTTCCAGACCTTGTCAATCTCAAGCTCGTAAAAGAGCTCTTTACGAATAGCCATCGAACCGCCCCATGCCTGATTGAACTGGCTCTTTCCGAGAATCTGGGCGACCTTTCCGTTCAGAATTGAGAGGAAGAGAACCTGCAAATTGCCTTCGATAGGTATAAACCAGCGATATCCGGTACTCGCCCCCACCTTCTCTTTCATTCGGAGCGGGGTAACCAGATAGCCAAGCCATTCAGGCAACGGGCGCGCATCAGAATCAGCAAACGCCAGCACCTCTGCGCTTTCGGGGGCAAGAGCTAGCGAATGGAGCATATTATGCGTTTTCTGGCAGGAATCTTCGGACACCCCCGCCACGCTCACATTTACGCTCATTGGCTTAGACGATGCCGCATGCTTTTCCTTCAAGCCGAGCAACACAGGATACGCCGCGTCCTGCTCGCTTTCAACGACAAACGAAAGATGGTAGCGGTCGTAATCGAGCATAAAAAATGCCTCTACATTCTGCTCAAATTCAGTGTCAAGACCTTTGCATGGAATAGTAAGATAGACCTCCGGCACATAATCCCCAAGCTCGGCAGAGCCGTGTTTAAGATTGCGAAGATTGTTGTGCCTTGTGAAAATCAGAAAGAAAATCTGCAAGCCGGCAAATACAACTGAAACAATATGGTACCACTCTATCTGCATCAATACCTCAATACAGGTCGATAAGGTGTTTAATACCCTTCTGAAGCGCGGTAAAGTCGCACTCATCGGCCAGATTTAATTCACAAACACACCCGTTGCTGTGTTCAGAAACTATAATAACTGTGTTTGGAGGTAAAATTAAAAAACCTTCAGGATACTTTTGGTGAGCTAAAAGAAAACATTTCGCACCAAAGCGCTCTGCCATTTCTTCGAGACTCTCTAAAGAATGTTTGCGCCCCCAAGTAAATGAATATACAGAGTTGGGGCGCTGAAAATCAGCGAGCATCAATGGGCGCTCAAAGATGCTGTCGTCGAAATCGTCATAAAATCGAGGTATCGGAAGGGAATGGCTGATAAATAATCCTGATTCTGTCCTTGCGCAGAGAGGCAGGTAAAACAGAAACTGCTTGATGGCTATCAGTACATCTTCCCAGCGCTCACCATACGCATCTTTCACCCCCTGAATAAACGCGCCGTTTATTTCCATACCATTTTTGAGTATATCACTATTCGTTATCACGGAACAGTCGTGGTTGGCGAGGATTATATGTACGTTTTCGGGATAGCGTTTTTTCAGCTCAGCAAGCTCAAAGAGCAGCTCAAAAGAAACGTCGGCTCCGGTTTGAGAAAGCGGACCGCCATGTATAACTTCCTGAAAAACGATGTGCGTATCAGGGTTTTTATGAAGCGCGGCGTATTTGACGGCCTTTTCGTAGGCATAACGATATCCGTGAATATCACCGCACACAATCAACCTGCCGCTACGGGGCAGAGTGAGGCAGTTGCCTTCACGTAACGGAGAGATTCTGTTCAGCAGAGAAACATCGCCAAGCAGTGATATAACTTCGTCAGCCGTTCTCATTATCAATGTTTGCCCGCTACTGTCAATATAATGTCGTCGAGGCGAGTAATAATCTGATTCATACTGCTCGGGCGCTCCGTGGGCGTTTCCTTTATGCAGTCCATAATCAGATTGGAAAGGCTCATCGGTATTTTCTTGTAAATCGTTGCCGGTGCGGGCGCGGTTGGCATCACATCAATCCCGAAACCTGCGGATATATCGTTTTGCTGAGGGATGAGTGTGGGGATTTTTTTCCCTGTAAGAACCCAGTAGTAGGTGGCGCCAAGGTTGAACACATCCGTGCGGTAGGTAATGGGCTGCCTGCGCACCTGCTCAGGAGCAATATAGTCGGGCGTGCCCTGTATTCTTTGCTTCACTGTACCGATCGTGCAACTCTGGCCGAGGTCGATTATCTTCAACTTTGCCTCCGCCAGGTTGACGAGGATATTGTTGGGCTTGATGTCGCAATGGACAAAACCTGCGCGGTGCATTTCGTTGAGCCCCTGCGCTGTCATGCGAAAAAGCAGCATTACATCGATAAGGCTCAGACGATTCATTGAGTCAAGCGGGAGGCCGTTGAACAGCTCCATGCTCATCAGCACCTCCGAAGTCTTCAAGAGCTTTCTGCGCTTGATAATTCGGTTGCACTTGCGTATAAACTCATGATTGATCTGCTGGGACACCTTCAGTTCGGTTTCAATCTGCTCGACATACCGCAAATCCTCATCATCCTCAACAAGCACGCGCTTTAGAGCTACAATCTCTCCCGTAACATCATCGCGTGCTTCGTATATCGTACTCCTGGCGCCTGTGCCAAGAGTCTTTCTAACTGTAAAACCTTGAATTTTCATTTAAGGATAATTCACCTCATACCGCAGTTGCGGAAGTTATATATATATTCGGGCTTTTCTGGCCTTCAATCGTTTACATCATTAACATAGACGGTGGGCATATCGCCCTGCTGCCAAACATTGGAACGGTCGAACAGGCATAATTTGCGCTTTTGAGGGCCATGGGCACCCTCTCTTATGACTATCCATGCCGTGAACACATCACTGCGAGTCGTGATAAGATTGCTGAGCCGCTCTACGATTATATTTCTTTCCTCATAATCGTCTATTGCACCATCATCAGGAGTCAAATCAAGAAAATCGTCTGCCGTAATATCAACGCCGTCTTCGGCATATTTCTGTATATCGTAATCTGTAAGATCCGTTTCGTCATTAGTAACATTGATCAGCTCATAGATATTTCGGAAACCCGCTTCATGGGTGGCGTCAGAGTAGTCTGGCAAGCCGGTATGCCCCGGGCCTGTGCCCGTTTTATCGCGGTAGGCAATGATTGCCTCTGCAAGAGCCTCATCAATCCATGGCAGTGTCATTAAAACTGCCTTGGGAGCGGTGTTGATGTTTATAAGCCCGCAAAATGCACTTTCTCTGTACTTGGCTGCCTCTTCGCCCGCGTTGTCTGTATTGCCGTCGCCGTCATTGTCTATATCATCTGCAAGCGGAATGTCAGTCGTAAGGCGGTCGCCATCGTTGTCAAGACCATCGTAAGCCGCGGCGGTTGCATAGATACTTGTGGGATTCTTGAAGCTTGTCAGCGCGGTAAAGATATCCAGAAGCTGCGCATATTTCTCATCTGACATATCAAAGCGGCCAAAACCATCGCAACCGGTAACACCCGAAAGCCCAAAATTAATCTCCCTTCTCTTATGCGTCTCAACGGCGCCTGCGAAAGTCTGGAAATCCAGCAGGTTTGCAGGGGTTGCGCTGAAAGCGTCCTGGTCGGTGAACGAGCAGACCGCAAACACATTCGCAACCTGCGCCGGTGATACCGGCGGCACGTTCGCCGGGGCAAGATTGATGTCGTAAATGCTCATAAAGGCATCAGTTGCCAGTGGCAAACTGCACATATTACCAAAATTGCTCTCTACCGCCCCGATGCTTTCAGGGAGAATAAGTCCATCAGCATCTCCGAGCCTGCCCTGCTTGCGCTTATAATAGGCAGTATCGGATTTAGCTACAGGAATTACCAATTTAACATCGGCGTAATCGGTAACAAGGAACGTGTCATCAAATTTTCTATACACAACAATCTTGTCGTTGCTCTGAATCTCAAGCTCGCCTCTCTGAGAATCGAGGTCTGTGAAAGTTTTCACTGAAGCGTCCGGATGCGAAAAGACTGTCGCCGCATACGATGATGGGTCGGTGTTCGTCAGGACAAGAAAGCCATCGGCAGGTATGCTGTTAATAGCTTCAGAGAGGTACATCTCATGGGCAACGGAGCCGTCTCTGATTACGCGTACAACATAGTCGTAAGTGGTACTTATGGCAATTCCATCCTTGATGTAAAGCTCAATGGCATAGTAGGTGCCCAGGGGTGCGGCAGGAAAATTGGCCTGAGTCTGATGGTCGTAAATTCCATAGCCAACGCAGTTGAGCGTGAAGCCGGCCAGATCGTCCACTCCATCAAAACCGTAATAAAGGACGTTTGTATCCGTATCAAGCGTAAAATCTGCCTCCGAGTCTGAATCGCAGTATTCAGCAATGTTCAGCGCATACTGCATGGAGATGTAATCCTTCATATCAACAAATGTCGCGAGCTCTTCGTTGAGGAACTCGTTAAGAGAGGCGCCTGAATCAGTAAGGCTGTCTTTAACCGCACTGCGCAGCTCCTCAAGAGAGTAATCCTGGATGTCGGCAAGTGCGCTGAGAACATCAGGAAACGCCTTGATCTCCATAGATGGAAGAATCTGCCTTGATTTACTGAAAGCCGTAAGCAGATGCCTGCGCTCGGGTTGAATCTCATACTCACCACTCGGGCTGTTCGGGTCCGGATACTTGCCGCCGCCCAACATACCAACGCAGAAATCTTCGAGCCCTGAGCTGCCTGTTAGTCTCGACCTCCTTGCGTATGTATCGTACATATCGCCCCAGTAGTCGTTGTCAGAAAGGTTGCCGGGGTTTGCACCGATTGTATTGGGCAAGCTGTATTCGAGCCTGCTTGTTACGGGCGAGTTGATGCAAAACCGATGACGAAGCTCTAATTCATCGCTGATGCCGTACAGATTATAAATATCGCCGGCAGGGTAAGGGTAGAGACTTCTCGCCGCGGCCCGCTCATTGAATTCATACCACTCATCTGTTTCAAAGTCGGTGCGTCTTGATTGGTGAAACTCATCAATATCGTCATCGGGCCTGTTCAGCAGGCTTTCAAGTGAAACGCAAAGCTGCGTATCGCCGTTGTACTCGTATTCATTGTCAGGGCCAACTGTGTTGTTGTAATATGAAGTGTTCACATTGACCATCGCGCTGTTATCTATAATGCGCACGGCCGCATAGCAGCTCTCCCCCGCTTCGGTTTTTAACCCTGGAATCTCAAACCAACGCGCATCGGCTATTCCATCGCCATCAGCATCGGCAACAGCTCCGCTATAAACGGACTCCTGATACTCCGGAATGGTTTTGAGATTGGTCGGCGGGTCGAGACACATATCCTGATTAGAGCTGGTGCCGAAATCGGCGAAAGACAACTTCGTTATCTGCTTCCAGAAGAAGAAATTGTTGCCGCTCTCGTCCGCGGTTTCGTTGTGATAGGTTATAACGCCATTATTCGGGTCGCCATCGAGGTCTTTGCCGGTATAATATGGCTCGATGGAAGCGAGCCACGGGTCTTCAGCACCGGGATAATCGTAAAATTCCCCACCGAAGAGGTCGTCCGAGATCTCTATACCAATCTTCTCTATCACGAAATCAGTAGCGTAATCCAGGCGTGAATCACGCCCTGCAACATCACTGCGCAGCTTCCCTATCCTTGCCAGCGCAAGCATGGAGAGTGCTATGGATGCCATCACAGTCATAATGACGAGCACATAAATGAGCACGGCGGCCTTTTTGTTATGCAGTTTGTATGTAGCGCGTATCATCAGTATTTCAGTTCAAATATATGATCTGCGTAAACACCCTTTCGGACGCATAAGCAGACTCTGTCTTAAATTTGTATGTAAGCTTAATCGCAACCGGCATATATCCCTCTTGAATATCCTGCTCATTGATGGAGCTGCCGGAGAGTACGGCTCGCTTGAGCTGCCCATCGCCCGGCCTGTACCAGTTGTCTGAATTGTCGCCTGTCGGGTCGCTCATATTGAAATAAACGCCGAAAGAATCCCCCATCACACCAAAATCAGAATCAGAATCAGAATCTGACCCGCTGTGGTAGGTATATGGATTCCCGTCGGGGAACCATCTTGTAATCCTGTTTGTGTTTGTCGCAGATACTCTGTCCTCTTCAGTGCCAAAGCCAAGCTGGACGCTGAACGAAGCAAGACCATCAGTCATGAGCATTGGGTATTCGGGTAATTTAGTGTCCCTGTAGTCCTTGATGTGTGAGAGGTAGAATTGAGTGTTAGTTTCGTTGTGCAGCATGGTTTTCCAACGTAGCAGTGAAATGTCATCATACATATACTCTGCCGATTCACTCAGTGCCATAGCCAAAAGCAATGGAAATTCAGAATAAACACCTGAACAGTTGTACTGGTCAGTTATCATGACACTGCGAAGGAGATAACCGGTTGAAGCATCAGAGGTAATTATAAACCTGCCTACGTTACCACTGATTTTGTAATCAGGGTTGCCATAAATGTCAGAAAAACTCGCGAGTGGATCTACGCCTGACTTTTTACTCGTGTACCAGTCATAGTTGCCGTGAGCAAAAAATGACACCGTGCTTGAGCCGTCTTTGTCAAACCAGATGGCAAGCGGGGCATCCGTTATAATCTGTGAAAAATCGCGTTCAAGCGTACTGCTGATAGTGGAGAAGCTGTCCATCGTGTTTGCAACTGCGGCTGCGTTTTTCTGCGCCTTAACGGCAAGCGAAAAAACTGCCGCTCCCGTTACGAGAACAATCGTAACAAGCGCCGCGGAAATCAGCATTTCCAGAATTGTCATCGCTTTTCTGTTCATATCAGTTTCCAAACCTCACTACCGCCTCGTAAACCGCAACAACGGGTGACTTGCCTCCGTCAACAGGCGCCGGAACAACCCGGACGTGAGTCAGTGCGTTTCTATCTGCCGGAAATGAATCCACGCGAAATTTACCATCGCCGAGCAGCTCCTCAATCTTGAATACCGTCCCCTCATTGGCAACAATAAGAGCGCCCTGCGAGAGCAATGAATACCAATCATCAGCTGAAGCGGTATCAACCTTGAACACATTCAGCGGGTCGGTCAAGAGGGTGTTATCAAGAGTGCATTGAATCGCTTCGGGGAGAGCTGTCCAGTCAACATCTTTCTGCGAAAAATGTTCATCGGCTGTAACAAATCTGCTCGCCGCGCCCGGCCGCCTGCATACAAACATAATTACCTGCACATCATTTGTTCCGCCGACACGCTTCGCTATCGCGGCGACAGAAAAAGGTTTTTCACTGCTTTTCAGCGTACTGTCAACAGGATAAAGAAAGGCCGAATCGGAAAGCGCCATACCGTTATCGTGAAAGACATCCTTTACCGGCATGTACGATGAGTCAGAAAATGCCGTAACAGAAATATCTGCGGCGAACAGCCTCAGCTGTGCGACAAAATCGGCCTGCGCGGCATGGGCGCAGGTCTTATTCGTATTCGAGGCCGCATAAGAGAGAGCAAGCGGAAACACGCTGATCACAAGCGCCATCCCGACGGTAAAAATACCCATCGAGATCAGCACCTCTGTAAGTGTAAAGGCTTTTTTGTTCGTTCTCGTCATATCAGTTCCGCATCAACTTTCCTGTCCATATTCCCGCATGGTACTGCGGAAGAGCACTGAAGTAAAAGTACTTCGGTGCTTCGTTGTAATTGTCGTAATCATTCTGATTCGCAATTCGCACAGACATTCTGCTCTGCTCTCCGCCAAGGCCTTCGGCCGCTTTCTCATCAGCGCAGAGCAAAACCGTTTCGTAAGACTCTGCCGTACCACTCTGATCCGCATCGCCGGTGTTGTAGTGGTCCCAGTCGTTGAAAAGGCTGTCGGCTGAAACGCCGTCAGCATCGTAATCGGCAAAGATGCGCACGTTGGTTACGGCAAGTTTGCCTGTGCGGTCGAAGCATATCGAAAAGGTTGTTGTGTCTCGAAGAAAGGCGACGGAAGATACCACCGGAAGTTCAACCGAATCGTAGATACCCTCATCAGTATAATCAGTGCGGATCTTGAAATCCAGAAGGAAGTACCCCTCAGGGACAGCTATCGGCTTCATCCCTTCGACCGGCCTGAATGAATATTTACGCTCAGAATGAATGTTCTCCGTATCGCCGTTGAACCTGATAAAAACCATATACTGCCGGCCGCCTTTGTCTCGCTGGAAACGAACGCCCGCATAAGTGTCCTCGCTTATCGCAAGCGTTCTGGCATTCGCCAGCGCGGCATTCACCTGCGCAAGGACTATCCCCTCCGAAGTGAATGAGCGGCTCAAGGCCTTTGATGCCGGCAACGCGATAAATGCAAGTGCAAGCATTATCAGCAGTACCATCATCATTTCGATGATTGTATAGGCTTTTCTGTTCAATCTATATTCCATTATGCGAGCTCCAGAGTGGGGCCGCGCAGAGATTTTTAGTTTATCGGCTTCTCGAAGTTGCACACGTCATCCTGCGTGCCATATTCGCCGTCCTTACCGGCAGAGATCAGCAGGAAAGACTGCGGGTGGTATGGAACTACCCTCGTATTGTCTAAAGAAACAGCGGCGTTTTTGATGAAGCTGCTGAAAATTTGATGTGCGGTATTGCCATCGGCATCCGGTTCCCAGGGCATAGTCTTTTCGCCAAAGTACGGCCAGTATGCGGATGCGGCCTGGTCAGTGGCATCGAAAGGAAAATTGCTGTCGCTGTAGTTGTAAATCGAGTTTGCTACCTGCGTTGCTTCGTCTGCGGCAAGTAGATCCTGTGTTTTTCTGTTTGTGTTTGCGCGGTAGTACAGAATCGGCATACCATATTTTAGACTGTCCCTGCGGTAAACATCAGCGATATAGTATGATGGATCAGGGAACCCTGTTGACAATACTGAGTCATCATCGGTGTAGAAAGCTGTCGCGTTGATCCTGTCCGGCTCAACATAAGGGCCGTAACGATTATTGTCCTGCGTGGAATAATTGTTATCAGGGGCATATCCGAGCATATCCCTGCCCACGAGCGCGTCAGCAAGATTGAGAAGCCCTGCGCCGGCATAGCTGCCGCTTGAGGCTGGATACTGATTGAAATCATTATAGAACGTCTCAAGGCCGGTGCTGATAGTGGTTATCTGAGATGTCTGGCGCACGTTCTGGGCAATGCGTGAAATCTGATTAACCGCAGGCACGATCAGGGAAATGAGAATGATAATAATTCCCATTACCGTGAGCAGCTCAACGAGAGTAAAGGCTTTGTTTGTTTTTGTCTTCATATCTTCAATCCTTACAAAAGGCTTATCAGTTGTCAAAGTTGGTTATATCGTCTTTTGTGCCGTACAAACCATCATTGCCTGCGGAAATGATGATGAACGTACCTCTGTTGGTGCACATATCATACCCTCCGACCGTGCGGGAAGTGATAAACTCATAAAACTCGGTTTTTCCGCTTATGCCGTTGCCATCGGCATCGCCGTCCTGAAAACGGTGGGTTTTGTCGATATTGTCAATCCGGAGGCATTCGAGATTAAAAAAATCGTAGTTGTCGTAGTAGTTGTAATACGAGTCCTTGCAGGCGTCTTCATCCATTGCCTCCCAATCTGAATCGATTTCCTTGAAATACTTGCCCGCGTTATTGTATCGGAAGTAGAGAATAGGCGAACCGGCTTGGAAAACCCTGCCGTTTTCATCAGTAATCTTCTTCATGCGATAGCAGTCAGCAAAAACGGGAGCTCTGAGGTAATTGGTTGCAGTATCGTAGTTTACAGTGTAAAGCTGGCCGGTATTATCGTAAAGCTGGCTCAATTCGACCGCATTGATTCCCTGCCTGTTGAGGTCAAAATAGGGGCCTTTGCGGTTGTTCAGGCTTTTCTGCTCTTCTGAATCGTAGTATGTGCTGTCGGGGGCGGCTATCTCAGCGGCTTCCTTGTTGTACACATAAAAACCTGACGTTTTTTCAACGCCTGCACTGTCCCGCCCGACAAGCCCTTCAGCAAGTTGTTGCGCTCCGTCAACATAGCCGCTTCCAAAAATAAGCCTTTCAGAAGCAGGGTAAAAGCCGAAATCCTTCTCAAACAGCTCCAAGCCTACGCTCATCGCGTGTATAGTGGCCGCCTGCTGCATATTTCTGCCCACAAGACGCACTCTCCCCGCCGCTACTCCTATCACGCTCATCAACATCGCTATGATGCCGATAACCACGAGCAACTCAATCAGGGAAAATGCTTTACGTAAAGCTTTCATTTTGAAACCTTGCCTGCTGAATTCAATAATTAGTTATGTCGTCTTCGGTGTCAAACTCGCGATCAATTCCTGCCGCAACAACTCTGGGAAAAGACCACTGCGTTTTGTAGTAGTATCTCAGGGCAATGCCGTTTGAATCTACAAACCTCGTGAGCAGATATTCTGTTCCATTGTAAGAAACAGCAACTCTCTGCTCTTCGCTGCCCGGATATATGGCGGCAAGCTGTTTTTCAGGCAAGCGCCTGATTGCCATGGCCGACTCATCGCATCTGGAAAGTAGAAAGTACAGCAACTCAGACGTTGCAATCTGCGAAAAGCCGGCATCAGCTTCTGCGGGGTGATTAACCCAGCTCCACTGATTCATATCCGCGCTCGGCCCTGCAATACATTCCATCAGCAAATCTCGAACTTCAACTGCTGTAAACGGCTGAATCCGGTCAGAGAGGTCTGTGGCGCTCCGGTATGGAAACTCGCCTTTCTCACGGCGGTACTCTTCTATCGCCTCGCTTACCCTTGCAACAAGACTCTCATCCTGCCGCTGCGCAAACTGAAGCCTCATCCTGAGTGAAACGGGAATAAGCACAGCCGCTATGATAACCATCACTGCGGTTACGATAAGCATTTCTGCCAGAGTAAAGGCTTTGTTCTCTCGTTTCATTTATGCTTTCGGGCTCAAATAAGCCGGCCGCCGCGAAGCGGCCGATTCACAGGTATATGCTTTGGTATTATTCAGCTTCCGCGTCGAAGTTCGTAAGGTCGTCAGCTGTGCCGTAGAGGCCATCCTTGCCGGCAGACCAGAGGATGTAGGAGTTGGCTCTATAGGGGCGCTGGATCGTGCTGACCTTGTTGTTGAGGATAAGGTCTTCGAACTTGTCGAAGCCGTAGTTTACCGTAGAATCTGTTATGTAGGGGTGATCATCGCCATTTGTGCCGGGAACACCTTCCTCAATTACAGCATAGTTGTCAAGCGCGTAGTAGATGTCGTCATCTTCCATATCAATATCAATAGTATCGAGAGTGTTCTCATCTTCCTGATAGTCCTGGCTGCTGTACTGTGTCCTTGCTTTGAAATAAAGAACGGGCATACCGGTCTTGAAGCCGCTTGCGCTTCTTGTCTTTGAGTAAATGTCGCAGAGAACCATCTCTTCGCCGTTGAAGTTGATTAGGCTATCATAGACCTCGTCCATTCTGTATGCGTTTGCGTTTTCAGTATCGAGATACGGGCCTTTACGGGCATCGAGGTTCTCTTCTTTTGTCTGCCAGTTGCCGGTGTCAGCGTCCGCGCTGTAAACTTCAGTCAGCTGCTTGTTGCCGGTGTCGAGCTTAACGCAGTTCTCACCGTCTCCCCAGAAGCCTGAATTGGGGTGGAAGCCGAGCTGATCCATACCAACCATCGCTTCAGCAAGCTTGTTGGCACCGGTGTAGTGGTTGGCATCCTCGGTTGTTGAACCTTCGCAGGAACGGATGGCGTTGTCGCCGGTTTTCGCATTGATGTTGTCGAATGACGGGGGCAGATAGCCCATGTCTGATTCGAAGAGAGATAGGCCAACTTCAATCCCGTGGAACTGTGCTTTCTGTTGAATTACTCTGGAGTAATCGCGCACCTGTCCAAGCGCGGGAAGCAGCAGGCTGATGAGAATAACGATGATACCCATCACTGTCAGCATCTCAACGATGGTGAAACCTTTTGAACTTTTCATTGAACGTTTCATAATACCTGTCCTTTCACGTTTTTTTACGAACCCGCAACCAGCGGGCAACTACATATTCTTTTACAAATCAGCCCATCAGAGCTGTAATAATCGTTACAATCGGCAGGAACATCGCAAGTACGATCGTACCGACGATACTACCCAACCCTACAATCAAAAGCGGCTCGAGAAGGCTCATAAGCGAGCCAACGAGTACGTCAACATCTTCGTCGAAGTTGTCTGCCACTTTATAAAGCATTTTGTCGAGGTCGCCTGTCTCCTCGCCAACATCAATCATATTGACCACAAGCGGATCAACCACTTTCGTTTTTCTCAGCGGGTTGGCGAATGTATCACCCTGCCTGATAGCCACATGCACCTTGTCAAGAACGTTTGCGTAAACTTCGTTGCCCGCCGTATCGCGGGTGATGTTAATCGCATCGAGAATCGGAACACCGGCGCTGATAAGCGTGCCGAGGGTTCTTGTCCATCTGGCAACGCAAATCTTATATGAAAGCTGGCCAATAACAGGCATCTTGAGCTTAATGGCATCAATGCCCCATCTGCCGTACTTGAACTTCCTGAGAAACTTGAAAAAAAACATAATGATGAACGGAAACAGTATCACCAGAATAATGTGAGAAGGAACACTGATCCATTCACTCATCGACATCAACTTCAGCGTAAGCCATGGAAGCTGCGCTTTTCCGTCTGTCATATCGATAAGCACCTCCGCAAACGAAGGTATGATAAATCTCATCAAGAGAAGCAATATCGCCATGGCAATTGTGAGTACAACGATCGGGTATGTCAGAGCACTTTTAACACGCGATTTGAGCTTCTGAGCCGCTTCGTAAAAGTCTGCAATACGGTTCAAGATAACATCAAGTACACCACCGAGCTCACCGGCGGCAACCATATTTACAAAAAGCGTATCAAAGCAGCGTGGATATTTAGCCAGAGATTCAGAAAGGCTCAGGCCTCCCTCGATATCTTCGGCGATTGCGGCAATAATCTTCTTCAGGGGGCCGCCTTTCTGTTGTTCTTCAAGGATGTTGAGCGAGCGCAGGATCGAAAGCCCCGCGTCCTGAAGCGTACTGAGCTGGCGGGCAAATTGCGTAACTTTCTTCATGGGCACATGCCTGTTAACGCCAAACCTGCCGCGGCGGCGGGAGGTATCCACTTTAACTTTGCGGGCACCCCCTTTGGCTTTGATAGTCGTGGGATAGTTGCCCTGATTGCGGATCTTGCTGCCGGCTTCCTTGTTGCTCAGCGCTTCAATCTCACCTTTAAACTCTTTGCCATTGGCATCTAAGGCCGTATATTCAAAAATAGGCATCTGATAAGCTCCCTTATTCTTCGTCGGCGATTGTCTCTTTGACAACCTCTTCAATTGTGGTCTGGCCATCGTAAATAGCACGCAGGCCGCTCTCGCGCAAGAGTTTCATACCATTCTTCCTCGCAGCCGCTCTCAAAACAGCCGTCGAAGCGTTGTTCATAATCAAATCGCGTATTTCATCATTGAAGACCATAATTTCATAAATGCCCAACCTGCCTTTGTAACCGGTACGGTTGCAAAGGTCACAACCGCGACCGTAGTAAAATTGTTTTCCTTCAACGTCCGCGGGGCGCAGGCCAAGCTCCATAAGCTCTTCCTCACTGGGCTGGTATTCCTTGCGGCAGTTTTTGCATATCTTACGAACAAGCCTCTGTGCTATGATGGATTCGACCGTAGCGGTAACAAGGAATGTTTCGAGGCCGAGGTCCAGAAGACGCGCAACAGCACTCGGAGCATCGTTAGTATGAACGGTCGTAAGTACAAGGTGGCCGGTAAGTGCGGCTTCCGCGGCAATCTGTGCGGTCTCAAAGTCTCGAATTTCACCCACCATTATCACGTCAGGGTCCTGACGCAGAATAGACCTCAGACAAGCCGCAAATGTAAGGCCGATGTCGGAACGGATCTGAACCTGATGCATACCTTCAACATCGTACTCAACAGGGTCTTCAGTTGTGATAATCTTCGTTTCAATCTTGTTGAGCTCGCGAAGAGCGGAATACAGAGTTGTCGTTTTACCGGAACCTGTCGGGCCGGTTACAATTACGATACCGTTGGGACGCCTGATAACCTGGTCTATGATATCAACTTCCTCGATGCTGAGTCCAAGCTGGCTCATCGTCAGCTCAATCTGGGTTCTGTCGAGAACACGAAGCACCACGCTCTCGCCAAACATCGTAGGCAGGATACTCACACGCAAATCAATCGGCTTGCCTTTTAGCGTGAGCGAGATACGGCCATCCTGCGGAAGCCTTCGCTCGGAAATATTCAAGCCCGACATAACCTTCACGCGAGAACTCAGAGCAACAGCAATATGCTTCGGCGGCGGAACCATTTCGTAGAGCACGCCGTCAATACGATAGCGCATGCGGTAGCTGTCTTCATAAGGCTCAAAGTGAATATCGGAAGCCTTGTCGTTGATTGCCTGAATCAAAACGAGGTTGAGCAACTTTTTAACAGAACTTGATTCGGCAAGCTCGTTGATTTCATTGAGGTCGATGCTTTCATCGCGACCATCCATGCTGGCAAGCAGCGAATCGCTCTGCAACTCACTGATAATATCACTGAGCCCGCCGCCGTCTTTGGCGTAGTAACGCTCAAGCGCCTGAGAAATAGCGGAAGTCGGAGTTACAACCGCCTTAACTTTATACCCCATAAGGTTTGAAAGCTCATCCGTCGCGCGGAAATTATTGGGGTCGTCTATGGCGATTGTCAGGCTCTTGCTTGCGTTGTCAAACTCAACGGGAATAAGCCTGTATGTGTTGGCCATCTGTGCGGGAACGGTGGAAAGAATCTCGGGGTTGATTTCCATGCCGGTGATGTCGGTAAAGTCCATACCTCGCTGAGCCGCAAGAGCGATATTCAGCTGATTCTGGTCTATGTAACCTTTCTCGATGAGAATCTCACCAAGTTTTTTCCCGGCCATAGGCCCCTTTTGCAGAGCGATACACTCCTGCAAAATGTTTCGCGTAAGAACACCCGTCTTAATAAGTATTCTTCCAAGATACCTGCCGCGTAACTGGTCTAAAGGCAATTTTTTGGCCATTTTTTTACACTCTCCGTCAGCTGTTTAAGCGAACCTTAATTTGGCTCACATGGATACTATAATACATAAAAAGGCTTTATCAAGGAAATAAACTATTGGACAGTTAGTATGTGAAACACTGAACTGTCCAACGTTGTATTGTCAAATTGAGATTTGCGCAGGGAACTACTGCAACGGCTGGGACGCGCCAAGAATCGGCCCTATTTTTGAATGGTCAGGGTCGTTGGGGAAGGACGCCTTCGCCTTTTTGAGCATTTCAACCGGATTCCTCGACTTATCAATCATCTCCTCAAGGCCAATTCTCTGTGCTGCGTAAAGGTCCCAAAGATTGTCGTCAAGAAGCATCATACCGAGGTTTTTACAGGTTTGAATAGTGGATTCAATGCGATATGTCTTGTTTTCACGAATAAGGTTTGATATAGCCGGTGTAACAAGCATAAACTCGTACGCCGCCACACGGCCCTTGCCGTTTTTGACCGGACAAAGCGTCTGGCTGAGTACAGCGATAAGGTTGGTACTGAGCTGCACCCGAATCATTTCCTGCTGGTTTGTAGGGAAGGCATCAATGATACGATTTACAGTACCCTGACAACCTGTGGTATGAAGTGTTCCAAAAACAAGGTGTCCAGTCTCCGCTGCACTGATTGCGGCCTCAATTGTTTCAAGGTCTCGCAGCTCACCAACAAGAATTACATCAGGGTCCTGACGTAGTGCCCTCTTGAGCGCTTCGGCGAACGAGGGAACATCAAGCCCCACTTCCCTCTGGTTGATGACCGCTCTTTTATGCTCATGATAATACTCGATCGGCTCCTCAACGGTGATGATATGCGTATCAAGAGTATCGTTGATGTAGTTGATCATACTGGCCAGGGTCGTTGTTTTACCGGAACCTGTAGGGCCGGTTACGAGGAACAGGCCACGCGGTCTTCTGCAAAGACTCGCAGTCGGCTTGGGGAGACCGATCTGTTCGAACGAAAGGAATTTCGAGGGGATCAGACGGAGCACCATCGAGATGAAACCTTTCTGCCTGAACACTGCCACACGAAAACGGGCTCTATCACCGAAGGCAAAACCAAAATCGCAACTACCGACTTCCTGGAGCTGTTGCTGGTTCTTTTCCGGCGTTATACTTTTCATTAAAGAGGTGGTATCGTCTGCATCAAGCACCTTTGTATCAAGGCTTTTAAGCGAGCCGCCTATACGGAGTGTCGGAGGGCGACCTACCACAATATGAATATCGGAGCCATCCATTCTGATACATGCATCGAGCAGTCTGTCGATCTGTATAGTTGCCATTGTTGTTATTCCTGTGTATGTATTGTTATGCTGTTATATATTATCTTATCAATCGAACAGAATCTCATCACTCTGTGCCACTCTTGCCACTTCTTCAGGCGTGGTAAGACCGGCAAAAATTTTGTTGATGCCATCCTCCACGATCGGCCTCATACCGCTGTTGATAGCCGCTTTTCTGAGTTCCTGAGTCGGTGCGCAGGCGAAAGCGAGCTCGCGAATTTCGTTGTTCATCTCAAGCAGCTCGAATATGGCCATACGACCTTTATATCCTGTACCGTTACATCTTGTGCATCCCTTGCCTTTCCATATTGTCTTGCCGACAAGGTCTGCTTCCTTTAACTGCAAAGCGCGGAGGAATCTTCTATCCGGATTCGGATCCACTTCCTTGCACTCGTTGCATATCTTACGCACAAGACGCTGAGCCATAATAGCCTGAACCGAGCTGGCAACGAGGAATGGTTTAACGCCCATATCAATAAGACGTGTCACCGCGCTCGGCGCATCGTTGGTGTGAAGCGTACTGAAAACAAGGTGTCCTGTGAGCGCAGCCTGAATCGCAATATCCGCTACTTCTCCATCACGAATTTCACCGACAAGAATCACGTTCGGCGACTGACGCAACATGGAACGAAGAATCGCGGCAAAGGTGAGCTTGATTTCCGCATTCACCTGGCACTGATTGATCCCTGCAACCATATATTCTACGGGGTCTTCAGCGGTGATGATTTTGACATCTGCACGGTTGAGCTCCTTTAGAGCCGAGTAAAGCGTGGTTGTTTTACCGGAACCTGTCGGGCCGGTTACAAGAAAAATACCGTTCGGACGCCTGATGATTTTCTCAAACGTTGAGAACAGCTCATCATCAAAGCCGAGAGATTTAATACCGATATTAACATTATCGGGGCGCAGAATACGAAGCACGATGCTCGGGCCGTGATAGCCGGGCAGGCAAGACACACGGAAGTCAATGTCAACGCCGCGAATCGTTCTCTTGATACGGCCATCCTGCGGCACCCTTCGCTCTGCGATGTCCATATTGGACATAATCTTTATTCTCGCAACAAGCGGCATCTGCATAGACTTTGGGATAGTGCTCCTCTCAATACAGACACCGTCAATACGGTAGCGCACTCGAACCCTTTCGGCCATCGACTCAATGTGAATATCTGAAGCTCCCATATTTACTGCCTCGTCAATGATGAGATTCGCCAGCCTGATTACAGGGCCGTCATCTTCCTCGTTGGCGGCGGCATTCATAATTGCATGGTCAAGATTTTCGCCCTCTTTGTAGAGGTCATCCGTCGCACGGTCGATGCTGTGCCTGACGACATCCGTCGCACGGTCGATATACTCTCGTATTCTCGTAGGACTGCCCACGTAGCATTCGAGGTCTTTATTGAACTTGAAGCGCAAGGTATCAAGCACTTCCAGATTGCGGGGGTCGGATATGATGAGCTGGATACGGCCATTCTCCTCGCCGAATGGAATCACCTGATACGACTTGACAATGTCCTGCGGAAGATATGTTTCGACATTCTCCGGCAACCTCAGCTGCTCGAAGTCAGCATATTTCATGCCGGCCTGCCTTGCAAGCGCCGAAGCAACCTGATCCTCCGTAACAACTCCCATCTCCACAAGCACCTCACCGGTTAGACGACCTGTACTTTGTGCGGTTTTAACAGCTTTCGCCAGAGGCAGTTTTTCGACCTGGTTTCTGCCGTACAGAATCTCTCCGATTCTTTTCTTTTTACTCATTTAACATCAAGCCTGAATAGTTAGGTTAACATCTTAACACAGTAGCTCTCTGGATTATAATAACAAGCGGTGTTTTAGTCAAACACCCGCCTCCAACAAATCCCTGCGTAGCATATCGAGGGCCATAATTGAAACCCTCATCCTGAAATAGTCTCTTTCCCCCGGGTAGAAGCATTTTTCAACGCGTTCTGAATTCTTTGATTTTACGCAGATATATACTGTACCGACAGGCTTCTGCTCTGTGCCTCCGCTCGGGCCGGCAATGCCCGACACCGCCACCGCAAAATCACTTCCTGACCTCTCCATCGCGGATGCCGCCATTTGAGAAACAACCTCAGCGCTCACTGCCCCGTAATTTTCGAGCGCATCGTCTGAAACACCAATATCGCGCTTGGCCTGGTTGGAATATGTAACCCAGCCATGTGTAAAGCTCGCGCTCGCGCCCGGCACATCCGTAATCATGGCCGCAATCATGCCGCCCGTGCAGGATTCAGCCGTACTCACGGACGCCCTGCGCTCAATCAGCAGCTTGACAACTACCTGTTGCAGCGTCTCTTCACTGCGGGAATAGATACACTCCCCGAACAACCCCTCAAGACGGTTCAAGGCAGCGTCAAGCCTGCCTGAATCTGCGGAGTAAATTCGAAGCGTCAGCAGGCTGTTTGAAGCCGTACAGTTTATCTCGGGATCTGCGCCGCGCGCCATCATATCGCCGAGCATATCAGCAAGCGCCGATTCGCCTATCCCTGTAAGTTTGAGAACGGCCTCTTTGCGGATATCTGCATGCCTTATCCTCGGCAAAACATACTCATCAAACATAGCTTCCATCTCAGAGGGTACCCCTGGCAGCGCAAACAACTCTGAATCTCCGATGGCGGTATGTATGCCGGGAGCCGTTCCGTTATGATTGGGGATCGCCGTTGCCTTTGCCGGCAACATCGCCTGAACAATGTTTGATTTCGGGAACGGTCTTCCTCTGCCGGTAAAATACGATTGGATAATCTCAAGCTGATCCTCGAAAAGAATCAACGGCTCAGTGCAGGCGGCAATCGCATCTCTGGTTACATCGTCAAGGGTTGGCCCGAGACCTCCGGTGATAAGGATGTAATGGGTATTCAGATTTTGCAGAAAGAAGGCAATGTCGCCGGCAGAATCCGGCAGAACAAGCGTCCGCAAGACAGAAAGCCCCGCCTGGCGAACCCTCTCACAGAGCCAGGGATTGTTCGTATCGGAACACCTGCCGTTAAGCAGCTCATTTCCAACTGATATTATTGATATGGTTTTCATTCGATAATCAAAAAAAAGCTCCGCACATCTCAATGAGAGGCGAAGCTGTTACATTCAACCGCGCAAAGGTGAAAGCTTCCTCAACTCTCATCCACTTTCTGCTTCATAAGACGGCCAGGCTTGAATTTAACAGCAACCTTCGATGGCACCTTAACCTTCTCCAGCGTTTTGGGATTCTGCGCAATGCGCTGGGCACGCTGCTTCGTCTCAAAAACGCCGAAATCCCTGAACTCAAGCCTGTTGCCTGCGCCGAGCTGTTCAATTATTTCATCAAGAAATGCCTGCACTACTGCCTTTGCCAAAAGCCTCTTAGTGCCGGTTTTCTCAGATACGATTTCGATGAGTTCTTTCTTGGTAACGGTATCCATAACTATCCCAAAATGCCTGTTTTTTCAATACTCTCTGGTGAATGCAACCACAAAAACGCAATAGGCTCACAGCCTTTAGATAACTATAATCAAATGACTTGCATTCTTCAAGAGCAAAATCGACAACGGGAGAAAATTTTTAATCGCGTACAACACACCCTACCGACATTGATATTACGCCGACAAAAGCACCGTGAAAACATTTACTACTGAATAATAAACAAAAAAAGGTGTTCTTTGCGACAAAAACGCTTTTTCGCTTGCCTGAAACACTGTTTTTCGTAAAATTTCGCGTCTATCTCTGCGTTTGCAGTGCATACACAGGTTAATAAAGAAATGGAAATCAGTATTGTTTGAAGCATTAACAGACAGGTTCAACAACGTCTTCAAGTCTCTTTCGGGGCGAGGTAGGATCACCGAATCGAACATCGCGGACGCGATGCGTGAGGTGCGCCAGGCTCTGCACGAGGCAGACGTAAACTATCAGGTTACAAAGCAGTTCTGCAAGGACGTGCGCGATGCCGCTCTCGGCGCGGAGGTTGTAAAGAGCCTTCAGCCCGGGCAGGTTCTCGTAAAGATTGTCCATGATGAGCTTGTAAAGCTGATGGGGCCTGAAAGTAGCGATATCTATTTCGTTTCACCCGGCCCGACAGTAATCCTGCTTGCCGGCCTTCAAGGCTGCGGAAAGACAACAACTGCCGCAAAGCTCGCTTCCAAGCTGAAGAAAGATGGCAAGAAGCCGATGCTCGTGGCCGTTGACCTGCAAAGGCCGGCCGCTATCGAGCAGCTTATAAGCCTCGGCGAGCAGATAAATGTCCCCGTTTACAGCGAGGACAGCAAAGATGCTGTGCGCGTTGCGAAGAACGGCCTTAAATGCGCGAAGAATGAGCAGTGCGATGTGGTTATCCTTGATACCGCTGGCCGCCTGCATATCGATCAGGAACTGATGAATGAGGTGTCGGACGTGGCTAAAGCCACCACTCCTCACCAGATATATCTCGTATGCGACGCCATGACAGGGCAGGACGCGGTCAACTCAGCCAGGCAGTTCAACGAAACGCTTGAGCTTGACGGCGTTATACTGACCAAGCTTGACGGCGACGCCAGAGGCGGTGCGGCGCTCAGCGTGAAAGCAGTTACCGGCAAGCCGATTAAGTTTGTGGGCGTTGGCGAGAAGATCGAAGATTTGCAGCAGTTTCACCCCGACAGAATGGCCGGCAGAATCCTCGGCATGGGTGATGTGGTATCGCTTGTTGAGAAGGCTCAGGGCGAATACGATGAGGAAGAGGCTAAAAAGCTGCAAAACAAAATGGCCACAGGCACATTCGGCTTGGACGACTTCCTCAAGCAGCTTTCAAAGGTGCGCAATATGGGCGGCATTATGAGCCTGATGAAGATGCTTCCCGGAATGGCCGGCAAACTCGGTGATATGAATATGGACGATGGTGAATTCAATCGCATTGAAGCGATTATCCAGTCCATGACGCTTTTAGAGCGGCGCGACCCCGATTGCTTGACCCCCTCACGCAGACGTAGAATTGCGGCCGGTAGCGGCGTTACGGTTAATGACGTGGCAGGGCTCGTAAAAACGTTCAAGCGAAACCGCGAGATGATGAAGATGATGGCCACCGGGGACTCCGGAGCCATGAATGCCATGAGAGGCATGATGAGCGGCGATATGGGCGCAATGATGGGTCAGATGAGTGGCCCAAAAAAGAAACAGCGCTCAAAGCGCAAGAAAGTTATCGTGCGCGGAAACAAGCGCAAAAAACGCTGATCCGGCAATGATGACGATAGATGAATATCTCGCAAAGGTATTGCAATTTAAAAACGACAGCTTTGGACTTAACGTTCGGGGCTTTTCGGATATAATGAGCGGCGGCTCGGAGCTTGGAGCCCTCGCCTGCCCGAGCAGTGAAGAGGCCGAGCAACTTAAACGAGCTGTAGCTGTAATGACAAGTAAAGAAAAAGAAGACGCCGAAACCCTCAGCGATGAGCAGGTTTTAAGGCTCGCGGACGATTCTATGACCGACCCCGCCCTGCTCGGCATCTTCTTTAACGGATACAACCTTTATTGTAAACGTGTTCGCGGCAACGGGCCGCGGAATTTTATATAAACTGATTTCAGGAGATATACATGTCAGTAAAAATCAGAATGACGAGGATGGGTCGCAGACACCGCCCCTTCTTCCGTATTAACGCTGTGGACTCAAGAACCCCGCGTGACGGCAGAATCCTCGAAAAGATCGGGCACTACGACCCGATGGAAAAGAATGTTGAAACTCAGATTGTTCTGGATGTCGAAAAGGCAAAGAAGTGGCTTGATGCCGGCGCTGTTCCATCGAATACAGTCGCTGACATCCTCAAGAGATTTGGCTTAACTTGTTCTTATATGGAAAAGGCACAGGCGCGCCACGATAAGGCAAAGGCTATCGCAAGAGCCAAGGGCGTTCCTTTCTCAAAGCAGGAAAAGCTTGCTGCCGTTGCTGCTAAGAAGAATGAAGTTGAAGCCAAAAAGGTTGCTGAGGAAGCTAAAAAGGCCGCCGAAGAAGCTGCTGCCAAGGCTGCTGCTGAAGCAAAGGCCGCTGAGGAAGCTGCAAAAGCAGTCTCCGAAAGTGCAGAGTAAAAGCGCAAGGGTGCAATGAGGTTTGATGTACTTACGTTGTTCCCCGAAATGTTTGAGTCGCCGTTAGGCTGCTCAATTCTCAAGCGTGGTATGGATACAGGCGCGTTTGAGGTGGTTCTTTCAAATATCAGAGATTACGCTAACACGTCTTACCGTAAGGTTGATGATAAACCCTACGGAGGCGGCCCCGGCATGGTGATGATGTGCGAGCCTGTGTTTGACTGCTACGAAAGCGTAGCGGCGCAGAGTGAAGCGAAGCCGAGAGTCATAATGATGACGCCTCAAGGTAAGCCTTTCACGCAACAAATCGCACGCGAGCTGAGCAGGGAAGAGCGAATTCTCTTTATATCCGGCAGGTACGAAGGCTTTGATGAGCGAATCCGCGAAGGACTACAAGCTGAACAACTCAGCATTGGGGATTACGTTTTGACGGGCGGCGAGCTCGCCGTGATGGTAGTTATAGACGCAGTGGCGAGGCTTTTGCCGGGCGTGCTCGGGGACGACAGTTCCTCGGAAGAAGAATCCTTCTCCGATGGCTTGCTGGAATACCCGCACTATACAAGACCGGAAGAATTTCGCGGAATGAAAGTTCCCGAGATACTTCTCAGCGGCCATCACAGAATGATAGAGGACTGGCGCAAGGCGCAATCGATTGAACGAACCAGACTTTGGCGTCCCGATTTATTTGAAGTAATTGAAAAAAATCAGAAAGAACAGGAGATATAACCGTGAAATCTGAAATTTTAGAAGCAGTCGCAAATGGCTGCATGAAGACAGATATCCCGTATTTCGAGATCGGCGACACCGTAGAGGTGCACTGCCGTATCGTTGAGGGTAACAAAACTCGTGTGCAGGTTTTTACAGGCGTCGTTATTGCTCGCAAGGGCCGCGGCATCAATGAAACCTTTACGGTAAGGCGCATGATCAGCGATCAGGGCGTTGAGCGTATTTTCCCGCTCCACTCACCGAACGTTGTGAATGTGGTCGCTCTCAGAAGCGCGAAGGTTCGCAGGGCAAAGCTCTACTTCCTCCGCGACAGGACAGGCAAGGCCGTCCGTTTGAAACAGAGACACTCGACTCACACAACAGCCAAATAGGCCGGCACTTACAACGGGCTCTCGTCGGAAACGTCGGGGGCCCGTTTTTTTCTCTGATTTACTTGTGCTGAAGATTTGGCGAAAATTTCTCATCTCAAACCCTGCACGTCTCGGGCGCTGGGGCGAGGGATATGCGCTTCGCAGCCTCCGGAAGGATGGACATTCTTTTATCGCACGAAACTTTCGCTACCGCAAATACGAGATTGACCTTATAACGCGCTCAAAGAATGGGGTTATAGTCTTTACAGAGGTTAAAACCAGACGTAGCAAGGGCCTGCGCCCTGTAAGAAGCTCGGTTGATCGCGAGAAGCAAGAGTTTCTTCGCTCGGCAGCAAGGCACTTTCTCAAGCAATACAACATCACCGGAGCTCCTTTCCGCTTTGACATCATAACCATCGTACTCCCCGAAAACGGCAAGCCCATTTTAAAACGTTACAATGGCGCGTTTTAACCGAGAAGCGATGTTTACAAAAGGATTGATGCAAACGCTCAAGTGTTTCTTCAAACAGCAACAAAAACGTTGGACAAAAACGATTCACAAGTTTATAATCTCGCCAGTTAATTACAAGGCAGCAAATTTGCTTCAATAGTGAATTGATTCATTTAAGGACGTGTTTATGAGCTATGAATTTTCGGCTATGCCGGACGAGCAGGGCTTTTTCGGAGAATATGGCGGCCAGATGGTACCGTCGGAGCTTAAAGCGGTGATGGACGACATCAACGACTCGTATGAGACTGTCCGCGCAACAAAAGAGTACAGGGAAGAGCTTGAAATGCTCTACGCCGATTACGTCGGGCGGCCGACCCCAATTTATCTTGCAAGGCGGCTCAGCGAGAAGCTCGGTGGTGCAAACATCTACTTCAAACGCGAAGACCTCAATCATACCGGAGCACATAAAATCAACCACTGTCTGGGTGAGGCGCTTCTGGCCAAATATATGGGCAAAACGAAAGTACTCGCCGAGACAGGTGCCGGCCAGCACGGCGTAGCGCTCGCCACGGCCTGTGCGCTTGTCGGCATACCATGCGAGATACACATGGGCGAAATTGACATCGCCAAGGAACACCCCAACGTAACTAAGATGAAGATTCTCGGCTGCAAGGTGATTTCCGTTACACGCGGCACAAAGACGCTCAAGGACGCGGTTGACAGCGCGTTTGAGGAATACCTCAGAGACCCGAAAAACTTCCTCTACGCAATCGGCTCGGTTGTCGGGCCGCACCCGTTCCCGAAGATGGTGCGCGATTTCCAGAGCATCGTAGGACGTGAAGCGAGAGCGCAGTTTCTGGAGAAAGTCGGCAGATTGCCGGATATGATCACGGCATGCGTCGGCGGAGGCTCAAACGCCATCGGCCTGTTCGCAGCATTCCTTGAAGATGAGGGCGTGGACATCGTAGGCGTGGAGCCGGCGGGCCTCGGCCTTGATACGCCCGACAACGCGGCCAGCCTCACGCTCGGCTCAAAGGGCACAATCCACGGCTTCAAATGCTACAACCTGCAAGACGAAAAGGGCAACCCCCTGCCGGTTTACTCAATAGCATCAGGTCTGGATTATCCGGCTGTCGGCCCGCAGCACTGCTACCTCAAAGACCTCGGCCGCGTTCGCTATGAAACCGCCGACGACAAAGAGTGCCTCGACGCCTTTATGACGCTCTCGCGGACAGAGGGCATCATACCCGCGCTCGAAAGTGCACATGCAGTGGCTTACGTTATGAGAATCGCAAAAGATATGCCCGAAAAAAACATCCTCATAAACCTCTCAGGCAGAGGCGATAAGGATGCTGATTTCGTGGCGGAAAAGCTCGGCTTGTAGATCCCACTTCAGGGCTTATTGAGCTCATTAAAAGCACGAAAACAAAAAAAAGAAGGCCCCTCATTATTCAGTGCGGGGCCTTTTGTTTTACATTGTTCTCGGGTCTAAGCCCTGTTCGATCAAATCAATCTTACGAACCCTGCGTTCGTGGCGTCCATTGTCGAAGTCTGAAGAGAGCCATATCTCCACAATCCTCCTGATGGAGTTCTCGCCGAGCAGGTCGCCGGAGAGGCAGAGTACGTTGGCATCGTTGTGCTGGCGTGAAACGCGCGCGTTTATTTCATCGAAGCAGAGCGCGGCCCGGATGCCCTTGAGCTTATTGGCCGCAATACACATACCGATACCCGTACCGCAGATGAGGATGGCTCTGTCCGCAGTGCCGTCTGCAACAGCGGTGCCGGCTGCGTAGGCAAGGTCGGGGTAGTCAACGGGCCTGTTTCCGTCGGTGCCGAAGTCTATGCACTCATGCCCGAGGTTTTCAAGAAGCCCTTTTATAAGCGTCTTGGATTCATATCCCCTGTGATCACTTGCTACAGCAACTTTCATAGCTCTTCCAGCCTTTCTCTAATAAATTGCCTCACTAATCTGACAAATTCATCGAATACGACACTTTCCCTGTCGGGCTCGCAGAGATCTCTATCTCCCGCAAGCAATATACATCTATCTTCAAGATGTGGATAAAACTCCACAATCCTTTGTTTCTGGCTTTGCTCCATCACGAAAATCACATCGCTGGCCAAATCTGTCTCCGAGACCGCGCGGCAACAGACGCCTTCGAGGTCTTCTCCAAAAGCCGCGGCAAACTCAACGACAATAGGATCAACAGGCATATCCTTAATCACTTTCACGCCCGCGCTCGTTATGGAGTATCCTCTTGAAGGTAGCTCATCTATCGAACAACCCGCAACCGCGGCCAGCTCACTCTTGCACAGAAGCTCTGCCACCCTGCCGCAAAGCAAATTTGAATCGCATAAAAACGCAATTCGCAGCATTGATATGTCGCGTATTTCTTCCGCACTCACACTGCCCTGCCTGAGCACATTAACTCCCGATGAGCCTACCATAGCCACTGTACTGCTGAGCGCTTCCTCACATTTCCCATCGTCTATAATGGCATCAATGAGGCCGTCAAACTGTCTGATCACCTCGACGCCTTCAACCGCCGGCGGCTCGCCCGAAATGTTGGCGCTTGTCGCCACGACCGGCACTCCGGCTAGCTCAAGCAGACGCGAAGCGATTGGATTATCAGGGCATCTCACACCGACAGAACTATTATGATAAACCCAGTCATACTTCTTTCCAATACGCTTGGAGCAGGCGGCGAGTTTGTCTTGTGCAATCGAAAAAACGAGCGTAAGCGGGCCCGGCCAGAGATTATCCACAAGCTTTTTCGCGCCACGCGAGATATATGGCACATAATCGGCAAGATCTTCGGGGCGTGCGATATGGAGCGAGTAGTACTTCCCCTCGCTTCTGTCTTTTAGGACACTCAGCTTTTCGACCGTCTTTGAATCGGCCCGGGCCGCTATCCCGTAAACGGTTTCTGTGGGGAAGGCAACGAGTCCGCCATTACGAATAATAGCGGCGGCGCGAGCCAACTCCGGAGAATCGGGTGATATATCTGTGATTATCAATGTCTGCATTTCGAGAGCATTATATTGTAAAAACATTTATTTGCAACCTCGCAGATGTGGAAGAGACGGCGCCTGGTTAAGCCACAAAACAATCCAGATGTTCGCAATTTGGTTAGGATTTGCGTAGAAAATGGCCTTGTCAGCAACTGCTTTCTGATGGTATAATTTTGGAGAATCGTGTTTTATTATTTTTTCAACAGGATAATCATTATGGACAGAATGACATTTGGCGTAATCGTGGCCAACAGAGGCTTCTTTCCGGACCTTCTCGCCAAGGAAGGCCATGCAAACATAATCAACGTACTCGAATCAAATGGGTATGGCGTTGTCGTGCTTTCAGAGGAAGACAGCAAATACGGCGCCGTTGAAACGCTCAAAGAGGCCAAGAAATCCGCCGAGCTCTTCAAGGCAAACGCCGATAAGATTGACGGTATCATAGTAACCCTGCCGAACTTCGGCGATGAAAAAGGCGTTGCAGAAACAATCAAACGCGCGGGGCTCAATGTTCCCGTACTGATTCACGCCGAGAGTGATGTGGCAAATGATATGACAATACAGCACCGCCGCGACTCATTCTGCGGTAAGCTGAGTGTCTGTAACAATCTGAATCAGGCCGGAATCCCCTACACACTCACGAAGAGCCATACTGTCGGGGTGCTTTCGGATGAGTTCAAAGACGATCTGGAATACTTCGCCAAGGTTTGCAGAATCGTAAACGGGCTTGACGGCGTACGCTTCGGTGCGATCGGCACAAGACCTGCTGCGTTTAACACGGTTCGCTTCAGCGAAAAGATTCTCGAAAGCTTCAACATCGCCGTTGAGCCGATTGACATGTTCGAGATGATCGGAATGTCGCAGAAATACGTCGATAATGATGTAGCCGTGCAGGCTAAGCTTCAGGCGATCAAGGACTACGTAAACACTTCGGAGATTGCTGAAGAAGCGCTGATGAAGATGGCGAAATTCGGCACCGCGATTGACAGGTGGTGCGAAGACAACGACATTCAGGCAACCACAATCCAGTGCTGGACTGCAATCGAAGAGTACTTCGGCATCGTTCCCTGCACGCTTATGAGTATGATGAGCGAATCGCTGAGGCCGAGCGCCTGCGAGGTGGATGTTGCGGGACTTCTGGGAATGTATATCCTTCAGCTTGCCGGCGGGACTCCCAGCGCTCTGCTCGACTGGAACAACAATTACGGGAACGACCCCGATAAGTGCGTGCTGTTCCATTGCAGCAACCTGCCGAAATCCTTCTTCAAGAGTGCTGATATGAGCTATCAGGCTATTATCGCCGGCTCTGTCGGTAAGGAAAACGCCTGCGGCACAATCGTCGGGCGCGTGGCTCCAAACCCCGTTACCTTCCTGCGCACATCAACAGATGACTTCAATGGCAATGTGAAGTGCTATCTTGGTGAAGGAAAATTCACAGATGACCCCCTCGAAACGTTCGGCGGATACGGCGTGATGGAAATCCCCGACATGCAGGAACTCATGCGCTACCTCTGCGAGCGTGGCTTCGAGCATCACGTAGCGGTGAATGTGGGCAATAATGCCGCAGCTATTGAAGAAGCCCTCGTAAACTACTTGGGCTGGGACTTATACAGACACTGATAGCACGAAATCTCTCCATAAAACTGTAAGGGCGAGCTCAACAGGGTTCGCCTTTATTTTTGGTGCAGCGGTGAGTTGCCGCGAAACATCAAAACAAAAAACCACCTTCCTCTTCGCGAGCGGTCTCCGGCAACGAAGTCCTGCCTGTGCATATATCCATAAGCTGCTGTTCAGTGAGAACCTTAACGCCAAGCTTTTCAGCCTTTGCCAGTTTTGAGCCGGCTTTCTCTCCTGCAACAAGATAATCTGTTTTCGTGCTCACGTTTGAAGACACTTTCCCACCATTATCAGTTATATATTCCTTAATTGTATCTCTTGTGAAATTTTGCAGGCTGCCCGTTACGACGAATGTCTTGCCGGCGAGCACAAGAGAATCACCTTGCGCGCTGTCAAACTCGAAACCGCATTCGAGAAGCCGCTTTACAACTCCAATATTCACTTCATCAGCAAAAAACGATACAAGACTTTTTGCCAGTATCGGGCCAATTTGGTCGAGTTGCTCAAGCTCCACTGCGCTCGCCGTAAGAATGTTGTCAATATTGCCGAAATGATTTGCTATAATCTCTGCTGATTGGCCTCCGATATGGCGAATTCCAAGGGCCGTTATAAACCGCCAGAGTTTTGTCCTGCGGCTCGCCTCGATTGACGCAAGCAACTTGCGGGCGCTCTTTTCGCCCATACGCTCCAAGCCGATAAGTTGCTCGTATGTAAGCTTGTAGAGGTCTGCGAATTCAGTTACAAGCCCCGAAGCAATTAGCTGATCAATCAAGGCGGGCCCGAGGCTGTCGATATTCATCTGCCCCTTGCCAGCAAAATAAACAAGTCGCTCGCGCAATACCGCCGGACAGCTCGGATTCGTGCAACGGATATACACGCCATTTTCATCACGCTGAGCAGAGCTGCCGCATTTCGGGCAATTCTTCGGTGGTTCTATCGATACTGCTCCTTCGCTTCGCCCTCCGCGCGCCACCTTAACTACCTGCGGAATAATCTCGCCTGCCTTTTCGATTACGACCATATCGCCCACGCGCACATCAAGCCGCGCAACCTCGTCGAAGTTGTGCAATGAGGCTCGTTTAACAGTTGTGCCGGCAAGAGATACAGGTTCGAGATTGGCAACCGGCGTGAGTATGCCCGTCTTGCCCACCTGTACATCCACGCTGAGAAGCCGTGTATTAGCGCGCTCGGCGGGGAATTTATACGCGATGCACCAACGGGGGCTACGGCCGGTTGAGCCGAGCTTATCTTGCGCAGCATATTCATTTACTTTGATAACCAGCCCATCAGTGGGGTAGGCAAGGCTGTGGCGCTTATGCTCCCATTCAGCACAGAGCCGCACGACCTGCTCAATATCTCCTGCCAGCGTAACATTTTCATTCACGGGTACGCCCGCTTTTTTCAAAAGCATCAGGGTGTCGTAGTGGGTGGTAGCGGAGAGCTTCGCAGAGCCGCATCCGTAACAGAAAAACGAAAGACCACGCTTTGCGGTTTCAGAGCTGTCGAGCAGTTTCAACGAACCGGCCGCAGCATTTCGCGGATTGGCAAAGAGCTGCAACGCCTGCTCCTCTCTGGCGGCATTGAGCCGGTCAAAAGAGGCGTAAGACATATAGACTTCGCCGCGTATTTCTACCGTTTCATCTATTCCGCTCAACCGGAGCGGTACCGCGCGTATTGTTTTGACGTTTGCGGTTACATTGTCCCCTGTTTCTCCATCGCCACGGGTAACCGCGCGAGCGAAAACGCCATTCTCGTAGAGTATGCTCATTGCAAGGCCGTCAATCTTCAGCTCAACGACATACTCGAAAGTGCCTGCGCCAAGGACCTTGCGTACCCTCGAATCAAATTCTCGAAGCTCACCCTGGTTGTAAGTGTTGTCAATACTGAGCATTGCAACGCTGTGATTCACCTGCTCAAAACCGCCTGCGGGGCGCTCGGAAACGCGTTGAGTGGGCGAGTCGGGTGTAATGAGCCATGGATGAGTGGCTTCAAGCTCCTTCAACTGTGCAAAAAGCCTGTCGTATTGAACATCGGAAATCTCCGGCGCGTTCAATACATAATACAGATGGTCGTGCATGCGTATCTCGTCACGCAACTGTTTAATTTCATTTTCTATGCTCATCCTGAATCCTCAAATTTAGAATAAACCAATGATACCACCTGCGGGTGATAGGCGGTAAAATAGAAAAGGGAGCCTCGTTAAAAGCTCCCTTGTATGTTCTAACGTAACTGCCCCTTTACATGCCAGGCATCATTCCGGGCATCATTCCTGGCATCATTCCTGGCATCATCCCAGGAATCATCCCAGGCATTACATTCTGATTATTCCCGCCGCGGAAGCCGCCCTGCCTGCTTTCATTTATTGTTACAGTGAGCGCGGCAAGATCGGTAACGGTTCGATAGGCGTTCATGGTTTGAGTGGAAAAATTCCTGTCCTTAATAGGCATCACTTCAACATCGTTTCCATAAGCAAATACCGCTTGAGTGTATGTTTTTTCCGTGAAACTACCGAGAAGTGACCATGTGCTTACTTCGCTCATATCAACCAGAACCGCATCGGTGGTATAATCAAACTCGCTCGACTCTTCCTCAGTAATCGCAGTAGCGACAGCTGCCGTTCTTCTATCGGTTTGGGGCTTCTCGTCAACGACACCGCCAACGCCTTCACCCGGCTTGACAAAGAAATCGTGAACGTGCCACTGGCCGAGCTCAAGCCTTGCCACCTTACACAATACGCCGTTTGCCTTGCTGTCGGTGGGGAAGATGTACTCGCGTTCAAGTATCTCGAACGGTTCTGTTATGGGCGTAAAATCGCTCCACAACACAACCTGCTTGTCGTAATCCTCGAAGCCGGCCCTTGTCCATTCCTTGCCGGCAATCGGATTGAACACGCCATAGCGCATCCGATAGCGGTATGTCTTACCAGGCTCAACACTGTCATCATGCCCCCATACCTGCACAGAACCGAGTTTGGCGGCGAGAATTTCATCGCTTTTGAGACGAATATCGTTGTATTTGCTGTCGAAATCTATCGTCTGACGCACTGCCGTTGTCTTATCAGCTGTTTCAGTTTCCCTTGTGCGGCGAGTTCTCTGATTCCCCCCACCACCGGGGAGAGCCATTCCGGGCATTCCCACTCCACCCATTCCTGGCATTGCCCCTATGCCGGGCACAGCCACTCCACCGCCACGCGTGCGCGGGGTACGCTCACGGGTTGTGTCTGTATTGCGCTGTCTCTGGCTTTCTTTCTCAAGCCTCAGCTGCTCACGTCGTTCGGTTTCGAGCTGTTTGAGGTAGTCAGGATAAAGCGAAGGAGGATACCAAGCCTCGCCTGAAACCGCAATATCGTACATTTGCGGCTGAATCGAGTTTATCCATACTTCCGTTGACATAAACTGCGGCATAAGAACCTGAAGCTGATCAGCTGATTCAACATTGTAAACATCGTCCATCAAAGAAGCATAGCCATCAAGCTTCGTCCTGGAAACTATATCCCAATCGCTCCAGCCGTTGTCCGTAAGCTCCTGTCTCTGCAACTGAACGCCCGCAACGACCACTTCCGCAAGGTCCTGATCGCGCCATTCGGCTTTTATGCTTCTTCCCGCGAAAACTTTCTCAAAGTTGGAGAACAGTTCCGCAACATCCATAGTAGCCTGAACAGTAACAACATCAACATCCTCCGGCGCCGCATCAACTTTCGCATAATCGCTGCCAGCTTCCATCTTCTCCACCGGCACGAAACCAACCGTACGGACAGCTTCGGCATATATATCCTGAAGCGGCGGGATATAGGGGATGTCGTATTCTCTATCACCTTCGATTGCGTTGCTGTCGTACATGGGCGCGGCAATGATATCAAGCTTCAAACCGCTCATGCTGTTGGCAACCATCTGATTGAATTCCGGAAGCTTAGGCTGATATTCTCCGCGTGGAAGGGGCTGAGAATCAAGCTTCTGTTTTAACACCTGAGCGGAGGCAAGTATCTTTTTGTCAACATTGGCAGGCGAAGCCTTTCCCGAACCTATCTGTACTGAGACAGGACTAAGCACGATAAAATATACAAGTACGCCAATGGCCAGCAAACCGGAAACGCCAAGCGCAATCCACTGGGCGACGCGTTCTACGGGACTCTCTTTAGATCTACTCATTTATATGTCTTCCCATTTATTGCAGGATTCGTATCTTATCTCTTACTCTGCTTGAGCATTGATTCTTTGATGGACTCAGGTATAACATCAGTGTAAGCCTTTCTTGCAAAGAGATATTCGCAAGTTGCCGTCCACTGCACAACAGCCTTTTCGCCATAGCGGTAGAGCTTGTGCTCTGCTGAGGTTGGAATAATCGGCTGGCTATTCCAGTCCAGAATGGTTATCTGATTATGCACATAATTCTGCTCGGGAGATTCTCCGTCCCAGCCTTTGAACTGGTGGGTCTTGCTTGAGCAAAGCGCGGTAACGAAGTCAGGAATCTTATCTACCGCCACTACGACAGAGACGCTGAATTGAATCACATCAATCGTGGAGTTATCTCCCACTCTGCCCGTAAAACTGGCATCGGTAAGGATTGGCTTGGAGTCCTCCGTAATGTAATACGGCATGTCGAGTATAAGGTTTGCCGCACGCCTGCCTCCGACCGATTTTGAAGAAACATCGGCACTTTGCGTAAACATTACGCCGATAAGCCTTTTTACCGGAGAAGCAAAAACGCTCTTTGAGTTCAAGTTAACAGCCGAGACCGAATCAACGATGTCCTGATATACCCACAGGGCGACCTGCGAATTCCAGCAGTCCTCAATGGCCTTTGTCTCATTTACAAACGAGTATTTGTACCAGATGTCGTACCAGGGGAAAATCTGCGGGTTCATATAAACCGGATTTGAGGCGGCCTTGTTGCGGCAGAGTGCCTCGACAATCGGATCCTCTTCGCCGGTAGTACGTTTTGTACGGGTAGCACTTTGCTTTGAGCTGATCTCACTGTCGCTCGGGGCATCTACGCCCGAAACGGCCGCTACCATCTCCTCGATAGCCGCTCTGTAATTCCTTGAAAACTCATCGTAAATCTGCCTTGATGTATCCTTGGGAGCGGGAAATATCCTGTAGCTCACGAGCTCTCTGAGCGTTGACTGCAAGAAAAGACTCTCAACCGCCCTCGCATCCTCTTCATGTTGCTTCTGGTATGCAGCTTCCCGTTTATACTGCTCAGCCGAGGGTGCTCTGGCAATCAGTGAGTTGATAGTTGCTGCCTGGCTCTTGCGCGCCTTCATATCTTTCATCAGCGCGGCGTTGAAGATAAATGTGAGTACGAGCACAAATATGCCCACCACAAATATGACGCCGGGAATTATTACGGACAAATATCTCTTTATGAAATTCATTCATACTCTCCGGTTGAAACTGTCAATTCTTTTCCTGTTCAGGTGCGTCTTTCCAGAGGAACTTGAACTTGAGCCTGAACCAGTTATCCCTCAACGTTACCACTTCTTCGCCGTAGCTGTCGAAGATTATTGCTCCGTTTTCGTCTCTGCTGACAGTCTTGCTCATTTCTTCCCCGGTCATCGGGTCAACTATTATTTGTCTCTCGGCGCTCTTCCTGATGTTAGTCCTTCTGGACGTATCATCCACGGCCTCTTTGACAGTCTTTTCGACACCGATACCGATCGGCATTTCGCTGGATCCCACATCGACAATTCCGTCCTTATACACGAAATGATTCGATGAGCCCTTTTCGTACAGCTCAAGCTGATAGCGGTCGAAAACTTCCGCAAAATTCTCAAGTCTCGTGATAAGCCCCCATCTGGACTTGTCATCATCAACGCCCGCAGGGTCCATCAGCTCTCCGATCCTCCTGTACGGGGTGTAGCCTTCCATAACGACGACAAAGCCAGGGCCATCCTCTGTTACTTCCGTATCATCTTTTCTGTTGAGCGTAGCGCCTGCACCGCCCCCATCCATTCCGGGCATCATCCCCTGCATCATTCCTGGCATCATTCCTGGCATCATCCCCGGCATCATTCCTGGGATCATCCCAGGTATGACCGATTCCGCTCCGCCACTCTTGCCGCTTTTCTTCGTCTGGGTAAAGTTGGCAGTGGAAACGCTGTCTGTGTAGTTAATAATAAGACTGGTTATGAAAATCTGCTTCCTTTCACCTCTGGGAACAGCCTTTACAGCATCCACATCAGAGCTTTCAAAACTCTCGTAGAAGCCGGCAAGATCGGGAGTATTTGTTTTGTTGGGCAGGCATGCAACAATCCCCTGCACAACAGAAGGAATAACATCTCTGTTTTCATAGAGTTTGAGGTATTTATCCATTAAGGCATCAAGTTCAGCATCCTTCGCAACCTCATTGTTGAGCATAGAAATCGCTTCATTTGCCTGGCCGACAACCTCTGTTATCTGGCGCCTTGTGCTTTCATTGGCCGCATAGGCTATCCTGTCGCCAAGCGCCTTGCCGAAAGCCACCACGCATGCGCCAAGGAAGATAAAGGCCGAGATGTACATATACACACTCTTTTGCTTCCACGCCATTGATCTCGCGATTTTGGTCGGAAGAAGATTGGCATTGATTGCGGCAACTCCAAGAGCCTGCACGCCGACACCGTAAGCTATGCTGAAATCAATCGCCTGTTGACGAAACGCAGAAGCCGCAACGCCTTCACCGAGATTGACTTTTTTGTATTCGGAAGGAAGGAAGAACTTGATATTCAAGCTCTGCTGAAGGTATTGGGCAAGCCCCTGAAGCTTGAAGCCGCCGCCCAAGCCTACTACCCTGATAAATTCAACCTTATGAGAATCGGAATAGAAACCGAGCGAACGCTGAACTTCGTCGAGAAGGGTTGTGAAAGTGTGCTTCATAGCGTTGAAGAGCTGCACCTTATACTTGCTTGACAGGGCATTCTTTTTGAGATTCTCGGCCTTGTCGAAGTCTATATTGAACGCATCGGCAATGGCATCTGTGAAATCGTTTCCTCCAACAGGAATACAACGCTGCCAGACGTTTCCGGCGGAACATACCACGAGGTTGGTATTGTCCGTACCTATATCGAGCAGAACAAGCGCCTTTCCCGGCACCTTTACGGCATCGCCGAATTCATGCGCCGCGTAGTTGTAGAGCGCCATCGGCGCCATCTGTACATAGTCAACTTTTATCGAAGCGTCATTGTAATGCTGGAGGATGCTCTCGACAAGCTCGTTCTTGATAGCGAAGATGCCGATAAAGGTATCGGGGCTACCCTCTTCGCTCATAAGCTCATAATCCCATTCAACTTCATTTATGTCGAACGGAATCTGCTGAGCTGCTTCGTGCTGTACGAGCTTTGGAAGCTTTTTCT
Source organism: Phycisphaerae bacterium (assembly GCA_050251615.1). Classification (GTDB taxonomy): domain Bacteria; phylum Planctomycetota; class Phycisphaerae; order Sedimentisphaerales; family Sedimentisphaeraceae; genus Sedimentisphaera. The sequence goes on from JBFWMM010000014.1 coordinate 50,715, forward strand.
TGTCAACGGGCGGAAGCGTAACAAACCGCGCAAAACTGGTCTGGCCGGGTACAGAGATGGCAACTTTTTCGCCGTGCATATCATGCCTGTCGGCAAACTTTTTCAGAGAAGCCGCAATTGCCTGCTCCTTCTCTTCTTCGTTTACCTCTATAGAACTCAAGACGACTCTATGTTCAATAAACTCAGACTCTAACACCTCAACAGTATCCCCGTTGAGGCTCAGATGCAAAGCCTTCAGCGCGTGACTACCAACATCTAATGCCCAAACATTTCCGGTAGCAGATGCCATATATCAAGTCTCCTTACTAACCTGATAGCATATCAGGCTTGTTTTTGGTAATGATTTCAGTATCTTTTCGGTATGCATTCATTTTATATAACCACGCTGGGATGTAAAGTCAACCAGTACGAAAGTCAGCAGTTTCGCCAAATTTTGCTTAAAAACGGGTTGAGGGAGGCAAATTGCCCGGAAGAAGCAGGGCTGGCAATAGTGAAGACGTGCTGTGTTACGCACATGGCATCGTCCAAAAGCAGGCAGGCAATCCGCAGGCAGCTCAGGCTTAATCCTGACTGTATCGTAATAGCGGCGGGCTGTCTTGTTGACTCGGACACCGACGAGCAGCCGGATGCGGCAGAGAACCTTGTCATACTGCATAAAGATGACGACTTGAACAACCTCATTGCCGAGACATTTTCCGCAGGCTCCTTTGCTCAAGCCGAAGAAGCAGGCATACTCGAAAACTACGGCAAACAGACTCGGGCATTTCTGAAGGTGCAGGATGGTTGCAACGGCCGCTGCACGTACTGCATAATCCCCTCCATACGCAATATCATCAGTTCCAAGCCTGTAGAGGAAGCTGTCAGAGAGGCGGAAAACCTCATATCAGCCGGTCATAAAGAAATCGTGCTTACGGGAGTCTTCCTTGGTGCATACGGCTGCGATACCGTAATTAGAAAGCATTGGCCCGAGCCTTCAAGCGCAAAATTCATAGAGCTTGTTGATGCGATCGCCTCATTGCCGAAGTTACAAAGACTGCGCCTCAGCTCCATTGAGCCTGGAGACATAACCGGCCACCTGCTCGATTTGTTCGACAAACACCCGAATATTGCCCCGCACCTGCATCTGCCGCTTCAGGCCGGCAGCGACCGTGTTCTCAAGCTGATGTGCAGGCAGTACAACCGTGCGGAATTTATCGAAAAGGCAAATTTGCTCAAAGGACGTCTTGATTCTCCTTCAATAACAACGGATATCATCGTCGGCTTTCCTGGCGAAACAGAAGAGGATTTTGCGCAAACCATCGCTCTCTGCGAAGAGGTAGGTTTCTCGAAGATACACGTTTTCAGCTATTCTGCCCGAAAAGGCACGCCCGCAACGCGCATGAGAGGTGCCGTCCATTCTGCCGAGATCAAGAGACGCAGCACAAAGCTTTCCGCTATTGGCAAAAAACTTTCAGAAAAATATATTAAATCTCTTGTCGGAAGAGAGCTGACCGTAATAATGGAAGACAAAGCGAAACAGAGAGGCAAGTGCGAGAGGTATCTCGACATCAAGCTCAAAAACAGCAACTTCAAGCGCAATGATATTGTAAGAGTGCAGTTGCTTGATAACAGGGGAAACGCATCAGTTTTGTAAACAGCTGAATTATTTTTAAGAAGGGATACAAGATGAAACATTTCAAACTGATCTTCTCGATGACGCTGGTGTTCATCGGTGTGGCAAACGCGGTCAGCGAGTTACAAGTAGAGGAAATCCTCGACAAGATGACTCTTGAGGAGAAAGTCTCTCTCTGCCACGGCGCAACAGACTTCACAACATCCTCCGTAGAGAGGCTCGGCATCCGCTCGCTCACGTTCTCTGATGGCCCCCATGGCTTACGCCAGGACGGCAAAGACCAGACCTACTTCCCCACGGGCATCAGCATCGGCTCGACCTGGAACAGGCATCTTGCCGAACAGATGGGTCTGGCGCTCGGAGCTGAAACACGTGCGACGGGTATAGATGTCATCCTCGGCCCTGCAATATGCATGGACAGAAACCCGCTCTGCGGCAGGTTCTTCGAGTATGTCAGTGAAGATCCGTTTCTCGCAGGCGAGATAGCTGCAGAGTATGTTAAAGGGGTACAGAGCGCCGGCGCCGCGGCCTGTGCAAAACATTACGCGGTAAACAGCCAGGAGATAGAGAGAGGCTCCATAAGCGAAGTAGTAAGCGAGCGCACTCTGCATGAAATTTACTTCCCCGCGTTCAAGAAAGCGGTTGATGCCGGCGTCCTAACGGTTATGTGCGCGTACAATAAAGTCAACGGCACATGGTGCGCAGAAAATCCGTACCTTCTTACGGATGTAATGAAAGAAGACTGGGGCTTTGACGGTGTTATAATGAGCGACTGGGGCGCTGTTCACAGCACCGTCCCGACGGCAATGGCTGGCCTCGATCTCGAAATGCCCGGCACGGAAAACAACCATCTCGGCCAGCCTCTCCTTGAAGCGGTGAAAAAAGGCGAGGTGCCCGTGAGCGTGATAGACGACAAGGCACGCCGTATGATTAGACTCGTTCTTACACTTGATGAGCGCAAGGCCGCTGAATTCGACAAAAAAGCCAACGAGCAAACAGCTCTGGAAATAGCAAGAGAGTCTATCGTCCTGCTGAAAAACGAGGGCAATGCTCTGCCGCTTGACAAAAATAAAACAAAAACAATCTTCGTTACCGGAGTGAACGCGGAAGTAAAGCACGGCTCCGCCGGGGGTAGCAGCGCTGTTTACAGCAATTTTGAGATAACGCCTCTCGAAGGACTCAAAGAAGCCTGCGGCGATGACATCGGCATCGTTTACAGGCCCACCGCCATGTCTGAATCGCTTGAGCCAATCCCCGCGGCAAACCTCTGGACAGATGAAAGCA
>JBFWMM010000015.1:0-52135 GCA_050251615.1 Phycisphaerae bacterium
TCCCTCATCGCCCACTTCCTTTCAATTAAACACACAGGGTGATTAGCTCAGCTGGCTAGAGCGTCTGGTCGACATCCAGAAGGTCATTGGTTCGAGTCCGATATCGCCCACCTTGCCGCTTTTTGCAATTCGTTGCAGGGAGCGGCTTTTTTGTTGCAAGCAGTTGCAAATACAGCGCTTATATCACCTCTATCATGGGTGGTTTCAGGGGTAAGCTGCGAGCTGTTTCTATCGCTTTCTACGCCTCGGGGGGTACATTTCGGGGTACATATTTCAGCGGTGTTTGCGGAAGCTTCAAGAACGTTAATCAAAGCAATTTGCTCATTTGATGTTTGTCTAAGTTTGTCTAAGTTTGTCTAAGTATTTTGTACCAGCAGCCCTTTCAGCAGGCTGTGAGACGCGATTTGCTCATTTGATGTTTGTCTTAATCCGTCTTAATCCGTCAAAGTTTATCTAAGTTTGTCTTGGTTAGACAATCTTACGGTTGTGTAAAATGTTTTCTGTAAATTCAAAGCAGTGCTATTTATCCGGCTGTAGGCGAGCGTAGCGAGCCGGAGGCCGGATAAATAGAAGATTTTGCTTGAAATGGCGGGTACATTTCGTTCTCCTATTAGAAAAACTAAAACCAAACGGAGACACAAAATGACCCACCAGCAGTATTGTAACGAATTCAGTGGTGCAATGGAACTCTTAATTGAAAATGGATTTGATGGAATGGCTGAAGTCATCAAAATACTTCTAAACGAAGCGATGAAAATTGAGCGTGGGCAGGCGCTCTCTGCCGCACCGTATCAGCGCACGCCCGAGCGTAAGGGCTATGCCAACGGCTTTAAACCGAAGACTATCGATACGCGCGTAGGGAGGATAACAGTTGATGTGCCTCAGGCCAGGGGAGATGTCGATTTTTACCCCGCTTCCATAGAGAAAGGCTCCCGCAGCGAACGGGCTCTTAATGTTGCCATCGCCGATATGTACATCAAAGGCGTTTCAACCAGAAAAGTAACAAAGATCCTCGAAGACATGTGCGGGCTGAGCATATCGAGTACGCAGGTGTCAAGAGTCGCCGCGATGCTGGATGAAGAGCTCGAAAAATGGCGTAACAGAGAACTCGGAGAATATCCTTATCTGGTGCTTGATGCACATTACGAAAAAGTGCGCCATAACGGCTCTGTGAGGTCCTGCGCGGTATTTACTGCCATAGCCATTGATACAGATGGCAGGAGAGAGATCATCGGAGTAAGCGTTTCTTTAAGTGAAGCGGAGGTGCATTTTTAATTGCGCCTGCGCAAATGCGGTAACTGGCAGGAAGCTGATGTCAATTTCGGTTGCAGGGGCCTCGCGATTGAAACCATCAATAATTGCCGGCGTTGATGATTGCTCCGCTCATACAGACGAGGCGGTTCTTATCCATTCAGGCGGAATTCCGCAGCGGCTTTCAGGACGCCGCATAGGGCGGGTGTTTGCAGGCTCTGCCCGCAAAGGGATGTTTGCCTTTTATTGGCCTGTGGGGGGCTGCTGCGGGAGGTTTACCTTTCTGCAAAGCACCCTTCTCTCGCCGAGCATCGTGCCGTTGGCGTAGAGCTGGAAGCGGTATTCGCCCGGGCTCGGGAACACTATCCCCTGCATCTTCAGCGCGAGGGTGAGGATGTGGCGGACGTCCTTGAACTCGACGTACTTCTTCTGGCGGAACAGAACCTTTTCGTTTTCCTCAAGGTCAACCAGTATTATCTCTATTTCGGTATTGCCGTGGCCGTTTGTCAGCTCGCAGAAAAAGACCAGCTCCGAATGGCGTAGCGGGAAGTTTATCGCATTGACCACCTGAACGATATTGATGATGCTCGGCATGCCGCTGAGGCGGTCGAAAATGACGCGGTCGCAGGTGATCGCGGACAGCAACAATGGGGGTATTTCAGACATTATCTCTTCTCAAAATCATAACGGATTATCTATATACCGCTGATTGTATCCAAATCGCAGCATTATAAAAGGACAAAACCGCCGCAGGCCTTTTACCCCGAGCCTTGAGTTTTGATTTTTGAGTTTTGAGTTTTTTTGATATCAGCTGTAATACAATTGTGCCGGCAGCGAATCAAACAGGTCTTTCAAACACTAACTCATTACAAACGAAGTGTTTACATATATTAACACGGAGTAACGGAGACGCTGAGAAAGATAAAAAAACTTCGTGCCATCTGTACCCTCTGCGGTTCATAAAAATTGCTTGAACCTGTTTGTATTCAGGAAAGTGTTTCAAAATGAACGGTTTGCCGGTACAATGTCTTACAGTTTTTTTATTCGAGTTGGATTTCGCCTGAAAGGAAACTGTTTTGAGAGAGCAATATATCAGGTTTGTCATGGAAACCAATCTGCCCGGGAGCAACAAGGCGGGGTCTTATGTCAGGGCGTTGGATTACCTCGCTCCTGTTTTATCCGCTTCAGACAAATGGAGCGGCTGCGCGGATATTTGGAAAATATCTGACCCCGCACAGATTGACAGGCTCTATCACTTTATTCTATCCGAACAGTCCCTCCCCGATGGCGGCATATTCCGTAACACGGCAAAACCAAGTTACTGGAGAAACCGCTATTACAGCTCAGCGCTGAAAAGCCTTTTGCAATTTGTTGTCGAGAGTCAATTTGAGTTTAAGCTGGAAGGGCAGTCAGCCGCTCTAATGGAAGGTAAAGAGCTGGCAAAGAAACTTCAAGAGCAGACAATAGACAACTACGACTTACTCGTAGATTGTGAGATTGAGAAAAGCGGCGCAGAGCAATCAGCTCTCGTGAAAACGCGGCTGAACCAGAGGTATTTCAGAAAGATGGTTCTGGCAAACTACGGCGGAAGATGCTGCGTTACGGGGTTACAAGTACCTGAAACGCTGCGGGCAAGCCACATAAGCCCCTGGGCTCAGGACAGAGACAACCGCATGAATCCCTCCAACGGACTTTGCCTCTCTGCCACTTACGATGCCGCTTTCGACAAACACCTTATCAGCTTCGATGATAAATACCGTTTGGTTTTGAGCCCTGCCCTGAGAGAGTATGCAGGAGCGGCGCATGACAGCTATTTCAGGGAAAAAGAAGGGCAGCGCATTCTCTCACCCATACGTTTTAAACCTGATTCAGAGCTGTTGGAAAGACATTGCGACATTACAATATCCAACCGTATGAGCGGTTAAATAGCACCGGCAATCCGATAAGCAGCGCCGCGATGCAAATCACCCGCTTCTTCTCAGCGATTCAGCAAGCCGCTCCCCTCAGAACAGCCCTTTAACTCTGCCGGTCTTCGTATCGACATCGATGCGGCGGAATGCCGGGTCCGAGCCGGTGCCGGGCATAAGCTTTATCGTGCCTGCAAGCGGCACAATGAAACCTGCGCCTTTATAGACAAGCAGGTCGCGTACGGGGAGAGTAAATCCGCTCGGGCGGCCTTTCAGCTCTGGGTCGTGGCTGATTGAGAGGTGCGTTTTGACCATGCAGATGCCCATCTCGGCTGTCTGGGGGTCTTTCTCAAGCAGTTCGATCTTTGCTATGGCCTCGGGGGCAAATACCACGCCATCTGCGCCATAGACCTCGCGGGCGATTGTGTCGATGCGGTCCTTGAGAGGCATATCAAGCTCGTAGAGGAATTTGAACTCGCTCGGCTGCTCGCACGCCTCAACAACGGCTTCAGCCAGCTCAATAGCTCCGGCGCCGCCCTTCTGCCAGTGTTCGCTGAGCGCGGCATAGGCTCCCGCTCCGCGCGCGATGCGCTTAACGACTTCAATCTCTGCGGGGGTGTCTGTGTGGAAAACATTCACGCAAACCACGGGGGTTACGCCGCTTTTCAGGACGGTCTGAATATGTGCAACGAGATTCTCGCAACCCTTTTCTACAAGAGCCACATTTTCTTCGATGTACTCGGGCGGCAAAGGCTTGCCCGGCTTTACCTGCTGGCCGCCGCCGTGCATCTTGAGCGCGCGGATTGTAGCCACGAGCACAACGGCATCGGGCTTCAAGCCGGAATTGCGGCACTTCAAATTCCAGAACTTCTCGAAGCCGATGTCGGCGCCGAATCCGCTCTCGGTTATGTGGTAGTCTGAAAGCGAGCATGCCAGGCGGTCTGCGATAACTGAGCTTTGCCCGATTGCGATATTGGCAAAGGGGCCTGCGTGCACGAATACGGGGTTGCCCTCTATTGTCTGCATGAGGGTGGGGTTGATTGCATCAACGAGCCAGGCCGTCATAGCGCCCGCCACTTCGAGGTCTTCCGTGGTTACTTCACAGCCCCGCTTATCATAGGCAACGACAATCTTCCCTATGCGGCGGCGAAGGTCTTCGAGGTCTGAGGCGATGGCGAGGATTGCCATAATCTCGCTTGAAACGGTGATAGCAAAGCCGCTGTCCATCTCAAAGCCGTCCATCTTGCCTCCGATACCCATGTGGATATTGCGCAGGCCCTGGGCGCAGAAATCCATCACCCATTTGAGCTGAACGCGCTGCGGGTCTATATCAAGGCGCTTTAAGCCGCGCTTTGCAAGGGTCTCGTCGTCGTAGTTGTTTTCATGCTGCATGCGGGCATTGAGCGCGACCATGCAGAGGTTGTGGGCGTTGGTGATCTTGTCGATGTCGCCTGTGAGGCCGAGCGAAAACGGGGCCAGCGGTATGCACTGGGCGAGCCCGCCGCCTGCCGCGGAGCCCTTGATGTTGAACGTGGGGCCGCCGGAGGGCTGCCTGATTGCGCCTGTTACGTTTTTGCTGAGCCGGCCGAGGCCATCGATAAGCCCCATTGTCGTAGTCGTTTTGCCCTCGCCGAGTGGCGTTGGTGTAATGGCGGTAACGTCTATGTACCTTGCCTTTTTGCCGCGGGAGCGCGAGAGAACCTTCCGGTAATCAACTTTCGCAAGGTTCTTGCCGTAAGGGATTACTTCATCACTTTTCAGACCGAGCTTTGCAGCGAGCTGCTCAACGCTGAGCATTGTCTTTTCCGCTTCTTCCGCGATCTGCCAGTCTTTCAGTTTGGTGGGGTCTAATGTCATAGTCGTAAGCCGTTTTATGGTTGTTGCTTTGGAACGCGCCTCAGTATGCTGTACTGCGGCTGCTTTTTATCAAGCCGTATTATCATTTCGTTATTTGCGAATTCTACCTGCCTGCCTTTTGAGTCGGTAAGCGGGCTGGGGAGAGTTATATTTGAGATTGTACCGCCTGGGGAAAGCAGTTCAAGCGTTTCGCCCGCAAACACCTTGTTGCGCACGCGGAAAGTACTTTGGCCGTCTTCGTTGGCAAGCACATCGCCCACGAATATCGTTTCGCCGGCTGAGTGGTTGTCTTCAAGGCTGTAATCTTCCGGTTCTATGCCGCCTTTCATGAAGCCTTGCGAATAACCGCGGTTCTTCACGCGCGAGAGCAGCTCGAATGCCTGCTCACGGCTGATGTCTTCGCCGTCGATAATCCTGCGATACAGCGAGACGACCGATGCGATGTAATGCACGGTCTTCATGCGGCCCTCGATTTTGAGCGAATTTACGCCTATCTCCGCGAGCGCGGGGACGTACTCAAACAGCGCGAGGTCTTTTGAGTTGAACAGGTACAACCCGCGCTCATCCTCAAAGACAGGATGATACTCGCCCGGGCGCTTCTCCTCAACCAGCTCATACTTCCAGCGGCACGGGTGCGTGCATTCGCCGCGATTGCCGCGGCGGCCGGTGAGGTAGTCGCTGATGGCGCAGCGGCCCGAATACGAGAAACATACGGCGCCATGTACGAAGACTTCTGTCTGAATCCTGCCGGCGAGGGATGTTTGTATGGTGCGAATCTGCTCAATCGAGAGCTCACGCGCCAGATTCACGCGGGCAGCGCCGAGCTCCGCATAAGCGAGAGCCGTCTGAGAGCTGAGCGTGTTGGCCTGCGTGCTGATATGCAAATCTGCTCTGAAACCAAGCGATTTAATAGCCCTCATCACACCGAGATCGGCCACGATAAAGGCATCAGCTCCCATATCATCAAATGCGCCCGCAAGCTCGCAAATATCCGCATACTCCTCGGAGAACGGGTAGATATTGAGCGTAATGTAGGCTTTTTTGCCGCGTGCGTGGAGGTATTCTATGCCTTCGGCGGCTTGTTCGAGGGTGAAATTGCCCGCGAAGCTGCGCAGGCTGTAGCCGGCTCCGAAATAGACCGCATCCGCACCGTATGCGGATGCCCATTTGAGCTTTTCAAGCGTGCCGGCGGGAGCAAGAAGCTCCGGCTTATTCATTTGTGCCCCCGATGCCTCCAAGAGCCTTATCGGCCTCTCCTGCGGCTTCGATAGCGCTTTCAATCAGTTCATCGCGTAATATCGGAGCCTGCGGCTCAAGCGAGTAACTGAAACTGTACTTATGCAAAACGTCGGAAGCGAAAATATCAAAGGGGAAATAGTCGTCCCTGGGGCGCTCAATTTTCTGCGCAGTACTGAGCGTACAATAGCCTTGTTTCTTGAGCTGTACGTCGTAGGTGCCGTACCAGTTGAAGCGTGCGGTTACCGGGCTCAGGCCGATATGCTCGCCGTTGAGAAATACATCCGCACCGGCGGGCTCAGTTATTATCTCAATCTCCCGCTCCACACAACCGCAAAGCAACAGCATCGAAACAACAAAGAACAAACTAAGTGGTTTTGCCATCTTTTTTACCCTTTGCCTCATCGATGATCGAAAACACAATGATAATTGCGATAGAGATACACATAAGTGAATCGGCTATGTTGAACGTCGGCCAGTGGTAGTTGTTCACGTAGAGGTTGATATCGAAGAAATCCCTGACCAGCCCCTGATTGAACAGGCGATCGTAGAGATTGCCCGCGGCGCCTGCCGTGAACATGGCTGCCGGTATCAGCATCCTGCCCTTGAAGCAGCCAAGCTCGAACATAACTACCGCCGCCAGGACTGCGACAACCGAAACGGTAACGAGAAGCCACGTGTTGCCGGCGGCAATGCTGAACGCGCCACCATTGTTTACTCGTGCGGTAAGCGCGAAGAAGCTTCCCAGCACGGGTTTTGTATAGCCGGGCTGTTTGTCGAGGTAGCCGAAGGCCAGGCTCTTTGTGAGCAAGTCCAGAGCTAACCCGAGCAGGATAATCATCCAGTATGTGCTGCGCTCCGCAGAGACAGGGCGAGTAAGCTTGTTTTGCGAATAGGTCATTGGATCGTAGCCCTCGAATAGCGCCTTATAAGCTGGCGCAGGCCGGGTTGATTGGGTTCAAGCCTGAGCGCAACACGCCACTGCTCTATACCCCTGTCCTTGAGCACAGGGTCTCTATCGCGGAATCCCTTCAGGATGTAAGCAACCCCCGAGCCTTTGAGGGTGAGCTGGTCGCCGGGCTTGAGAGAGCTGGCGATGCGGTAGTTTTCGATGGAGCCATCAAAATCCTTGCCGCGAAGGTCGAGATAGCCGAGATACTGATAGATACGAGGGTCGTCGGGGGCAACGCGAATCGTTTCGTTCAGCAACTCCCTGGCTACATCGAAATTGCTACTGCGAATATAGGCCAGGCCAAGCGGTATCATAATCTCCGGCTTGTTACCTTCTCGCTCAAGCGCCCTTCTGTATTCGGCGATAGCGGTTTCATAGTTGCTGGTTGCCGTGTATATATCACCGAACAGAATCTCGAGCTCTGTGTTGTCGGGGTCGAGAATTCTCGCCTCAGTGGCGAGGTTCAGAGCCCTGTCGTAATCTCCGAGCTTGTAGTACGTCTTTGCGGTGAAGTAGTTGGCATCATAGCTCTCCGGGTTCAGCTCCAAAGCGCGAACAAAGGCACCAACAGCCTTCTCGTAGCGCTCGAGGGCAAAGTTCACCTTGCCGAGATTGAAAAGATCTTCGTAGGAAATCGGGTTGTACCTGACAGCAAGCTCGTACTGCTCGGAGCTCTGCTCCAGCTTGCCCTGCTGCTGATAAATATCACCCTTCATTGAGTAGGCCTGCGAGAATGTGGCATCCGCTTCAGTTGCCTGATTCAGAGCCGCAAGGGCCTCATCGACTTGCCCTTCCTGCTCAAGGCGCGTTGCCTCGTCAAGAAGGACCTTGGGATCCTGACAGCCTGCGATAAAAAACGCGGCCGCAAGTACTACAGAAATAAGTATGTGTATTTTATGTCTCATCATTTTGCTCCACAGTTCTCCGAATTGGTCAGGATACCTTTGCCTCTGTTTTAGTTTCCATATAGCCTCGGTATGTCTTGAGGTACTGGCTGAAATAACCACCCTTCAGCGATTTAACGGCAACGAGAACGCAACCAATGACGTTTGCCTTGACCAGCCTGAGCTCGCGCATCGTTCTTTCCGCCACGCCACTCCTGGTAACGGTGGCATTGAAAACAACGAGTGTGGAATCTGCCATAGCCGCAAGACTCTTCGACTCGCTCATAATCACAGGGGGAGCATCGATTATAACAAAGTCATATTTCGACCTTACACTATCAAGGAACTTCCTCATGCTCTTTCCTGAAAGCATTTCGGACGGCATCTCCGGCAGTTCTCCGCAGACCATAATATCAAGATTGGCAACCTTGCCTTTGATCAGGACATCTTCTATCGTAGCCTTGCCGGTAAGAACGCAGCTGAGGCCGGTTTTCACCGCATCTCCGGCGTCTCCGGCATGTACGGAATGACGGAAATTCGCATCGATCAGCAGGACATTATTGCCCTCTGCCGAAAGGCTCATTGCCAGATTTGAAGCAACCGTAGAATTGCCTTCATGGGGGCTACCGCTGGTAATCATGAGCACCTGACCGTTGTCGAGAGCGCCTGAAAGGGTTATGTTGTTTTTCAGCTGGCGATAGGCCTCTCCCGTAATTGAGTTTGGCATCTCGAATACAACATTGCGCGGATCGACATCCTGCACATCGTCATCCTCATCGCTGTGGAAAATAACCCCGAGGACAGGGCTTGAAACGGCCTTTGAGACGTCTTGGGGCGTGCGGAGCTTGTCATTTGTGAGCTCTTTGATGAAGGCAAACACAACCGCTATGAAGCCGCCGAGTACAAAACCGGCGGGCAGGAAAAGCTCCAGCTTCGGGAAGCTTCTCTCGAGAGGCATAATAGCCGAGCCGAGAGATTCGAGCTTGGAAACTTTCGGGTCGCGAACAAGCATATTCAAACTCTGAATATGCGTCAGAAGTGTTTCGAGACGCTCAAGACCGCGGTCGCGAATCTCAATGAAAGATTCATATTCTGAACGCAGCTCATCGAGTTCTTTCTGCTTGAGCAGGGCGTCCTGGAGCTGAGCGCGATAGTTTTCAATCTGGCTTACAAGATAAACACGCGCATCTTCCGCGCTGGTCAGCTGAGCCTGTCTGTTCAGCTCAGCGATAAAGTTCTGGCGGCTGTTCAGCTCGGTCTCGGCCATTCTGAGCTGCTCGCGGCTCTTACGTACAGAGCGGTGGTTTTCTCCGAGCTTGGCGGTGAGGCGTGCAAGCTCCGGGCGCAGGTAGAGTATTCTCTGACGCGCCGAGATTGCGATGGGGTCTTGTTCCATCTGCTCACGAACCACTTCATCAAATTCGCCCTGCGCTCTTGATTCGAGCGTAGCAATCTGTGCTTCAACCTCACTGATCTGACCCTCCAGATCCATAACCTGAACCTCAAGTGAATCGTGCTTCACCTTGATACTGTGCCTCTGGTTGCCGTTTTCGTTACTATCTCCGAATTCAGCGAGAGTCGGGTTGGACTGCCTGATATCTCGCAGTGAAGCCTCTGCGGCGCGGATCTCCGCGCGCACCTTTCGCTCTTCCTCTTTCGCCTGAGCAAGTTTATCACGCTGTGCCTGCGTTTCGCGTTCAAGCTGAGTCTTCAAATACAGCTCAAGAAGCTGGTCAAGTACAAGCTTGGATTCGCGTGCGCTCTTGCACGAAAATGACACGACGAGAATAAAGTTATCTCTGGCAACCGCCACCTTCAGGTTTTTATCCAAATAGTCAAGCGCTTTGGCAATGTCAGGCCTGCCGTCATCCGAAACAAATTCACGAAACCAGGCAGTATTACGTACCTGATCGGTTTCAATAAGATTCTGCAACATATCCTGCTGCGTGATGAAGCTCGCCTTTGTCTGACGGAACTGATAATACGTGTCCGTGTTGGAAATCCTCGCTGCAAGCTGCATCGGGTCGCTGATATCCGGTTCAAGCACCCTTATCGCCACTTTCGATGTATATTTAGGGGCAAACTTTCCGCACACAAAATACAGCCCTGCCGCAACAATTATTCCAATCACAGGCAACAGAAATATCAAAAGCAGGTGTCGTCTGATAATCGTAATAATATCTTTGGGAGTCAGCTGGATTCCCTCATCGTGCTGCATTGAAGCCAAATGCATATTCATTCCGTGTTCGTTAATCACTTATCATTCCTCATAAGATTTTAATTTGCCACCTGTGATTATAGTCCAAGGCGCATTGTGTTCACTTTAGAAAACTCTTTTCGAGAGACGGGCAATCGTGTCCTTGATCTCTGCTATCTTCTCATTACGCAGTTCTTCACCGGTTTCAAGCGCCCTCTGATAGGCATCCCTTGCCTGTTCAGATTTGTTCAGCCTCTCAAGTACAAGACCGTAATGCTCGTAAATTTCCGACGGCGCACTGGTCTCGCTGAGTTCTATTGTCTGGATGGCTCTGCTGATGAGTAGCTCGGCCTTTTCATATTTTCTGTTCTTAATCAATGCATAGCCATACGTATCCATAATCTGGCCGCTTTCCGGAGCTACGGTATATGCCATCGCGGCTACTTCTTCTGCTCTCTGGAGGTCAGTATTGCTCTCTGCGAGTAGATACGCCAGATTATTCAGCACGTTCACATCGCCAGGATAGCGCTCAAGCAGCTCCTCATAAATCTTCATGGCCATCTGGGTGTACTGTTTGTCAGGCACCTTCTTGTAAGCATAGAGAAGCGTGTTGGACTTGATAATCAGGAGGCTGCGATAGCGCCTGTCTGTCGGGGGGGTCTCGGCGATTGCCTTGTCAATTTCCTCAATAGCATTGCTGTAGCTCGTATAGTTGAAGAAAAGCTGGTACGCAACGAGATAGCCGTTTATCTTATCAACCGCGCTCTTCTGATAATCACGCATCAACCTGACGGCAGTGTCCTTGTCGAAGCATCCGCTGAAACGCTCCACAACAAAGTCGATTTTGTCAGTTGCAAGGCCGCATTCTCTCATAGCTACGTAGAAGTCTTCAATCGCCTTCTCTGTGTTGCCCATGCTCTGCTTAGTCTGGCCCATGATCGTAAACAGCTCAACTCTGTAAGCCGTGTCAACATACTTCGACAGAACACTGAGCATCTCTGCATTGTGTCCCTGGTCGAGCAACGCTTTTGTATAGCCGATCATTGCCTTCGGTTCATAAACGCCCAGATCAATACTCTTGTCCCAGGCCTGTTTGTAGATGGTTTCGGCCTGTTTCACATTGCCAAGCCTCATTTCCAAGTCGCCGAGTCTTCTCTGCCAGTAAACAGCGTCAGGGAAGCGCTTGACCATCTGGTCGTAAAACTCCCTGAGAGGCACAAATTTCAGTGAACGCAGATAGATTTCTTCAAGCAGATGGAACGCTATCTCAGGCGTACTGTCATCGGCAAGAGTAAGCGTGAGCTCGGTAATAGCAGGGTCATATCGGCCGAGCCTGTCGTACGTCCTGGCAAGGTCGATCTTAATGCCGGTATCATCGACAAGCGCTTTGCATTTCTTGAAATCGTCAAGCGCCTGTTCGTAGTTTGTGCGGAGGTAGTTAGCCTTACCCTTCAATCTCCAGGCAAGATTGTTATTGGGATGCTTGGCGATAATGCCACGTGCAATATCCTCAGCCTTCGCAAAATAGCCCTCACGCAGCGCAACAGTCGCGTTAAGCAGGCTCAGGTCTATGTTGTCCGGATTCTGCTCAATAAGTACTTTGAGTTCTTCCTCAATATCGCTGCTGATGCCAACCTCGACAAACGCCTTTATCTTCAAAATCTTGTTGTCAAGCGAATCGTCAACTGCAATCAATCTGTTTGAATACTCTCTAACCGCCGGCACATCAAACTGTTTGATAGCAATGCCTATCATGCCGATTAGATATTCTTTCCTGTTTGGCTCAGCCTCAAGAAGCTCCATCAAAACTTCTTTCGCCTTATCGTACTGTGAACAGCGATAGTAAGACTTCCAAAGCAGCTGCTTATTGTCGCCGATAAGCCCCTCGATACGCTCTTCCTGCCCTGAAATGCGGTAAAATTCGGAGTAGGCGTCGAGTACTTCGGAATCATTGGGAGCCATTGTGAGCGCGTTGTTGAGCGCGTCTTCCGCGATCCTGTACATTGCCTGCTTTTTGGTTTCATTAAAAGCATCGTTTGCATTTTTGAGGGCCATTCTGGCCAGAAGCAAAGCGTTGGATTTTGAGGGGCTCGCCCTGAATATGCTTTGTCTCATCGCAAGCGCCCTGCCGAGATCCTTATCAGCGATATACTCGGCATAGATGCTCTGAAGCTCGATATTACCCTGATTGAGCTTTATAGCTCTGAGAATTGCCTGCTCTGTCTCATCTCTCTGGGCCAGCGTAACGCTCGAACCGAGGTTGTTATTCCTCGTGTAGAGCATTGTAGCGAGGTTAAGCGCGATTGAGCTGTTAGTGGGTGCGTATTTGCCGGCGGTCTTTGCGCTCTCAATCGCGGCCTCAAGATTGCCGCTCTTTGCCTGCGCAATGCTGAGATTTAAATACGCTACTGCAAACAAAGGCCTCGCTTCCACACACTGCTTAAACAGATCGATGGCAGTTGCAAAATCATCGCTTACAAGCGCAATCCTGCCCTGGAAGAAACGACCTTCACATCCGTCAGGATTCAGCTCTCTTATTTCGTCAAGATAACTCCTGGCTGTCTCAATATCGTTATCGGCAAGAGCCACATCAAAGAGAGCCGTAATAACGCTATCATTCTCCGGTTTCAGCTCAAGTGCCTTAGTGTAGTGTTCTTTGGATTTTGCCGCATCGTGAGCGGTGAAATAGGTTTTACCGAGCATCACCTGCCTGTCAAACTCATCCATTTCAACCGTGTTGAGAACAGCGAGCTGGTCTTCTCTGAATAACTCTTCATCATATTCCACCGGATTCGACCTGCTCATACGCCTCTTTGTTATGAGCATAGAGGGGTCGTTGGGGTACTTTTCAAGAACCTTATCCACAAACTGCCTGACCCTCGCCAGTTCGTTTTCCGCCGCCGCATCTATAAGTACAGAAGTCAATGCGCGGTACCTGATTGCCGTCTCGGGAGACTCATTAAACAGTCTCTCTACAAGCTCCAGGCGGCGCAACCTGAGATCTTTGATATCAGCTTTCAAGCTGTCAATCTTGTTCTGTGCGTAAGGGTCGTTGAACAACTGCTGCCTTGCCAGGAGCTGAATGTTCTGCAAGGTTCTCTGGGTGGCAATATCAATACTGTACTGAAGCGCCTTAACCGAATCAGGACGGTATTCATCAATTATCATTTCAGCCTTGTCGAACTGATTGGCCTGAATATATGCCTGTATCAGAATTTCACGGCTGCGGCTGCTCTTGCCCATTACCTCCTCGTACCTCTGTACGAGCGTTATGGCGTTATCGGGGGCCTGCAAGCTGAGCAGAAGGTCGGAATAGTCGAGAACGGCCGACGGCCGGCCGATGAACACGATATTGTTCTCAATAGCCCTGCCAAGATATTCCTGCCTTGCACCAAGCACGGAATCATCGGTCAGGATGCTTGAGAGAAAATAGCAGAGCTGCGGGTCGGTGCTGTTCTGCATGTCAAACTTGTTTTCCGCCTCAACGAGCATTTTGAGACCCAGCTGAGTATCGCCGGAAAGGTACTTATACATACCGTTCCATTTGATCAGAACGGGGTTTTCATCCACAAGCACAATCTTCTTGAGCGCCGCTATGCAACCCTGCAAATCTGCCAGTGCTTTCTGCTTGGCATCGCCTTCTGAATGCTGCGCTTTCTTGGAATAGCAGTTGGCCAGCAGGTTGTTGAGTATGTAGATATTGTTGGCGTTTCTTGCCTGTCGAGGGCCGGTTGTTTCCTGAGCCTCGGGCAACTTGGACGCTTGAAGAGCAAGCTGTATAGCCTTGTCGAGGTAGTCGCCGGTCTCATCTTCGAGAGTATATTTAAGCAGGTAGATCGTGGAGGCGCGGAAAAGGTAATCATAATTGTCCGGCGCGGCTTCAACTGCGGCATTTACCACCTTGAGCGCAGTGTCAACATCAAGAGGGGTTCTGCTGTAGAACGCGCTCATAATGTAATCTGATTCGTGATTGTCGGGAAATTTGCTCTTGATGAGTTCATACTCTTCAATAATCGCAGCTTTCACGTCCGCACTGGTCTTGCCCGAACCGCTGCTGAGAATACGCAGTTTGAGCATATTGATGTATGCATCGGGATTGTCGCTGTGCAGGTCGATGGATTCCTGAATAATCGCTTCAGCGGTTTTGATACCCTCTTCCCTCGCACCGAGAATGCCCTGGTTGTTTCGGATTTCACCTTGAAGGATCTCTGTGTGTGCCAGATACCAGAGTGCCTCATAGTTGTCCGGCTCCATTTCGAGAAGCATGCCTATGAATTTACGGGCATCGTCGATGTCTTTTTGAATATCCACGCTCGTTCCGGCGATTGCCATTTCGAGAGAAGCTCGCCCTCTCGCCCTGATAACATAACTTGTAACATCGCGTCCTTTTTCATCGTAAAGCACGATGAGCTCATCACTTATCTGCTTAACCCTGTCCCAGGCCTCTGTTCGGCCGAGGTCTGCAATGTCGTAGCTGTAGGTAAGAATTTTAAGGCGCGCATCGATATTTTTGGGATCAAGCGCTGTAATTTTGTCAAAGTGCCCGATGGCCTTGCGCCACTCAGCTTCTTTTGGTTCTATGCCAGCTTCAGGATCGCCCGGATCGTCTATCATTGCTATGTCGGCAAGCTTGAAAAGAATGTCAATCTGGTCAAGATGCCCTGACAATTCGAACGCCTTTCGGTAATTGCTGTCTGCTTGCCTGTAATCTCTGCTTTCGAGGCTTTTCTCAGCTAAAACAATATACTTCTGCGGGTCCCTGTTGCTCTTGTACCAGAAGAACGCGGCTCCCATGCCTATAAATCCAAGGACAAGTACGCCTATTACGGCGACCTTCCAATTGAGTTTCAACCCTTTTTTCACTTTTTTTGCCATTTTACTAACCTCACAATCATTCTACCTTGGGCCAGTGTTGCTCTTCAAGCTCCGGCAAAAGCACATTGAGCAACTTGTCGGACGCAACATCAACTTGCTCTTTGCTCGGATGCATCTGCTTGCCGTTGAAGCGCCACTCTATTTTGGCAAAGTAAGAATACTTCCCGAAAAGATTCTTTGCCATAAGATTTCGGGCTTCTGTTCTGTCGGATGCGTAATCCCCGTTTACACGGAGCATGTAACAGACGTAGAACTTCTGGGCTCCATACCACACACTCTGCGCACTGCTGACAAACTCAATCATTCTATAACCAAGCTCTTCAGCACCACCTCCGTCAAGGGAGACCTGCGTCTTGCCCTTTATATAACGACGTACGGTATTACCCGCTCCAAAATAACACTCTTCAGGCACGTGTGGAATGCGGTCGTTTATGCCCGTGTAGTACGTTATGAAGAGCGAACAGTATCTTGTGGGGGAGTTTGCAGGCTCTGAAAGATCCTCAACCTCCCACATTATATACTCTTTCGTACCGAGCTCTTCTTCCACATCCTTGTTTTCAATCTTGCGCCTTGAGATAACCGCATAATCGGCATCTGTACCGAAGACAAGGTCGTCAAGCGGCTGCTGCAAGTCTATAGGGAGCTTTTCAAGATAAATCCCGAGCTTGTCAATAACAACCTTCTTGCCCACGGCAAAACTGCCGAGCACAACAACAAGCATCAGGAATACGATATTCCCTTTGTCTTTCCAGTTGAAGCTCACTTGCCCTTCCTCCTCACGATAACCTCTGGCTCTGCCTTCTGTTCATCATCCCCGTCACTTTCGGATGTAAACAGATTGTTCATAAACCAGTCTATGGACCAGTAGAAGAACAGGGCAAGCGGAAGCATCAGCATTCCGAGCGTGTCATGATAAATTCCCTTGGCATACTTTGAGCCGGCGTAAATGTATATAAACGCCGTAACCGTTACCCTGACGATATTACATAAAATCGCAATCGGTATGATTGAGCCGAGGAGTATGGCTTTCTGCCATATTGGCCTTGCATGTATGTAGGCCATCGCAACGCCAAGAGCCAGGAATGCCATCATAAGCCGCATACCACTGCAAGCGTCCGCCACATTCAGAGATGTGTCGAGCGGGACGCCGTTACGTGTAATATCAATAATCACCCCACGAACCGTTGCCTCAATGCCCGGAAGCATATTCACGATAGCCGTAGCCATCTGCGAAGCTATCATCCTCAAGGGCGTTGTAAGCTCGCGGTAGAGCCTTGTGGGGATTGGAATCGCAAACACAAGATATAGCACGGGAACCCAGAGGTGCTGCATAAGCTTCCAACCACATACCGCGTACACAAGAGCACAAAGAGCGGCTATCATAATCAGAGGCTCGCCATAAGCATAGCGTATCTGGACGATGTTGAAGATATACACGCACACCATAAGCAGCAGCCATGCTACACCTATGTATGAAGGCTCCGGCTTTATGGAGAGAATAATTTCTCTGCGCTGGTGCAAAAGGTACAGACTGAACGGCAGTATAAGAAAACCATGAGACCAGCTCGGATCCTTTACCCACACGCTCACCGTATCGGCAATGTTGTTCCAAAACATCAAGACAAACAGAGCCGTGAGCACTGCTGTCTTGATATAGAACAACCTGCCCTGACGGGCCCAGCTGTATGTGTTATTATCTGTCATCAAATTCTTTTGGAGATTCAGCTCTTTTTAGTTATAGGTAACGGTGTTATTGCCGCTGTAGTCGTAGTACATTCTCGAATAGGTATAGCTGAAGCCATAGTTTGCGGAGAACGCGTTCCTGAGTACGTAAAGCCAGTAGTTTACGCTGTTCGTGCCGACGTTGATAGTATCATCGCGCTTGATGAAGAAGTCGGGTTGAAGTCCCTGTGCGATTTTATCGAGGTTAACTTGCACGATTTCCTCGTGCGTATCGCCAATTCTCCTGCGCACTTCCACGTTCGCCGGATCAGCCAGCGGCCCGAGGCCTCCCGCGGCTGCAATCGCCTGCATTAGGGTCATTGGCCTACCGCTCATTGTAACATAGCCTATCGCCCTTACATTGCCCATTACAACGCACTCTCCGATTTGTTCGGAAGGAACCGCAACGACATCACCGGGCTTGATTACTACATTGTATCGCGGGTCGCCCTTGCGCAGTGCCTCCCACGGAATCTTTATTACACGTACCATATAGCGTACGGGGTTATCCTGCTCTGCTGTATAATCATCCGGCAACACATCTCTGACCGATCCTTCCGAAGTGCCGTTATCAGCGGCTTCCGCGGAAGAATCTTCCACTACAACCTGAGTAGAATCAGGTTCAGCGGCATTTCCCGTTTCTACCGGAACCCACCTTCCGTCCTTGAACACCCATTCCACATTTCCGCCCGCATCGCCCTCTGCAAATGAGAGCATCGGCAGCTCGGCGGGAGCAATAAGCTTGAGAAGGTCTTCCTCGGCTTTGCGGAAATCGATTGTTTCCTCTTCGATCTTTTTCGTCCTCTGAGACTTGTAAGAGAGGCCTGGGATTGATACCCCGGGCGAAGAGTATTCGTTCACAACGCGATTTTCCATCTCCGCTTCAGTCAGCTGTCTTGTAACGAAGATGTTCTTAACATTAAACTCGTTGCAGCCACCGGCTGTCGCGATGGCGTCAAGAACCCTGAAATCGGTACCTCTGGGAACGAGGAACCTGCCGCCCGCTGTATCTGCAAGGATACCGGTACCGAGGATAGAATAGGAACGATAATCAGATGCGACAAGCGTAACAGTTACGATAGGCGTTTTGAGAATATCCGGCGAGAGTATCTGCTTGAGCTCTTCCTCAAGCTCCTGCTCCGTATAGCCGGCAACCTTTATCACACCCACCTCAGGAATAGAAATTTTGCCGGATTCGGAAATGGTAACATCTGCCAGATACGGCACATTCTCTTCGAGAAGCTCATATATATTGAGCCTGAGCCTGTCCCCTGGATGCAAGACATAATCATCGGCGTAAGGGATCACGTCTTCCGGCCTCGGAAGCTCTGCGTCAACATAATCCGCCGTTCCCTCTTCGGCAAGCCCGAGAGAGTCAAGGATTACATGCTGAACCGGCACAGGACGAAACCGCCCGATTTGTGTCGGATCCCAGAATTTATTACTACAGCCAGTAAGCACAAGAATGCTTAGGCTCGCCACAATGAGAAGCGTATTACGTCGCATCACTAACCTTGTATTTCTGTAAAATAAACAAATCCCGCGCCGATCTCAATTAACGAGATCTCAACCGCAGTACCGATTTCAACAATCGACAAGTCCGATTAAGCACAAAATTATGCCGAAAAGCAGCATTCTTGTCAATTTATTTCCCAGCATAATAAATAATATTGGCTTTGAGCGATAGCGCAAGTATAATAATGGCACTCTCGCAGGGTTGAGGGGTGTTTCGTATTAACAGTTAATGAACAGTTAACTATGGGTTCTGCCCTCTGATTTTCTATGACAAACTACATTATCAGGCGTATCCTTCTAATGATACCGACTCTGCTCGGAATCACTATTCTTGTGTTTTCAATAAGCAAGCTTGCCCCCGGCGATCCGATAGCGATGCAGATGGGCCCGGACGCTTCAATGAACAGCTCGCAGAATCAGGCCGCCCGCGAGGCACAGCTGAAACTCTACGGCCTCGACAAGCCGTTGCCGGTTCAATATGCAATCTGGCTGAAAAACATTTCGCGGCTCAATTTCGGCGATTCGTTCAAGCACCACCGCCCCGTTATTGAGCTCATCAAAGAGCGCCTGCCGATAACCATAACGCTAAATCTTATCGCGTTCGTAGTGATCTACATAATATCTCTGCCGCTTGGATGTCTCTCCGCCGTGCAACACAACAAACTTCCCGACCGGATAATATCAGTCGTTCTCTTTATCCTGCTCTCCCTGCCGGTAATGTGGGTCGGGCAGACTCTCATCGGATACCTGTGCAACCCCGATTATCTCAGCTGGTTTCCTTCATCGGGCATAAGCAGCAACGGTTCGGAGATGCTGCCGTTTGTACCCTGGCTCGGCGACAGGCTCTGGCACCTTGTTCTGCCGGTTATCTGCATAACGTTCGGCGGGTTTACCTATCTGACAAAGATCGTACGCGCGAGCATGCTCGACAATATGCGCATGGACTACATACGCACGGCACGCGCAAAAGGTTTAAGTGAATTCGCCGTTACCACACGCCACGCGTTCCGAAACAGCGTAATACCGGTTATCACGATCATGGCAACCCTCCTGCCGGCAATGATCGGCGGCTCGGTTATCATAGAAAAGCTCTTTACCATCCCCGGCATGGGCCTGCTCGCCTTTGAGGCGATAAGTACCCGAGACTACAACATCGTTATGGCGGTAGCTACGATAACCGGTGCGCTCAATCTCACCGGTATGCTTATCGCCGACATCCTTTACGCCATCGCAGACCCGAGAATTTCTTACAACTGATATGAAGACAGATTTTACAACAGAAAAATGGGGCAGGTCTTTCTGGCAGCTTGCCTGGGAACAGTTCAAAACAAACCGTATGAACATGATATGCCTCTGGTTTATATCCGGCCTGTTTCTCGTCGCGATATTCGCTCCGTTCATCGCCAATGACAAGCCCTACTACTTAATTAAGGACGGCAGCGTCTCGTTTCCCCTGTTCAAAGCGCTCAACGCCGCAGACTACAGCATCTTTCTCGCCGCCATTGCAGGCGTTTTTCTTCTCTTCAAGATACGCTCCAACTCCATCAAATACTACCCGTCGATAAGGGGCGAGATTTTTGCCCGTCAACTGGGAATAACCCTTGGCGTTATTATTGTCGGCATAGGCTTGCTGTTCACATTTGTGCCGAGCGTAAACAACCAGACCGACTACAAAACGCTCGCTATGCAGGATGGCGTAAAAGCCGGATTTGCACCCGTGCCGTACAGCTACGGCGAAACGAGCTTGAGCGAAAAATACCTGCCCCCATCAAAGAAACACCTGCTCGGCACCGACGATGTAGGTTCGGACGTTTTGGCGAGACTGATCTACGGCGCACGCATATCACTGTCTGTCGGATTTGTCGCCGTGGGTATATCAACGGTAATAGGAGTTATAATAGGTTCACTGATAGGCTATTTCGGCGGCATTGCAGACTTCTTCGGCATGCGCCTCATAGAGATAATGATGGCCATTCCCACGCTCTTCCTCATCCTGACAATCATCGCGTTTTTCGGCAAGAGCCTGCTGAACATTATGATAATCATCGGCCTGACAAGCTGGACGGGCAACGCACGATTTGTACGCGCGGAGTTTCTGCGCCTGCGCGGGCAGGATTTCGTTCAGGCGGCCAAGGCGCTGGGGCTTCCCAAGCGCAGCATCATATTCAGGCACATTCTGCCAAACGGCATGGCACCGGTTCTCGTAAACGCTACAATCGGTATCGGCGGCGCTATCTTCATAGAAGCTGCTCTGAGCTTCCTCGGCTTTGGTATCGAGCCTCCCATGCCAAGCTGGGGACAGATGCTGAGCCTCGGAGTAAATGCGTCAGGCAATTTCATCTGGTGGATGACGTTCTATCCGGGTCTGGCAATTTTCTTCACGGTAATGGCGTATAACCTCGTCGGCGAGGGGCTCAGAGACGCTATCGATCCGAAACTCAGAAAGGCCGCGTGAACGGGCAATTCTCTTGCAGCTTGCCAACGACACTGCCTGAACTACTCTATCTGCCAACTCACAGAGCTGTTACTCCCCCTGAGATGCGCTTTCGCTGAGGAGCCACTGATCTATCAGCAGATCCAAATCGCTCCAATTTACGGCGCAGTCGTTGTTCATATCGCCTGAGGGGCAATCGGCAGACGCCTCTTGCAGCCAATTCTCCGCAAGGGACGCCACATCCATCAGATCCACACGGCCATCGGGCATTGCGCGCGGGCCGGAAATATCCGCTTGCATCGTAGATGGCAAGAAAGGCGAATATGCACCAAATTCATATATACGCGCCGCGGTGTCAGATGTCTGCGTTGGCCTGGTTACGTAGAGCCGCAAGTAGCGCGCTCGAATCGGCTTGATGGCATGCCTCGTAACGTTGGCGGTATTTCCTGAAACGACAACGAGATCCTCCCAGCCGGAGAATCCGTCATTGCTTTTTTGTACGCGGAAGTCTCTTGTGTTCATACTGCCGCTCTCACCACCCGCCGCCGCATGCGCCACGATAAACGTATCAATCTCGCGTTCGCTTTTGAGGTCGAGCTTCAACCAGTGCGGCGTAGAATCGTGTGTGTTTGCACACCATTTGCTGTTATTGCGAAGGATGCCGTCAATTGCTCCCGCTGCGCCTTCGCCTGTTATTTGGCTGTCTGCGCTCACATAAGCGCCGATCGCGAGGTTTGTCCTCGGCTTTGCCGAACTTACAGTGAGAGCAAAAAACTTTGTGCTCGATGCGCCGCAGCTGTTTGTAAAGGTTACTGCGTAATTGCCTGCGTCGGCGGGCATAATCCTTGTCAAGGTGATTTCGCGGGAGTTTGCCGCAAAGCCGTTAGGGCCGCTCCAGCTCCATGTGCCAGCGCCGGCCGGAGGCGAGAGGGTGATGCTCTCCCCTGCTAAAACGGTTTTCCGCGTTTCTGCCGCGAGCGGCTCAGCTCCGACGCTCACACGGATGGTAATATCCGATGGCATACAATTACCCCACACGCTCACAGAACTTGTCATATCATTCCAGCTAAGGCAGCTGTTGGATGAATAAACCGTTATTTCAGAGCCGCCGAAATTGTAATTGTCGTAGAGGGTTGCGCGGTAGCCGGAGACAAGCCGAACGCTTGAAATCTGATTGTTGTCAACGCCGCGGAAGCGCAGCTCATCGAGGGGATAATCGCCCGGCTCAAGGCCGCAGGAAAAGCCTCCGTAGTTGCAATCGTTGTATAGAATCGCGGCATAATCGGGCGCTTCGCCGCCCTGCGTGCGTGCGAGCGTCCAGAAGGCTCTGGCGACAGATGCCTGGTCCAGCGTTTCGTTTGATGTGCTGCCGGTCGTGTCGGCCCAGTTGGTCGGGTAGCGCCCGAGCGTCCTGCAATTGTCGTGCAGGTACGTAAGATACCCCGCGGCCACATCAAGCCAGTGCTTATCGCCGTCTGCTTCATAGAGGTCAACGAGCGCGTTAGTCATATCATGCCCGCACCACTTCCCCGATTGGTTCATAGCATGGTCGTACGCGCGGACGTAATGTGTTTCCATCGCGTAAGCCATGTGCTGCGCTTCGATGAGATAATCTGCGCTGCCTGTTATGTCGTAGAGCCGCACGGCGGCCTGAAGCGTGGGGGCGGTGTCGTAGCCGAGGCGGCCATAGTCTATGGTGCCATCGCAATGGACGCCTTCGTAGTAGAGGCCAATTTTCGGGTGTTGCAGACCGTAATCTCGCGCCCAGTCGTAGAGACGCAGCCCATTTTCGAGATAGACATCTTCGCCCGTGAGCTGATATATGTGAAGATTAGCCAGGCACGCAGGCCCGCTTGAGCAGCGCCGCGAGCCGCAGGTGCTTGTTTCGTGCCAGCGGATACCGCCAGCGGGGATATCTCCGGCACCATTTTCGTACGCCATAACAAACTCCATCACCTGCTTTGCCCGGTCGAGATAGACGGTGTCTGCGGTGATCTCGAACAGCTCCAGCTCGGCAAGCGCAATCCACGCGGTGTCATCTGTGTAGCGATCGCCGCAGTTGCCGACGGACGCATTGTAGCCGGCGTATCCGCCTGAATCGCAAAGGAAGCGATTGTGTACGCGGTCTGCGAATGCCATCGCCTCGGTAACGTATGATGCGTCCACCCGTGCCGCCGCTACGACTGCTCCGAGCGTTATGCCGTTGGCCCATGCGAAGCCTGTGCCTCCCTCGCCGAGTGCGTTGTTGTAGAGACCGTCGGAGAGCTTGTGCTCAGAGTTGATTTGCGCGATGCTCTCATCGCCCCAGCTTATCAATTCTGCTTGCGTTACGGCTCGCACACTTGTGGCTGAAAACGCGCACAGCAACAGAACCGCACAGCAAACACCCCTGCTTGCGTGATTTGTCATTAAATTCCCTTTTTCACCAATCTGTATATTTTTCGTTATGTAAAGTCGCGGCGGTTTTTGTTAAAGCGCGGGTCGTTTTCGAGAGACGTGCCGGAGGGCGCTTTAATCCTGTTCTTTGGAGACGGCTTTGCGGAAGCCGGTTTTTCGGGGCGCTTTTCGCTATGATTCCGGCGCGCCTGTTTCTTCATTATAGACATAGCAATCACCCAGACTACAATCAACGGCACAAGACTGATGCGGCTTCCAAAAACAAAGTTGATTATGCCTCCGCCGAAGATAAGCACGAGGAGCACCCCCCACATAAACTTTTTATTTTCAGCCGTCATCTTGAACTCGGGCTTGCGCGGCGCGCCACAAGACGGGCACATAACGGCACTGTCCGAGATTTCTTTACCGCATTCTCTGCAATTTGTCATAGCCATGATCACGCTTCCTTAATTGAAACTTTGGTACGCAAGTATAACGCGCTGGTGAGGCATTACAAGATTTATTAACTTGCCCGCTGATTTTCGCCTGCGGCGTAAGCGAAAAGAACAGAGGCCGCTGTACCGGCGCTTTACAGCCTTACGCAGATGCCCTTGTCGTGGAGGTAGCGTTTTGTTTCGTTGATTGTGTATGTGCCGTAATGGAACACACTTGCGGCGAGAGCTGCGTCCGCTTTGCCCTCTTCGAGCACCTCACGGAAAGTGTCGAGGTCGCCGGCGCCTCCGCTCGCTATCACGGGGATATTCACCGCTTCTGCCACGGCGCTTGTAAGAGGGATGTCGAAGCCGTCTTTTGTGCCGTCGGCGTCCATGCTTGTGAGCAGGATTTCGCCTGCGCCAAGCTTCTCAGCGCGCACCGCCCACTCCACTACATCAATATCGGTCGGCTCGGTACCGCCTTTGAGATGCACAAGCCATCTGCCCTGCTCTGCACTCCATTTGGAGTCTATCGCAAGCACAACACACTGCGCTCCGAAGCGCATCGCCGATTCCGTGAGGAGGTCAGGGCTTACCACGGCCGCAGTATTTATGGACACCTTCTCCGCGCCGGCGCGAAGAAGCGTATCGATCTGGCCTGCGCTTGTTACCCCGCCGCCGACAGTAAACGGAATGAATACGTTCTCGGCTACTCTCTCCACCAGCTCGACAATCGTCTTATTGCGGCGGATTGTGGCGGTGATGTCGAGGAAGACGAGCTCATCGGCGCCCTCGTCGCTGTACTTTGCCCCCAGCTCGACGGGGTCTCCGGCATCGCGGAGGTTGAGGAAGTTTACGCCCTTTACAACGCGGCCGTCTTTAACGTCCAGACACGGTATTATTCTCTTTGTAAGCATTGCGTTATCTCCTGCAGATCTTCTCGAAGTTTTTCAGCACTTCCATTCCCTTTGCACTGCTTTTTTCGGGGTGAAACTGCACGCCGAAAATGTTGCCTTTCTCGACGGACGCAATCACGTTATGGCCGCCATATTCAACTGTGGCGGCTTTCGCGGCAGGGTCGGTGATGTTGGCGTGGAAGGAGTGGGCGAAGTAGAAGTGTTCGGGGCCAATGCCGTCAAACAGGCGCATACCATCGGCCGGCTCTACGAGATTCCAGCCCATATGCGGTATCACAACGTCATCGCTGAGCTTGTCCACCGTGCCGCTGATCAGGCCGAGGCCCTTGTGCTCGCCAAGCTCTGTGCTCGAATCGAAGAGTATCTGATACCCTGAGCAGATGCCGAGCAGCGGCTTGCCGCCGAGCGCCGCTTCCTTAATGTTCGCCGCGCTGCTCTCGCCAAGGGCGTTCATCGCAAAGCCGAACGCCGCCACGCCAGGCAGGATTATCCCGCTTGCGTTCTTTATGTGCTCCGGCTCTGCCGTAAGCGAATTCGGGCAGCCTATCTTGTCAAGCGCGTTGCAGACGCTTTTGACGTTGCCCACGCAGTAATCTATCACAACTATCATCTATGATACCCTTGTTCTGAGTGATTTGCAGTACGGCCGCAAATTATAGCAAAAACGCCCGCCTTTTCCACCTGTCCGCATAAATGCGGGTCAGACAGCAGGAAAGATGCGCAAAGTTTGGCAACTCACCGTTACGCGAGGATTGCTTCTACTTTTTCCAGCTCTTCGTTCGTGATAGCGGGCGCGGAAACGGCTTTGAGGCAGTCTGTAATCTGTTCGGGGCGGCTTGCTCCTATTATCGCGCTGCATACACAATCATCGCGCAAAGCCCACTGAAGCGCAAACTGCGCGAGGCTCTGGCCGCGTTCGGCGGCGAGTGCGTTGAGCTGCGATATGGTGCCAAGCAGTTTATCCGTAATCTGCTCGGCCTTGAGGAACGTGCCCTCTTTCGATGCCCGCGAGCCTGCGGGGATGCCGGAGAGGTATTTACTTGTTAGCAGGCCCTGGGCGAGCGGGCTGAATATGATAGCCGCTTTGCTGCGGCTTCTCAGCGCGTCCCAGAGGCCACCTGTCTCGGGCGTACGCTCAAGCATAGAGTAGCGCACCTGATGCAGAAGCATCGGGGTGCCTGCGTCTTCGAGGAAATCGCAGGCGGTTATTGTGTCATCGGGGTTGTACTTGCTGATTGATGTATAGAGCGCCCTGCCGCTTTTGACGGCATCGCTCACTGCGCGAAGCGTCTCCTCAATCGGTGTTTCCGTGTCGCGCCGGTGGGTGTAGAAGATGTCCACATAATCAAGGCCGAGGCGTTTCAGGCTGGCATCAAGCGAGCTGAGCAGGTATTTACGGGAACCGCCGTCGCCATAGGGCCCGGGCCACATCAAATGCCCTGCCTTTGTGGAAATAACAAGCTCATCGCGGTACCTGCCGAGGTCTTCGCGAAGTATGCGCCCGAAGACTTCCTCCGCCGAGCCCTCCGGAGGGCCGTAGTTGTTGGCAAGGTCGAAGTGGGTGATGCCGCTGTCGAAGGCTGTGAGTACCATTTTGCGGCAGTTGGCGTAGTCGTCTTCAGTGCCGAAGTTGTGCCAGAAGCCGAGCGAAATCGGCGGCAGGCAAAGCCCGCTGCGCCCCGCGCGGTTGTATGAAAAATCCCCGTAACGCTCCTTGTTTGCTTCGTACATATCAAATCCCGCTGAGATTGCCATAAGAATACTTGCGCACAACCCTCTGCAAGAGGATGTACTTTTTGCCTTTATATTCGGTCTCAATGCCGGCTATGCGGAATTTTGGGCTTGTCGGCGTGATGCGGCTCATCGCGGGCACTTCTTCGAGCAACGCGCACGGAAGCACTTCATAATCGTTGCTGCCGGCCTTTGCGCCGCGCGCCTCGGGCACAAAGCGGCATTCTCCACCGCGCTGCCTGAAACGCCCCGTAAGAGCGGATACAATCTTATTCGGAAAAGCATTATCGAGCTCGGCTGCCTTTTCGCTGTCAACGGCCTTAGTGGCAGAAAGTTTACCGAAAACATCATCGGGTAATACACTGTCATCAGCGCCGGTTTCGGCGTCTGTGGTTACGGCGGCATCCTCCTGCGGCTTATCCTCAGGCTCCGCGGCCTTCTGCGCGGCCCCCGCAAGCGGAAGCGCCATATTGAGCAGGATGTAGTTGGAATCTTCATAACGTGTGATAATGCCCCACACCTTACATGGTAAGCCATTTTCTACCGGCTGCTTCTCTATATCTTCAAGCAGGCTGCACTTCAGAATCTCAATGCCAATGCCCGAAAATGCCACGCCGTCCTTGCCCTCTATGTCAGTGTTCGGAACGAACAGAAAGCGGCCGGAATCATCGCTGCGCACGTGGCCTTCAATGCCGGCAATGCTGAGCCCGTCTTCCACGAGGCTCTTCAGAATGAAATCATCCTGCTGCTTATCACGAGGTTCGGCTCCAAACGTGCAGGCCGCCACAGCTAACGCTATTAAAAAATATCTCATTAAAAATCCCTTTAGAATCAAAGACTCTATATTAAACTACGGGAGGAAAAAGTCAAAAATAATCAAGGATTCACGCAGGCGAACCGGTGCCAAATACAAAAGGGCGCGAAAAATCGCGCCCCTGAATGGTAATCTTACGTTCACGAAACAAATGCGTAATCAGCCGACAAACGCGGCCGATTCGATGACGATTGCCTCTGTTGGCACGTCGTCGTGATAGCCTTTGCGGCCTGTTTCAACCAGAGCGATTTCATCGACAACATCCATACCCTCGACTACCTTGCCGAAAACGGCATAGCCCGGGTTGCCAGGGGCGTAGTTGAGGAAGGAGTTGTTGCTGTGATTGATGAAAAACTGCGCCGTTGCGCTGTTCGGGGCGTTCGTACGAGCCATCGCGATTGAGCCGCGCTCATTGCCGAGGCCGTTGTTCGATTCGAGCTTAATGGGAGCTTTGGTCTTCTTCTCGCTCATATCGGCGTTCATACCGCCGCCCTGAACCATAAAACCGCTGATAACGCGGTGGAAGATTGTGCCGTCGAAGAATCCGTCCTTCACATACCCTGCGAAGTTTTCGGCGGTAACCGGCGCTTTGTCAAAATCAAGTTTGACCTTAATATCGCCTTTTGTCGTCTTCAGTAAAACTGTGTCCTGCATCTGTTCTCCGCAAAGCCTTAGAGGAGGCTGTCAATAACGTCTGTGATGTCGTCCTTGCCCACAAGCCCGACCCACTGCTTCTGCAGCGCGCCATTTTTAAAGATGATGATCGTGGGGATGGACTGTATATTGTACTTGATTGCCGCCTCACGGCACTGGTCGGTGTCAACCTTGCAGATTTTGGCCTTGCCGGCGTATTCGTCGGCGATTTCATCGATTACCGGGCCGAGCATCTTGCACGGGCCACACCAGGGCGCCCAGAAGTCCACCAGAACCGGCTGGCCTTCACTGAGAGCGATTTCATCAAATGTCTGATCTGTCAGAGCTATTGTGTTTTTGCCCATAATTTATCCTTGCTCTAAAGTAAAAAAAAAACGTTTCGCAGATTTTACATTCACCCTTTGAGATTGTCAAGGGTTCGGAACTGCTCATTATAACTCAACAATCATTCAAGCCGCTGATTCATCCGAGGCATCATAAAGCGCATTGGCTCCAAGCCAAGACACCGCCTGACTTTTGCCTCCCTTGCTTACTGCTTATAGCTAAAAAATCTCAGCGCCTTCAGCGGTCGCATTTTCCCGCTGTTGCCTTCTTCTCACAATTCTCTCAGCAGCTCCGCAAATTCCTCTATCACCCAGTCGGGCGTTGAGGCGCCTGCGCTTATGCCGGCAATCGAGCAGCCCAGCGTCATATACTCTTCGAGCTCGCTCTTGTTCTGAAGGTGATAAACCTTCTCGTTGTACTTGCCGCAAAGCTCGGCGAGTTTCTGCGTGTTGGAGCTGTGCTTTCCACCGAGGATAAACATCACATCCACATGCCCGGCCAGCTCGACAGCGCTTTCCTGTCTCTTGAGCGCTTCTCGGCAGAGCGTGTTTAAAACCTTCATCTCCTTGAAGCCGTCCGCGATAAGCGCCGCAACCATCTTCGAGAAAAAGGCATACGACTGGGTTGTCTGGCAGATTACGGCAAACTTCTCTCTCGGCAGTTTTTCGGAAATATCCGCCTCGGTCTCTATGATCACGGGGCTATCGATATGGCCTGCGATACTGATTACCTCGGGGTGGTTCGGGTCGCCGAGAATGACGACTTTATACCCCTCGGCCTCAAGCCTCTGCGCAGTGTCCTGCACGCGCTTAACGAGTATGCAAGTCGCATCGACAACGTCAAGCCCGCGCTCTTTGAGCTGCTCTATCTTACCCTTTACCACGCCGTGAGAGCGAATTATAACAGTTCCCTCAGAGAGCGTGTCGATGTTGGCGTCTGTTATAAGCCCCTTGCCCGCAAGCCTGTTCACAACGTCATTGTTGTGAATTATCGGCCCGAGGCTGTAAACATTATCCTTCTCGGCGAGCGTCTTTTCCGCAAGCGAAATAGCGTTGCGCACGCCATTACAGAAGCCGCATTTTTCCGCGATATGTACTTCCATCTCTATCTGCTCCTTACCAGAATATTCTTGTCGATATTGAGCTTTGGCAGGTACTTCTCAACATCCGCCAGAAAGCGATTGCCGTCCTGCCAGTAGCCGGCGGTGGGGGTGATTCGTTCATCGAGCGCGGCGAAATATCCGCTCAGCGCGTCCATCAGCAGCTCCCTGATATACTTGCTCACAATAGATGCAGCTGAAACGCAGAGATAATTCAAATCCGCCTTCACGATGAAATGCGCCTTGAAACTGCCAGCGGGGCCTGCGAGCGCATAGCTTGAGCAGTTTTTGTTTTCTTTGAGAATAGTAATGTCCATATCCGGAAACATTCTGCCCAGCGGACGGGCGTACATATCGCGGCCGCCCTGCCTGTCTATGATAAACTGCAAGTTGGCGCGCGGGAACTGCGCGAGCGCCGCGGCTACGTGCCTGCATACGAGCATAAACAACACGGCAGCCTTATTGTGCGAAAGCTCTACGAGCTCGTTGTAGTTGCCGGCGTCGAGAACTTCGCTGCGGACTATCGCAGGGCGGATGCCCTTGGCCGTAGCCGAGCGTAAAAACGCACCCGAAGCAACATCAATCTCATCACGGCTGTACCTCAGCTCTGTTGAGCCGAGTTTCTCATACCACGGCCTTGCCCCGAGCTTCCGCAGCGAGCCGGCTGTTAGCTTTTCAACAAGCTCGCCGGCCGAGCGTGGCTGAAACCCCAGAAGAGACACCGCCGTCCTTTCGAGGTGCCCGTAGCCGCTTTTGCGGTCGTACGCCTTTTTGCTGTCGGTAACCAGGAGCCTGCCTTTTAGCGAACGCTTCTGCCTGCCGACGGCATCTGAAAGCACTTGCCATAAATCGGCCTTTATCAGCTCATCGGGCATCTCCAGCCCGTACGAGCTTACCACAAGTGGCCCGAGTATCGGGCCGTACCCGGCTTCATCTATGCCGACAAGTACCGCCATCGCTCTCGCCGCGCCTTACGCGCTGACGCTACTCTCTATCTCGCTCTTGAGCTGTTCAACGAGCGAACAAACTTCGCTTACCGCATTGTCGAAGGCAATGAGCCTGTTTTCGCTTTCTCTGCGCAGGCGCAATTCGACATTGCCCTCGGCATAGCTCTTTTTGCCTATGGTTACTCTTATCGGCATGCCGATAAGGTCTGCGTCGTTGA
This sequence comes from Phycisphaerae bacterium, assembly GCA_050251615.1. Classification (GTDB taxonomy): domain Bacteria; phylum Planctomycetota; class Phycisphaerae; order Sedimentisphaerales; family Sedimentisphaeraceae; genus Sedimentisphaera. The sequence continues at coordinate 30,345 of JBFWMM010000015.1, forward strand.
GCTTGACGCCCGCACGCTGGTCGCGGTCGTCCAGAAGCACATCCACGCCTGCGGCTGTCAGCTCTGCGTAGAGCTTCTCAGCGGCCTGCATCTCCGCTTCCTTGCCGATTGGCACGATTACCACCTCATACGGCGCAATCGTTATCGGCCATACGATTCCATGCTCATCGTAGCTTGTCTCGATGGCCGACGCCATAATCCTGTTCACACCGATGCCGTAGCAGCCCATCAGGCACGCCTGCCGCTTGCCGTCAATCGTAAGGAAGTCGCAGGAGAGCTTCTTGCTGTACTTATCGCCAAGCTTGAACACCTGCCCCACCTCAATCCCGCGCTTGAACAAAAGCTTCCTGCCCTGATACGTGTCGCCGTCAACAGCGTTGCGCACGTCTGCCACGAGCACATTTGCGCCTTCAAGCGGAAAGTCGCGCCCGGGCACGATATTCTTTACGTGATAGTCTGTTTTGTTGGCGCCCGTTATGCCGCAGCTCATTGCCGCGACAGCGTGATCTACAAACACCTTGAATGCCTTCTTACATTTGCCCTGCGGGCCTGCGAAGCCGACGGCCGCGCCCGTAAACTCCACAATCTCCTCTTCGCTTGCCATTTCCGGCTTCCTGCCGCCGAGCAGCTGGGTAAGCTTTTCTTCGTTAAGCTCATGGTCGCCGCGAAGAAGCGCAAGCACAATACCCTTATCGGTGGAGTACATCAGCGTCTTTATCATCTCTTCCGGCTTTGAGCCGAGCATCTCACATACCGCTTCAATGCTGCCGACTTTCGGCGTGAGCACGTCTTCGGGGGCCGCTGCGCTTTTCTCCGCACAGATTTCAATCGCATCAACGGGCGCCTTCTCGATGTTTGCCGCATAAGCGCCATCTTCGGTATAAACGATAAGGTCTTCGCCTGTCTCGCAGGGAACTGTAAACTGGTGCGAGCCCGAGCCGCCCATCTCGCCGGCTTCCGCTTCCACAATCACGTACGGCACGCCGCTGCGCTCAAATATACGCTTGTATGCGTTGTACATATCCATATAGGTGGCGTGGAGGCAGTCGGCGTCGGCGTGGAAGCTGTACGCGTCCTTCATCATAAACTCGCGCGAGCGCAGCACGCCGAAACGCGGACGGAACTCATCGCGGAACTTGAAGCTGATCTGGTAGAGATTCAGCGGGAACTGCTTGTAGGAATTTATCTCGTTGGAGCCGATGAAAGTGTACACTTCTTCCGCCGTGGGGCTCAGCACATTCCAGCGGCCGTGGCGGTCTTTGAAACGCGCCATCGTCTCGCCGTAGTCAGCATCGCGGCCCGTCTGAATCCACAGCTCGCGCGGCTGAACGCTCGGCATAAGCGTCTCGCAGGCACCGGCGCGGTTCATCTCTTCACGGATTATGTTTTGTATCTTCTGAAGCGTCTTCCAGCCTGCGGGCAGATATGCGTAAGTGCCGCTGGCAATCTTGCGGATAAGTCCGGCGCGAATCATAAGCTGCTGGCTGGGGATGTCCGCGTCCGCGGGTACCTCTCTTGTAGTCGGGATCAGCGTACGGCTGTATCTCATCTGTTATGCTCCGATAAAGTATTCATTAAAAAACGCTCATATCATAGCATAAAGACGTGATTTAGCAATATCAATCGCGCCTTAATCTAATGCACACCCGCCACGGGCAAGGCAGTCAAATTATAATCGGCAAATTGCCTTTCCTCACCTGTCGCATTCCACTGCGCAAGCGCTTCGCTGATATAACGCAAATGTAATGATAATCCAGGCCATTATTGATTTACCCCGCCACCCTGTATCGCGGCAAACCAAAAAAACTCGCTTATCGGCGCAAATCAGATGCCGAACAAGGCATAAGTTAAATTCTTTCCTTGAAAAAGAATCAATTTAGTATTAAAATCGCCATCCGCAATGAACGTGCGTTATTTCAAAAGGAGATCGTAAGATGCTTGCGAGAACGAACAGCCTCACATTAACAGGCATAGAGGGCCACATCTGCGAAGTCGAGGTGCATATCAGCGGCACTGAAGGCGAGGCGAAGATGTTGATTGTCGGCCTGCCTGACGCGGCGATAAAGGAGAGCAATGAGCGCGTCAAGAGCGCGATAAAGAACAGCGGCTATATGTTCCCGTTCGACAAGGTTACGGTAAACCTCGCTCCGGCAGACCTTCGCAAAGAGGGGCCGGCGTTTGACCTGGCGATAGCGGTATGCGTGCTTGCGGCGAACGGTTCTGTCGGCTGCGACAACCTCAAGCGCGAGATTATGGTGGGCGAGCTTGCTCTCGACGGGCGCGTACGCCCTGTTAACGGCGTATTGAGCATGGCGATGAGCGCTCGCGAGGCGGGCTTCAAGCGAATGATTGTGCCGCTGGAAAATGCGGCGGAGGCGGCGGTTGTGCAGGATATAGACATCTGTGCGGTGAGCTCGCTTACCGAGGCTGTGGGGATTTTGTCGGGCGCTCTGCCCGCCGAGCCTGTCTATACCGACGTAAACGCGCTTTTCGAGCAGCAGAGCCGGTATCCGATAGATTTTGTGGAAGTGAAGGGGCAGGAGAGCGTCAAGCGGGCGCTGATGATTGCCGCCGCGGGCGGGCATAACGTGCTTATGATGGGCCCTCCCGGCTCCGGCAAGACAATGCTCAGCAAGCGCCTTGCCACGATACTCCCCGAGCTTTCGCTCGAAGAATCCCTTGAAACGACACGTATATACTCAAGCGTGGGGCTGCTCGACCGCAAACAGGGTCTCATCGCGACGCGCCCTTTCCGCAACCCGCATCACTCCGCCAGCGGGCCGGCGCTTATAGGCGGCTCCACGCACCCTAAGCCCGGAGAGCTGAGCCTCGCGCATCATGGCATCCTCTTTCTCGACGAGTTCCCCGAATTCTCACGCAGCGTGCTTGAGACAATCCGCCAACCGCTTGAAGACGGCTACGTAACGATAGCTCGCGCGCAGGCGACGGTTACATTCCCCGCGAATTTTATGCTCGTGGCCTCGGCCAACCCCTGCCCCTGCGGCTACTACGGCAGTACACAGAAGAAATGCCGCTGCTCACCCGGGCAAGTGGAGAAGTATCTCTCGAAGCTCAGCGGCCCCCTGCTCGACCGAATCGACATTCAGATTGAGGTGCCCGCGGTGGAATACCGCAAACTGCGCGACAAGCGCCCGGGCAGCAGCTCAAGCGAGATGAAAGAGCAGGTGCAACGGGCCAGAGAGCGCCAAAGGGCTCGCTTCGCGGGGGACGGCCGCCGCACAAATTCCGATATGACGCACAGGGAGGTGGAGAAGTTCTGCGGGCTGGATGATGCAAGTGAAATGATGCTCAAACAGGCTATGGTGGAGATGAGCCTCAGCGCCCGCGCACACGACAAAATCTGCAAGCTCGCGCGAACCATCGCAGACCTCGCCGGCTCGGAGATAATCGCCCCTGCGCATATCGGCGAGGCAATCTGCTACCGCCGGCTCGATATGCTCAGCTGAGGCGCGCCCGCCCGCTACAGCCGGAAACCATCATCGCTGAACGGGTGAAACCCTTTGGGCTTCTCTTCCTTTCGGCGCTGATTCAGGATTGCCTCGGCTATTGAGAGGTCGGTGGCTGTTGTGATTTTCAGGTTTGTGGCATCGGAAAGAACGATAGAGGGCTTCATTCCGAGCAGCTCAACAAGCTTGCAGTCGTCTGTGGCAGTGTCAAGGTCAACGCTTTGCTCATAAGCCTCTGCCAGCAGTTTGCGGCTGAACGCCTGAGGAGTCTGGGCCTCGTAGAGGTCTTCCCTGGGCAGTGTTGCGCTGACCTTCGCGCCTTCGCCTTTTTTTATTGTCGCGGTAACGGGCGAGGCGAGTATCGCTGCTCCGCTCTCTGCCGCTTCAGCAAGCACATCTTTTACGAGCTGTTCTGTGATGCAGCACCTCGCCGCATCGTGTACCGCCACTACATCCACATCCTCGCGCACAAACTTGAGCGCGTTTCGGACTGTCTGAGCGCGGCTACTGCCGCCTGTGCAGAGCTGAACGCCTGCAAAGGATAGGTTCGCGCCCCAGTTGATTTCAACGCGCTCCAGATCCTCTTCCGATACCGCCATAATAATCTGAACGACCTCCTCCATCTCGCTGAATATGTTTACAGAGTACAGGAAGGCCGGTTTGCCGGCAACCTGCTCGAATACCTTCTTTTTCTTTCCGCCGAAGCGGGTGCTTTGCCCCGCCGCGCAAATTATAATTGCCGCACGCATACTTCAATGCCTTTCGCTGTTCCGCATTGTGATTTTCTGTTTCAAAATGAGACTTAAGCGTAAGAATAATCCGCGGGCTTCGCTTTTCAAACAGTTTTTTCAAATTGGCTCATTTGCGGGTCGCATTCCGCAACAAATCTACTTCGCGGGAATCAGCCTGACAAGCACCACGCCGTGCGGCGCGACCTTTGCCTCAAATCTACCGCGGAACCTGCCCAGATCTTTCTGGCGCCATAAATCGCGTACGGTAAACTGCGCCCCGCCGTCGGGCGTTGCAAGCGTGCCCCATGGGCCCCATCTGAGACCGACAGTCTCCTCCGCGTCGCCGCGATTGAACAGGCCGACGGCGTACGAGCCATCTTCCAACGTTTTTGCGTAAACCACCCTTTCGCCATCATTACTGATCTGCGTGGCCTGTTTGCCGAGCACATCCTGATTTATCGCCAGCACCTCGTTGTTAGTGAGCAGGGACAAGGTAAAATCGTCCATATGAGCGATGTCGCAGCCGAGCAGAAGCGGCGCAGAAAGAAGGCACCACAGACTTATATGGCTGTACTGCTCGTCGGAAGTGAGGTTTGTCTTGTGCAGGTTAGGCCCCCATCCGACCATGCCCACCACAAGCATATCAGGGTCGCTCCAATGCCCGGGCCCCGTAAAGCCGGCCCAGCGGTCTTGTTGGAAACCGTGGCTCGCGCTGCGCCATGAGTCGTTGATGTCGCCCGTTGTGCGCCAGAGATTGGCAAGCTCGACATACTCTGCGGCGTTATCATAAATGCCAGTATTGGAGAGGCTGTAAACGATGTCGCGCCCCGTCCCGCGCAAGGCCTCGCTCATCTCGCGGGTCGTCGGGACGTCATTGGGGAACCAGTCATACTTGAGGTAATCGATGCCCCAATCGGCCCATTGCTTTGCGTCCTGAACTGCAAAGGAGTGCTTGCCGAAAGTCCAATTGACCCAGGCAGGCTTGTTGTCGGGTGTTTTGAGCTTGTAGAAATCGTTGATATAGCCGGACTCAATCCAGTCGTAGGTGCCATCGGCGTTGTCTGATGAGCCGCCCGCATAGCCTGCGTACGTGCCACGCCACGGACCGGAATAAATGCCGAACTTGAGCCCGAGCTCGTGAATCTCATCGCCAAGGGCCTTCATATCGGGAAACTTCTTATTCGGCTGAATGGCGTTGTATTTGCCGCCTCGCTTAGCCTGCCAGCCGTCATCAATGTTGATGTAAGTCCATCCGTACTGACTGAGCCCCTTCTGCACCATCGCGCGCGCGGAGCTGAGCACCTTCTCCTGGCTCACAGCGTCGCCCCAGCAGTTCCAGCTGCTCCAGCCCATCGGGGGAGTCAGGGCGATTTTATCGCCGACAACTATACGGAATTGCTTCGCATCGGAGCCGAGCGCGTTCTCCGCGCGTAATGTAACGACATATTCGCCGCGCTCGGAAACCGTTCCCGTAATGCGGCCTGTTTCACTGTTCACCGCGAGGCCGCGGGGCAGATCCGTAACGCTGAATCGTATCGGCCTGTTTCCGGTTGCCGGTATAGAATAGATAAATGGCGCATCGGGGCGAACTCCGAATATACTCGCGCCGTTAATACGCGGCGTTTCCGGTGCAGGCGGGGTAAGTACGAGGCTTTTCCCGAACTTCCACCGGTTGAAGCTGAACATATCGTTCTTCTCGCCTGCAAACACGAGGTAAAGGTCGTGCAGGCCCGAGGCCCCATCGACATCGCAGGAAACGTCCTGCCATTTACGTTCTCCGCTCGCGGGAGGTACAAGGCATGCTCCGACCTGCCTGCCACTAACACTGCCGAGACGCAATTCGATTGTCCCGCCGTTCTCTGAGGCAACGCGGGCCTCAAATACAGATGCACCGCTGCCGAAGTCAACGCCTTTGACCTTTATGTAATCGCCGCCGTCAATATCATAGACCTCAATGCCGCCTTCGCTGCAAGGCCGCGTCTCCACGCCTCCCGCCAGGCATATCGTTTCCGCTTCCACGCTTTTATACGGATTGAGGTAATCGGCTTGAGCTGGGCCCTGCTTCGTCGGAGTTACTTCCGGAACCGAGCCATCGGCGTTAAACGACAATTCGTCCACGCATACCGACCGCTTGAACCCGCCTCCGCCGGGGAGGTCTGCGTTGTGGTAGAACAGGTAAGTTTTGCCTTTGAAATCGACAACCCCCGGATGATTGGTGAAGGCACTCTGCGGCTTCATAACGACTCCGCCATACTCCCATGGCCCAATGGGGCTCTTACCCGTGGAATAACCGAGATGTTCGGGAAGAGGGCCGCCCGGGTAGAAGAGGTAGTAGAGAGAGCCGCGCTCATAGATCCATGGGCCTTCTTCGTAGGATGTGGGGCGTTTTTCATCGGCCTTGCTGCGCTCGCCGAACGCCTCCACGCTCATATCATACGCCACTATCCCGTTCTCGCCGATGGATGTATCGAAGGAAATCATATCCTTATTCAGCTTCGCGTACCAGCACTTGGGATTGCCCCAGCAGAGATACGCCTGCTCGTCATCGTCAATAAAGACGGTCGGGTCGATATGGTCACCGGCGACAAGCGGCTTGCCGATCGGATCCTTGAACGGACCGAACGGACTGTCCGCAACCAGCACGCCAATCCCGCGCCCGTGCATCGGACAATACAGGTACCATTTCCCATCGCGCTCGATGCACTGCACCGCCCATGCGCCGTTTTCAAAGCCGCCGCCCCATCCCGATTCGGCCCACTTAAAATCGTACAGCGAGGCTACCTTCCCGTGGTCTGTCCAGTTGACCATATCTGTAGTGGAGAAACAGCGCCAGTCTTTCATTGTGAAGAAGTTGTTTACCGACACGTCTTCATCGTGGCTTGTGTAAACATAGCAGACTCCATCGCGAACCACCGGTGCCGGGTCGGCGGTGTAAATCGTCTGGATAAACGGATTTTCGGCCAGGCACAGAGATGCCGCTAAAAGGCCTGTCAGGGTGCTGAGTATTTTATTCATTGCTCACCTTGTTAAACTGAAATTACCGTAAAAAGAGCCGCATATCAATCGCCGAAGCCATTAAGCGGTATCCTTCATCATTGAGGTGGAGGTGGTCTCCGGAGTCGCACGCGGCTTTAAGCCTCGACGGCTCCTCGATGTCTCTCACAACCATATCCCAATCGATAACGGCATCAAACTCGCCGCTGTTTCTAATCCAATCATTGACCTTCTTCCTCTGCTCTTCGAGGTGCGCGCTGTAATAGAAGGACTCGCCACAGGGCAGGATTGTCGAGCCGTAAACCTTCAGACCGCAGGCGCGGGACTGCACGATTATCTGCCTGTAACCGGCGATAAGTTCATCCGCGCTCACATTCCCCCCACCGAGGTCGTTTATGCCTTCAAGCACAATCACCCACTTCGCCCCGCTCTGCGCGAACACGTCGCGGTTGAGCCTCTGAAGAGCGCCGCAACCGATACCACCCGCCCAAAGCGCGTTGCCGCCGATACCCTGATTTAGCAGGCCGATATGCTCGGTCTGCGGATTCGCCTGAAGCCTGCGGGCAAGGTAGTCGGGCCAGCGGAGATTAAGCCCTTCCGTGGAGCCTTTGCCGTCGGTGATGGAATCACCGAGACACACTACAGAGCCCGCGGAATAATCCGCGAGGACATCAACGCCGCAGAGGTAATACCAACACTTGCTCGCCTCCGCGCCAGGCAGAGCCTGCGCCCGGGCAGAATTCCCCGAGGTTATGAATGCGTATTCACCTCTCGCGCTGCGGTGGCCCGTAGTTTTCGCGGGCGCCTTCGCAACGTGAATCGTTACGGCGAGGTCGCTACCCGCGGGCAAGTCGAAATCGACGGCATCCGAGACGAATAGAGTGCCGTATGGAATGCTTACGCTCTTCTCTCCGCAGAAAGTGAGCGGGGTAAGCGTTTCGGGAATGATGGAGGCACCTGCCGAGCACACCGCCAGGTTCGCCTCGCTGATTACAAGCGTATCGCGCCAGCCCGCAAAGGCGTTTGAGAATCGTACCTGCAATTTATCACCTCCCGCCGAGACGCGCACAATCTGCCTGATTGTCGTATCGTCAAGCCGCTGAAACTCCTGCGGCATAAGCGCGGCTTCAACTTCCTGAGCCGAGGCCGCCCATGTGCCCGTTGCAGGCATTGGCGATTTTATTGCGCTGCATCCGGCCAAAACGAGACTGACGCAGGCCGCCGCGAGAACAAATCCGATTCGTGTTTTCGAGTTCACCGCATCTCCCCCGCCGGCGGACCGAAGTATGATTTCGGAAGCTCGCCGCTGTGTACTACAATCTTCTCCAGCACAACGGCCGGATCAACCATCCGGACTTTCAGCTGATGAACGCCCGCTTCTTCTATCTCGTGAACGCTCCTCAGCGTTCTGATATTGTCGCGCACCCAGTTGTCCCAGTCGCGGAAGGCAGGAGCGTTGGCGCCGTCGCCGCCCGAGAACTGCCCCTTGAAGGCATCGAGCACCTGCGGCGGCTGATCATCAAACGATACCGCAATCCTTACGCCGCGGTCTGGCTGAATCTTCAAGCCCGTGCCTGTCATCAGCTCCACCTGCACCCTGCCTGCTTCGGCAATCAGTACGGGGTATTCAAGGCAAGGCGCCTCTTCCGGCGGCTCTATACTCCGCGCCGTAACGGGGAACACGGCCATCGCCGATGCCCCGCGGCCGTAATCGGGAATCTTCTCCCAGCGCATAACGCCTGCGGGGATGTTCTTCGCGGCGCTTTCGGCGGCAAACGCGGCGGGGCCTGTAAGGCTGCCGAACGCCTGCAAACCCGCGTACTTATCAGAACCCACAACAGACATATCAATCCGTGCGCTTTGTCCTTCAGGGCCGTTTATCGTGATGATGGCGCTGCTTTCGCCTTCGGGCGCTTTCTCTGCGTCCACCTCCACAAAAATGCGCTTATCGCCGTCAACCGTTCCCGACAGCTCGCTGATGCGAATCCAGGTACGGTTTGCGGAAGCGGTAAACTCAAAGCGCTCTGCGCCCTGCCTGAAAATATCAATCCATCTGCGCTGAGCACCAACGCTGTCCACAGCGGGGAGCCGCAAAGCCTCTGTAGCGGGCCAAGCCTGCTGCGAACCTTCCACCGCAACGCCCATAACCGCGCCCTGCCCGAGCTGAACCTCGACAACCTCCGGCATAACATCCCTCACGGGGTCGCGCCAGCTCGTATAACCCAGATGAGTCTGCGCCATCATGTGGTTCCATTTTCCGCCGTTCAGCTCGTGATAGCGGGTTGTCAGCGCCTTGTCGAGCGCAAACAGCTCGCGGACAAGTTGCGCCTGCTCATTGGCCGAAGCCCTGCCCTGCTTTGCGTAGAGGCGGCCGCGCCCCGCGGCTATGTACATCTTAGCGACTGTAGCGGCCGATTTGACCGGATGGAGGATCAGCTGATAATACGCGCCCTTATACTCCTCGGGGAGCTTTGCGTTTATCGCCTCGGCCCTGCGCTCTATCTTTTCCCACGCCTCAAGCACCCGCTCGGCCTCGCTGTAATTCACAAGACTGAACGTTTCGGGCGTTAGCAGTTCGGGCTTGCGCCAGCCGTTGTATTTTGCGTATTTTGCCGCAATATCGGCAATCTCCCTGGCAAATTCTGCGCCAAACTGCTGCTCTGCCCAGTTTGTCATATAATCGCTTATGCGTTCCTTCGGCATTGCCCGCGGGTTCCATGCCATCTGCAGAAAGAAATCAATCGGCAACTCCATGGGCTTGAGATCGCCCACGTTCACCACCCATATCCTGCGGGCATCGTACTCATAAGCGATATTCATCTGCTCCCACACCTTCGGCAGGGGATTCGTGTTTGCCCATTTGTAACATCTCGGCGCGCCGACATAGTCGAAGTGGTAGTAGATTCCCGCCCCGCCGCTGCGTTTGCGCTCCTCGGGAGTCGGCAGGCGGCGGATATTGCCCCAGTTGTCGTCGCACCAGAGCAGAGTTACATCATCGGGCACGCGCATGCCATGCTCGTAGTACCCCGACACCTCTTTGTACAGCGCCCACATCTGCGGTACCTTCCTTACATCGGGGTTGACGGCCTCGGCTATCATTTCGCGCTGGTCTGCCACAATCTGCTCAAGCAGACCGACATTCGCTGCCATATCTCCGCCCTTTATCATCGGCTCATCGCCATCACCGCGCATACCTATCGTAACGATGTTTTCGTAGTCTTTGTTTCGCGCAATCCCATCGCGCCAGAAACCTTGTAGCCCCTCTTTGTTCGTGGCATAGTTCCACTCTCCATTGCCGATGTTCTTACTTCGCTTTGTCCATTCGGTCTGCGCGCGCACCATCGGCTCGTGATGTGAAGTGCCCATGACAATTCCGTACTCGTCTGCGAGGCGCGGGTTCTCGGGGTCGTCCTCGTTGAACGCCTTGCCCCACATCGCGGGCCAGAGGTAATTGCCTCGCAGGCGTAGAATCAGCTCGAACATGTGGCTGTACATCTTTGAATTGATACCGCCGAACTTCTCCCTCGCCCATGGCCCGAAGCATGGTTCCTCATCGTTTATGAATATGCCGCGGTACTTCACCGCCGGCTCGCCCGAGCAGTACTCGCCCGCGCGCACATAGAGGCTGTTATGCTTTTTCGCAGGCACATCCGCCCACCAGTACCAGGGCGAGACGCCAATCTGCTCCGAAATCTCATAGATGCCGTAAATCGTACCGCGTTTGTCGCTGCCCGCGACAACGAGAGAACCGTCAACCGTTGCGATGATGAAGCTTTCCCACTTGCCTTCTATGGCTGAAGTGTTCAGCTTGCCCGCCGAGACGAGGCCATCAATCAAAGCGCTTTTTCCGAGCGTACCGATAAGCACGCCTTTGCCCGTTGCGGAATCATTCATATCGGGCCGCGTTCCGGTTACCCGCTCAATATCGGCCTGCAAATCGCCCGCCGCGCGGATTACGCCTTTCCAGTCTGCGCTGTCGCAGCAGATAACCGCGGCTGAACCGCCCGCGGCGAGAGTAAACGCATCGGGGACATTCTTCCCGCTTACTATATTCTCACTCAGCAAAGTAGAGCCATGCAGAGCCGACGTCAGCATCACTGCCGCAAACAAACGGACAAAGCGGCCGGCTCTGTTCAGGGAATTCTTGCACATCACGATAACTTCCTTAAAACGCTCCGGTTCTTCGACCGGTTGTAATATCATTTAAATATGAGCTGAGCAAAGTTGTACAGATTGCTGCCCCAGGTCTCGGCGTCGTGGCCGTGCGAATCGACGTTCCAGATATGCGGAACATCGTTGGCCTTCATATAACGGTGCACGCCCTGACTGATTCCGATAAGGCCGTCCTTATTGCCGCAGCTGATATAGAGCAGTCTGAGCTTTTGCTTTGCTTTTTCAGGCTCTGGCATAAGCTCGGCGGGTGCCATTGTGTTCGGGGCGGACGAAAAACCACCTACCCACGCGAAAGAATCAAGATTGCCCAGCCCGAAGTTCAGCGACTGACCGCCGCCCATGGAAAGCCCTGCGATCGCGCGGCTGTTTCTGTCTTTTTTCACCGAATACTTCGCCTCGATTGCGGGTATAACGTCATTGAGCAGGTCTTTTTCAAACACCGCAAACGCCGGCGCCGCGGCATAGACATTGCCCTCAGGGCGGTCGTTTTTCTGCGCCCTGCCGTTGGGCATTACGATAATCATCGGCTCCGCCTTGCCCTTTGCGATGAGGTTGTCGAGAATAAGGTTCGGCGAGCAGAAACGCTGCCATTCCGTCTCGTCTCCGCCGATGCCGTGGAGCAGGTAGAGAACGGGATACTCGCGCTCGGCGCTGTATCCGGGCGGGGTATAGACGAGCATTTTGCGCGTCGTACCGACTGTCTCCGATTCGTACTCTACCATCTCTTCAGCGCCGTGAGCAATGCCGCCGAGCATACGTTTGAAGCCTTCGGGGGCATCGGGATACAGAGCCACATCATCGGCGCCAAGCTCGATGGCGCGTCCGAAATCGCCTCTCGGCTCGCGCGGACCGCGCTCCTGCCGTGGAGCGTCCTTGAACAGAAGCTGCGCAAACTGATGGAAACTGCGCCGCCAGGTCTGCCATTCGTGGGCGGTATCGGGAGAGACATAGAACGCGGCGTTTATGCCGGCCGCTTTCAGCTCGTCAACATTCGCCTTGACCCTCTCGGGGTATTCACGCGAGCCGCAGCTCTCAAAAATCAGTTTCACCTTCTTGTTGAATTCTTCGGCATCGGCCATTACGCCGCCATGCGCGGTTGCCGGCTCGCCGACAGTCCCGCCGCTGAAGATGCCGATATGCGAGAACACATCAAGGTTCTCCATTGCGATTGCGTTTGTCTGCATGCCCCCCATCGAGAGACCCGCCATAGCGCGGTGGGGCTGGTCGGCGAGCGTGCGGTAGCCTGAGTCAATCATCGGGATTATCTCTTTGAGGAGCCTGTCGCGAAATTCGTCAGCCCAGCCCTTCGGAGGCCATCCCTGCTGGCCTGTCCGCGGCGGCCGCATTGTCCATGTGCCGTTGTCCATTACGATAATGAACGGCTTTGCCTTACCTGCGGCAATGAGATTGTCCATAATCAGGCCCACTCTTCCCTGAGCTGACCAGCCTGTCTCATCTTCGCCTCCGCCATGCTGAAGGTACAGCACCGGATAACGCTCCGACTGATTCTTGTCGTAAGCCGCAGGGGTATAGACAAAACAGCGCTGCTGCTTGCCCGTAATCTCCGAACGGTACAGGTTTTCGCTTATCCTGCCGTGAGGAACGTCTTTAAGGGCGTAGAAATCTTCGTCTTTTGCGGGCACTTCCACCCCGCTGCCGCGGCGGCTTGCGCCGTAAAAGAACATACTGCCGGGATCGGGAACCTGCGCCCCGTCAATCTCAAGCTGGTAGTAATGGAAGCCTTCATCCATCGGCTGAGAATCGCCCGTCCAAACGCCGTTTTCGTCCTTTGTCATGGGCGTTTTGACGCCTCCGATGTCCAGAAGGACGTTTTGCGCCTGAGGCGCGGCTATCTGCGCACGAACACAGCCCTCGGAATTAACCTGCGGGTACTGCCTGCCAGGCTGGTTTGTCGAGGCAGGTTTGAAATCCTCGGCAACTGCAAGGCAAGAGCTGCACAGAGCCGCAGACAACACAACAATCAAAGCACGTTTCATTTCATTTCTCCGAAAAAGATAAAACAATCATTACGCGTTTCCATCTGTCGTTACAATTGAGCCGTCGGGGCGGTAATGCAGCTCAACAACCTTCATACTCCGCAGCCAGGTCGTTCCACCTGATGGCTTGCAGTCGTGGTGGAACAGATACCACCGCCCCTCAAACTCGACAATCGCATGGTGCGTTGTCCAGCCCACAACAGGCGTGAGAATGACGCCCTGATACGTGAAAGGCCCGTATGGATTATCGCCGCACGCATACTTCAATGCCTTTCGCTGTTCCGCATAATGAATCTGCTTCTCAGGCCGAACTCCAAATACAGCGGGGCCGTTAATACGCGGCGTTTACGGTGCAGGAGGGGTGAGTATGCGGCGGGCGTATCTATTTAACAGAATACCGCGGTTTATTTGACACACTCATTCCCTCTCTGAAGTCGTTTTGACTATCTCGTAAACGGCCGGTTTCGGCTCGCAGTTTCTGTCGAAAAGGAGCGGATAATCAGTGCGCCCGCGAACAGGCCAGCCGTTACGCCAGGAGTTGCCGTCCTGAGCGCCCCAGAGTGTTACACGGCTGATTTTATCTGCGTGTTTTGTAAAAATGGCGAAAATATCGCGGTAGCGCTTTGTCAGTTGCTTCTGAACCTCGTCGGGCAGGCCGTCCGGATACGGGTTCAGCTCTTTGCGAAGCTCTTGATTCTGCGAAATATCGGCTCCTGTATGCCCCCACGGGCTCGGTAGCACGGTAATATCAAGCTCTGTTATCATCACCTTCACCCCAAGCTCCGAGTACCGAATGATGCTCTGTTCAATCTCTTCAAGGGAGGGGTAGTCGAGGCCCCAGTGCCCCTGCATGCCGATGCCATCAACGTGAAGCCCTTTTCCCTTCAGCCCTTTCACAAGCTTGATTACGCCCTCTTTATGCTGTTTCTTCCACATATCGTAGTCGTTGTAGTAGAGCTCGGCATCCGGAGCCGCCTGATGGGCGTATTCAAAGGCCTTTTCGATGAAGTCATCGCCTATGATCTGCCGCCATTTGCTGTTGCGCAGGGAGCCGTCGCCCTCCACGGCCTCATTGACCACATCCCAACCGCCAATGCGCCCCTTGTAGCGCCCTGCCACGGCGAAGATATGTTCCTTCATCCTTTCAAGCAACTTCTCGCGGGTGAGCGGTTTGCCGTTTTCATCCTCAAAAACCCATTTGGGCGTCTGGCTGTGCCAGACAAGCGTATGGCCGACAATGAACATATTGTTCTTCTCACCAAAAGCCACATAGGTATCGGCGGGGGCAAAGTTGTATTCGCCGAGACGAGGATGAACGGGGGCCCATTTCAGCAGGTTTTCTGGAGTTATCGTGCTGAACTGCTCTGAAATGAGAGCCGCCTCTTTCTCGGGCCTGCCATACACCTGCGATTGATTGACAGCCGTACCGATATAGAAGCAGTCCTTGAAAGCGTCCTTTAAAACAGGCTTTTCGCCCGCGCAAGCGGACAGCTGCAATGCAAGAATCAAGAGTGTTATGTTTACCGAATTTCTCATTTTATTACTCCCTGCTTATGCGTCCTGCGAGGTATTTTTCTGTTTCCGGCATACGTTTATTGCTCAGCGGACAGGCCGGCATAAGAGCGCCGGCAATCAGAGCGGCCTCGTTCACTCTGGCACTTTTCCGTTACTTTTTTTGCTGTCGGCCTTTTGTTTTTTCTTAATTTTCCCGATTTAACAATCGCTAACTATATGTTACAGCAATACTTATCAGCATCAACAAAAAAAAACGGCGTTTAATCAATCGGTTACCGGTAAACGCCGCATTGCCTGCAAGGCTACAGCGCAGCCACCGGTGAAGCCGAACCGTACCGCGGAGGTGCGATTCATCGCGCCCCCGCGATCTGTACAGATTATTTTTCGGCGATGATATTAAGCTCGGCGCAACTTGCGTAGTAGGAGCCGCCAAGCTCGCTCAAGACAACAAGCTTTATGTAGCGCGCCTTGAAGCTGCCATCGAAGAACACTTCATGCGGCATATCGCCGGAATTGAATTTGCCTTTAACAAGGCGATGCCAGCTTTCGCCGTCTTTGCTCGCATAGAATTCGTACTCATTTATCCGGCCGTTACTGTTGCCCAGACGTGGCTGATAGCGCAGGCCCGCAATGTTGTAAGAAGCACCCATATCAATCGTGAGGTGGTGCGGCATCGGATCCTGCGATTTACTCCAGGCGGTATGCCAGAAGGTGTCTTTGTTACCGTCGAAAGCGTGCTTTGCCTCGCCCTCTCCCGGCTCGAAACTGTCCGCTTCGACAAGCTTCCATTTCGACTGATCAACTTTGGCCTCATCAATGTATCTGTTCAGATAGAGAGGCGTTTCCGTTGAATTAAACTTACCTTCTTCGCTTGAATATGCGCGCAGGAGGCAGGCATCATTAACTTCTATCTTGCCCTCATACGGCTTAAACTCGCCGTCGCGGCCTCGGCTGACGAAAATCTTCGCCCCGCTACCCGCTGAGACAGATACAAATCTGCGTTCTCCCTCAAAGCTCACTTCAAACTGCGGCTTCTCGCTCACAGCCGGCGCATTCTTCGCCTCGTAGGAAAGCGATTTAAGAGAATCGCTCCTTACAGGCTTGATGGAGAAGCCTGCGAAGAAAGCTCCTTCGTTTTTCAGGATGTACTTCTCAAGCGGCCTCGGCCCGCAGCTTGCGCCGCCTAAGCCGAGCTCGGCGTAGTTGAGGCTGAGGATAATATCCTCGCGAGGATTCAGCTCGTTGATGTGCCTGGCACGGGCGAGCTCATGCTCGGTATTCTGCAGAGCGCTGAAGCTCAGCGGCTCATCGCAGACAACCATAAGGCCCTTGCCGTTTTTGTTTGTGAGTGCGAGCCAGCGCACATCCTGACGCGAGCCGTTGAACTGCGGCACGACATACATCTCGCCCATCTGCTCCACGGTACGGCTGTTCGTACCGATAAGCGAGGCGCTTTTGCGGTCGGGATAGTTTTCCCACGGGCCACGGCCGTACCAGCTCACCTTGCCATACTCGCCAGCGATATTCATCAGCAGCCCCACGCGCGGCAGCGTACTCGTCGCGCCGGAGGGCATAATGCAGTTGTCCACATGTATCGTGCCGTCGGGGAGGATTCTGTACGAAAGGAGATTCATCGCGAAGAAGCCGCGGGAACCCTCATACTTCTTCTCAACTGAAACCTCTACAAGCCCATCCTCTTCAATCACATTGACGCTTGAATTGACGCATTCGAGCTTGTCGAGCCCCATCGCATACCAGTTGCGGTCTGTCCATTTGTCGTTGTCGCCCGGGGCACGGAACAGGTTCAGCTCGGGGCCGGCGGCTGATAGAATTTCTTCGCCGCCATAGACGAGGCTCTCGATATCGCCGTCGGCATCAAAGCTGACAGCAAAGCCGTTGCCGGCAATCTTCGTGCCCTGCTCGCCGAGCTTTACGCCAAGCTTGCCACTGTCATCGAGTTTGCCCTGCGGCTTCCAGCCCCATGAAGTTACGGGCATCTGCTCATAAGCAACGATATGCCCCTTCTCCACAAGCGGTTCTTCCTCGGCGAGGCAGAAGTTCACAGTGAGCATATATTCTGTCGCGTTGGAGAGCTTTGTGCTGTCGAACGGGATAAGCAGCTCGATTGAGTCGTTCGGCGCAAGCTCTATTGGCTTGAGCTTGCCTTGCTGTTCAACGATGCCGTCTGCGGCGAGCTGCCAGATTATGTAGAATTTGGAGAGGTCTGTAAAATCAAACTCGTTCGTTATGCGTACAAGCCCTTTGGAAATGTCGGCGGGCTCGATGTCGATATACTGGTACACCTTGTTCACTTCGCGAAGCTTGGCAGTGTCTTTGCGGTCGGGGCCCACAACCCCGTTGAGGCAGAAGTTGCCGCTGTTGGGGCGGTCGCCGTAGTCGCCGCCGTAGGCGAAGTATTCGCGGCCGTTTTCATCAGTCTCGCGAAGCCCCTGGTCAACCCAGTCCCAGATGCAGCCGCCGATGAGGCGCTTCTTGCTCCTTATCACATCCCAGTACTCGGGCAGGTTGCCGGTGGCGTTGCCCATGGAGTGCGCATATTCGCAGATGAAGAACGGCTTGGGGTTGTCCTCGCTGCCCACTCTCGCCAGCCAGTCAACGCCCGGATACATGCAGCTGTCCACATCAGCGCAGGTGCTGTATCCCTCGTAATGCACGGGGCGTCTCGGGTCGCGCTGGCGGGTCTGGTCGGCGATGGTCTGGAAGTTTTGCCCGGGGCCCGCCTCATTGCCAAGAGACCACATCACAATACAGGGCTGATTCTTGTCGCGCTCGACCATCCTTCTCATTCTGTCTTCGTGCTGAGCCAGCCACGCGGGGTTGTTACCGAGGGTGCGATTCCAGTCGTAGCCCATGCCGTGGCTCTCGATGTTCGCCTCGCCCACGATATACAGCCCGTACTTGTTGCACAGCTCAAACCAGCGCGGGTCGTTGGCATAATGGCAGGTGCGAACGGTGTTGATGTTGTTGTTCTTCATTGTGATGATGTCGAGCATCATTGATTCTTCAGTGATGTAGTGGCCGGTGTCGGGGTCGTGTTCGTGGCGGTTGACGCCTTTGAACAGAACAGGCTCGCCGTTGATTGTGATCTGCGAATCCTTTATCTCAATCTCTCTGAAGCCGACATCCGTACTGATATGCTCGCTGATATTCGTGCGCCGGCTACGCATTGAGCCGAGGCTCATCACGAGCTTGTAGAGGTTAGGCGCTTCCGCGCTCCACTTCTTCGGATTGGGCACTTCTATCTTGACGTTCTGCGTCTTCTTGCCGCCTGCGGGAATTTCCGCGAAGATCACTCTCACTTCGGATTCTTTGCCGTTGAGGGTTGTAACAGGGGCGTTCTCATCGTAGAGGCGCAGCGTAACCGCGCCTGATGCCGCGGCGCTCCGATTATTTCGCAGGGTAATGTCTATATCGAGCGTGGCATCCTCGTAGCTCTCATCGAGGTCCGTACGCACGAAGAAATCACTGATGCTCAGCTTCGGCTCGGCGAAGATATACACATTGCGATAAATTCCGCTGAGGCGCCAGAAGTCCTGATCCTCCATATATGAGCCCGCGCACCACCTGAACACCTCTGCGGCGATTGTGTTCTCGCCGTCTTTGACGAAGCCGGTAATATCGAACTCCGCGGGCGTGCGGCTGCCCTGGCTCGAACCGACATACTCGCCGTTAATCCAGACATTCAATAGCGCTTCCACGCCGTCAAAGTGCAGGTAGAGCTGCTTGCCGTCGAAGTTATCCGGCAGGGTAAAGCTGCGCAGATAGGAGCCGGTGGGGTTGTTGTCTTCGGGGATATGGGGCGGATTCGCCGGAAACGGGTAGGTTACGTTTGTATAGATGGCGGTGCCGTGGCCCTGCCGCTCCCAGTTCGAGGGGACGGAAATATCGCCCCAACCGCTACTGTTGAAATCGCTTTTGTAGAAGCCTTCAGGGCGCTCTGAGGGCTTCGGGGCGTAGTTGAATTTCCACGTGCCGTTGAGCGTAAAGCAGTTTGGCGAGGAGTATCTGTCGGCCGCGAGCGCCTGCTTTACCGTATCGTACGGCATAAGCGTGCTGTGTGGCGCAGTTGTGTTTTCGTGCAGAAACTTCTCATCCTGCAATTTTGCGGGGTTCTCTGCCGCAAGCAAAACGCCGCAGAAGGTTAAGAGTAGAATGCCGTTTTTCAACATAATCACAATCCTTAAAACTAATGTTCAGAAATTCAGCCGAGCGCTTTGAGTGCAAATTCGACCGGGCCGTATAACACCATTTCTTTGATTGTAGCAAAGTCAGAGCGCTTCTCAATCACATCTCCT
Organism: Phycisphaerae bacterium; assembly: GCA_050251615.1. GTDB lineage: Bacteria > Planctomycetota > Phycisphaerae > Sedimentisphaerales > Sedimentisphaeraceae > Sedimentisphaera. Next base: position 49,538 of record JBFWMM010000015.1, read on the forward strand.
GCTTTTTTGCAAAAAAACTGCTCATCCGAATAATTCGCGCTTTTCCTCAGCCCCCCACTGCGAGCTCCCGCGGTTTATAAAAAAAACGAAACCGCTAATACTCACTAATACTCGCAAATAATACAAAGTCAGGCAAAGCCAAACGCAACGCGCCTTTCCTGCGCTAACTCATTATTGCCGCAGGGTTTATATATATTAACACGGAGTTCACAAAGGGCACGGAGATTTTTTTGAATTTTGAATTTTGAATTTTGAATATGGAATCTTGAATATGGAATCTTGAATTGCTTCGCTTTCGTGCTTTTCGTGCCTTTAGTGATCTGAAAATGCGTAGGGGCGGTTCGTGAACCGCCCTCTATCCTTAGCGGGCAGACATCCGCTAACCAAGATCATATTTAATGCTTGCTTCGGCTTTACGCCCTGCTGTTTTGATGGCAAGGTTCAATATTTTGACAATATCGGACGTGCAGTAATTAGTACCCATCCACCAGTTATCTCCTACTTTCCGGGAGTGTTCATCCGCAAGGTCGGGGCGGCCGGGATATAGGGCGTATTTATCCCTGTCAAGGTATTGCCTTGTTCTCCCGTGTTCAAGCCCTGCAAACTTATCATAGAAGTCCTTGTAATCGTTTCCCAGAAGTTCAAGAAGCTTGGCTAACACGTCAATCTTTGTCCTAAAGTAGTAAGTTTTTTCACCGTAAGATAAGGAATATTTTTCGCTGCGAAATTCTTTATTCACTAAAAGCTTTACCTTGTCAGCTCTTCTCTTTTGTGTACGGTTAACCTTTGCGACAGAGAAAGTTTGTGCGGCCGGCGTAAATCCACCGGCAATAGATCCGATAAACTCTTTGCACTTTTCTTTTGACGGTTTGAACCCGCAGATATCTTCCGCCTTTTCAGCGAGAAGTTCCAAAATAAGGGAATCGCTGTCATTGAGGATTGCCTCCCAGGCTTTGGGCAGCGCGGCATCTGCTTCACGTCTCAGGCTGGTGTTTTTATGGTCTGCTTTGGCGGCTTCAAGACAACTGCCTGAGTGGATGCCTTCAAAGCTAAGGTACCTCTCAAATCGTTCCGCAGACTCTTTCACGTTGCGCTCTAAAATGTCGAGTTTGTAAACTCTTCTTTCCTCGTAGTCTCCTCTTTCTGCCGGCAGATAAAAACTCCATTCTTGTCCATCTGTCAGTATGGCCATTGGTACGCCTTCCCTAAAAGCGTACGCGAAAAGCTGCTCATCTGCCCCTGAACAGTTGCCCAGCTTCTTGACCTCTATAAAAACAGCCGGCTTATTCGGCCTGTCCAACAGAGCAAAATCTACACGTTTATTATCAACGTTATATTCCGGGCAGACTTTTGAGGCATCAAAAACATCCCATCCCAATTCGCTGAGAACAGGCAAGACGACAGCCTGAGATATGCTTTGTTCATTTGGAAAACTGTTCACCAGTCCAAATTTTTGTTTTATGGATTCAAGCCTTTCTATAAGCCCCATTGCATCTCCTGATAAATAATGACTATAAAAATATCCGCTGGATTGAACGGAATATTAACGCAACGCCCATCAGTATATAGCGCCCGCACAAAATATCAACGTTTATACCAACTGAGGTTATTCTTCTCTCTGTATTACAGAAGTCGCGAGATTTTTGAATCTTGAATTTGCAATCTGCAATTCTCTCTGTGCCCCCCACTGCGAGCTCCCGCGGTTTATAAAAAAAACGAAACCGCTAATACTCACTAATACTCGCAAATAATACAAAGTCAGGCAAAGCCAAACGCAACGCGCCTTTCCTGCGCTAACTCATTATTGCCGCAGGGTTTATATATATTAACACGGAGTTCACAAAGGGCACGGAGATTTTTTTGAATTTTGAATTTTGAATTTTGAATTTTGAATATGGAATATGGAATCTTGAATATGGAATCTTGAATTGCTTCGCTTTCGTGCCTTTCGTGTTTTTCGTGAGCTGAAAATGCAACCGCAGAGAAATACAATTCAGCCGAGCGCTTTCAGCGCATAAACGACCAGACCCAGCAGCACCATCACTATGATTGTGGCGGTGTTGAAGTGCTTCTCGATTACATCTCTTGCCTTTTCACCGAGGAAATAAAACAAAACGCCTTCCGAGCCGAAACGCAGCGAGCGGAACACGATGCTTATCAATACAAACTTAACCACGCTTACGTTCGCTATGCCGGCCAGCCAGCTGAACAGCATATAGGGCACAGGCGTGAGCGCGGAGACACTTATCGCCCAGAAGTCATACTTTGTGTAGAGGGCGAGCGCCTTATCGGCCTTATCGCCAATGTGGTAAAAATCTATGCTGTGGAAAAATGAAAGCACACTCTCGCCGAGCGCGAGCCCCAGCAGAAGCGCGATTGTGCCGCCGAAAACAGAGAAAAGCGAGCAGATCAAGCCGTATTTTATGCCGTTTTTCGGCTTGCCGAGGCTCATCCCCAACACAAGCACATCCGCAGGCACAGGCACGCAAATCGGCTCAACGAGCGCAAGGATAATCAGCGCCAAAAGCCCGTATTTCGTATCCGCCCAGCCGAGTACCCAGTTGTAGAGTTTTTTGTGCAGCTCCCACGGCTTTATAT
>JBFWMM010000016.1:0-13413 GCA_050251615.1 Phycisphaerae bacterium
TTCCGGCAGGCGCAGGCCTGTAGAGATAAAGGGCTCCGAGGAGATAATCGAGGTAGATGCTTCGATCGTTTCCATCGGCAACCTCGCAAACCCGCTTCTGCGCAGGGCAACCCCCGAGCTTGCGTACAATAAATGGGGTAACATTTCCATTGATGAGAAGTGCCGTACGAATATGCAGGGCGTGTTCGCGGGCGGCGATGCTGCTCTCGGCGCGGCGACTGTTATCCTTGCCATGGGACACGGCAGGGTGGCCGCGGAGGCCATAAACGAGTATTTTGCTACCGGCGGTTGGCCTGTATAGCGAAATGCAATTCAAAGTGAGCTTCTTGCCTGACAAGTTTGCCGAAAAGCAGAATTAAAAATCAAAAAAACGTGATTTGGAAATATTTGCGGTTTTGTGCTTGAACAGCCGGCTGTATTAAACTATACTTCACCAAATTGAGTATTTCATCTTATACGAAAGGATTTGTATAATGGATGTCTTTAAGGTTCAAGGTGGAACCGCTTTATCCGGCCGCATACGTGTAAGTGGTGCGAAAAATTCAGCGCTTCCGATTATGGCTGCGGCGCTCTTAGCCAAAGGCAAATCTACAATCATCGACGCTCCCGTCCTGAGTGATATTCTGTTTATGGAGAAGTTGCTTGAAGAGCTCGGCGCAAAATGCGCGCGTGAAGAGAAGCACACGGTAACCATAGACGCAACCAACATAGATAACCCCTTCGGCGATTATGAGCTCGTTCGCAAGATGAGGGCGAGCATCTGCATACTCGGGCCATTGCTGGCAAGGTGCGGTGAGGTTGAGGTGTCGATCCCTGGCGGTTGTTCCATCGGCACAAGACCCGTTGACCTGCACATCCGTGGCCTCGAAGAGCTCGGCGCGGAGATTGAGATTGCAAACGGCTATATCATTGCGAAAGCTCCCCGCGGCCTCAAAGGCAAGCAGATATTTCTCGGCGGCCCGTTCGGCCCCAGCGTACTGGCCACGGCAAACGTTATGATGGCGGCCACTCTCGCAGAGGGCGAAACCATTATCGAGAGCGCAGCTTGTGAACCGGAGATTGTTGACCTGGCCAACTTCCTCAACTGTATGGGGGCTAAGATCTCCAACGCAGGTTCACCTAAGCTGCATATCAAGGGAGTTAAGGAGCTTAATCCCGTTGAGTACAGGATAATACCGGACAGAATCGAAGCGGGCACATATATGGTGGCGGCGGGGATTACAGGCGGCTCGCTTGAAATTGAAAACTGCTGCCTCGACCATCTCGGCGCCGTTACGGATGCGCTTGTCAAGATGGGAACGCAGGTCGAGCAGACGAGCTACGGTTGCGCCGTAAGAGGCGGCCGCACGATTCACCCGATAGATATAACCACTCAGCCATACCCCGGCTTTCCCACAGACTTGCAGGCGCAGTTTATGGCCATGCTCACAATCGCGCAGGGCAACAGCGTCGTAACGGAAAAGATCTTCCCAGACCGCTTTATGCATGTGCCTGAAATGAGCCGAATGGGCGCAAGGCTGCGCAAAGAAGGGCAGTGCACTATCGTAAACGGTATCGAATCCCTCACAAGCGCACCGATTATGGCATCCGATCTGCGTGCGAGCGCGGCGCTTGTTCTCGCGGCGCTGGCCGCCAAAGGCGAAACGATTATAAACCGCGTCTATCACATTGACCGCGGTTACGAAAAAATTGAAGAGAAGCTCAATGCCGTCGGCGCGAAAATCGTAAGGGAGAGCGCCTGATTTATGGCTGATATTGTTATCTATTCAGACGGTGGATGCAGCCCTAATCCCGGCCTCGGAGGCTGGGCAGCCGTGCTGATTTCCCCGAAGCACAAGGCCGAGAAAACTATCTGCGGCGCCGAAGCCGAAAGCACAAACAACCGTATGGAGCTTACCGCGGCGATTGAGGCACTGAAGACGCTCAAACGGCCGTGCAAGGTGGAATTCCACACAGATTCGCAGTACCTCAAAAACGCTTTTACAAACGGCTGGATTGCAAAATGGCTGAAAAACAACTGGAAGACCGCCGGAAAAAAGCCGGTTAAAAACAAAGACCTCTGGCTTGAGCTCATTGAGCTTGAAAAAATTCACAAAATCCAATGGAACTGGATTAAGGGGCATTCCGGCGATAAATACAACGAAATCTGCGACAGCCTCGTGCTGAAAGCGCGCGAGGATTTCAAACGTGCTCAGCGATAGGTTCTCAACATCTCCAGCAGATATGCCATATCCTGACATAGCGGCGCCTCAAACGTGATGCGTTCATCAGTACGCGGGTGCGTTATTTCGAGCGAGCCGGCGTGCAGTGCCTGGCGCGTGATAATAGCGTCCTCGGGTTGCGGCAGCTCATTGCGAATCTGCCAGGGATACACCGTCCTGCCGCCGTACATGTCATCAGCGACAATCGGATGCCCGATGTGCGACATATGCACGCGAATCTGGTGCGTACGGCCGGTATGTATGTTTACTTCGAGGTAGGAAAATCCACTGAACCGCTCCAACACCTTATACACCGTTATCGCCTCTTTGCCTTCATCCGCGCGTACGGCAAAGCGTTCGCGAATTGTCGGGTGCGGGCCGATAAAATTACGTATCATATCACTGTCGAGCTCGGGTACGCCGTGAACAATGGCGTAGTAGGTCTTTTTCGTTGTGCGGTTTCTGAACTGCTGAGAAATCTTCCACTGTGACTGGTCGTTCTTCGCCACGACGATACATCCGGTGGTGTCTTTGTCGAGGCGGTGTACGATGCCAGGCCTCATTATCTCGCTACCGGTTGAAAGGGTATCGCAGTGAAAGGCCAGCGCGTTTACGAGAGTGCCGTTTTTATAGGAGCGCGCCGGATGCACAACCATCCCCGCATCCTTGTTCACTACGACAATATCTTCGTCCTCATAGACGATATTGAGCGGAATATCCTCCGGTTCAACCTCCGTTGATGCGGGTTTCGGGAAAACTACGCTTATAACATCTCCTGTCTTTAGCTTGTGAGATGCTCTTACTGAATTTCCATTGACGAGTATATCATCCTGACGAATCAGACGCTGGATAAGCGTCCGCGAGAAGCAGTTGAAGCGGCCGTTGAGATAAAGGTCGATTCGATTGTTCTTGAGGTTCGTGCCCACTTTCAGATGAACTTCCTCTCCACCCTGATAGTTGTCGAAGAGTTCCTGCATCTCCGTAGCATTCGCAAAACGCCCGTCCGGAAGCTCCGGTAGGTATTCCTCATCTATATTCAATTTGTCTTTTTCGTGGCGCATTATGCTCATTTGCAAATAAATAAAAAAGGCAGCCTTTTTATCAGACTGCCTTCAGTTGTACGCGGTATTCGATTAAGAGTTCGTTTCAGGCGCGGCAGCGTCCAATTCAGCAGAAGTCTCTTCTGCTACGGGTTCGGGAGCAGGCGCGAACGAGAAGCTCTGGTTGAGGCTTTCGATTACGGCAAGCCTCTTCTTTGCAAGCACGGGGAAAGCTGTGCTTGCGTATTTTTCGCTTGTAACAAGCTGCCCGAGAAGATTTGACGCGGCGTCGAGGTTGCCGAGGTCTATCTCGCTCAAGGCTTGGCCGAATTGTGCCATAGCGCAGAGTGTGCCGTCTTCAGCGGCAATTTCAGCGGCCTTCTTGTAGAGCTCCAGAGCCTTGGATATCGGCTCAAGGTTGCTTCTGTCGTAACGGGCCTGCAAACGGTATATATCAGCTGTCTTGATATAGCCGAAGGATTTCTGCAGGTTTGTCGGGAGTGAGTCAATCTTTTTTATTACTGCTTCGTAGAGGGCAGGCAGTTCTGTCGCGTCGGCTGTGCCTTCGCGAAGCTCTGTGATCTTGGTGTTCAAGTCCTGAAAGGCGCTGTTTACCGCAACCTGCTTCTCGATGTCAGGGCGAACAGGTTCCTTCTTGGCCAGCCACAAAACAGCTGCCACAATTATAAGCGCGCAACAGAGAATGTCTTTGGCGTGTTTCTTCAAAAAGCCCGGAAGATTTCTCATTATTTCTTCAAAATCGTTTTGCTTCAGTTCATGGCGGTGTTCAGCGTCCATCTGCGAAAATCCTTTTTTCTAACGTTTCTATTTGAACAAAACTTCAAGCTCGCTATTATAGAGACTTTCCCGAAACGTTGCAAGATTTCTTTGATGATCGTCAGCACGAGAATAGAGGTGAAATGACCTGTAAACAAATGTTAATTATGATGTTGGTTGCGATTATGCTGCCGGCGGCTTCTGCTTCCCCCTTGGATACGGCCAAATATATCCCGCTTAGCGAGATCAGAGCAGGGATGGAGGGCTATGCTCTCAGCGTGTATAAAGGAACGCAAATTGAGCGTTTTCCGCTGAAAGTGGTAGATGTTATAGAAAACTACGAGCCAGGCAGAGACGCTTTCCTCGTGATGGGAACGGGTGATAAGTTCAAGCATACGGGCCCTGTGGCAGGTTGCAGCGGGTCGCCTGTCGTACTGGACGGCCGCATCGCAGGAGCGCTCGCTTTCGGCTGGTCATTCCCCAAAGACCCGCTTTACGGCGTGACGCCGATAGAGGAGATGCTTGCCGTAGAAACGCGCACATCCCACAATGCTGCGCGAGAAACCGCACCCTCCGGAGGGCTCGGCGTACCGCAGATCATAGGCGGACGCCTCGACAGTGAAACATTCTGCGCAGGCCTCAACAAAATGCTTTCCTCGCGTCTTTCGGGCAACGCGCTTTGCTCAAATATGGCGCAGGAGGCTCTTTCATCGCTTGCAGGGTTCGACAGCTCTTCATTTTTCTTTACCGGCGCCTCCGGCTTTTCCGGCGGCAAGTCTTCGGCTCTCCCCAATTTCGAGCCCGGCTCAACAATCTGCATACCGCTCGTTGACGGTGACATTAATATGAGCGTCCTCGGTACGGTAACCGCAATAAACGGCGATAATGTCTATGCCTTCGGCCACTCATTCACCGGTATGGGCAAGGTGAGCCTGCCGTTTTCCGCAGGCGTCGTGCATACGGTGATGGCGAGCCAATCGCGTTCGTTCAAGATAGGCTCGCCGACAGTCCCCGTCGGCACGATTATCGGAGACGAACAGGAAGCTGTTTACGGCATTATAGGACGGCAAGCGCCCACAATCCCAATGGCAGTCAAGATAAATTCGTTTGATTCAGCGGAGCCGGCGATTTTTAATCTCATTCTTGCAGAAGACCAGTACTACACGCCTATGATGGTGCAGAATGTCATCGCGGCCGCCGCGTTCCGCAATGTTGAGCTGCCTGAATTTCATTCGGTATCATACAGAGCGGTTATCAAGGTTGACGGGCTTGAAGATTATGTCATAGAAAATGTCTCGTCCGGCAGAGGTATGAGAGATGCAGCCTACGATACCGCGGGCATTGTTTCAACATTCGCCATGAACGAATACAAAAGGCCGCGCGTGCTCGGGATTGATTTCGAGGCCACGCTCTCCGATGAAAACCTCAACACAACCATCACAACCGCCGAGGCAAACGACCTTGTCGTCGAGCCGGGCGCTGCGGTAAGCGTGAATGTAACGCTTGAGAAGGAATTCGGAGCAAAATTTCACAGGACGCTCGAAATCAAGGTGCCCGAAGATCTTGCCCCCGGCAAGAAAACGATACAGATTTTCGGTGCTGATGGCTACCGCGGTTTCGTGGACAAGATGAGGCCGGCGCGTCTGATTTACGATGATTTTGATTCGCTCGCGGCCGTGATGCGCAGGGTAATATCAGATGCCGACAGGCGCGGGCTTTACGCCGTTATGCAGACCGAAAGAAGCGGGCTTTCCGTAGGGCGCTTTGAGCTGGAAGGTCTGCCGGACACGATGGCGCCACTGCTCGGCAGCTCCAAACGAAACTACTCCGTGAAGCCGGCTTTCGACTGGGTCGAGCAGGCGGCGGACTTTCCGTATATCGTGAAAAATCAACTTCAGATAGAAATAGAGGTCAAGCGTAATGAAGGCTGACAAGCAACTTTCAATCATACTCATAGCGGCATTTATCGTAGCAGGCGCTTCAATGAGCGCCGCAGTAACCTCCAAACTGTTCAAATTTGACACCGCCGCGGACTTCTCCTCAGGGGAGATGGAAAACGTGGTTGTTGATTCAGACGGTACGATGAGGCTTGGCCGCGCCCGCAGCGTTCTTCTGGACAGCCTCGAGGATGTATGGTCGATAAACGCGATGGTCGTAATCGATTCAAAGCCCGTCATCGGTACAAGCCCCAACGGCGAGATATTTGTTATAGAGGATTCTGTGGCTCGTTGCATTTACAAGCCCGCGCCTCCCGCCGCCGAGCCTGCGGAAGCGCATCGGGCGGAAAATCTTGAGAATGTCGCGCAACAGGTGATGGCGGAGGAGCCGCCACAACAGGCGCCGCACATCATAAACGAACATGTCTTCGCGCTTGCAAAAGACAATCAGGGCAGGCTTGTCGCGGGCATCAGCGGAGATAATTGCAGGATAGTGCGTTTTGATGAGAATCTGGCCAACCCTGAAGTTGTCTGCAAGCTGGAGAAGGCCGCCTTCATCTTTGATATAAAGCCCTTTGCGGGAAGTCTCTATATAGCCACTGGCCCCACCGGCGATATTTACAAGCTTTCACCCAACGGTTCCACAGAGCTTTTCTGCCATCTCAACGAACGTGGCATTACGAATCTCTGCTTCGGCTCTGGCAGCTTGTACGCCGGCTGCGACAAGCGCGGCGTTCTCTATAAGATTGAGCCTGCCTCCGGCGAGGCGAAGGCACTGTTCGATTCCGACCAGGTTGACATAACGAGCGTAAACGTGGACGAAGAGGGCAATGTCTATGTTACCGCGGCAATAGCAGACCCGCAGGCCGATAAAAAGAAGCCCGAAAAGAAGGAGCAGTATATGCCTCCGCACCCCGAACAGGGCGAGAAGAAGGAAGAAAAGCTCTACACCCTTATGAACGGCGGCTTAAAGCTCCATCTTGCCGCGACGGTCAAGCAGGATATGCTCAACAAGGCCGGCGAGGAAAAGCCCAAAGATGATAAAATTTCCAGCTACCTCTACAAGATAGCGCCCGACGGCGTTGTCTCGACGCTCGGCAAAGGTAGCGGCTTGTTTATGGATGCGGCTTTGTTCGAGGGCTGCCTCTGGGTGGGCGATGGCGACAGTGCTTCGCTGTCGAAGGTCTATATCGATGAAGTTACCTACGAGGATGTTTACGAGGACAAGGAGTGTTCGGTTATCAGTGCTCTCTGCGTTGAAGGCGAAAATCTGTATGCCGCCATGGCCAATCCGGCGCGCGTGATGCTGTTTGAGAAAGGGCTTTCCGGAAGCGGGGAGTGGGTCTCGCCTGCGATTGATGCTGCTCAGCCGTCTGTGTGGGGAGAGCTTCAGCTTGACGCAGAGCTACCCGCTGAAACGGGTATAAAGTATTCGATACGCAGCAGCAATGTGCGCAACGCCGCCGAGGCTGATTACGGTAGCTGGACGGAGCCGGCGCCGATTTCGGCCACCGCCCCCACGCTCAAGAGCAGCGAGCGTTTCTTGCAGGTCAAACTGTTTCTCAGCGGCACAGGCGAGTTTACGCCGGAAGTCAATGCGCTTGCTCTCGGTGCGGCGGTGCGCAATATCAAGCCCGTTGTGGGCGAGCCGTTGGTCAAGCGCGAAAACGGAGAATCTAAAATTACGATTGGTGTGCCCTCGAAGGACGAAAACGACGACAAACTCCTTTACAGCATCGACCTTCGCTGCCCAGGCTCAACGCTTTGGCTCAACATATTGGAGGACAGCGAGGAGAATAAATACCAGTGGGATTCGCAGACCGTCCCCGATGGCCATTACAGCCTCCGCGCAACGGTTACGGACAAGGCTTCCAACAGCCTCGAAAACGCGCTGGTATCTGTAAGCAAGTCGGTTGATGTGCTTGTGGACAATACGGCGCCCGCGCTGGTTTCATCAAGCGTAAATGTCGAGCAGGGCGCTGCAAAGATAGAATTTACCCTTGAAGACGAATATACCGTTATCGGGCAAGTGCGCTACACAATCGACAGCGACAAAGACTGGACAACCGTTGTGCCGGAAGATCTGCTGAACGATTCCAAAGCCGAGCAGTACCGCATTACGACTGAGCCGCTTGATCCGGGTCAGCATATAATTGCCCTGAGTTTCGAGGATGAAACGGGCAACAAAAAATACGAGCGTTTTATTCTGGATGTAAAATGAACAGCAGGCAGATAGCTTACAAAGATATTGCTGAAGCGGTGCGCTTGCTCTGCATAGACAGCTGCTATCTGCTCGGCGATGATGTTTACAAGGCTCTAAAGATTGCGTCAGCGGCCGATTCAAAGCCAATGGCCCGCAACATACTCTCCCTGCTTACTGAAAATGCGCTTATTGCGCGCGATGAGCATATCCCGATCTGTCAGGATACGGGGCTTGCGGTTGTATTCGTGGAGCAGGGGGCGAATGTAGAGATTGTTCCGCCCGCCGGAAACAGCGAAGCCACAATCTGCGACGCGGTCAACGAGGGCGTCGCGGCGGGATACGACCAGGGGCTTTTGAGAAAGAGTGTCGTGGCGGAGCCGCTATTCGAGCGCGAAAACACACGAACAAACACGCCGGCGATAATACATTACAGTATCGTGCGCGGCGATAAGCTGAAGATCAGCGTTATGACAAAGGGTGGCGGCTGCGAGAATAAAAGCCTGTTCAAGGCATTCAACCCCACAGCCACTCCTGAAGATATAGCGGGGTGGGTGCTTGATGTTGTTAAAGAAGCAGGTGCCAACGCCTGCCCGCCGTTTGTTGTGGGGGTGGGAATCGGCGGCAATTTCGAGCTTTCCGCGTTGCTGAGCAAGAAAGCGCTGCTTCGTCCGCTCGCGGATGAGCACCCCGATGAGCGCTATGCCGGATTTGAGCGGATGGTACTTGAGCTTGTGAATCAGTCAGGTGTGGGGCCGCAGGGTTTTGGCGGCGATACGACCGCGCTCGCGGTGAAGGTTGAGCATGCGCCTTGTCATATAGCTTCTCTGCCCGTATCTGTCAATATGGAATGCCACGCGCACAGGCATAAAAGCGTTGTGCTGTAAAACAATCATCTTAGGATAAGTGAAATAATGCGTAAAACAGCAATTTTCCTCACGCTCTTAATTGCCTTTGCAACTTCTGCAACCGAGCAGGTCAGTGGCTTTCTGCCCGGAGGGCTTGAGATGAAGGCGGTGCGGTGGTACCGCGATTTTCCATCTGCCGGCCCGCGTCTCTTTGAAGCAACCGACCCATACACAATTGATTCGCCGCAGGTTGTCGGGTTTACGCCCTATGTCGCTGTTTGCGCAACAAACAAACGCCTTGAAGACCTCGAATACGAGGCGGTGAAGGAATACTACCCTCACGGCTCGTATCTTGTGAGCGATCCGAACAGCAACTATATTGTCGGGATATTTGACACCGGCGCTTCGAGCGCTGTCTTTGGCTACGAAGCAAGCCGCGCGCTCGGGATCAGAGGCTCGTATCTCACCTCGAATATGATGACAATTGGCGGCATCACCGGCACGGTGGATACGTATGTGTCAGTACCGGTGGGCATCTATTTCACCGGTCTCGGCGCTGTTGACCCCGCCACAGCCGAGCTTGATATTACAGAGCTTGTGGGGCTGAGCAATTTCTCCGTACTCGCGGGGATGGCGCCTGATGCCGGTGCGCCGGATTTGCCCACAATTATCGGTAGCCCGATAGCCGCCAGCTGGACGGTATCCATTGACAACGACAACTCCGTAACAGTAGTAAAGGGCGATGAAACATACGCGTCCCCGAGCCTTACCGTTCACGATTACTACGACTCCGACATCCCCGACTACCCCAACCGCATTCCGCTTGAGCTGCGCCCCCTCGGGGCGGCGATGATAACATATACTCCTTCCCTTGATGGCTTCAGCTTAGATTTCAGTCCTGCTTCGCCTTCTGTGATTACGGGTATTAGTTCCCAGAGCCTGTTTTTTCTCGGCGCGGTTGACCTTGAAAACAACGGGCTCCTCGCCTATGACAAAACTCGCTTTATGTTCGATACGGGTGCACAAAGTACGATCATCGGAAGCAGGGTGGCCGCGAGGCTCGGGCTCGACCCGTCAGAGCCTGATTTTGAGCTTCTCGCAATGGGCGTTACGGGAGAGATGTCTGTGTTACCAGGATTTGTTATAGACAAGCTCGAAATTCCCGCTCTCGGCAACTGGCTTACATTTACCAACGTGCCGGTGGTCTTGCATGATGTGGCCTCGCCGGAGGGCGGCACGCTCGACGGCATCATCGGCACAAACCTGTTCAACGACTTCAATCTTGTTTTGAATGGCGGCGGTATGGGATTCCTCGACGACCCATCCATCGACTTTTCTCCGCGCGGTACGCCGTATATAAGCGCAGATTTGGCCCCGCTTACGCCTGATGGCACGGTTGACCTGCTCGACCTTGAAGTCCTCATTTCGCTCTGGCTCAGCCAATACGGCGATGTTCTATGGCAGCAGAGAGTTGATCTTGCTCCATATCCGTTGCCTGATGATGTTGTTAATATGCTTGATTTCGCGGAATTTGCGGGGCAGTGGAAGCTCTGGTGAGCCGCTTTCCCTTGAGAGTCTGCGCGGAATTGCTATAATCACACCCTTTAGAATTTTAACAGCGCTGTTCGCAGGGGCGGGTAGCGCCGGTTTTGAACGAGATTGGCTGCATAATGAAAATTTCTCTTGAATGGTTGAAAGAATACATCGATATTGAGCTCTCTGCCGAACAGATTGCGGACTGCTTGAGTGACCTCGGATTTCCGATTGAGGGGATCGAGCGTGTCGGAGATGATACCGTTATTGATGTTGAGGTAACGAGCAATCGCGGCGACTGCCTCAGCTATATCGGCGTGGCGCGTGAGCTGGCACTTGCGACGGGAAAAACAATCCGCCTGCCGGAAGTTAGCTACGATGAGCTTGCCGGCGAGACGGGAATGTACGTCGATGTGAACATAAGCGCGCCAGAGCTTTGCAACCGATACACCGCCCGCTACATTGAGGGGGTGAAAGTGGGGCCGAGCCCCGAATGGATGCAGCGCAGGCTTGAAGCGAGTGGAGTGCGAAGCGTGAATAACGTTGTTGACTCGACAAACTACGCCATGCTTGAGATCGGTCAGCCTCCGCACGCCTTCGACTACGACAAGCTCCAAGGCGATAAAATCACCGTTCGCAGAGCGCTTGCCGGAGAGAAGATTATCTCCATCGACCATAGAGAGTGCGAGCTGAAGCCCGATATGCTTATCATTGCGGATGATGGCGCGCCTGTGGCTATCGCCGGCGTAATGGGCGGCTTCGAGACGGAAGTGAGCGAGAGCACGACAAAAGTGCTTCTGGAAGAGGCGGTATTCGCGCCTGTCAGCGTCCGCAGCACGTCCCGCGCGCTCGTTATGAACTCTGAGGCAAGCTTCAGATTCGAGCGCAATATAGATGTGGCCAATATCGACTGGGCCTCGCGCAGATGTGCGCAGCTTATCACGATGACAGCCGGAGGCAAGGTGGCAGGGGGAATCGTCGATGCGTATCCCATGCTGCACATAAAACCGGAAGTTGCTATGCGGCTTGCGAGGCTTGAACGCCTCCTCGGATACGAGATCCCCGTTGCAAAGCTTCTGGACATATACAGCAGGCTTGGCTTCGAGCCGGTGCTTAATGAAGCGCAAGACGTAATTACTTGCAAATGCCCGACTTGGCGCAACGACTTGCACCGCGAGGTTGATTTGATCGAAGAGGCCGCGCGTGCTTACGGCTTCGACAAAATCCCCGTAAACAGCCGCATAACAATAGAGGTTGCCAGCGCTGACAAGAGGCAGAAGTGCCGTAGCAGGACAGGCGGCTACCTCAACGCCTGCGGATACTACGAGACACTCGGCATCACCTTCACAGACCCGCAAACCGCAAAGCTCTTTACGGGCCTTGACCCGCAAGAGCATTTGAAGGTGAAGGATGCTTCGAGAAAAGGCTCAAACCTGCTACGCAGAACGCTCATCGGCAACCTTGCCGAAGTGATGAAGAACAACCGTAACTTCGGGAATACCGGTTGCAGGTTCTATGAAATCGCAGATACCTACGCTGCTGAAAGCGGCTCACTTGATGAACGCACAATGCTTTCGCTGATAACCGAAGGTGATATTCGCGAGCTGCGCGGCGTTGTTGAGGGACTGCTCTGCGTGTTCAGCAAGACTGTGAAAGTTGAGTTCAAAGCGACAAAGCTTTGCTGGGCAGATACCGCAGCCGGCATTTACGCAGACGAAGAGAAAATAGGCGTATGCGGGAAGTTCTCAGCCTCAGTTTGTAAGAACCTCGGCCTCAAGGATGTTGTTCCTGCGGCGCTTGAGATAGATTTTTCCGTGGTTGAGGCGCTTATGGGCGAGGAGCTGAAGATTTCGCACCTTCATAAGTTCCCCTCAATTGCACGTGATTTTTCGCTTATTGTGGATGAATCGCTTACTTGGGCGCAACTTGAAAGCGCCGTGATGGAGCAGGCGCCCGAGCTTCTCGAGAAGATGAGCTTTGTCGATATATACCGCGGCAAGCCGATTGAAGCGGGCAGGAAGAGCCTCACTTTCCAGCTTGTTTTCCGTGATGACAGCGGCACGCTCACGCACGAACAGGTTGATGAGCTTGAGAAACCGCTTGTTGCAACGCTCATGGATAAATTCAATGCAGAGCTGAGAACCGCCTGATTTTGCTTGAATACGGCAAGCCGCGTGGTATAATTCATTAAGATAGAAACCCCTGCGGTGTCCGTTACGGTTTGCTTAGTGCTCGGCCCGATGAATTAAACAAGGGAAGCTGTTGACGGCTGCGATGAAATGCCCGCTTCGACGGGACTCCAGAGCTGTGCTGCCAGGCTGCCCACCTTAGATTGCAAGGGTCCTTGCAGTCGCACGCCGGACGGCACTCGCGGAGGTTATATACAAAAAGAACCGAGCCTGTCTCACGATGGGCTCGGTTTTTTTTCATTCAGGGTTCAGCGCGGCTCTGATTGTCGGTTTGTATTGTTCTGTAGTGGTTGGCGTTTGCGTTTGGTGCTTCAGGCCGGACAACTCACCCCGCATTATTCCGTGATAAATAAAAAAAGGAGCCCCGAGCACCGTGCCCGAGGCGTCCTTTCCGACGTTATTTATGTATTTCAGCCGGTGAATTCAGCTGAGAAACATCAAGTTTGTTATGCTACAGTCGTATCCTGGCAAGTGCCTGAGCCATCTT
The DNA here is from genome assembly GCA_050251615.1 of Phycisphaerae bacterium. Classification (GTDB taxonomy): domain Bacteria; phylum Planctomycetota; class Phycisphaerae; order Sedimentisphaerales; family Sedimentisphaeraceae; genus Sedimentisphaera. The sequence goes on from JBFWMM010000016.1 coordinate 13,213, forward strand.
TCTTTTTCAGACGTTTCTGTTCACCACTTCCATTGCCGCTTCCGCTACCTTTTCCGCCGCCGCATTTGGCAAAGACATCGTTCTCAACGGGAAGAGACGCTGTTATGTCATCATCGGAAATGTTGTCGCTGAATCCGGCTCTGCCCTCGTGATTGCCACTACCATTGCCACCATGTCCACGGCGACGCTGTTTGCCTGCAC
>JBFWMM010000016.1:13513-51771 GCA_050251615.1 Phycisphaerae bacterium
CTTCTGCTTTATCGCAATCGCCTTTTGCAGCCATTGCGTTTTTACCCTTACCTGCGGGCTTCATTGCGCCGGCCTGCTTTTTGTTACAAGCACCGTCCATTTTTTCGCAACCTGCGGCCTTGTTTTCTCCGCCTTTACCCTGAGTGTGCATTTTAGCGGCCTGTTCCATAGCAATGCGCAAGCCATCCTGAACGCCTCTTCTATAGGCCTGTTCAATCGGATTTGCCTGTCCCATACACTGAGCGCACATCTGTGGCTGCATTTGTGGCCTCATTTCGCCTGCCTGCGCCATTCTCCTCTGTACAGCCTGGCGAGCCTGTGGATTGTCCTGCATATACTGCTGAACGCGCCGGCGTGCTTCGGGGTGGTTCTGCATGTATTGCCATGCAGCCATGCCTCTTTGGGGCTGCATCTGAGGAGTCATTCTGCCAGTGGGAGCTTGCGGCTCAAACTGCCTCTGGAATGCGGGGCCTTGATGATAGTTCTGCGCGGGAACAAACGCACCGGTCTGTCCGCACTGCGCGTCTTCGGGGCAAAAATATTCTTGGGGAGCAGCCATCGCGAACGCCGCGGCTGCCAATACTGCAATAATACTCGTTTTCATTTTATTCTCCTTTTACCGTTATACAGTTAAGTTAGCATTTTTATGAAGCTTCACTCATTGAGACGCAACAACCTTATATTTTATTTCAAAAAAAACGTTGCGCCGCGAAACTTGCACAAATCGCCGATTCCAATATACTCTTTAAATCCAGTTGGGACTTTTTTTAAAACCGATTTGTCGAATTACAGCAAACAATTCAGTGCTTTTGAGCATATAGAAAGGCATTGAAGGAAATATAAAATGGTAAACACATACTACCTGTTGCTGCTGCTCATAATACCTTTTTTACTGCTACCGCTTATGCTTCTCAGGTATTACCTCGGAAGCAGAGCAAGGATGAAGCTTGCCGATACGGGCTTGCAAAAACGTCTCTGCCAGGACAGAGATCCTGTCGGCAGATTTATCAAAAGCGGCATAGTACTGCTTGCGGTAGCGCTTATTATCATCGGGCTTTGCCGTCCGCGCTGGAATGCGAAGCTGAAGACTGTAACAAGCCGCGGGCGTGATGTTGTAATACTTCTCGATGTTTCCCGCTCTATGCTCGCTGAAGACATAAAGCCAAACCGCCTCGAACGAGCCAAGCTCGCCATAACTGACCTCATCGAGCATCTCTCCGGTGATCGCGTGGGCGTTGTCGTGTTTTCCGGTGATGCAACGGTCCGTTGCCCTCTTACGCAGGACTATGGCTTTATAAAACTCATCCTCGGCGAAATCGGCCCCGAAATCACCGGCAAAGGCGGTACAAACCTTGGAGATGCCATCCGAATGGCAACAGACAAGGTGTTCGATAATACTCCAAAAGACTACAAGGACATAATTCTTATCACAGACGGCGGCGACCTGGAATCAAGCCTGCCTGTTGAAGCGGCGGCATCGGCCGGTGAAAATGGCATCAGGATTATAGCCATCGGTCTCGGCGATAAGACAACGGGGGCGAGAATTCCCGTTACCGACGATAATGGAAGTCGCTCATTCCTTGAGTACAACGGAGAGCAGGTTTGGACGAAGCTTGAGGACGATCTGCTTCGGCAGACCGCAATGGCGAGTAGTGAAGGTAAGTATATACCCGTTGGAACAGGCACATTTAATCTCGGCGAGATATACGAGGCGCTCATTGCGGGCGGTCAAAAACGCGAGCTTGAAGAAAAAGAGCAGGTGGAATACGAGGAGAAATTTCAGATATTTCTGTGTGGTGCGTTTGTTTTGCTCGCAGGCGAGATGGTCATGAACGACAGGAAGAAGAGCAAATGAGATTATTGGCAGTATTGATTATCTGTTCGGCAGTTTTCGCGGGGCAACGTGCGGAGATGAAAGCGGCTAACGATATTTTTGCCGCAGGCGATTACGCAAAAGCCGCAGCGAGATACCGCGACATCGCCGAGCGATACCCCGATTGCGAGGAGGCAAAGTATAATCTCGGCATCAGTCTTCTGAATGGTGGCGAGAGCGAAGAGGGTGTGGATGTTTTGCGTGAGCTCGCTTCAAACGCAGACGAAAAACTATCCCGTATGATAAACTCGCAGCTCGCATTTCGCCAGCTCGCCGACGCTGTCGAAGGGCTTGACGACGAGTCCGCCGCAGGCACACTGACGCCGGAGGTGATAAAAGATAAGGAGCAGAAATTTGAAAGAAGCCGCGAGCTTCTAAATCAGCTTGTTGGCAAAGACCCGAACGCCGGAAAAGGTTTGCAGGTAAACAAGACCTACAGCAAACGGCTTGAAGAAATAAAACAACAGCAGCAGAATCAGCAACAGAATTCTGACAACAACAAGAACGAAGATTCGCAGCAGAATCAGCAGAATCAGCAGAATCAGCAAGATCAGCAGAACCAGCAAGATCAGCAGAACCAGCAAGATCAGCAGAACGAACAAGATCAGCAGAACGAACAGAATCAGCAACAGCAGGATAGACAGGACGAACAGCAACAGAATGACAAACAGCAAAGTGAAGCCCAATCCGCCGATGAGCAGGATGACAAGCAGCAGCAGGCTCAGCAGGATGAGCGTGAAATGACGCAGGAGCAGGAGGAAAAGGCGAGCGAAATAGCTCAGGAGATTCTGCAAAAAGAAAAGGATATGAAGAAAAAACGTATGCGGATAATCAGAGAACGGCAGCAAGTTGATAAGGACTGGTGATGTTGAGCTTTAAAAAAACAATCTTGTCCGTAGCTTTTGCGCTCGCATTCCCTGCGCTCTGTTTCGCTGCGCAGCTGCGCGTTCAGGCCGGCGTTACGTCCGGCGAGATATATGCGGGGCGCCCCTTTACATATCAGATCGTCATCTACGGGGCGGATAACGCTCTTGTGGCGGATGAATCGCCTCTGAAAGACTTTTCTCCCGGCGCGCCATCCTATTCGGATGCCTCCCAGCACTCCGTTACAATCATAAACGGACGCCGTACGGAGTCGTCAACGAAGAGATATGTTATAACGTATCAGCTTACGGCAAAAAAACCGGGCGCGCAGCTGATTCCCGCGCTTACGGTTACGGTTGATTCCGAGCAGTACCTGACCAACCCTGTTGATATTGAGGTTCTTTCGCCGAAAAGAACGGACAGTATGGATTTTACGATGACTCTCGCAAAAAACACAGTGTTCGCAGGGGAGACGGTCGAGCTCTCGTTCCGCTGGTATATCGCCGCAGACATAGTTTCCAACAATCAAATGCGGAACCATTCATTCGATATTCCCGCATTCGACGATGAGCGTTTCACAATTGAAGAGAGCGCGATTGATAATCAGTCTTCCGACAGAATCAATGTCAGCGGATTTGATACAGGAATTTTGCAGAAAAAAGTCATTCACAATGGCATGGAGTGCCTTGAAGTATCCTTTGCAAAGGTCTTGATACCTTTGTTACCGGGCCATCTTGAACTTGCTCCGGCGAAGGCAACCTGCGACATCGCCATCGGCATAAACAGAAGTGGTTCCTTCTTCTCGCAGTCCTATAAGTACGGAGCGTTTATGGCCGAGAGTGAGGGGCTGGAATTGAATGTTCTGCCATTGCCGCAAGAGGGTAGGCCGGCCGATTTTTCGGGGCTTGTAGGTGAGTACAAGATCAGCGCCGAGGCAAGCCCGATTGATGTGAAAGTGGGCGATCCGATAACACTCAAAATCACTGTCGAGGGGAATTATCTAAAGCCGGTCAAATGGCCGGAGCTGGAAAAGATTCAAGGCTTTGCGGATAATTTTATTTTGCCCGCGGAAAAGGGTTCACCCGAGACTTCCGGCGGTAAAAAAGTCTTTACACACACAATCCGCGCCAAAGATGAAAACGTAAGCGTGATACCGGCGATTCCACTCAGCTTTTTTGACTGTCGCAGCGGTAAATACATAACGCTTGCCAGTAAAGAAATCGCTCTGAACGTTTCGCCCACAAAAATAATCACCGTAGCCGATATTGAGGGAATGGACGGCGCATCGGCAGGCAGTGAAATCAAGGCGTTGAAGGAAGGAATATCCGCTAATTACAGCGCAGATGAGCTGCTTTTCAGTGAGCAATTTTCCCCGAGAGAAGCGCTGTTTGGCGTTGGCGGCCTGGTTCTCTGGGCGTTGCCGTCTCTTTTTCTCGTAGCAGCAGCTATTTACCGGCTTGCCGCTTGCAGAAACGAAGAAGCAATGCTACGGAAAAGAAAGCGAAATGCGCTTAAAAAGGCACTCGCCGCGCTTAAAAAAGCGCGTGCTTCAGGCGCTGCCGAGGGCAGAGAAGCTATGGTGAGCGCAATATGCGGCTACTACGCCGATAGCTTCGGTATGCCCAAAGCCGCGGTTACTCCGCTCGACTGCCACAAGCTCACATTCCAAAAGACTCAAGACGCTGCCGCCGCAGACTGCATAGCGGAGCTGTTGGAAAAGGCTCAAGCATCGGAATATAGCCCCGTTTCGGAAGATTTCGACAAAAACTGGTGCGACAAAGCCGCTGAAATTCTGAGGAGAACAGACAAATGAACAAAAAATCACTGCTCATAACAGCATTGCTTCTCATGCCACTGTTTGCCGGTACTGACGCAGCGAGCGGCAATGAGCTGGTTGTCAGAGCGGAAGCTGCCTTTAATCAGGCAGTGAGCGAAACTGACAGCGTCAAGGCGCAGAAGCTCTACCTGCAATCAGCGAACCTCTTTGAAAGTGCGGTGAGTAACGGGTTTCTAAATCACAAGATATTTTTCAATATAGGCAATTGCTACTACCTCTCCAATGACCTCGGCAGGGCTATCTTGAACTACCGCAAGGCCGAGGCTCTCGCCCCGCGCAACGCGGAAATCAAGCGTGCGCTCGCCACAGCTCGAAGCAAGCGCCTCGATAAAATCGAGACATCGCAGGAGGCGAAGGTTGTTAATGTGCTGTTATTCTGGCATAAAGATTTCTCGCTCAAAACGCGCTTCTATATCGCGCTGGCTTCGTTCGGTGTGTTGTGTTGCGTGCTTTCGGCAATCATCGCAGGGGTGAAAATGCCTGCCAAAGGCTTTGTAATCTCAGTTGTGGTGTTTATTCTGTTATGCTTTGGTATTTCCGCGAGAGTCGGTATAATGCAGAGAGGTATCGCCGACGGGGTGATTGTGGCACAGGAAACAATCGCGCGTACCGGCGATGGAGAAGTATATAAGGAGGCGTTTGAGAAACCGTTGCACAGCGGGACGGAGTTTACCGTCGTTTCTGTACGCGAGGACTGGCTGAAAGCCCGTTTCGCAGGCGGTGCTGAGGCCTGGTTGCGAAAGAAAGATTGTGAAACATTCTAAACCTGTCATAGGAATCATCGGTGGTATTGCATCGGGCAAAAGCTACATCGCTTCCTTGTTCGGCAGGCTCGGCTGTGGTGTTATAGACGCAGATGCGATAGTTGAGCGTCTTTATGAAAACTCAGCAGCACTGAGAGCGAAGCTTGCGTCTCTGTTTGGAGAAAATGCCGTTGTTGAAGGTAAGGTAAACAGGGCGTTTATCGGAGAGCAGGTATTCACGGACAAGGGGAAGCTCGCTTTGCTCAATGAGGCCGTTCATCCGCTCGTGATAGAGCAGATCAGGGAACGGCGCGATGAAATCCTGAACGACAAGAGCTCGAAAGCGGTGATTTACGACGTGCCGCTTCTGCTTGAAGCGGGGCTTGATGGCGACTGCGATGCTATCGTGTTTGTGGATTGCGATGAGCGTGTCAGAGAGTTGAGATTCAAAGAAAGAGACGGTTTTACAGAAAAAGAGCACGCAAGACGCGAGAAAGGACAGATTTTTCTGGACAAAAAGAGAAAAATCGCTAATTATATCATTAACAACAATTCATTTGACATGGGAGCTCTTGAACGGGTTGACCGGATCCTTTCTGAAATCCTCCAGAATTTGTAGATTTCTCCCATATACCCCCGTCTCCGTAGCATCGGAGAGTTTGTTGTAATGTCAGGGGCTGAACAATCACATTACGTATTAAAGCTTGTGCCTAAGGAGTAAGAATGGCAGACGAAAGCAATATGGAATCAGTAAACGAATCTGGCGCGGAAAATATATCGGCGCCTGAACAGACTGAATCCAAACCGGCTAAGACCACAAAGAAAAGGGTCGTTAAGAAGACGACTAAAAAGACTGTAAAGAAAACCCCCAAGGCATCCGCAGGGAGAGCCAAGGAAGACAAGGACCTTTTTGAGCAGGAAGAAGACGAAGCCGTAAATCAGGCACCCGCGGAAGAAATAACCCCGGAAAAAAAGCCTGAGAATGATGAAACGGCTGATAATAATACTGAAGCTCAGGAAGAAAAGTCGGTTGCAGAAGACAGCGACAGCAACCACGGCAAATTCCGCGGTAAGAACGGTAAGAAGAGGTCCGAATCAACGCACGACAAATACGAGCGCGTGAAGAAGGGCAAATTGTTCCTCAAGGAGCTACAAAACCTGAGTGTTAAAGAGCTTCATCAGATCGCACGTGAAGAAGGCCTCGAAGAGTATGTGGGCCTGAACAAGCAGAATCTCGTTTTCAAGATTCTTCGCCATCGCATCAGCGAAAGCGGTTTATTTTACGGCGAAGGTGTTCTCGAGGTACTGCCGGACAACTTCGGCTTCCTGCGCAACCCCAAGTATAACTATCTCTCCAGCCCCGATGACATCTACGTCTCTCCCTCACAGATCAGGCGCTTCGGACTGCGTAGCGGAAATATTGTGCAGGGACAGATCAGACCGCCCAAGGACAATGAGAAATACTTCGCTCTGCTGAAGGTCGAAGCGATCAACTATGTTGAACCGGACAAGCTCAAGGATAAGATTGTTTTCCGCGACCTCACCCCTCTTCACCCTGAAGAAAGGTTTCTGCTTGAGACAACCCCCGATGAGCTCAGCACAAGGATAATCGACCTGATTACCCCGATCGGCAAGGGCCAGCGCGGGCTTATCGTTGCTCCGCCGCGTACCGGTAAGACGGTTCTTATGCAGAAGATGTGTAATTCTATCTGCACAAACTATCCTGAAGTCAGGATGATTGTGCTGCTTATTGACGAGCGCCCCGAAGAAGTTACAGACTTCAGACGACGCGTTGGTCAGGATGTGGAAGTGATCAGCTCGACATTCGACGAACCCACCGCAAGGCACTGCCAGGTGGCGGAAATGGTCATCGAGAAGGCCAAGAGAATGGTGGAATTCGGCGAGGATGTGGTAATACTGCTCGACTCCATCACAAGGCTTGCCAGAGCTTACAACACAGAGCTTCCCCACAGTGGTAAGATTCTTACTGGTGGTGTGGACGCAAACGCTATGCAGGCGCCCAAGCGCTTTTTTGGCGCGGCGAGAAACGTTGAGGAAGGCGGCTCGCTTTCCATCTTTGCAACCGCTCTCGTTGATACGGGCTCCAAGATGGATGAAGTTATCTTTGAAGAGTTCAAGGCCACCGGCAACATGGAAATTCACCTCAACCGCCGACTCATCGAAAAGCGCATATTCCCCGCTATTGACATCGGCAGGAGTGGTACAAGGCGCGAGGAGCTTCTTCTTGATAAGGTAGAGCTGGAGCTTAGCTATCGTCTGAGAAAAGTGCTCAGCGAAATGACGCCGGTAGAGGCTGTTGAGTTGCTGAAAACGCGTCTCCAGCGTACTCAGAGCAACGCTGAATTCCTGATGAGCATGTCGCGTGGTTTGTAATTTGGTTTGATAAAGTACAGGAATTGATATATGCTTAAAAGAACATGTAAATGCGGCCAGCTCCGCGTTGAGAATGTCGGGCAGGAGGTAGTTGTATGCGGTTGGGTAAACTCATACAGAGACCACGGAAGCCTCGTATTTGTTGACCTGCGCGATATTACCGGCCTTGTGCAGGTGGTATTCAACCCTGATGTGAGCGCTGAGATTCACAAAATCGCGCGCGACTTGCGCTGTGAATGGGTAATCGGCGTCAAGGGCAAGGTTGCAAAGCGTGGCGAAGGCCTTGATAACCCGAAGCTTCCCACGGGGGGCATTGAAATAATCGTTGAAGAGATTGAAGTATTCAGCAAGGCCGCAACACCTCCGTTTGAGATTGATTCGGCGGATAAGGTGGGCGAGGAAACACGCCTTGCATACCGCTATATCGACTTGCGCAGGCCGGTAATGCAGAACAGGCTCATCGTACGCAATAACATCGCAAGAATCGTGCGCACACATCTCGCGCAGAACGGTTTCTGCGAAATCGAAACGCCTATGCTCGGCAAGAGCACGCCCGAAGGAGCGAGGGACTTCCTCGTACCCAGCAGGCTCTACCACGGCACATTCTACGCGCTGCCGCAGTCTCCGCAACTCTTCAAGCAGATTCTGATGGTGAGCGGAATGGACAGGTATTATCAGATCGTACGCTGCTTCAGGGATGAAGACCCGCGCGCCGACAGACAGGCCGAATTTACGCAGATTGATATTGAAATGAGCTTCGTTGACAGCGAGGATGTAATCGCGAACAACGAACAGATGGTTTCCAAAATCTGGAAAGAGATTGCAGGCAGAGATATTGCGCTGCCTATCTTGCAGATGCCTTATAAGCAGGCGATGAACGAGTACGGAATAGACCGCCCCGACCTGCGCTTCGATATGAAGCTCAAAAATATCACGCATATCGCAGGCGCCTGCGACTTCAAGGTGTTCACGGGAACAGTTGCCGGCGGCGGGATAGTTAAAGGGCTTTGCGCGCCCGGCGGTGCGGAGCTGTCCAGAAGCGATATAGAAAAAACTCTCACAAACTTCGTCGGCGATTACGGCGCAAGAGGCTTGGCGTGGTTCAAGGTTGCCATGAGCGAAGACGGCTCAAAGCTTGAGCTCAAGAGCAACATCGCCAAGTTCTTTACCGAAGAGCAGTGCGCGGAGATTATTGATATTTTCGGCGCAAAAGACGGGGACCTGCTTCTGTTCGTAGCTGACAAGGAATCGACAGTGAACAAGGCTCTTGCCGCTCTGCGTTGCAAGCTTGGCCGCGACCTCAAACTCTACAACGAAGACGACCTTGCCTTTGTATGGGTAACAGATTTCCCGCTGTTTGAGTGGAACGAAGATTCAAAACGCTGGGATTCGCTGCACCATCCGTTTACAGCGCCCGTCGAAGAGGATATGCACAAACTCGAATCAGACCCCGGCAACATTCGCTCGCAGGCTTATGATCTCGTCTGCAACGGTTCGGAAGTGGGCGGTGGAAGTGTGCGTATTCACGATGCTGCGGTTCAGAAGAAAGTATTCAGCCTGCTCAACATCTCGGACGAGATGGCTGAGGAGAGGTTTGGATTCTTCCTCAAGGCGCTTAAATACGGCACCCCGCCTCACGGCGGAATCGCGTTCGGCCTCGACAGGCTCACGATGATTCTTACCGGAACCGAAAACATCAGAGATGTGATTGCGTTCCCCAAAACGCAGCGCGGGCAGTGCCTTATGACAGAGGCGCCAGGCGAGGTTGACCCTGAGCAGCTCAATGAGCTGAATATCCACATCCAGACGCACGATATCAACGGTGTCGAAGCGGAAGAGATGGCCTGATAAGCAGGGATATATTTACGCATAACATAAAAGAGTCGCGAATTTCGTGGCTCTTTTTGCATTTAACGGCAGCGCAGGACGGCAGGAACCGATATTGGAGAATTCAAACCGGCTCGGATTGTCATTGTGTAATGTACCTCAGACCTTCTGTTCGGTGCGATTTATGATTTCATTTTGCAGCTCTTTTCCAAGCACAATGAAATAATCGCTGTATCCTGCAACGCGGATAATCAGGTCTCTGTGTTTTTCCGGGTGCTTCTGCGCATCGAGCAACTCCTCGCGGTTTACCACATTGAACTGGATATGGTGGCCGCCGAGTTTGAAGTATGCGCGAATGAGGCTCACAAGATAGCCGGCGCCTTTCTTCTCGAAGACCTGCGGGTTGAACTTCATATTCAGAAGCGTTCCGCCCGTTCGGGAGTGGTCAAAACAGGCGGCGCTCTTGATAACAGCGCTTGGGCCATGTGTATCAGCGCCCGCGCTCGGGCTGATGCCGTCAGAGAGCGGTTCACCTGCCTTTCTCCCGCTGGGCAGGGCGCCCGTCATCTTGCCGAAGTAGATGTGGGAAGTAGTCGGGAGCATATTCACGCGGTAACAGCCGCCACGTGTGTTTGGCTTGCCGTCGAGCACATCAAAGTAGATCTCAAATGCCTCGCGGGCGAGAGAATCGGCGTACTCCTCATCGTTGCCGTATTTGGGCGTCTTGTTGATCAGCAGCAGGCGGGTGTATTCGTCACCTGAGAAGTCTGTCGAGACGGCTTTCATCATTGCACCTGCGCTTATAGTCTTGTTGTCATAGACATGGTACTTCAACGCTGCGAGCGCATCTGTGAGGCTACCCAACCCCACGGCCTGAATGTACGTCGGATTGTAGCGCGGGCCGCCGGAGTGGTAGTCGAGGCCGCGGCTGATGCAATCGTCCACGAGAATCGACATAAACGGCACGGGAAGCATATCAGAGTAAATCTTTTCGATGCGGCTGTTTATGTCAATTTTCAGATCTATGAAGTATTCAAGCTGTTGCTTGTATGCGGCGAGAAGCTCCTCGAATGAGCCAAGCTCTTCGAGCTTGGCCGTCTTCGGGCCGATCTGCTTTCCGCTACCCGGGTCAAAACCGCCATACAGCGTAACCTCAAGCACCTTTGCCATATTGCAGTAGCCCGTGAGGCAGCAGATTTCCTTGCCGAACGCGCTCACGGTTACGCAACCGCTCGGCCCGCCGGCTCTGGCGTCTGCGAGCGATTTGCCGTCGCGCAGCAACTCTTCTATGATAACATCCGTGTTGAACACGCTCGGTTGCCCGAAGCCTTTTTTGATAACAAGGCAGGCCCGCTCAACAAATTCATCCGGATTCTTCACACTTATCTGGATGCAGGAGCTCGGCTGGGTGAGCTGCATCTGCTCCACTACCTCCATCACGAGAAACGAAAGCTCATTTATCGCGTCAGAGCCGTCCGGCTTTACGCCGCCCACGTTTATCAAAGAGAAATCTGTGTATGTGCCGCTCTGCTCCATCGTTATACCCACTTTCGGCGGGGCAGGGTGGTTGTTGAACTTCACCCAAAAGCACTCCAGCAGCTCTTTTGCATCTTCGCGTGTGAGCGTGCCATCTGCAAGCTCCTTTTCGTAAAAGCCGATGAGGTGCTGGTCTATCCTGCCAGGGTTGTATGAGTCCCACGGGTTTGTTTCGGTGATAACGGCCAGATGTACAAACCAGTACATCTGAAGCGCTTCGCGGAATGTGTCAGGCTTGTTCGCAGGCACCTTCCGGCATACGCGTTCTATTTCAAGCAGCTCAAGCTTTCTTGCCGGATCCTCCTCGGCGGCGGCAAGCTCTGCGGCTTTGTCGGCGTAACGATTTGCAAACGCAATCAGCGCATCGGCGGCGGTGAGCATGGCGAGAAGCTGATCTCGTTTTGCGCAGACGTTGCTGTCGCAGTCTGTCTCGTCAATGGTAATTTCGATTTCCCGCTTAAAATCGTTCAGTCCCTTGTGGTAGATTTTGTCATCAAGGATGGCGTGGCCAGGGCTGCGCTGCTCCATAAATTCCGTGAAAACGCCTGCTTCAAAGGCATCTGTCCACTCTCTGCTTACACAGCCAAATACCGCTTCGCGGATTGTGCGCCCCTGCCAGAAAGGGATGATCTTCTCTTCATACAGCCTGCGAACATCGGCAGAAACGGCGTAAGGAGCGCGCGGGCGACTGTTCATTATATCGAGGTCGCTTAAGGTATGGCAACAGATTTCGGGATAGGTGGGGGTGGCTTTGGGCGCAGAACCTCTTTCGCCTACGATCAGCTCGCCATCGGATATGCAGATTGTTTTGTTGGCCAGAATATATTCCAGCAGCTTAGCGCGTGCCTGCGGCACGCTTAATCCCGAGCCGAGGCTGCTCATATAAAAATCTGTTACAAGCTCTGCCCGCTCGCCGCAAATAAACGGCTGCGCTGATACACTCTGTTCCCTGAGTAACTTGATTCTCTCGTTCATTATAACTTCCTCTTATTCGTTTTGCTTCGTCTCACTCGAAGAAAAATGCATTATACACCCGAAGGGCGGGGCAGGTCAAGCTGAAACAGGCTCACGAAAGGCACGAAATTCGCGAAAGTGACACAATTCAAGTTTTTATATTCAAAATTCAAAAACCTCTGTTGCTCTGCGCTCCTATAGGTGTGAAAAAAATAGACGCCAAATCTTGCAAATTAGGATTTGACAATTCTGTGCGATTGAGTTAGAATGTGCGCGTATTTTGTTCGGGGGCATTTCGCTCCTTGAAGACAGTTTGTTCAATGGGACGAAGACACGTTTGTGTCTTTTTTTTATGAAAATGAAATGATTGATACGGGTTTACACTTCGCTATGCAAGGAAGAAGACTGTGATAAAGGTGCCATCCAAATGATGACTTAGTCGTTTGAGTGCTTTTAGCCTTGTCATTTTTTGACAGGGAGTTGTTATTTTTTATACAGTGAAGTGGTACCCGCAGGTTCCGCTTTTTTTAATTTATCAAGGGACGTAAACGCTTATGAATCAAGAGCTTATACGAATAATAGAGAACATAGCCAGAGATAAGAATATCGACAAAGAGTCGCTGTTCCAGGATCTCGAAGCTGCAATGGTATCGGGCGCTCGTAAGTACTATGGCCTTCCCGAGGCCGAATATACGGTTCATATCGACAGGGCTTCCGGTGCTATTTCCGCTTACGTGGATGACACACCACTTGATATCAAAGTACTCGGCAGAATAGCCGCGCAGACGGTCAAACAGGTTATGATACAGAAGTTCAAGGCCGACGAGCGCGGAGCGATATTCGCAGAATACGTTCAGCGCAAGGGAGAGATTCTCTCCGGCCCCATGCTTCGCAGGGAAAGAAAGCGGAAGATAATTGTCGGACTGAGCAATCGTATTGAGGCGGAGCTACCGAAAGAAGAGCAGATTGCCGGAGAAAACTTCCGTAACGGAGACACTGTCCGCGCACTTCTTCTTGATGTTAAAGAGACACCCAGCCAGATACGCATCCTTCTCTCCCGCACACACCCTGATTTTGTACGCAGGCTCTTTGAGCTTGAGGTGCCGGAGATTTCAGATGGAACCGTGGAAATCCGCTCTCTTGCCCGTGAAGCCGGCTACCGCACGAAAATAGCGGTAGAATCGACCGATGACCGCATCGACCCTGTTGGTGCGTGTGTAGGCGTGCGCGGCAGCAGGATCAAGAGCATTGTTGATGAGCTCAGCGGCGAAAAGATTGACATCGTACCTTGGAGTGAATCATCACAGGCCTTTATCGTCAATGCGATCAAGCCGGCGGCGGCAAGCGAAATTACGCTGTGCTTTGAGCTTGGAAAAGCGGTTGTGGTTGTTCCTGAAGACCAGCTCAGCCTTGCTATAGGCAAACACGGACAAAACGTTCGTCTCGCGGCAAGACTGACCGACTGGGACATTGAAATTCTCACTCCGGATGAATATAATGAAAGCGTTGAAAGCATTACAGAGGCGCTCAAACCGCTCGTCAGCGAGGAGCCGCGCTTGATTGATGAGCTTATTGCGCTTGGAATCATATCTCTCGACGACCTTGATGAAGTTGGCGTTGCGCCGCTGGTCGAGGAGCTTGGTTTTGAAAAGCAGCTCGCTGAGAGAATCATTGAGATAGCCAGAGAGAAAATCAAAGAGGAATACCCCGAACAGGGTAAGGACGCTTAATTTTAATCTTTGGAATCTCGCCTAAGGGAGTAATATTTTGGCAAAAGCAACAACAAAAGTTTATCTGCTGGCAAAAGAGCTTGGCGTAAAGAGCACGGTCATTATAGACAAGTGCCAGGCCGAGGGGCTCGTCGGTGTAAAGAATCATATGTCAACGATTTCGCTTGGTCTTGAAGCGACAATTCGCGAATGGTTCAGCACAGGCGAACACACAACCACCGTAGAAACTGCCGCGCCGGTTGACGAGAAGTACCTCGTTGACGTTGACGCACAGGAAGCCGAGCAGAAGAGGCTTAACGATAATGCCGAGGAGGCGAATCAGGCAGAAGCTCCGCCTGAGACAGAAAAAAACTCCGGCACAGCTCCTCAGGTTTCCGAAGAGCAGAGCTCTCCCGCTTCCGAGCAGAAGGATGAAGATTTGGGGAAAAAGACTGAAGATTCGGGGAAAAATGCAGAAGAGCCGGCATCTGAAAAACAGTTTCCCATCAATGAGCCGGCCAAAAAGCCGGTTCCCAAGCCTCAAATGGTGGAGCTACCGAGCATCAAGGACATTAAGCCTGCCGGCCGTCAGCTTCATACACCGGCGCCTGCGAAACTTTCAGGCCCCAAGGTGATTCGTGTTGAGCAGATTGAGGAGACACGTTCGCACAGAAAGCCCAAGCCGCGCACCTCAGGCGAAACCTTTGCGAGAAGGCCCGTTCCCGTACAGGATGTTCCGCTACCTGTCAAGAGTACCGATGATCGCCGTGGCGGCAAGAAGGGCAAGAAAGGCAACAGCGATGCGGATCTCTCGAAGAAGAGTAAGCTTCGCGGCCGCGATGTTGAGGAAAGACGCCAGAAGCTCGCCGCCGCAAGAGGTGGGAATACCGGCTTCAAATCACGCAGGAAGATTGAATCCAGAAAGTCCGATCAGAGGCAGCAGCAACCGGCGGTACGTCCGGACAAGGCAACTATTTCAGAGCCCATTACGGTAAAATCACTTTCTGCCGCGCTCGGTCTCAAGGTTAACGATATTATTCTTCATCTGATGAAGATGGGTATCATGGCCACCGCCAACCAGAACATCACAGTTGACTCTGCTCAGATGATTGCGTTGGAATTCGGCATAGACCTTACCGTCGAAGAGCAGA
Organism: Phycisphaerae bacterium; assembly: GCA_050251615.1. Taxonomy (GTDB): domain Bacteria; phylum Planctomycetota; class Phycisphaerae; order Sedimentisphaerales; family Sedimentisphaeraceae; genus Sedimentisphaera. The sequence goes on from JBFWMM010000016.1 coordinate 28,402, forward strand.
AGAGCCTCTTTGATAAGATTGAGGAAGAATTCGCAGCAAGAGAGAGAAACGAAGTTAGAAGGCCTGCCATTGTTACGATGCTTGGCCATGTTGACCATGGTAAGACCTCTCTGCTCGATAAAATACGTTCTGCCTCTGTCGCATCAGGCGAAGCGGGCGGCATCACCCAGCACACAAGCGCGTATCAAGCCGAGATAAACGGCAGAAAGGTTACCTTCCTTGATACTCCCGGCCACGCCGCATTTACCGAAATGCGTGCGCGCGGTGCCAATATGACCGATATCGTTGTCCTTGTTGTCGCGGCTGACGATGGTGTTATGCCACAGACGGTCGAAGCGATCAGGCACGCGCAGGCCGCAGGCGTTACGATTGTGGTTGCGCTCAACAAAATCGATATTCCCGGTATTGATATCAACAAGGTTTATGGCCAGCTCGCAGAATACGGGCTTGTCCCGACGGAATGGGGCGGAAATACTGACGTTATCAAAACCAGCGCTCAGACAGGCGAAGGTATTGATTCCCTCGTAGAACACCTCGACCTCGTCGCCGATATTAACGAATATAAGGCCGACCCGAATATCCCCGCCACGGGATGGGTGGTCGAGGCAAAGATGACTAATACGCAGGGTGTTGTCGCAACGCTACTGCTCAAAGAGGGAAGCATAAAGAAGGGCGATGTTCTGCTTGCCGGCAATGGTTACGGACGCGTACGTACGCTAAGAAACAGCTTTGGCAAGGTGCTCAAGGAAGCTTCACCGTCTATGCCTGTCGAGATTACAGGCCTCAGCTCTGTTCCTTCAGCGGGCGATAAGTTTTTCGTCCTGCCGGACATCAACGTTGCCCAGAAGGCTGCGGAGGAGAAAGCGAGCATTGAACGCGAACATACCCTCAGCAAGCGCTCTCTGGTTACCCTTGACAACCTCTTTTCACAGATTGAGGCCGGCAAGGTTCAGGAGCTCAAGATTATTATCCGCGCAGATGTTCAGGGGTCAGTTGACGTGCTTGAAAAGCACCTCTCCGAGCTCAGTACAGATGAAATCAAGGTGCACATTCTTCACTCTGCCGTCGGTGGTATAACCGAAGGCGATGTGATTCTCGCAGAGGCATCTGATGCTATCGTAATCGGCTTTAACGTGGTACCTGAAGGACAGGTGCGTCAGCTGGCCGATTCAAAGGGCGTTGACATACGCCTATATAACATTATTTACAGAATAACCGAAGACCTCCGCGACGCCATGAGCGGTATGCTCGCTCCCGATGAAGTGGAAGAAAGCCTCGGCAAGCTTATTGTCAGAGACACGTTCCGCGTTCAGGGCGTCGGCACGATCGCCGGCTGCTACGTTACCGAAGGTCTTATCAGGCGCAACTGTAAAGTCAGGCTTATCAGAAACAATATCGTCATCAAGGACAATGCGAACCTCGAATCACTCAAGCACTTCAAAGACGATGTCAAAGAAGTCAGGAACGGTTACGAGTGCGGCGTAAAGATTGCCGGTTATGATGATGTGAAGGTGGACGACCAGATTCACGCTTATCACATCGTTGAAGTGAAGAGAACGCTTTAATCGAGCGTCAGGAGCTTTTTTTGAGCAGTGAAAGAAGAAAACAGCGTGTTGCAAGAGCGATACGTGATATTATCAGCGAAGGAATTTCCGAGCTGCAAGACCCGCGCGTCAAGGGGCTCATCAGCATAACGGCGGTGGAGATGTCTCCTGATACCCGCTACGCCGATGTTTACTTGAGTTGTTTTGGCGTTTCCGATATGGAAAGCCAGCTTACGTTCAAGGCGATTGAGCATGCACGTGGCCATTTACAGACAGCAGTAGCGCACGAATTGAATATGCGCTTTTGTCCTATGATTACCCTGCACCACGATGTGAAGCAGGCGAAAGTAAGTGAAATGCTTAAGATATTCGAGCGGATTTCGGAAGAGTCGCAGGGGCATAATGACGGCGGCGATGATTCGGAAGAATAGGTTGCAAGCACATAATCAGGTGGTGAAATGAAAAACTCCAAGCAGTATGCCGAAAAGCTCAAAACCTTTCTCGCAAAGGCGAGAAAGGGTAAATCATTCGAGGCTGAAAAATTCCTCAACAACACCGACTGCGCCGTAAAGGCGATGCTCTATGAATTCATTACGGAGACTAAGGCAGGCGACTGCATTTCCGTTATGAAGGAGCATTTCGTTGACTGGAACGACCTGCGCGTATCGAGGGTCGAGGAAGTTACCGAAGTACTCGCTCGGGTGGGGATTTCCGCAGAGGAAACCAAGCCGATATACACATCGATCAGTCGTATGCTCAATGCTATCTTCAACAGCCTCGACAGAACCACTCTCGTTGAGCTTGATGACGTAGGTAAGAAGCAGGCGAAACAGATACTTGATGACATTGGCGAAATATCTGAGTTTGTATCGGCATTTCTTATGCTTTTCCTTAAAGATGCGCATGTTGTGCCTGTGGCTCACAAGGCCTGCGTAATGCTTGCAGAGATGGGGCTTGTTGATAAAGGCGCTACCGAAGGCGAGATTATCAACTTTGTTTCTCGCCAGGTTGAAAGCAAGGATACTGTAAATACATATTACGTGCTCAGGGAGCTTGCAGACGCATACTTCGAGGAGAAGGAGAAAAAAGAGGCTGCCGAAAAAGCTCAAGCAGAGAAGAAAGCTACCGCCAGGGCTGAAAAGAAAGTGACCAAAAAGACCAAGGCTGTACAAAAACCGGCTGTACAAAAACCGGCAAAGAAGAAAGCGGTCAAAAAGGCAACAAAGAAGGCGCCTGAGGTTACAGAGGAAGAACCCGCTGCCAAGAAGCCTGCTGCTAAGAAGGCAACAGCTAAGAAAACCGTTAAAAAGGTTGCAGCGGAGAAGAAAGCAAAGCCAGCTGAAAAGAAAGCTGTGAAAAAGGCATCCGTAAAGAAAGCCGTAAAGGTTTCTGTCAAGTCGGAACCTGCCGCGGCAAAGAAAACCATCGCAAAAAAGGCTTCAACCGCAAAGAAAACTACCGCAAAGAAGGCTTCAACCAGAAAGTAATATGCTTGCGGCGAACGGCCGTTTTAAGATTAACACAGCACACATATAAGGATTCAAATAAATGTCAGGACATTCACATTGGGCCGGCATCAAGCACAAAAAAGCCGCCAACGATGCCAAGAGGGGAAAGGTTTGGAGCAAAGTTGCCAAGCTCATAATGGTGGCAGCTAAGAATGGCGGCGGCGACCCTGCCACCAACCTCACGCTCAGATATGCGATTGATAAGGGCAAACAGGCCAATATGCCCAAAGACACAATTGAAAAGGCTATCAAAAAGGGCACAGGCGAGCTTGGAGCGGTAAACTTTGAGGAAGTACTCTATGAAGGCTACGCCCCCGGCGGCATAGCGGTTATGGTTGATGCGCTTACAGACAATCGCAATCGTACAGCGCCCGAAATCCGCAAGCTTTTCGAAAAGCGGGGCGGTACAATGGGTGTAAGCGGCTGCGTAAACTATATTTTCAGCAAGAAAGGCGTGATTCTCATCCCTGTGGAAAATATTGATGAAGACAGCCTCATGGAACTTGCCCTGGGCAACGGTGCAGATGATATGGAAAATCTTGGCGAGGTGTTCGAGATTACCTGCTCCCCCGAGGCATACACAGAGCTGAAAGCTGCCATTGACGAAGCGGGCATTGAGGTTACAAGCGCGGAAGTGTCGATGGTGCCCGATAATACGATTGAAGTTACAGACGTTGAGAGCGCTCGCAAGATCCTTGATATGATTGAGGGCTTCGAGGAGCATGATGATGTGCAGAACGTATATTCGAACTTTGATATTCCCGATGAGATTATGCAGAAGCTGCAATAGTCTTTTCTAATATGGAATTATTCTGCGGCAGGTGAAGCTATTGTTTTTACCTGCCGTTTTTTAAGCTATCTTCGAGCATTATTGGCTTGCGAGGCTATACAAACTCGTAACTTAATATGAAAGAAATCAATTACATGAAGAAAATCACTTTCACTGTAGCAGGTCTTTGCGTCCTTGCATTAACGGCTTTCGCCGTAGATACATCTGCCTCCTCCGATACATTCATAAACCCCATTCGCGAAAGCGGCCAGGATCCATGGCTCGTGCAGGACGGCGGTGTGTATTACTACTGCGAGTCTTTCAGGGACCGGGCGCTTCTTATCTGGAAGAGCGATAAGATAACCGAGCGCGGCGAACGCAAAGAGGTTTGGCGTTGCCCGAAAGAGGGCTGGAACAGTGCCGAATTATGGGCGCCGGAGCTTCATAAAATCGGTGATAAGTGGTATGTGTACTATGCCGCAGATGCCGGCAACAACATTGACCACCGTACCGGCGTGCTTGAAAGCGTAACCGGCGACCCTCAGGGCAGCTATATAGAACACGGGCCTGTTTACACCGGCGATGAAATCGAAACCGGCAAGAACAACCGCTGGGCAATCGATGCTACTCCACTTGAAATGAACGGCAAGCTCTATCTCGTCTGGTCGGGCTGGGACGGCCGCAATGACGATATTCAATCGCTCTTTATTGCTGAGATGGAAAACCCATGGACGGTAAAGACAAACCGCGTGAAGATTTGCGCCAACAACACCTACGATTGGGAGAGGGTTTCTGATGACCACGGCAAGAAGGGCCTTAACGAAGGCGCTGAGGTGATCAAGAATGACGGGAAGGTTATGCTTGTCTATTCTTGCAGCGGTTCCTGGGAGGTAACGTACAAACAGGGCTTGATCTGGATTGAAGATGGCAAGGATCCGATGGTCCCTGCCAACTGGACAAAGCTGCCTGAGCCGGTATTCAAGGGCAATGACAAGGTTCACGGCATAGGACACCTTTCCTTTGTAAAAACGCCCGATGGCACGGAGAATTGGGTTATATACCATTCCAAGAAGGGCACAGAAACCGGCTGGCGGCGGGATGTGCGCGCTCAGAAGTTTACCTTCGGTCCCGATGGCTTCCCCGTTTTCGGCGAGGCAATTCCGGCGGGCGTGCCGATAAAGAAGCCTTCCGGCGAATAAGAGATATTATTAAATGACACAGGCTTCCCGTTTGTGTCATTTGCGTTATGCCTGAACAGAGAGCAGATACGCGCCCGTCATTCAAGATCGCAACATCAGCGAGGCGCGTTTATCCCCGCCCGTTTTTACCGGTGAAGTCAAACCGGCAAGCAATGCTTCGATAATTTGAATGCCCATTGCGGATGCCGCAAATACGGAAAAATGCCGAGCGTGATGCGGGTAAAAAAAGAAGTCAGGCCATGAAGGCCTGACTATACGGTAAATATGGTTAGAATTAGAGGGGTTATGTTCTTTTCTAAAGGCAACAGGGTTCTACCCCTTCACCTGTCAATAATATACAGCCAAGGGTTGCGGTTGTCAATAGAACACTTAAAAAAAATGTCATTTTCCCGAATATATCTTATTGCCTCGCCAAACCGTGTTCTCAGCAAAGACTAATGTTGACCTTTGCCACAGATTAAGTAGAATCGGCAGTAGGGAAAAGTGGTGAAAAAACTAAGTATAGTGTCAGTGGAATGAAACGCGTGTACGTTAACAGGGATGACTACCGAGGATTGATTCGTAAAAGGTGCAGAATCCTCTACAGCTACACCCATTACATCAGTACCAGCTCCGATCCGGAACAGGTGCTCACAAGACCGATGGCAGGAATTATCCTGTCTCAGTCTGTTCAGCTTGAGGAAACGCTCGATTTTTACGGTGCCTCAAATAACAAAGAATGGGCGGGATTTCGCTCGTGCGTAGCTACGTTGAAGCGGTTCAGTGATATTCTTTACGAGCTCATTCACATTAAATTCGGGATACCTGCTTACCGCATCGAAGAAGATAACAGTGTCTTCGAGCAAAGTACAGTTGATATAATAACTTACGTCAAAAATGTTCTTATAGATGTTTCAAGAGTGTTTGTGGAGCTATGCCGCACATTGGAAGTTACCTCCCCGCCGCTTGAAGTTTTAAGGGATGAGATTGAAGAACCGATACTCCCCGGTTGCCTGCCCTACGACCACGAGCGCAGAGAAGTGAGCGATGTTGGCAAGACGGTAACACTCCTTGCGACCTCGTTTCTCAATATGATTGCGGACAGCTCGCTTAAAGCCATAACCGAAGGGAAACGCCCCACAGACAAAGAAAGTTACGCGCTGTCATCAATCAAGGAAGAGAAGCTCCGAATGCTTGAGCACAACTTCCACAATATGCAGAGCAACTATGACACGTACGTTTCAAAGACCGACACAGAGAACCAGGATAATATGCTGCCGGTGCTCAGGGGTTGCGTGAGTGTAATTTTTCATCTTTGCACCGTTTCAGTATCTCTCTCGCATTACTACGAACGTCATCTTTCAGCATACGGTGATCCTACCCGTGAATCAAAAAAACTCCTCATAAACCCTCAGCAGCTTCTGCATTACCTCTCTACCTACTGCATTGACAACATTCAGAAGTACGTCAACAACGCCAAGAATCTCTGTCAGGAGATGATCAAGAAGTATTCAGTTATATCGGAAATATCGGTACATGTGCCGAGGTATCGCGGTTTTCATGTGCGCCCGAGCACACTGATTGCTCTTATTGCAAACCATTACGGCAGCGACTTGAAGATGTATATGCTGGGCGAGGAATACAATGCCTGCTCGCCGCTGGAACTGTTCAGGGCGAATGAGGCTATAAACGCGGAGAAGCGCAAAGGGCTTAACAGGGAGGTGCTGAACCTTTATTTCAATTCAACAGCCGCACCACATGCGGATAAAAAACAGCTTGTAAGCGATATTGTTCACACGCTTGCCGATCAGGGCAAGTTGATGATCTATGAACATCCCATCGAGATCTCCGAAGACCTCAACGAACGAACCGAGGCGACAGTGATTGATACGATAGGGGATGAAGTGGCCAGGCTTCTTGCGATAGGTAAAATTGACATTGTAACCGACCTTGAAGCGCGCTTCAAAGGCGATAAACGAGTACTTGAGGATATAGAGTGCCTCGCGGACAATGGCTACGGAGAAGACAACTACGGCAACAACATACCCCTGCCGAAACAGCTGGAGTACCTCAGGAAATGACAGAACGCCGGATAGGCCTTTCGGGCCCCGATATTACAGACGCGGAAATTGACGCAGTTGTAGAGGTGATGAGGAGTGGCCGGCTTTCGCTTGGTCCGAAACTGCCGGAATTTGAGCAGGCTGTATGCGAATACACCGGCTCAAAGTACAGCGTCGCCGTGAACAGCGGAACAAGCGCGCTTTTCCTCTGCCTCAAAGCGATGGGAATCGGCCCCGGCGATGAGGTCATTACAACCCCTTTTACTTTTATCGCGTCCGTGGGCGTGATACTTCAGGCCGGCGCAACGCCCGTGCTTGTTGACATCGACCCGCAGCAGCTCAATATGGCCCCGAGCCTGCTTGAGAATAAAATCACATCAGCCACAAAAGCGATTGAACCTGTTCACGCACTGGGAAACCCATGGGGGGTAGATGATGTTTGCGAGATTGCAAAATCTCATGGCCTGTACTCAATAGAGGACAGCTGTGAGGCACTGGGTACGGTTTATAAAGGCAAAAAATCAGGGTGCTTCGGTGATGCAGGTTTCTATGGCTTCTACCCGAACAAGCAGATCACAACAGGTGAAGGTGGAATTATGGTTACCGACGACCGCGCTCTTGCCGAATCCTGCATATCACTGCGTAATCAAGGCCGCGCCCCTGGTGCCGGCTGGCTTTCTCACGACCGCGTCGGCTATAATTTCAGATTATCCGACATAAACTGCGCGTTGGGAATAGTACAGCTGGCTCGTATCGAAGAATTCAAGACGAAAAGAAAGGCTGTAGCGCGCAAATACACAGAATTTCTCAGCGTGGACGAGAGGCTTACACTCCAGCCAATACCTGACGATTGCGATTTCAATTGGTTTGTGTATGTTGTCAGGCTGTCGGAGAGCTTTAGCGCGGAAGACCGCGATCAGCTTATGTCAATGATGAGCGAAAGCGGAATCGGAGTGGGTAATTATTTTCCTGCCGTGCATTTGCAACCGTTTATGAGAAAGCTCGGTTATAAGCGAGGAGATTTTCCCGTAACAGAATCGGTGAGCGACAGGACAATCGCTTTGCCGTTCCACAATAACCTCCCTGATTCTGACATCGAATTTGTATGCGGGAAGCTGCTGAGCTTCCTTGACAGGCTTTGAGCTGATGGGAAAAATTACAGAGCTTCTGGCTGCGGGTAGAGCCCCTCTTTTTATGGGTATCCTCAACGTAACTCCCGATTCGTTTAGCGATGGCGGTTGCTATGTTACGTTCGATAAAGCCGTTGCTCACGCCGAGCAGATGATATGTGAGGGCGCCGTTATAATAGACATAGGCCCCGAATCCACAAGGCCAGGTTCCCTGCCAGTACCTGCCACAGAGCAACTCGAGCGTGCGATTCCGGTAATCAGAGAAATAAAAAAGCGCTTTGATGTGCTTGTGAGCATAGACACGTTTAATGCGGATGTCGCGTGGGAGGCTGTTAAGGCAGGCGCCGATATAGTCAACGATATTACGGCGGCCTCTGATGAGAGGATGTTCGAGATAGCCGCGGGAAGCGATGTTGATTTGATTTTGATGCATATGAAGGGCAAGCCTGAAAATATGCAGCAATCGCCGGTTTATGATGATGTGTTCAGGGAAGTTTACGAATATCTGCAAAGCCGCGCCCGTAAAGCTCAATCGCATGGTGTTTGTGCGGATTCCATAATAATAGACCCGGGAATCGGTTTCGGCAAAACCCTCACGCACAACGTACTGCTCACGCAATCTATTTCACGACTGAAAAACCTCGGCTATCCCGTTATGTACGGCGCGAGCCGAAAGAGCTTCATCGGCACCCTCACCGGCCGCAACACTCCCTCTGAGAGGCTCGGCGGCACCATCGCCACTACCATATTCGCCGCGCGGCAGGGCGCAGCCATCATCCGCGTTCACGATGTAGCCGCAAACGCGGATGCTGTTCGTATGTACTCAAAGCTCTGTTGAGGCTGTTCAGTTTACCATCAGCCGCGGCTGGCCGGTTGAAGCGAGAACATCGCGCCAGAGTGAACCGTCGGGGCTGATGAAATTCCTCTTTGACGTTGCCAGTTTGATCGGTATATGGACGAATGTGTCGTATATCATGCTTGAGAGAAAGCTCGTACGGCCTGCCATTGCGCCGTGGACGGCATTCGCACCGAGGCGTGAGCAGTAAATAATGTCGTTAGGGTTTGGGGCTGCTCCTCTTATTATGTAGCCAGGGTCTATATATTTAAGATTTATCTCCATCTTACCGGCGAAATGCGCTTTGATACGGTCATATAGATAGAGGCCTATATCTCCGAGTCTTTTGTTGCCTGAAGCATCTATCTGATTTGTTCTTTCAAGTAGATTTTGACCGGCGCCCTCGGCAACGATAATAAGCGCGTGGTCTTTGTATTCGAGCCTTTTTTCGAGGTTGGAAAGCAAGCCGTTTTCGCCGTCCATATCAAAGGGTACTTCCGGTACAAGCACGAAATTTGCATCCTGGCTGGCAAGAGCGGTATGAGCGGCAATAAAGCCCGATTCGCGCCCCATAAGCTTCACAACGCCGATTCCGTTGATGGCGTCTGTTGCTTCAAGGTGCGCCGCGGATACCGCATCTATCGCCTTGGAGACCGCCGTTTCAAAACCGAATGAGCGCTCTATAAAGCTCAGGTCGTTATCGATTGTCTTAGGCACACCTACGACAGCTATCTTCAAACCGCGCTTTTTCGCTTCTCCGGATATATCAAGCGCGCCGCGTTGCGTGCCGTCGCCGCCGATGACGAAGAGTATATTGATGTTCATTCTTTCAAGAGCATCAACTATGTCTGCTACTCTGTTACCAAGGCCACGCGATGAGCCGAGGATTGTGCCGCCCTTTGTGTGTATATCGCTGACAAGGTCAAGCGTCATAGGCACCTCCGGCAAGCCGAATTCCGGCATAAAGCCGCGAAATCCATACTTTATTCCGGAAATACGCCTAACTCCATAGCTGTGGTAGAGAGTGAGTGTTATTGAACGGATGACGGCATTGAGGCCAGGGCAAAGCCCTCCGCAGGTTACTATGCCTGCGCGAACCTTTGACGGGTCAAAGTAGATTTTTTCTCTCGGGCCGGATTTTTCTATAATATGCTCCTTCTTAACATCCATATTCAAATCTGCTCGGGGAACATCAATGTTGAATATGATGCCTCTGTCATCGGTTGTGTAGTTGGCGATGTAGTCTCCTTCAACCGATGAAAAACGAAGCGGCGTCTCAATAGTACACTTACCAAGTTTGTCAATTGTAAAGTCGTATGGATTTTTCATTTCGGCGCCTGTCAAAATTCAAGGGATGCATCAGTGTCGAGGACTGCTTGAGTTTGTGCAGCACGGAACGCTTCGAGCCTCTGTGAAACGCCGGCATCAAACAGTGCTACAATCTGGGCGGCAAATATGGCCGCGTTTTTTGCTCCCGCTCCGCCTATTGCCATTGAGGCGACAGGAATTCCCGGCGGCATCTGAACGGTACTGAGAAGTGCGTCAAGGCCATCGGGGCCGTCTTTGGCGTTCATGGGTACGCCGACTACCGGCAGGCTTGTCCTTCCGGCGATTGACCCTGCCAGATGAGCTGCCATACCTGCCGCAGCGATTATTACCTTAATCCCTTCAGCGGCGGCGTTGTCGGAAAAATATGCAGCAGCCTGAGGAGTACGGTGCGCGCTGATTATCCTTACTACCGGTTCCAGACCAAGCTCTTTAAGCATGTTTATGCAACTTGTCATGATGGGCAAATCGCTTTTTGAGCCCATCACAACGGCTACTTTATTCATGTTTTCAGACATAAAACTTTTTTACCTTTTTCTTTGGAATTTGAGAATTATTTGATACAATGATTATAGTAAGAGGTGGTAGGTTTGCAAGAAAGAGCGGTGTTACAGATGACAAGAGCAATGATATGTTCAGGAAGTTTCTATCCTGCAGATCGCGCGGCCTGCGAGGCGGCGGTCAACCGGTTGATTTCTGTTTCTGAAAACGACAGCTTGTGCAGAGATGTTCAGCCTGTCGCGGCGGTTGTTCCACATGCCGGCTGGGAGTACTGCGGAGACGTAATAGGTGAGGTTTTCAGCAGGATAAAGGGCTTGCGCATAGATACGTTCCTGCTCTTTGGCGCGGTACATATGCATGGCGTGCTCGGGCCTCTTGTTTATGACGGGCAGGCCTGGGAAACTCCACTCGGCAAATTGCAGATAGACCGCGAGATAGCAGTGAGGCTTCTTGAATCAGGTGTGTTTTCATCTGATGTGTTTTTCCACTCAAATGAACATTCGCTGGAGGTTGCCGCGCCGTTCATCAGGGGATGTTTCCCCGATTCAAAGATATGTGCGGTACTTGTGCCTCCGAATGCGGACGCTCTGCTTGCCGGCAGAATTGCCGCCGAAGTAGCAGGCGATGGTAATGTATTCTGCATAGCCTCCTCAGATCTGACGCATTACGGCAAAGGCTACGACTTCGAGCCCGCCGGTTGCGGAGAGGAAGGCTACATCTGGGCTAAAGAAATAAACGATAGGTCTTTTCTTAATTCTGTCATCTCGCTTGAAGCGCAGGCTTGCCTTTCCAAGGGTGTAAACGACAGAAGCGCCTGCGGCGCGGGAGCCGTGGCCGCGGCCGTGGAATACGCCAGAAGCAGGGGTAGTACGGAGGGCATTCTGCTCAAACATACGCACAGTTGCGAGGTACTGGGGCGTGAATACCTCTGCACTACCGACAGCACCGTCGGCTACGCCGGCATACTCCTTTAGGCTTTAGGCTCACCCTCGCCACGGTTGCAACGGAACGACAAAGGCACGAGGGCGGTGCAATTCAAGATTTTATACTAAATAATCGAAAACGTCCGTTGCTTCCGCTTTTTCTGTTTTGTTATATATAAACACTGCGGCAGTAATGAATTAGCGTTTGAAAGGCGCGCTTCTATGAAGCCGGTATCAATCCCTTTGTTCCGGTTTGATTGCCCTGAATTTTTTGTGCTGAAAACACAACCACCACCCTGAACATCTTTGGCCGGTCAGCGAGTATCAGTGTTCTTCGGTAGCTAAAAAACCGCGAGTTCGCCGGTCAGTTCTTCCGCGAGGTCTTTTATCGTTACCAGCCCGATTATGTGTCCGCGCTTTGAGACCAGCGACATCTGCCTGTCGTTCTTCTGCATATTGTACAACACGCGTATAACCGGCTCATCATAGCGATATTCCGCAAGCGGCTTTATGTGTTTTGCCAGCACTGGCTCGGCATCGGGAGAGCTTAAAACCTTCAACAGGTTTATCCTTCCCACAAATGTATTGCCATCTGTTACAGGAAGTCTTGTATATGGATGCTGCCTGAGCAGAGCAAGGAGTTCGCTGCGCGTGGCATCAATGCGCGCCGAAACAACCTTGTTCAGCGGCACCATAACCTGCGACAGTGTCGTTTTGCGCAGGAGGCTTGTGCGGCCTATGATGCTGCGCTGCGTACTGCTTAGCATGCCCTCCTCTATTGAGGCATCAAAGATGCGAGCTATTCGGCTGTGTAGGAGGTAGTATTCGCTGTTGCGTTCGATTCCCATGCGCTTCTCGAAGAGCAGAGAGATTTTGCTGAGCAGGTGGCAGACTCCCGTGAGCGTGAAAAAACGATGCAGAATGAGAAGCGGACGGCTTGTTTTGAGCATAAGCGCTTCGGGGCGCAGGTAATACAGTGTTTTGGGCGTAACTTCTCCGAAGAGGAACAGTACGGGCGCCGCGATGAAAGTGTTTATCAGCTCGGCATTGTCTCCGAAGCCCGCGAGCAGGCAGGTGCCTGCCCATGAGACCGCGAAAGTTGCGATGTTATTACCCATCAGAATGGTAAAAATCAGCTTCTCCGGCTCTGTGAGCAGGGTGGCAAGCGGCTTGTATTCTCTGAGCCCTTCTTCCGCTCCTACGTTCACGCGCACCTTGCTGATGCTGTACAGCCCCGTCTCACTGCCTGAGAAAAAAGCGCTCAACAGCACAAACACAACAAATACAATGCCCGCTATAATCATGATAGCTCCACCAGTACCGTCAGTATCCGGTTGCCGGAAACCCTCTCCACGGTGAAGCGGAGGTTTTCGTAACAGAAGCTGTCGCCGGTGCGCGGCATTTTACGTAGAGACGCGAGTACAAAGCCGCCAATTGTGCTGTAATCGGAAGCTATGTGCGGCAGTTCGAGAAGGTCGAGCCAGACAGCAAGGCTCGCGCACGCGTTGACCCTGTAAACATTCTCGCTCAGTTGGGTTATGTGGTTGCGGCCGTCTTTCTCCGCCGCGGTAATGCTTCGCAGAACGCCTTTGACCGTTACCATACCGCTGAGACCGCCATACTCATCAACAATCATAGCCAGGTCTGTCTTACTTCTAAGGAAGTATTCGAGCAGTGATTCAACGGTTTTTTGTTCGGGCATAAATGCAACCGCTCTTAAAACATTCGTCAGGGATTCCGGTTTGTTAATCAGAATATCCCGCTGGCTCACCATCCCGATAACATTGTCTATGACGCCGCGATATACGGGAAGCCTGTTCACTTTTGCTTCTGCCATAATTGAAAGCGCCTCTTCGGGTGTCTGGCCTGCTTCGCATAAAGCCATATCAACACGCGGAATCATAATCTCTCGCGTTTTTACGGTTCCCATCCCAACCACCTTACTTATAAGCTCTGCCTCGCCGGCATCTATTATACCCTCGCGGCTACTGTTGCGTACGAGTGAGCGGAGATGCTCTATCTTCACTTTCTTGTTTGCAGGGATTAGCGGAAGCATAATGCGCACCGCCGGCTTGACAAATACGGCATTCGTCAGCAAAATTATAGGGGTAAGTATCTTCCTGATGAGCAGAAGGGGGGCGGCCGAGAGGGAACAGAACTTGGCGGAGTGCGAAAACGCAATGGATTTCGGGAGAATTTCCCCGAACAGTATCAGCCACACGAGAAACAAAACACTTGCAGCGGTAAGACCAAAAGCCCCGTACTTGACAGAGAGCGCCGCGGCGGTTTTGCCGGCTATTGAGAAATACAGCACATTTATTGCCATATTGGCGAGCAGAAGCGTGTTCAGAAGAGCCGATGGCCTTTGCGTGAGCCTTAGAACTGCTCTGCCGCGCGGACTGGCCTCTAAGCGCTTTTTGTCGGCATAGGACAGGTTGAAGTATGCCGTTTCGCAGCCGGACATAAATCCGGAAAGCACTGTCAGGATTAACAGTACCGTTATGCTGTTATAGTGTGATGCGAGTATTTCCAAGTCCTTTTCCTATCCGTTTCCGGTCTAAGCGTAAGTTTATTAAGTATTTTAACAAGTTCTATGTGGAAGAAAAAGCAATATTGTAGTATAATACCGCCCTCACGTGAGGTTGCAATCATTGGAGAAAAGAAAAAAATGAGTACTCAGGAAAAGAAACCGACTATTTTGATCGTGGACGACAACGTCCCCAATCTGGAGCTCTTTCAAGCGTACCTTGAAAGCATTGATTGTGAAACAGTGCTTAGTGAGGATGGCTATGATGCGCTTGAAAAGGCGGCACAGAAAGCCCCCGATTTGATTATACTTGACATTATGATGCCACGCTTGAGCGGATTTGAGGTCTGCAAGAGGCTCAAATCAAACCCGCAGACAAGCAATATACCTGTGATAGTGGTAACGGCGCTTTCGGAGTTTGGCGATATTGAGCGCGCTATAAACTACGGTGCAGATGATTTTCTCAGCAAGCCGGTAAACAAGCTTGAGCTGACAACGCGCGTGCGCACCATGCTCAAGATCAGCGCCCTCACAGACAAGCTCGAACGGACGCTGATGTATATTTCAGAAATAGAATCGAAACTCAACAGCAAGCAAGCGGCAAGAGATGAGCGAACTCAAATATAAACGTGTCTTATTGAAACTTTCCGGCGAGAGCCTTTGCGAGAAGGGCGGTTTCGGCATCGAAGGCGAAGCCTGCAAGACAACAGCCCTGCGCTTGATAGAGGTGCAGCAGTCCGGCGCACAGCTCTCCATCGTTATCGGCGGAGGCAACCTTCTCCGCGGCGCGGCCTTTTCAAAGGGAGCGGACTTGATTCCCAGAGCCGTTGCCGACTATATGGGAATGCTTGCGACTGTTATGAATGCGGCGGCGTTGCGTGAGACGCTCGTTTCTCTCGGAGCAAAGGCAGTGGTACTCAGCGCGATAGAGGTTGAGGCGATAAATGAGCTGTTTACCAGGCAGCGCGCCATAGACTACCTGAACGACGGCCATATTGTCGTCATCGCCGGCGGCACAGGCAACCCGTTCTGCTCAACAGATACCTGCGCGTCTCTGAGAGCTTGCCAGACGGATGCCGATTTGATTGTCAAGGCGACAAAGGTTGACGGCGTATATACCGCCGACCCTATGAAAGACCCGACTGCTAAGCTTATCAAAAAGATAACATTCCAGGAGGTTATCTCAAAAGACCTCAAAGTGATAGATCATGCCGCAATGAGCATGTGCCGCGAGGCAGGTATTCCCGTGCGCGTGTTGAACATGTTCAAAAATAATGATATTATCAGGGCTCTCCGAGGCGAGGATGTCGGTACGGAGATTTCCGAGTAACTTAAAGAATTTACTATTGTCTATAGCAAGGAGTCCAATATGTATTCGGCAAAGATTGTAAAAGAACACGAAACAAGCATGAAGAAGTGTGTTGAGTACCTCGAACATGAGTTCAGGGGCGTTCGCACAGGTAGAGCTTCAACAGGCCTTGTTGACAGTATCAGAGTGGAGTACTACGGCAATCCGACGCCGATCAGTCAGCTTGCCACGGTAAGTACGCCTGATGCGACGAATATCATCGTAAAACCTTTCGACCCTTCAATCGTGAAGGAAATTGAAAAAGCGATAAAGGCAAGCGGCGCAGGTTTCAATCCCATAAGTGAAAGCGGCATGGTACGTGTTCCCGTTCCTCCACTCTCGCAGGACAGGAGAAAACAGATTGTCGGCCAGCTCAAACAAATGGCCGAAGCGCAGAAAATCGCCATTAGAAACGTCCGCAGAGACGCCAACAAAAAGCTGGATGACGAGCAGAAAGCAAAAACAATTTCCGAGGACGAACGCGACCATTGTAAAAAGGAAATTGATGAGCTCACCAAGAAGTTTACCTTGGAGCTCGATAATGTATTGAAGGCGAAGACTGAAGAAGTTATGACGGTCTAACCCTTATACGGCTGATAGTGGCTTTAACAGAGGCCTGGCAGGCACAATGAAGCAGGTCAGGCCTTTTTCATTACACAATTAAAAGCGTCAAAAATGAGCGAACATCACGAAATAAAAAAAAGACATAAGCAAAATCGAACCCTGAAGATCTCGTTCGGCATTTTTGTCGTGCTTTTTCTTCTGGTTATCTTTCTCCCTCAGCTTTCTTCCGCAGGGCCGATTAAGGCGATTATTGTAAGTAAGCTCTCGCAACTTGCCGATGCGAATATATCCATCAATGTTATGAAGCTGAGCTGGACAAAAGGTGTTATGCTCAATGGCGTAAGGTTTGTCAATAATGACGGTTCAGTTGAGGTCTTAGCAGAAAAACTCTATTTTCAGCCCTCCATAAAAGAGCTGATACACAAGAGAATCGATGTCAAGCAGAGTCTTATTTCAAATGCGAGAATAACGTTAACGGTAGATGAGTCAGGCGGAGCTCAGGCTTTGAGTGAAACCGCCGAGAAAACCCTTTCGATGGTGTTCGGGGAAAGAGTAAATCGCTACAATCACGCGGCGATGGGCAATGAAGTTTTTTATGCGGTAAACAGAATTAAACAATTCCGTGTCAATTTTGAGAACTGCGCTATTGTAATCAGGCTTCTGAAGCCCGATGGTGAGCAGTCTTACGAGATAAGCGAGCTGCAGGGCAGAGTGAAGCTGAACCCGCCCGGGGAGACTTCAGGTGTGGATATTGTAGGCCGTCTGGACGAATCGGGTTCGCCCCTTAAACTGCTTGTTCTGCTTGAAAGAAAGCCTATATTGTGGTCTGTCAAGGAGCTTTCGGCCAAGATTCAGGCTTCTGTGAAGAGGCTTGATATGGCAGGAATTACGCCTCTGCTGAACCTGTTCGGAGTGAATCAAACATTTGAAGGTTTGCTTAATGCCGGTTTTTCTTTAAGCTCCGAAGGGGGACTTATTCAGACCTCGCAGCTTGAATTAAGCACAGATTATATCTCATTCGGCGGAACCAGCGAAAATTCAAAGCGTCTGAACTTCTATGATGTTATCTCGCAGGTGAACCTCAACACAACGGAAGATTTTTTCAATATCGAGAAACTTGAGTGCAGCGCAGACTGTTTCAGCATGAATTTCAAAGGACAGATCCCCCGTACCGCCAAGAGCTTTGCGCAACTTATGGATTCCGGTACCCGCGCAAACATAAGCGGCTTCTTCAACATTGATTTGCCGAAGATATTCGCACAGCTTCCCGGAGTAATAGGGCCGAGCGGATATACAGTCAATCAGGGGATTATTGCCGGCAGTATTTCAACAGACAGCATCGGTCTGAACAAGGCAATTTTTGCAACGATGAATCTCACAGATTTTGAGGGTTCAGCGGGAGATGCGTCAATAGGCCTCAGTCCGATCAAGCTCAACTGCGAAATCATCAGCAACGGGGATGAAGTCTGGATAGACCCAGCCGAGCTTGTAACATCTTTCGGAACTTTGCACTGCTCGGGCCCGGTTAAGGAGCTTTCTCTTAACGGCTCTATCAAGCTTGAAGATTTTCAGAAAGAGTTTGGAGAGCTTGTTGACTTCAAGGGCTACAAGATTGCCGGCGAGGCGAGATTAAACGGTGAGATTCTCCCGCCGCTGAGGATATTCAACGGAGCGGTGCAGTTGCGTGACGTAGTCATAAATAATGCCGAAAATCAGAGCTGGATAGACCCATGTATCGACTGGACATTCGGCTTCCAGAATGATGTCGTGGATAAAAAGCTCTGGATGACAAGCTGTTTTGCCAAGAGTGAGTATATTGGCGAATTTGAGCTGCTTCAGGGCTATTACGACTACGGGCCCCTCGCCGAAGATGATGCTGTGATTCTGTTCAATTACAGCGTCGAGCTCGGCAATGCCGCCTATTTAATGCGCTTTTTCAACTTGCTCGAAGACGACATAGACCTTACCGGCAAATTCGCCACAACAACAAAACTGACCTTCAGAGATGACGAGTTGATTATCGCGACCGACAGCACATCGCTCGATAATGTAGTGTATTCGAGCTCGGATACGACTCTCCAGCCGCTGAATCTGGATATGGGCACGACAATGCATTGGCGGTTCCCTGAAAAACTTATCGACGCCGAAAGCCTGAAGTTCAGTCAGGACTGGTTCACGCTCGATTATAACAACTTTGCCGTTAATTACGCCAACCCTGATGATGTAAGCCTGTCTTCCTCCGGCAATTTGTTCTGTAACTGGGATATTATGCGGAACGTTATGGCAGAGCGGTTTCCTGAGGGGCTTGTTGTAACGGGTAATTGCAGTCATCCAGTTAAGTTTGATATGCGTTATTCGCCATCAAACACGGATGCGTTGATTCAAAGCGTTAAGGCAAGTGCTGCGCTTTCAGCTGATGGCATCAGCTACAAAGGGCTTGAAGCCGGTTCCGTCAAACTTGAAACCCGTTTGGAAAACGGCTTGCTTGAGCTTGTCCCCATGCAGGTAGCGGTAAATGAGGGAGCCCTGAATCTCGGTATTACCGCAGATCTCACCGGGTCGCCTGTAATCGTGAATTTCGCCCCCGGAAAACTCATTGATGGCTTTGTTATCAACAGTGAGCTTTCAACATCTCTTTTGAGTTATGTAAACCCGCTGTTTGCCGGTGCTGTTGATTGCAACGGCAAGCTCAGCGTAAGCTGTGATGAAATCAAGATACCGCTCGGCGCAGACCTCTCCTCCGCAGTGTGCCGTGCCACATTTTCTCTCGAAAATATGCAGACCGCTCCCTCTGGTGTAATTAGGCAGCTGCTTCAGATAATGGGCGAAACTGACTCCACAACGGTAAACTGCACAATAGAGCCATCAGCCATCGTAATGGAGAATGGCAGAATTTCTTACGACAACATGCCTGTCATAGTAGATGGGCGCCGTTTTGTTTTCTCCGGCACTGTGCAACTTAACGGCGCTCTGTCGATGGATGTCAGCATACCGTACAGCTTCACAGACTTCAGATTGACTCCCGTAACCGATGGCAGCAAAGGGCTTACCTTGCCACTTATCGGAACGGTTTCAAGTCCGGAGATTGATATGAAGAGCATAATGCGTAAAAACGCGGAGTCTGTTATCCGAAACAGCTTGCAGGAAGGTCTTCGAAAGCTATTGGAGTAGGCAATGAAAGCATTATTCAACTCGGATTTTATCAAGAAGCAGATTGGACGCATTGGCGGGCTTGGCAATTTTTTGATGTACCAGTTCAGGTTCTGGCCAATCTGCTGGAGGCAGATTAAAACGAGCCGAGCCGACCAGCAGGCCGCCGCACTCGCATACAACACGATATTCGGATTCATTCCGCTTCTTATAGTGATGCTGATTGTGTTTCAGAGCGTGCCGGCGTACGAGGGTATCGGAGAGACAATCCAGTCGAATATCTTCAGTGCCGTTCAGCTCGACCAGTTTCAATATGCGGACCCTGACAAGCCCGGCGAAATAGTAATGCTGAGCGATTATGTCGGCAGTATGGTGAGCGAATTCTTTGAGAAAACACATGCCGGCGCTATGACAATCGTAAGCTTGCTGTTCGTTTTCTGGGCCGCTGTCAAACTGCTTACCACCGTAGAAAAAGCATTCAACAACATCTGGGATGTAACGCGTATGCGCCCTCTTGTGCAGCGCATTTTCTACTATTGGACAATTCTCACTCTCGGACCGCTAATTGTGGGAGCGGGGTTGTATCTAAAAACTGCCGGTGTGCTTGCCGAACACCTCTACGGCGTGGTTTCTGTATTTGGTCATTTCGGCAGCTGGGGCTGGCTCTTTACACTCGTCTCGTTCTATCTGCTTTTTTGGTCAATGCCGAACACAAAAGTAAAGGTGTACGCCGCTTTCTGGGGAGCGCTTGTTACCACGCTCATCTGGACTATAGTAAAGAATATTTACAGTTACTATGTATTTGAGTTTGAGCCGTTCAAGCAGCTCTACGGCGTTCTCGCTTTGATACCGATAACGATTCTCTGGATAAACATACTTTGGAGGGTAATTCTTTTTGGCGTATATCTTTCTTTCGTAGTCCAGAACTTCAAACAGCTTGATGTTGCTGAAAGGGCGGCTGAAGAGGAAGATAAATTTTATTATCCGCCGATAGACTGTGCTTTTCAGGTGATGTCGTTTATCGGCGAGAGCTTCGATTCAGGCCGCGGGCCTGTTTCAGGTGATGAGATATACAGGCAATTTGATGCGCCTTTCGAATTTATCGCAAAGTTACTACCTGCCCTTGAAGGCGCGGGGCTCATTTATCGGGTTGAGGAGGGGTGCGCGGGGTATGTTCCGGCTCGCTCAACGGATAAGATAAGCCTTGATGAAGTTGCTTCCGTAGTGTCGGAAATGAGCGCAAGATATGCTTCTCCGAAATACGCGGAAGCTGCAAAATCGTACAAAACAGCCATCTCGGAAATAACTATAGCTCAGATGAGAGCGGGAGAAACTGAAGCTTGCTCGCAAACGTCTTCAGCGGTAGATTGCTGAGTGTTCGGCTGATAATGCTGAGTGCAACGGCTTTGCTGCTTCTTACCGGCATTGCCACTATATACGTGTCCGACCCTGGCGGTTCGGAATGGATTAAGCAACTGATTTACCTCGCTCTCGGCTTTGCGGCATTCTATGGAATCAATCTGCCCCATTATAAAAAGATCGGGGATCTGAGCTACTGGCTTTACGGCGTTGTGCTTCTGTTGTTGTTTGTCTTACTGCTGGAGAAATTTATTCCGATGCCTGCGTTCTGGCGTTCGATAGTGCCGGTGGTTAAGGGGGCGAGGCGCTGGGTGCGTATGGGGCCCGTTCAAGTCCAACCGTCTGAATTCTGTAAGGTGGCGTATATACTCTCGCTTTCCTGGTACTTGAGGTTCCGTAGCAACTACCGCTCTCTGGCAGGGCTTCTGCCGCCATTTGCGATAACATTCCTCGCTATAGTCCTTATTCTACTTGAGCCAGACCTCGGGACGGTGATCCTGATGATGCCCATTCTCTTTGCTACACTTTTTGCAGCGGGAGCAAAAAAACGCCATCTTTTCGCAATCATAGGGCTTGGGGTTGTGATGAGCCCGTTGCTCTGGATGAATATGCACACATATCAGCGAATGAGGATTGCCAGTGTTCTCCTGCAGAATGACGCTATCTACAATTACGCCGAGAGCCACCCGAAATTCGCCGATAAGCTTGCCGGAGGCCCCGCGCAACTCGCCCAGTGGAAGAAGGATAAGGGCTATCACCTCATGCACTCGAAGTATGCTATAGCAAGCGGGGGAGTCTTCGGCTACGGCTTCGGCAAGGGCCCGTACGTAGATGGCACAATCAAACTGCCCGAAGCCCATAACGACTTTATCTTTTCGCTTATCGCCCATCAATGGGGGCTGTTCGGAGGGATTGTGCTTGTCGGCCTTTACTGCACAATTGCCATGTGCGGAATGGAGATAGCTCGCTTCAACCCCGACCCGTTCGGTAAGCTCGTTGTCGTGGGGATTGTGGTGATGTTTATGATGCAGGTGATTGTGAACATTTCTATGACCGTCGGGTTGATGCCCATAACCGGTCTGACGCTTCCCTTCGTGAGCTACGGCGGCTCAAGCCTGCTTGTGAACTGCATAGCGCTCGGCCTGCTCAATAATATCGGCCGCCACCGCGACTTCACCGTCGCCGCGAGATCGTTTGAATACTGAACTTGAATCGCGCCGGCGTTCTATGGTTAATCAAAAAAGGCTCGGGGGTTTAAGCCCGAGCCTCTAACAGAATATGTATCAATTGATTGAAAAGCTCAGCGTTGCCTCTCGTCTGATGTCTCTTGAAGAGCTGCCGACAAGAATCTTGTAGCTTCCGTTTTCAACTTCCCAGCTGTGCGATTCGGGGTTGTAGAAGCTGAAAGCTGATTTATCCAGAGTGAATGTAACCGTCTTCGCCTGCTTTGGTTTCAGGCTGATTTTCTCAAAGCCTTTCAGCTCCTTTTCAGGCCTGTCCAGAGAGCATTTCTCGTCGGTAACATACAGTTGCACAACCTCCTTGCCTGCAACATTGCCTGTGTTGCGAACTGTTACTTTTACAGTAGCGGTAAAGGGGGATGTCGTTGTTACGTTGATTCCCTCGTATGTGAATGCTGTGTAGCTGAGGCCATGGCCGAAGGGGAATTCCGGCTCTACGTCCATTGTGTCGTAGTAGCGATATCCGATGTAGATCTCTTCGGTATGCTTTACCGCACCGTCTTTGCCCGGATATTCACCAAGCTTAATGGCAGGGGTGTCCGCGAGGCGTTTGGGGAGCGTAACAGGTAGTTTGCCGGAAGGATTTACGTCCCCGAAAATAATCTCGGCAAGTGCGCGGCCTCCAAGCTGGCCAGGATACCATGCTTCGATAAGCGCAGGCACATTATCCACGAATTCTCCTATCTCGACAGGTGAACCGTTTATAAGTGCTACGATAACATTGGGATTCTTTTCTGCAATGGCATTGATTTCCATTTGCTGGTTGTGTGGAAGCAGCATATCCGGCTTGTCGTCGCCCTCTGATTCATAGCTGTGGTTAATTCCGGCAAAAATTATCACGGCATCGCAGCTCGAAGCAAGTTCAACGTTTTCCTGGATCATTCTGTTTCTGTCGAGCATAGGAGACCAGAGTAGTTTGCATGCCGCATCACCTGAGTTCTCGAAGAACTCTACTTTGATTTTGTTTGCCTTGCCTTTGTCCAGTTGAACGGTCGCTCTGAATACTTGTTCGCTATGGTCGCGCCAGCTTTCCGTGAGCAGCCTGTCGTTGAGGTAGAGCCTTGAGCCGTCATCGCTGGAAACCGCGAGAACGTACTGCCCCGTTTCTTCAACGACCAGGCAGCCCTCCCATCTGATGGCGAAATTGTCAGTGTTGAAGCCTTCCTCGGGCGCTCCGCCTTGCCAGGAGAAGTTGACTTGCTTATCAATCCTTGTGATAGCAGGGGAGCCTGTGAATTCTCTGTTTGTATAGATAGAGGCTTTGAGGCCGCGAGCAGTTTTGCTTTCATCTGTCCAGAGGTTTGCCGCGGGGATTGGCTCAAGCGATTCAGACATGGCGGTGGGCCTGTAAACGATGCCGATGTCATCGCCGCAGGCTTCTTTGAGTCCTTCGAGAGGCGTTATCTC